>NZ_JBNTJZ010000006.1:0-242591 GCF_051195115.1 Haloplanus sp. C73 | reverse complement strand
CCGAGGGAGCTTCGCTCCCTCGCTGCTGGAGGAAGGCGGCCGACGTAAGCACCGCAGGCCGAAGGCCGAGGAGCGCAGCGAGGGGCGCGCACGGCGTGCCGTGCGCGGCTTCGAGGGGCTCTGCCGCCTCGCTACCCCCGACTCCAGCGAGTCGGGGCTTTCGAGGTGGTCCTAACTCCACCTACGTATCTGAACACTATCTGTCGGTGGACTTGAGAGGCGGCGCCACGAACGCGGGCGTATGTACGAACGCGTACTGGTGCCGACCGACGGCAGCGAGTGTGCGGCGGCGGCAACCGACCACGCCGTGGCAATCGCCGACCGCTTCGACGCGACGCTTCACGCCTGCTACGTCGTCGACACGGACGCCGTCGCCCACGCGGCGCCGGAACTGAGCCTCGACGACTTGCGTGAGACGCTCCGGGAGGAGGGCTCGGCGGCGACGGCGGCCGTCACCGAGCGGGCGGCGGCCGCGGGCGTCGAGACGACAGAGGTACTTCTCGACGGCGTCCCGGAGGACGCCATCCTCGACTACGTGGACGAGGCGGACATCGACCTGCTCGTGATGGGAACCCACGGCCGGCAGGGGCTGGACCGCTATCTGGTCGGGAGCGTCACCGAGCGACTCGTCCGCCGGAGCGACGTGCCGGTGGTCACGGTGCGAGGCGACTAGTCGCGAAGCGCGCCCGCCGGGGCCGCGACGAGGACGGCGGCTTCGACGAACTCCCAACTGTAAACGTGGTTGAGGAGGGCGTAGGCGACGACGCCGAGCGAGAGCGAGAGAATCCACGCGCCGGCGGCGATTCGACCGACTCGGGCGTGGCTCGTCTCCCGGAGTTCCGACGGCGTGTGCGTTAGCCCGAGGACGAGTGCGTAGAGAACGACCGGGACTGAGACGATAGAGAGGATGATGTGAATCGCGAGCATGATGAGGTAGGCGTAGTAGACGAGTTGTGGGCCGACGAACTCCTTGGTGCCGCCGCCGCCGATTTTCGTCAGATAGAGGACGAGAAAGACGAGGATGAGGCCGAAGGCAGTCGCCATGGCGGTGGCGTGTTTCGTCACCTCGTCGCGCCGAATCCACCGCCAGCCCGCGATAAGCGTCAGCGTCGCGAGCGTGTTGACGACGGCGATGGCGTCTGAGAGGAGGTTCACCTGCTGGAGCGAGAGGTCCGGAAAGACCGAGTCGGGCACGACGCCGAGGAACGTCCCCACGACGAGGGTGTAGCCCACGACGGAGAGGACGAGGGTGACGGCGGCGGGGTGGTCCTTGAGCGGGCCGCTAGCGCTTGCCGTTGCCATGACCGGCACTCGGGAGCGAACCGGCTTTGCTTTTCCGCTTATATCACGCCGGTCGTCGTCACCGCCTCGCGGGCCGCCGCCTCGCTGATGCCGTTGCCGAGGATGGTGTACCGGTCGCGGATGCGGTGGGCGGTCGTCAGCGCCTCGATGATGGTCTCCTCGTCGAAGCCGAGGTCGGCCGCCGTCGTCGGCGCACCGATGACGTCCAAGGCGTCGCGGATGTTTCGCCACATCCCCTTCTCGCCCTCGTGGAGGTAGGCGACGATGATAGAGCCGACGCCGACTTGGTGGCCGTGGAGAGCGCGGTCGGGCGCGATGCGGTCCAGCCGGTGCGAGAAGAGGTGTTCGGCCCCGCTCGCTGGGCGAGAGGAGCCAGCGATGGACATGGCGACGCCGGAGGAGACGAGCGCCTTCACGACCACCCACGCCGACTCCTCCAGCCCCTGCTTTATCGAGTCGGCGCTCTCGACGAGCAGTTCGGCGGTCATGCGCGACAGTTCGCCCGCGTACTCGGAGTAGTGGACGTCCTGCAGGCGGTGGGCGAGTTTCCAGTCCTCGACGGCGGTGTAGTTAGAGACGATGTCGGCACAGCCGGCGGTCGTGAGTTCCCACGGCGCCGCGGCGATAATCTCCGTGTCGGCGACGACGGCGAGCGGCGGGTCCGCGGCCACGCTGTGTCGGGTGTCACCCTCCGGAATCGAGGAGCGCCCGCTGACGATACCGTCGTGGCTGGCGGCGGTCGGAATCGAGATGAAGCCGAGACCGAGGCGGTCGGCGGCCATCTTGGCCGTGTCGATAGGTTTGCCGCCGCCGAGTCCGACCAGATAGGTCGCGGAGTTGGCCTCCGCGGCGTCGACGACTCGTTCGACGGCGCCGAAGCCCGCCGTCTCGACGGTGACGGTCGCGGGGTCGCCACCGAGATGGTCGCGAACCCGGTCACCGACGAGGTGGTCCGGCGTCGGACTCGTGACGACCAGCGGTCGCCCGGCGACCGAGAGGTCGGTGACGACGCTGTCGAGGTCGTCGAGAACGCCGTGACCCACGACGACGTTTCGCGGGAGCTTTATCCACGTCGACTTCTCGAACATGCACGTAGGTTCCGAGACATCACGGAAAGGTGTTGCCAAACGGTTAATGGGAATGTTTTCCGGGCTGTCGGTCAGGCTGCTGCGGAGGCTTACGTCCCATGTCGAGCAAACCCGACACAGGAGACAGCAGTATTCAACGATCCCGGTCGGAATAGTGCCAGAAGGGGTGAGGAGCATCAGTAAGCACTTCTGGTAGTTAGGATCCAACGAATGGGCCTCGTTGGGAGTCGATGAATCCGGGGGGATAACATCGATTGGGGATTAAGGCATGGACCGTTCCCATGAGTAGTACCTGCTTGCCTAAGCACTCCTGAGGAGGATGTCTCTATCATAACAGATCGAACGTTTATAGTAACAAAGATCCAGGGACTGATATCAGATTTGGCAATATTTTGGGCCAAAGACCGGGTCATATGGCGAAAATAATAAATCAAGTTAGTATGTCCAAACAGTCAGGCTAACAGTAAAATAGCAATGACAGATGAATCAGATCAATCCTTGGTAGAGATCAGCATAGGAAGCAATCAACTACGGATGGAGGGGACGGAGGAATTTCTCTCAGATCAACTAAGCACGATACTTGATCGGATTGACTTGTCGTCACAATCCGAATCCAAGCCCGCCGGAAATCCGGAAACAGTTTCCGAAACTCCAGAGCCAGAGCCAGAAACGGAATCCCAGAGTGAGGACAAAGAAAGGGAACCGAATGAGACCGAGGAAGTATCCTCAGAGACAGGGGATACAGAGTTACATAAAGTCGCACGCCGGCTTGACGTGGACCACGAAAAACTGGCAGAACACTTCTACATAGACGATGGCGGTATTCACGTCCATAGTCCGCTGAATATCGAACCGAAATATGCCCTTCTTGGCTACTGTACAATCAAGGAGATACTGTCTGATGATATCTATCATGACAACAAGGAAACTAAGGACAAACTGATTGATGTCGAAAAGGTTGAGATTGATCAGTGGGGGCGCGAACTCCTCCCTAGTCTTCGCTCAGTAGGTCTGATCAAGGACAATCCGAATGTGGATCGGGACCGAAACAAGCCTTTTAAGATAACCCCAAGTGGCCGGCGTGAACTAATTGAGTGGTTGAATGAAAACAATTGAAGATTTTTTCGAGGAAGTTCAGAGACTCAAGTCTCATCTTGAGGGAAAAAGTTCGAAGACGGTTCACACAAATGAGTACGAAGAAAGTTGCCGAGAATTATATGCTGATTGGCAAGAAGTGAAAATTAGCCTGAAGCCCCTCGCCGACCAGCAAATCATCGATTCGATGGATAAGGAGTTTACCGCGTTACTGAGAGAGTCACGCAAATCAAGGTCAAGCGTTCAAACTTCTGTGGGGCATCTCCGAGAGGTCGAGGATGAGTACATAGAACATGTCTACCCAGAGGTAAGCCACCGGGACATCAGTGCTGGCTTCATCCATAGTTTGGCAGCCGACCTAGAGCAGATTAGGACTGACAAGTATCATGACTACATGGAGGAGGCACTTCAGTGTGTCCAAGCCGGTGCGTATCGGGGTGCAGTTGTCCTCGGTTGGCAGGCAGCGATGTACGCACTCTACAAGGGGCTGGAGGCACACAACGACCCGATCCACGTAGCATACCAGAAACAGTTCCAGACCACACCAAACTTCAATATCACGGATTTCTGGTCGTTCCAGAAGATGAACGACCGCGATATATTGATTCTCGCCGAAAACGTAGGTCTGATCGACAAGAGTCTGAAGGATATTCTCGACAAGGAACGGGATATCCGGAACAAAGCAGCCCACCCCGGCCAATTCGATGTTGGTCCAAACGGAACCAAGGCGATGTTAGAGAAAATGGTGCAGTTATTGGTGAGTCTAGATCTGTAACGACTACTTTCACCTCGATGTCCTGACAACTAAGTGTTGTCAGGTCCTTGCCTACTACATGCGAGATACGATAGCCTCCCTGATTGGGGTAGACGACATCACTATTCCGCAAGTCACGGTTCAAATGGCCTCAGTCGGTTGGATGATTCTGTGTACTGTTGCTCGCTTCGGTTGGGCTGGAGCACTATGGCTCGGAGGGACGGTGGAGAACAATTCGCATCGTGTTCACGAGTGGGCAAGCACTGGTCGCCATGCAAGAGGAAATATCAACGGGAACGCAGAGAACATGATTCGGCATGCACGGAATACGCTCCATCCAGCTGACAAAATAGCGATGGTGGCCTCGATCGTTTTCGCAGCCGTCTCCCCCCCGTATGGGTTCCTGTTGCCCGTCGCAACCTATGTCGTGTTCTTCCATAACGCCGATGAATTGAAAGCGTCCAGTACGATCCTCGGATATCTCGGCATGGGCGTCTCTGCCGTTCTGAACGTGATGCTGATTGCTGCCTCATTTATTACCTCAAATCGATGGCGGAAAGAACAGTTCCGGTAGGTCAACCCACGCCTCAAAGTGATTCCCGATTTCGGCCCGTAAACGTTAGCAAGACCAACTAATAATATAACTCATCTGCAGTTCTCAAACATACCCACCCTACTCGACCGGGTCCTTTAGTAGCTGAGGGTCACCGCGACGGGAACGAGAGCGTGACCGTACTGCCCCGCGAGTCGTTCTCGGAGATGGTGACGTCGCCACCGGAGAGTCGCGTCACCCAGTAGACGAAGAGCAGTCCCAACCCCGTGTTGTGATGGAGTTGGTCGATATCCCGGTCGAGCTGTAAGGTCTTGCGCTCGATTTCGGGGATACCCGGCCCGTCGTCGGTGACTCGAATCAGCCCCCGCGACCCCTCGTCGACGATGGCGATACGGACCGTCGGCGTCCCCGTATCGTTGTACTGGATGGCGTTTGCCACGAGTTCGTCGAGCGCGTCCGGCAGGTCGGGGAGCGCCTCGACGACGACGCTATCACTTCGGGGGCAGGCGATGTCGGCGTCGGGATGTTGCTCGCTGAGGTCGGCGACGCGTCGCTCGACCAGCGCGGAGAGGTCCGTCGAGACGGCGTCGGGCGGGTCGGTGAGAATCTCGACGACGCGTCGCTCGCGGTCGGCCTGCTGGATGAGGTGGTCGGCGTACGACCGGATGCGCGCGATGCCCGCCTCGGGGTCGTCGAGCCGCCCGTGTTCGAGGTTCTCGGCGATGCCGCGGATGACGTTCATGTCGTTGCGGATGTTGTGACGAAGCCACTGTTCGAGCGCCTGCAACTGCCGCTTGCGCTCCTTGCGGTCGGAGACATCGCGACCGATGCCGACCACCCGCGGGTCGTCGCCCGGCGTCTCCAGCCGCCGGCACCGGAACTCGTAGGGACGGGTCCCGTGTTCGGTTCGGAGCGCGGCCTCGACGGTGTCGCTCCCCTCAGCGAGGACGGTGTCGATGGACTCGCGGATACGCGCCGCGTCCGGGCCGGGAAAGAGAGTCTCGACGCTCGACGACGCCAGTTCGTCGGGGGCGCGGCCGGTGACGTCGGTGACCGCCGCGTTCCACCGCAGGAGCGAGCCGCCGGCGTCGACGACATAGAACACGTCTTCGAGGGTGTCGAGCGCTGCGTCGATGAACTGGCGTTCATCTTCGAGCGCCGCCTGCGTCTCGCGGAGGGGCGTGATATCGAGGATGACGGCCTGTCCGATGTCCTCGCCGAGGAACTGTCCGACGGCCGTCGCGACCTGTACGGAGCGAACCTCGCCATCGGCGCGGCGAAGCCGCATCTGGGTCGGGCCGACGGACTCCTTGTGCCGAACGACGGCTTCGAGTTCGCGGCGCGCGAGGGCGTGGTCCTCGGGGTGGACGAACTCGAAGACCGACCGGCCGATGAGTTCGTCACGGCCGGACAGACCGAGCAAGTCGAGGGTGGCGTCGTTACACCAAATCGACTCGCCCGTCTCGTCGAAGAGGTTGATGGGCGCGGGCGACATCTCGACGAGGTGTCGGTAGCGGCGCTGGTGCTCGCCCGTGAGCACGCTCTCTGCGCGTTCGAACCCCCCTCGAAGGTGGTCGAGGACCACTTCCGGGTCGTCGTCGGCCGAGACACAGCCGCTCGCGCTGGCGTCGAGAGCGGCCTCGACGACCGTCTCCGACATGTCCGCCACGACGAGGACGAACGGGAGCGTCGGATGCGAGACTCGAACCGACCGCAGGAGACGAACGCCATCGAGCGTCGCGAGGTCGTAGCCGCTGACGATGGCGGCGACGTCGTCGGCGGCGACGCGGCCGAGACACGTGCCCACCGAGTCGGTGCGGGCGACGCGAAATCCGGCGTCCCGAAGCGGCGACACCAGCCGGTCCCGGAGCGGCGCGGGCACGTCGACGAGGAGGATTCGCGGCCCGTCCTCGGGCATCGTACGCTCCGAAGCAGTCAGCCCACCTAATGGTTGGGACGGGCACCCGAACCGAGAGCGCCGGCTTCGGTACGCTGATACGGCGGCCGTCCGACCGGTCGGGTATGGACGTGGACATTACCCGCTCACGGGTCGGGGGCCGAGCGCGCGCGCCGCCGTCGAAGAGCTACACGCACCGGGCGATTCTCGCGGCGGGGTACAGCGACGGCGCGGTCGTTTCGGATCCGCTCGTGAGCGCGGACACGCGAGCGACGATGCGGTCGGTCGAGGCGTTCGGCGGGCACGTCGAGCGCGCGGACGACGACCGACGGCTGGACGTGGACGGCTTCGACGGGCGCCCCGGCGTCCCGGCGGACGTCATCGACTGTGCGAACAGCGGGACGACGACGCGTATCGTGACCGCGTGTGCGGCGCTCGGGGACGGCCTGACGGTGCTGACGGGCGACGCGTCGCTCCGCTCGCGCCCCCAAGGACCACTCTTGGACGCCATCGAACAACTCGACGGGCGGGCGGAGAGCACGCGCGGTAACGGACAGGCACCGCTCGTCGTCGGCGGAGCCATCGACGGCGGCACGGTGTCGATTCCGGGCGACGTCTCCTCGCAGTACATCACCGCGCTGTTGATGGCGGGCGCGGTGACAACCGACGGCATCGAAATCGTCCTCGAAACGGATCTGAAGTCGGCGCCGTACGTCGACATCACGCTCGAAGTGCTGTCGGCGTTCGGTGTCGACGCGACGGAGACGAAGCGGGGCTACCGGGTGCCGGGCGGCCAGCGCTACGAGCGGTCGGAGGCGTACCCGGTCCCCGGCGACTTCTCCTCGATGTCGTACCTGCTCGCCGCGGGGGCGGTGGCGGGCGGCGACGAGGGCGTCGTCGTTGAGGGCGCACGCCCGAGCGCACAGGGTGACAGCGCCATCGTCGACGTCCTCCAGCGGATGGGCGCCGACGTGTCGTGGGACCGCGAGGCGGGCGAAATCACGGTCCGTCAGAGCGAGTTGTCGGGCGTCGACGTCGACGTGGGCGACACCCCGGACCTCCTGCCGACCATCGCCGTCCTCGGCGCCGTCGCGGACGGCGAGACGCGGCTCGTCAACTGCGAACACGTCCGCTACAAGGAGACGGACCGGGTGCGGGCGATGGCGACGGAGCTAGAGAAACTGGGCGCGTCGGTGACCGAGACGCCGGACACGCTGACGATTCACGGCGGCGACTCGCAGTTGACGGGCGCGCCCGTCGCGGGTCACGACGACCACCGAATCGTCATGTCGCTGGCGATTGCGGGGCTGGTGGCGGAGGGGACGACCACCGTCGAGGGCGCCGACCACGTCGACGTCTCGTTCCCGGGGTTCTTCGACGTGCTTTATGACCTCGGGGCCGAACTGAACGAGCATGAACGGTAACCGATTCGGTCGTCTGTTCCAAGTGACGACCTACGGCGAGAGCCACGGGGACGCGATGGGCGTCGTCGTCTCGGGCTGTCCCGCTGGTCTCGAACTGTCCGAAGACGACATCCAGCGTGACCTCGACCGGCGCAAGCCCGGCCAGTCGATGATAACGACCAGTCGGGGAGAGCCCGACGAGGTGCGCATCCACAGCGGCCTGCAGGACGGCTACACGACCGGCACGCCGCTCGGGATGGTCATCCAGAACAAGGACGCGCAGTCGGGGAAGTACGAGCCGTTCATCACGGCGCCCCGCCCCTCGCACGGCGACTTCACGTATTCCGCGAAGTTCGGCACGCGAAACTGGGGCGGTGGCGGGCGGTCGTCGGCCCGCGAGACGGTAAATTGGGTCGCGGCCGGCGCCGTCGCGAAGAAGATTCTGTCCGAGAACGGCATCGAACTCAAGGCCCACGTCAACCAAATCGGCGACATCGAGGCGCCGGACGTGAGCTTCGAGGAGATTGTCGAACACAGCGAGGAGAACGCGGTTCGGTGTGGCGACCCCGAGGTGGCCGAGGAGATGCGCGAAGTCATCGACGAGTATCAGACGGCGGGCGACTCCATCGGCGGCGCCATCGAGTTCGAGGCGCGGGGCGTCCCCCGCGGCCTCGGCGCCCCGCGCTTCGACTCCATCTCCGCTCGGCTCGGACAGGCGATGATGTCGGTGCCCGCGGCGACGGCGTTCGAGTTCGGCCTCGGCCGGGACGCGCGCCGCTACACCGGGTCCGAGCGCAACGAAGACTGGGAGTTCGACGATGACGGCGACCCCGTGCCCGTGGGCAACGACCACGGCGGCATTCAGGGTGGCATCACGACGGGCCAGCCGATTCGGGGCGAAGTGACGCTCCACGCGCCGACGTCGATTCCGAAGTCGCAGACGACCGTCGACTGGGAGACGGGCGAGGAGAAGGAGATTCAGGTCGTCGGCCGCCACGACCCGGTGCTTCCGCCGCGTGGCGTTCCGGTCGTCGAATCGATGCTCGCGCTGACGCTCGTCGACTACATGCTGCTCGCGGGACGCATCAACCCGGACCGGATGGACGACCAGCCGGGGCAGTACGACACCGACTACCACCCTCGTAGCCCGGAGAACGTCGACTCCTGACGCGCTCTCACGGCTGATAACCGGCCCCGGCGATATATACCGGCAGGGGCCGCCTGCACAGGTAGATGGGTGTCGACGCCAGTCCGTCCAGTATCCGCGAGTTCTTCGAGGAGGTGGACGAGAGCGACGTGTCGCTCGTGACTGTCAACCGCCAGCAGCCCGAGCAGATTCAGACGTTGCTGGCCGACGCCTTCGAGACGCAGTCGGTCGAACTGACCGAGCGGTCGGTGCCGGACCGGGGAGAGAACCTACTCGCGCTTCGCAAGGACGGCCGACTCAACGCCGTCTCGCCGCTGACGGAGGTGATGCGGTCGTTCCTGCTCGTAAACAGCGACCGGTTCAGGACGCGGACGGGGTTCGACCACGAGATACCCACCGTCCTCCGGGGACTGGACGAGACGCTGTTCGACCTTCGGGGGTATCCGCAGTCGAACAAGGAGAAACTCCTGCTGATTCTGCTGTCCAGACACATCGAGCGACGAGCGTACGAGGCCGGCGAGGGACGGCTCCGGTCGACGTTCCAGCGACTCTCGCGGCTCGAAGACGAACACGGGACGCGAACGGTGTACGAGCGAATCGCCGAGCGGCCGGTCGACGTCCACGTCTACGGGGTTCCGGACCGTGTGCCGGACCGTCTCGACGTGACCGTCCACGGCGGCACCAGCGACGAGTATCGAAACGCGTGGTGTGTCGTGTTCCGGTCGCCGGGGGAGAGCGGGGCCGCGCTACTCGCCTACCAGTACGAGCCGAACCACTGGCGCGGGTTCTGGACGTACGACGCGGAGACGGTGGCCCGCGTCGATAGCTACATCGAGCGGGCGTTGTGAGTCGCGAGCGGCGTCGATGTGTGAGGCCAAGACCTCCGTGAGAGAGAGTCTTACATCATTTTTGCATGGTAACGTATAGCAAAGGCTTTAGTCGACCCATAGTCAACTCTCTCGGTAGTGGCCCCCCGGAGGGCCGTGATGTAAATATGACTGACCACGAGCTCATGTGGCGAATCGCTGGTGGCTCGGGCGACGGTATCGCGTCGACCAGCCAGAACTTCGCCAAGGCCCTGATGCGAGCGGGCCTACACGTCTTTACGCATCGACACTATCCGTCGCGGATTCGCGGCGGGCACACGTACACGGAGGTACGCGCCGACTCGGACCCGGTTCGCTCTCGCGGCGACGGGTTCAACTGTCTGCTCGCGCTCGGCGACTCCTTCGCCCGCAACCCACAGGAAGGCGCCTACTACGGCGACGAGGAAATCAAGCCGCTGTCGGAGAACCTCGACGAACTCAACGAGGGGGGTGTCATCGTCTACGACACCGGCCTGCTGGACGCCGACGACATCCCGAACTTCGAGGAGCGCGCCGAGGAGAACGACTGGCACGTCTACCCAATCAATCTTCGAGAAATCGCCCGCGACCACGGACGGGAAGTGATGCGCAACACCGCCGGCGTCGGGGCGACGGCGGCGCTACTCGGCATCGACCTCGAATACTTCGAGGAACTGATGGCCGAGTCGATGCCCGAGGAGATTCTCGAACCCAACACGGAAATCCTCCACTACACCCACGACATGGTGAAAGAGGAGTTCGAGTTCACCCACGACCTCCGCGTGCCAGACGGGAGCCACGAGGAGGAACAGGTGCTGCTCTCGGGCAGCGACACCATCGCCTACGGCGCCATCGACGAGGGCTGTCGGTTCATCGCCGGCTATCCGATGACGCCGTGGACCGAAGTGTTCACCATCATGTCCCAAGCACTGCCGGAACTCGGCGGCATCTCCGAGCAGGTCGAAGACGAAATCGCGGCGGCGGCGCTCGCGCTCGGCGCGTCCCACGCGGGCGTCAAGGCCATGTCCGGGTCGTCGGGCGGCGGCTTCGCGCTCATGTCCGAGCCGCTCGGCCTCGCCGAGATGTCGGAAACGCCGGTCGTGCTGGTCGAGGCGATGCGAACCGGTCCCTCGACGGGGCTGCCGACCAAGCCCGAACAGGGTGACCTCGAACACGTCCTCTACAGCAGTCAGGGCGACTCGAATCGCGTCGTGCTGGCGCCGGGCACCGTCGCCGAGGCGTACGAGCAGTCGCGAATCGCGTTCGAACTCGCCTACGGCTACAACATCCCGGTCATCCTGCTGTACGACCAGAAACTCGGCGGCGAACTCATGAACGTGCCCGCGAGTCACTTCGACCGCGAGCCGAACGCCGACCTCGGCGCCGTGATGACCGAGGAGGCGCTGGAGGACGCCCCCCACGGACCGGGCGGGAAGTTCCACCGCTACCGCTACGACGCCGAGGACGGCGCCAGTCCGCGCTCTATCCCCGGTCAGAAGGGCGGGCACTTCCTCGTTACCGGCAACGAACACAATCAGGCGGGCCACATCGAGGAGAGCCCGACGAATCGCGTCACGCAGATGGAGCGTCGGATGTCGAAACTCGACGCCATCCGCGAGGACCTCGACGCGATGTCGACCCAGACGTACATGGGGCCCGACGAGGCCGAGTACGGCCTCATCACCTTCGGGAGCCAGCAGGGCACCGTCGCCGAGGCGGTCGACCGCCTCAACGACGCCGGTCACTCCGTCAAGGGTATCGGCGTCAGCGACATGATGCCCTACCCCGAAGCCGAGATGACGGAGTTCCTGGAGAGCGTCGACGAGGCGCTGGTGGTCGAGATGAACGCCTCCGGGCAGTTCCGCGGCCTCACGCAGAAGGAACTCGGTCGCTTCGGCGAGAAGCTATCCAGCCTCCTGAAGTACAACGGCGAACCGTTCGAACCCGCCGAAATCGTCGCGGGCTTCGAAGCGAGCATCGAGGGGAAGGACGTCCCCGACCAGCAGACGACGTACGTCCCAGCGGCAGGTGACTAACCAATGAGTGCATTCTCAGCCATCGGCGAGGAACGAGAGGTAGACCGCGAAGAGTTCACGCCCACGCTGGAGCCACAGGCGACGTGGTGTCCGGGGTGTGGTGACTTCGGCGTCCTGAAGGCGCTGAAACAGGCCATGCCCGAAATCGGCCGCAACCCCGACGAGGTGTTGCTCGTCACGGGCATCGGCTGCTCGGGCAAGCTAAACAGCTACTTCGAGTGTTACGGCTATCACTCCATCCACGGGCGCTCGCTGCCCATCGCGCGCGCATCGAAACTGGCCAACCCCGAACTCGAAGTCATCGCCGCCGGCGGCGACGGCGACGGCTACGGCATCGGCGGGAACCACTTCATGCACACCGCCCGCGAGAACCACGACATGACCTACATCGTCTTCGACAACGAAATCTTCGGTCTGACGAAGGGGCAGACGTCGCCCACGTCGCCGAAGGGTCACAAGTCGAAGACCCAGCCCCACGGGAGCGCCAAAGACCCCATCCGGCCCCTGTCGCTCGCCATCACCTCCGGCGCCTCCTACGTCGCCCGCACGGCCGCGGTCAACCCCAATCAGGCAAAGGAGATTCTCGTCGAGGCGATGCAACACGACGGCTTCGCACACGTCGACTTCCTCACCCAGTGTCCGACTTGGAACAAGGACGCCCGGCAGTACGTCCCCTACATCGACGTGAACGACTCCGACGACTACGACTTCGACCCGACGAACCGCGAGGAAGCCTCGCGAATGGCCACGGAGGCCGAGCAGTCACTCTACGAGGGCGAAGTCCTCACCGGTCGCTTCTACGTCGACGAGGACCGACCCTCTTACTCCGAGGAGAAACAGGCCATCGGCGAGATGCCCGACGACCCCCTCGCGGAGCGCTACTTCGACGAGGACTACGAGTGGGAGCGCACCCACGACATGTTCCTCGACCGTCATAAGTAGGCGCCGCGAATCGATTTTCGTCTTCGGAACATATTTTTTCCGGGAACCGAAACGGAGTGGTATGGGTACGCTCGATACGGAACGCCGAATTCTCTCTATCCTCGAAGAGGACGCACAGGCGTCCTACGGGGAGATTGCCGACCGCGCGGGGGTTTCGAAGCCGACGGTCCGAAAGTACATCCAGCGAATGGAAGACGACGGGGTTATCGTCGGTTACTCCGCGGAGGTCGACCCCAAGAAGCTCTCGGGGCAGTCTATCGCCATGGTGGGCATCGAAGTCGAGAGCGAGCGCTACGTCGAAGTGACGCGCGCGCTCAAGGCGATGGACACGGTCGAATCGCTCTACACCTCCTCCGGCGACCACATGCTGATGGCGGAGGTTCGGGCGCCGGACGGCGATGCACTCGGCGACGTCATCAGCGACGACATCCTCGATATCGACGGCGTGACCGCGACACATCCCTCCTTTCTCCAAGAGCGACTGAAGTGAGCGGAATCTTGAGGGTCGTCGGCGTCCGAGCGTAGGTATGGCTGGCGGCGAGGGCGAGACGCTGCCCGGGGCGGACGACGGTGTCGACGAGCGCCGCATCGTCTGTCACGTAGACATGGACTGCTTTTACGCCTCCTGCGAGCGCCTTCGAGAGCCGTCGCTTCGGGGCGAACCCGTCGTCGTCGGCATGGGCTACGAATCCGGCGAGCCACACGGTGCCGTCGCCACCGCGAGTTACGAAGCCCGAACCTACGGCATCGAGAGCGCCCAGCCCATCTCGACGGCGCTCGACCGCCTGCCCCGGCGGTCGGTCGCGGAAGACGACCCTGACCTCGACGCCGCGGAGGCGGGGCACTACCGCCCCGTCGACCTCGAATACTACCGCGAGGTGGCCGGCGAGATAAAGGAGATACTGCACGACTGCGCGGACCGGGTGCGCGAGGTGAGCATCGACGAGGCGTATCTCGACGTGACCGACCGGACGGCGTGGACCGTCGTCGACGGCCGCCCGCTGGCGGCGGGGTACGCCCGCCACATCAAGGAGCGAATCGGGCGCGAGGTGGGCGTGCCCGCGAGCGTCGGCGTCGCGCCGACGATGAGCGCCGCGAAAGTCGCGAGCGACCACGACAAGCCCGACGGACTGGTCGTCGTCGAACCCGGCGAGGTGTCCGAGTTCTTCGAGCCGTTACCGGTCGAGTCCGTCCACGGCGTCGGCCCCGTGACCGCGCGCGAACTGGGCGAGATGGGCATCGAGACGGCCGGTGACCTCGCGGCGGCCGACCCCGGCCCGATTCGAGAGCGGTTCGGCGAGCGAGGGCAGACTCTCTACGACCGAGCGCGGGGCCACGACGACCGGGCGGTGACGCCGACGGGACGCCCCAAGAGCCTCTCGCGGGAGTCGGCGTTCACCTCGGCGACCGACGACGCGGCGCGACAGCGCGAGACGGTCGCAGGGCTGGCGGCGGACGTGGCCGACCGAGCCGAGGGAAAGGACGCCCTCTACCGGACCATCGGCATCAAGGCGGTGACGCCGCCGTACGACGTGCACACGCGCGAGCGGTCGCTGCCCGGTCCCGTCGCCGACGCCGCCCTCGTCCGCGAGGTGGCGCTCGACCTGCTGGCGGAGTTCGCGGGCGAGTCGATACGCAAACTCGGGGTCCGGGTGTCGAATCTTCAGTTCGATGCGGCGGCACAGGCGCGGCTCGACGGGTGGAGTTCGGGAGGCGAGTCGGCGACGGAGTCGACCCGCTCGCCCGACGGGCAGTCGTCGCTGACCGATTTCGAGGAGTAGCATCTGACGCCCGTCTGACGCGGAACTATGGGGGGCGGGACCCTCTCACGGACCGATGACGGAGACGGACACGGAGACTATCACAGTCGCGGACGTGAGCGACGGCCCCGGTGGCGACGCCGACGCCGACGCGGGAACGCCCGTCTCGCTCCCGGTCGTGGAACTGCTCACCGGCCGCGGGTTCGTCACGGGGAAATCCGGGTCGGGCAAGTCCAACACCGCCTCGGTGCTGGTGGAGAACTTGCTCGCGAACAACTTTCCGGTCCTCGTGGTCGACACGGACGGCGAGTACTACGGGCTGAAAGAGGAGTTCGAACTCCTGCACGCCGGCGCGGACGACGAGTGTGACATTCAGGTGAGCCCGGAACACGCCGAGAAACTCGCGAGTCTCGCGCTCGAAGGGAACGTCCCAATCATCCTCGACGTGTCGGGGTATCTCGACGACGACGAGGCGAAAGAACTCCTCCTGTCCGTCGCGCGCCACCTGTTCGCGAAAGAGAAGAAACTCAAAAAGCCCTTCCTGATGCTCGTCGAGGAAGTCCACGAGTACATCCCCGAGGGCGGCGGCCTCGACGAGACGGGGAAGATGCTCATCAAAATCGGGAAGCGAGGCCGGAAACACGGCCTCGGCATCGTCGGCATCAGTCAGCGCCCGGCCGACGTGAAGAAAGACTTCATCACGCAGTGTGACTGGTTGGTGTGGCATCGCTTGACGTGGAACAACGACACCAACGTCGTGAGCCGGATTATCGACGCCGAACACGCCAACGCCGTCGAGGATTTGGGCGACGGCGAGGCGTTCCTGATGACAGATTGGAGCGAGTCGGTGCGGCGGGTGCAGTTTCACCGCAAGCGCACCTTCGACGCGGGGGCGACGCCCGGCCTCGACGACTTCGAGCGGCCCGAACTCAAATCCATCAGCGACGATTTGGTGTCGGACCTCCGCGAAATCAGCGACGAACAGGAGCGTCGCGAGAGCGAACTCGCCGACCTGCGTCAGCAACTCGAGAAGAAAGACCAGCGCATCCGCGAACTCGAATCGGAGTTAGAGGAGGCGCGGGACCTCTCGCGGATGGCCGACCGCTTCGCGCAGGCGATGCTCCAGACGGCGGAGGCGCCGTATCGCGGCGGCGACGGGCGCAATCTCGCTCGCGCGGCGGCGGCGTCTGCCGACCAGGCCGAACTCCACGACTACGAGCGAGACGCCGACGGCGCCGAGACGGAGGAAGCGGAGGCGGAGAGCGACCGGCCCGCTATCGAACCGAACGAGTGGCCGTCGCTCGACGGGATTGGTGAGAGAGAGGAGGCAGAAGACGTAGAGCCGGACCCAGAACCGGAGCCGGAACCGGAGACGAGCGCGACCGACGAACAGGCCGACGTGACCTTCGGCGCGGCTGAGACGACGGACGACACAGCGGCGACGACTGAAGAGACGCCGACAGCCGACTCGGACGCCACGCCCGCCACGCGCGAGGCGGTCGTCGCCCGCTTCCGAGACGAAATCAGTGGACTTCCAGAGCTCTCGCGGCGGATGCTCGCCCACTATCGGGCCGAGCGGACGGCCACCCCGGTCGACGCCCACGTCGCCGCGGGGGGGACGCCCGACCAGCCGATGGCCTACGGGCGGAACCGCCCGCTCCGGACGGCGGGCTTCGTCGAACGCGTCGACGGCGACGAGTATCGGTACGCGCTCCCCGACCGGGTCGCCGGCGCGTTCGACGGCCACCTCGGCGATACGGCGCTCGAAGACGTCGTTCGCGAGGTAGAGCGGGCGTTCGTCGACGAGGAAACGCTCAGCGCCGAGGCGGACGACGTGCGCGCACCCGACGAACGGGACGAGGTGGAAGTCGTCGACGACGACGTAGAAGGCGACGACGGCTTCGTGGACGAGGACGCGGAGTTCGTCGACGAGAGCAGCGAGACGCCGGCCGCGGCGGACGACGCGACGCGCCAGCAGATGGCGTCGGGGTCGACGGAGGAGGACCCGACCGAGCGGACGGACGCGGAGATTCTCTGACCGGACTCGGTTTTCAGACGCCGGACACCAAGTCTTCGAGCGCCGCCCGCGGGTCGTCGGCCTTCGCGACGCCGCTCGCGAGGAGGACGCCCTCGGCGCCGAGCGAGGCCGCGGCGTCGAGGTCGTCGCCCGACGAGACGCCGGCGCCGCAGTAGACGTCGACAGCGGGGTCGACCGCCTCGGCGGCGGCGATGGCCGCCTCGACGATATCGGGGTCGGCGGTGCTGACAGACACGTCGCCGCCGATGAGTTCGGGGGGTTCGACCGCGACGGCGTCGGGGCCGAGCGCCGCCGCCGCGCCCACCTGCGTCGGATTGTTGGCACAGACGACCGTCTCCAGTCCGGCCCGGTCGGCGGCGTCGAGTGCACCGTCGATGTCCGCGAGTTTCAGTCGGTGCTCGGAGTGATTGAGGAGCGTCCCCTCGGCGCCCGCGTCGGCGACGGCCTCGGCGAGCGTGTGGCCCGTGTGACTGCCGTGGTCGACGGGAGCGACGTGTTGGGCCCACGTCTCGACGCCGGTGGCGGCGACGCGGTCGAGATGTGCGGCTTGGGGCGCGACGGCGATACGGACGCCGCTGGCTTCGGCCACGTCTCGGGCCGCCGCGGCGACGGCGGCGGGGTCACAAGGGTACGCCTTCAGGTTGACGAGAACGAACATACCGAGGGAAGCGACGGGAAGCGGAAAAAACGTGCCTATCTGCTAGTCCTTGCGCTTGACGACGTCGCCGAGGGTCGTCGTCGTGGAGGAGCCACCGGACCAGTCGGAGTCGTCGCCGCTGGCGCCTTCCGAGAGCGAGATGTCGAGTTCGCGTTCGAGTTTCGTCTGCACCTCGTCGCTCGGGAGGACGTCGCCGCGTTCGAGTTTGCGGATGAGACTCGCCTTCTCGTTGAGTTCGTTGGCGAGGTCCTCTTGGGTCCAGCCGCGGTCCTCGCGGGCCGTCCGAATGCGCTCGTCGTAGTCGGTGGCCACCTCCTCCATGTCGTCGAACATGTCTCGGCGGCGGGTCGAGCCACCGGACGAACTCCCGCCCGAAGCGGACTGGGAGGACGACGAGGACCCCGAGGACGACGAAGTGGAGTACTTCGTCGAGGACGAACTGCTCGACTCCGTCCGCACCTCGGTGCCGAAGTCCGAACACTCGTCACAGAGGTCCAGTTCGGCCCCCTCGACTTTCGTCGTCGTGAGCGACGAACTCTCGGCGCCACACATTTCACACTGGGGCATACCCAGTCGTAGCGGACGACCGGGGATAAAAGGTGCGCCCCGCCGGCGCCGGCGGTCAGTCGAGGTCGCCCCACGCGCCCCAGAACCGCTGGAGCGCGGTGAAGTGGCCGATGATAGCGAAGAAGACGAGGAGCCACCCGACGACCGACAGCGGCCCCAGCGACTCGGGGACGATAGCGGCGACGACGGCGGCGATGCCGATGAGCGCGAGGCGGTCCGCCCGCCCCACCAGCCCGCCGTACTCGCGCCCGAGGCCGACGGCCTGAATCTGGGTGCCGAGATACGAGGTCATCAGGACGCCCGTGACGGCCAGCAAGCCGAGGTCGTAGCGCGCGATGCCGGCGGCCAGTCCCACCACGAGGACGATGTCGGCGTAGCGGTCCAAGACGTGGTCGAGAAGGTCACCGCCGAGGGAGTCGGTGTTCTGCGTGCGGGCGAGGGCGCCGTCCAGCAGGTCGAGCCACCCGTTCGCGAGGACACAGAGCCCGCCGAGGACGTAGCCGAGAGGCGTGGCGACGTAGAACCCGACCGCGGCGGCGACGGCGAAGCCGAAGGCGATGACGCTGACGCCGTTGGGCGTGAGTCCCACCCGGTCGGCCGCGGCGACCATCGGGTCGAGGACGAGTTCGGCCACGGGGCGCAGGCGGTCGAGTGTCATAGTAGGTGATGGCATCCACCGGGCATCGTCACAGGTAGCCCGTGAATTCGACGTCGCCCGCGCTCGGGTCGCGGTCACCGGCGATGACGGCCTCGATGGCCGTCGCCACCTCGGCGGGCGTGCGGTCGGTCGTGTCGATTTCGTAGACGTTCTCGACGCCGTGGCGGTCGACCGCCTCGGAGAGGATGACGTCCAGCGCCTCGCTCTCGGCGTTTTCCGTCGCCTTCGCCTCGTCGGCTCCTCGGTCGCGAAGACGCTCTTCGAGGACGTCGGGCCGGCACCGCAGGACGACGACCTTGTCGGCGTCGAGGTGGTGGGCGAGGTGGGATTCGGCGACGCCCGACCAGTCGCCGAGCGCCTCCCGAACGGCGTCCAAGTCGGCAACGAGCGAATCGCGGTCGGCGTCGCGCTCGGACCACAGCCCCGCGTCGCGGATGAGTTCGTTGACGTGGACGACGGGGCCGTCGAGGAGGGTCGTCGCGCTGGTCTTGCCCGTGCCGGGCGTGCCCGTAACGGCGACGCGGTAGTCGACGTCGTCGCTCACGCCACCACCTCCGCGAGAACCTCGTTGATGGTGTCGACGGCGTCGGGTGTCGTCTCCCGCGTGCCACAGGAGACGCGGATGCATTCGGGCAGGCCGAAACTGGAGCAGTCGCGGACGATGACGCCGCGGCGCTGGGTGGCGTCGGCGACGGCCGAGGCGTCACCCACTTCCGCGAGGACGAAGTTACCGCCGCTCTCCCACGTCGGCGCGTCGAGGTTGTCTCGGAGATACGAACGCGCCCAGCGCGCCGTTTCGACCGTCTGCTGGAGATGCTCCTCGTCGTCGAGAGCGGCGAGGGCGGCCCGGCACCCGACTTCGCTCGCGGCGAAGGGGGTGTTGACGCGGGCGTAGGCGTCCGCCCACGCCTCGGGCACGACGCCGTAGCCGACGCGAAGCCCCGCCAGCCCGTACGCCTTCGAGAACGTTCGAAGCACGGCGAGGTTGTCGTAGGTGTCGAGGAGGTCGATGGTCGAGGGGGCGTCCGTGTACTCGGCGTACGCCTCGTCGACGACGATGAGGGTGTGGTCGGCGACCGTCTCGGCGAGGGTTCGGATGGCGTCGCGGGAGAACTCCGCGCCCGTGGGGTTGTGCGGCGTCGTGAGATACACCATCCGCTCGCCGTCGTAGGCGTCGAGGACGGTGTCGGGCGTCTGTGCGAAGTCGTCGGCCTTCGAGAGCGAGTAGGTGTCGACCGCGCCGTGGTGGTACCGGGCGCTCATCCGGTAGTACGAGAAGCCGGGTTCGGGGGCGAGAATCCGGTCGTCGGGGTCGAGGAAGGCCCGCGAGAGGTAGTCGATGGCGCCGTCGGCACCGGGCGTGACCCAGACCTGTTCGGGCGTGCAGTCCCAGTGGTCGGCGAGTTTCTCGCCGAGGTCGGTGTGGGAGGCCTTGGGGTAGACACCGACACGGGGCGCGGCCTGTTGAATCGCCTCGACGGCGTCCGGACTCGGGCCGTGTGGGTTCTCGTTCGAGGAGAGTTTCGTGAGGTCGGCGGGGTCCATCCCCAGTTCGCGGGCCACCTCCTCGGCCCCGCGACCGGGGACGTACGGCGAGAGGTCAGAGAGGTCCCGTGGTTGCATGGTTCGAAATTGCGGGCGGCGACGCTTAAGCGTGGCTGGTTGGTGTCAGTCGCGTCGCGCCGTGAACTCGAGCGTTTCGACGCCCTCGATTTCGACGGCCACGTCGTCCCCGTCTTCGAGGCCACCGACGCCCGACGGCGTGCCCGTCGAGATGACGTCGCCCGGTTCGAGCGTCATGTACGAGGAGATTTCCTCGATGAGGGCGGGCACGTCGAAGATGAGCTGTGAGATGTCGGAGGACTGCTTGGTCTCGCCGTTGACGCGGAGTGAGATGGCGGCGTCGTCGGGGAGGTGGTCGGGGTCGGCGACGACCGGTCCCATCGGGGCGGCGCCGTCGAAGGCCTTGCCGCGCACCCAGTTTTGCTCCTCGCGCTGGTCGTCGCGGTTCGAGATGTCACAGACGACGGTGTAGCCGTCGACAACCGACTCGGCGTCGTCGGCGTCGACGTTGCGACACTGTTCGCCGATGACGACGCCGAGTTCGGCCTCCCAGTCGACCTGCGACTTGCCCTCGGGGAGGGCGATGGTGTCGCCGTGGGCGGCGACGGTGTTCGGCGTCTTGAGAAAGAGCATCGGCCGGTCGGGGACGGGGATACCCGTCTCCTCGGCGTGGTCGGCGTAGTTGATGCCGATACAGATGATTTTCGAGGGCTCTGTGGGGGCGAGGACGTCGACTTCGTCGAGGTCGTACGTCGAGTCGGCGAAGCGAACGCCATCGCCGTGCCATTCGCCCGTGCGGACCATGCCGGCCGGGTCGCGGAATCGGACGCGTCGCATGCACGGGGCGTCAGTCGCGGGTGAGATAAGCCTTCCTCGTTTAGTTGGGACAAGATTCACGTTCGTCTCGGGACAACGAACGAGCATGGAACTCACTTGGCACGGCCATTCGACTTGGCACGTCACCGTCGACGACACGTCGCTGTTGATAGACCCCTTCTTCGACAACCCGTTCACGTCGGTCGAGCCAGCGGACCTCGACCCGGACTACGTCCTCCTGACCCACGGCCACGCCGACCACATCGGCGACGTGGGTGCGTTCACGGACGCGACCATCGTCGGCACGCCGGAGTTGACGGCGTGGGTCGGCGACGAACACGGCGCCGAGGACACTCTCGGCATGAACATCGGCGGCACCGTCGAGTGCGGCGACGCGTACGTGACGATGCACCGCGCGGACCACACGAACGGCATCGGCACCGACTACGAGTACAGCGCCGGGCCGCCGGCGGGCTACATCATCGGCGACACGGTGCCGACTCAGGAGGCTGACGAGGACGCCTTCGCGTTCTACCACGCCGGCGACACCGGACTGATGAGCGAGATGCGCGACGTCATCGGCCCCTTCCTCGAACCCGACGCGGCGGCGCTGCCGGTGGGCGACCACTTCACCATGGGACCGGCACAGGGCGCCATCGCCGCGGATTGGCTCGGCGTCGACCACGTGTTCCCGATGCATTACGACACCTTCCCGCCCATCGAAATCGACGTCGAGGACTTCGAGCGAGAGGTGGCGGCGGCGGGAGCGTCGGCCGAGGTGCACGCCCTCGACGCCGACGAGAGTTTCGCGTTCGAGCGCCCGTACAGCGACGGGTAAGGGTTTAGACGCCACGGGTCGAATCGGGACACGATGAGCGACATCGAGACGATTACCGTCAGCGACGAGGGGTTCAGCGCCGTCAACCAGATTGGTGACTTCGAGTTCACCATCGACGCCACCGACGAGGAAGGGCCGAACCCGAACGCGGCGCTCGTCGCGACCTACGCCTCCTGTTTCCTGCCGGCGTTCCGCGTCGCCGGCCAACAGCGCGACCACGACGACCTCGGCAAGATTCAAATCGACGCGAGCGCCGACCTCGACGACGATGACGACCTCGAATCCATTCACTTCGCGCTCCACGTCGCCGCCGACCTCGACGACGACACCGCGGCGGAACTCGTCGAACGCGCCGAAGGCATCTGTCACGTCCATTCGGCGCTCCGCGAAGGCCTGCACGCCGATATCGACGTCTACGGCGACGCCTTCTGAGGGTCGTCGTCAGTCCGTTGGAGTTGGCCCGGACTTTCTTGTGGGGCGTCGAACAGGGATGAGCCACGCTGATGGCCCACACGCAATCGGGAGACGACACTAGTCCGCGCTGGCTGATGCTGGGAGGGTGGCCGCCGTGAGCAGTCACGGCGAGCGTGCGCCCGAGGCCGACCTCGGCCTCCTCGACGCGACGATGATAGGGATGGGCGCGATGATAGGCGCCGGCATCTTCGTGTTGACGGGGCTGGCCGCGGAAATCGCGGGGCCAGCGGCCATCCTCGTGTTCGCACTCAACGGCGTCGTGACGGCCTTTACCGGGCTGTCGTACGCGGAACTCGCCGCGTCGATTCCGAAAAGCGGCGGCGGGTACGCCTTCGTCAGAGAGGTGTTTGCCGACCTCCCCTCGTTCGTGATGGGGTGGATGCTGTGGTTCGCCTACATGATAGCCGGCGGCCTGTACGCGCTGGGTTTCGCGCCGAACTTCCTCGAACTCCTGCACGTCTACGACGTGGCGCCGGCGGAGGTGGGCGCGGTGGCACTGCCGGTGGTCGATATCGCCGTTCCGGCGGGCATCGGCCTCGCGTTCGTCGCCGTCCTCGGACTGGTGGCGCTGAACGCCGTCTCGACGGCCGCCAGCGGAAGCGTCGAAACCATCTTTACGCTCGTGAAGGTGGGCATCCTCGTGGTGTTTGTCGCCTTCGGCGCGACGGCGCCCATGTTCTCGACGGCGGAGTTTCAGCCGCTGTTTCCGGGCGATAGCGGGGCGTTCAGCGTCCTCCCCGCGATGGGGCTGACGTTCATCGCCTTCGAGGGCTACGACCTCATCACGACGGTCACGGAGGAGGTGAAGAACCCGCGCGAGAACATCCCCAAGGCCATCTTCGCGAGTCTGGCCGTGACCGTCGTCGTCTATCTCGCCGTCGTCGGCGTCGCGGTGGGGACGCTCGGCGCGCAAGGGTTGGCCGAGGCGGGCGAGGCGGGCATCGCGCAGGCGGCGACGGAGTTCATGCCGACCGGGTTGCCCGTGATTCAGAACGGCGGCGCGATTATCGTCTTCGGCGCCGTCTTCTCGACGCTGACGGCGTTGAACGCCGTCGTCATCGCCTCCTCGCGCGTCGCGTTCTCGATGGGGCGCGAGGAGCAACTCCTGCCCTCATTCGGGCAGTTGCACCACCGCTACGGGACCCCCTTCGTCGCCATCCTCGCGAGCGGCGTGGTGATGCTCGGCTCCGTCGCGTTGCCAACCCAGAGCGCGGGCAACATGTCCAGTCTCTTCTTCCTGCTCTCGTTTATCGTCGTCAACGGCTCGGTCATCAAACTCCGGCGGGAGCGACCGAACATGAACCGACCGTACGAACTGCCGTACTACCCGATTCCGCCGATTCTCGGCATCGTCCTCAATTTGGTGTTGACCGGCGTGTTGGTGTGGTACCTGCTCCGGACGGACGTGTTGGCGCTTCTCTTGAGCGGTGGCTGGATTCTGCTCGGCGTGGCGGCGTACGCCGTCTACACGCACCTCCGGGCGGACGAGACGGAGACGCGCGACGAAACGACCTCGGCGGTGGACGACTAACAACGACCATGGCACTCGATATCATCATCGCGGGCGGCGGACGCGTCGGCTTCGAAGCAGCGGCCCTCCTCGGCGACCGAGGGCACAACGTCACGGTCATCGAATCCGACGGCGAGCGGTGCGACGAGATGGCCGACGAGTACGTGGCGACGATAATCCGGGGCGACGCCTCCAACCCGGACATCCTCCGGCAGGCGGACGTCGAGCGAAGCGACGTCGTCGCCGGCCTGACGGGGGAACCGGGGCTGAATCTCGCGGTCTGTATGATGGCGATCGAGATGAATCCGGACCTTCGGACGGTGGCCCGAATCGCCCAGCGGGACCAAGAGGAGTACGAGCAGTTCGTCGACCGGACGGTGTTTCCCGAGGAGACCGGCGCCCGAACGGCGGTCAACGAAATCGAGGGCGAGGACGTGCGGACGCTCGCCGACGTGACGGGGGCGCTCGACATCCTCGAAGTGCGGGTCGAGGAGGGCGCCTCGGCCGCGGGCAAGAAACTCGAATCGGTGCGGTTCCCGGCAGGGACGCTCGTCATCTCGGACGACGACGGCGAGCGAGTTGCCCGCCCCGAGACGACGCTCACGCCGGGCAAGCGCTACGTCATCGCCGTCGAACCCGGCGTGGTCGACGAGGTGCTGAACCTGCTTCGAGGCTAGAGAACCGTGTCCACGTCGGCCAGCGAATCCAGCACGTAATCTGGCGACACCTCGCTCCGGGCCAACTCCCGGTCGTCGGTGACGCCGGTGCGAACGAGCGCCGTCGTCATCCCCGCGCGCTCACCGAGTGCGATGTCGGTGTCGAGGCGGTCACCGACCACCAGACAGTCGCTCGCCGGAAGGCCGAGACGCTCGCTGACGATGCGGCGCGCGGGCTTCGAGGGCTTGCCGAGGACGACGTCGGGGTCGCGCCCGACCACGCCCGAGACGGCGTTGATGATGGCTCCCGAGCCGGGAACGTCGCCGTGAGCGGCGGGAATCACCATGTCGGGGTCGGTGCCGACGATAGTGACGTCGTCGTCCGCACACGCCCGAAGTGCGACACAGAGCCGGTCGTAGTCGAACGAGCGGTCGATGGAGACGACGACGGTGTCCGCGCGCGCTTCGTCGTCCACGACGGTCAGTCCCGCGTCGGTGAGTTGCTCGACGAGTGCGGGTTCGCCGACGACAAAGAGGGCGTCGTCGGCGTGTCGGTCGGCGAGATACGACGTCGTAATCGTCCCCGCGGTGACAATTTCGGAGGAGTGGGCGTCGAAGCCGGCGTTCCGAAGCCGCTCGGCGTAAGCGGGCGGGCGCTTGGTCGGGTTGTTCGAGACGAACAGTCGGTCGAGTCCGGCGTCCTGCAGTCGGTCGAGTCCCTCGGCGGCGCCGGGAATCGGCTCGTCGCCCCGAACCACCGTTCCGTCCACGTCGAGGACGACACCTCGGTAGGGCATTGCCGAATGTAGGGTGGGGACGAAGTTGAACCCCGCGCTCCGGACTTCGACCGAGAACCAAAGAGCAATGAGCGCGCCGTGCCACCCACCAGTACCGTGACGAACACGCAGCTGACGCTCGTTCAAATCGACAACTACGGCCCGTGGACGGTGACGCCGGAACCGCGCCGCGAGATGGACCTCCAGACGCTCCAGTCGCGGCTCTTTGCCGACATCGCGCAGTTCATCGGCCACCGCGACGGCTACGCCTTCTTCACTCGCTTCGACAACATGGTGGCCGTGACGAACGGTCTGGACGACGACGACCACAGGCTTCTCCAAGAGTCGACGGGGAACCGCTACCCCGTGACCGTCAGCCTCGGCATCGGCGTCGATTCGAACCCGGCGGTGGCGCTGGAGCGGGCGACCGAACACCTCCAACACGCCGGGAGCGCACAGGACCGCGAGCGCCGCGAAGTGCTCGCGGGGACGCCCGTCGCCGAGTCGAGCGACGAGGACGTCGCCATCGCGCATTTCGACGTCAACGACGCGACGGAGAAATACACCGACCAACTCAACGAGTTCGACTCCTTCATCCAAATCGAGCAGGGGTACGCGACGCTGATGCGGTATCTCCGGGAAGAACACGGCGGGCTCTCGTTTTTCGTCGGCGGCGACAACATCATCGCCGTCACGCCCGAGCTAGGCGCCGATGCCTATCGGTCGGCCATCGACCACGTCTCGGAGACGGTCGGCGTCGAACTCAAAGTCGGCGTCGGGCAGGGTGAGAGCGCCCACGCCGCCGGGATGGCGGCGAAACACGCGTTGGAGGAGTGCCGACACGGCGGCACGACCGTCGAACTGAGCGAGACGGCCGCCCGCGATTAGGCTTCGATAGCCTGTTCGTCGACGTCGAAGTTCTGTGCCTTGAGCGCTTCCTCCATGGCCGTCAGGAGGCAGGCGACGTTCTGTCGGCGCGCGGAGTAGCCCATGCAGCCGATTCGCCAGATGTCGCCGTCGAGCGCGCCCAGTCCGCTGGCGATTTCGATGTCGTACTCGTCCATCAGGAAGTCGATGACGGCGGTGTCGTCGACGCCGTCGGGCACCTCGATTGAGTTCAGGCTGGGGAGCCAGTACTCCTTCTCGGCGGCGGGTTCGAGGCCGAGGTCCTGCAGGCCCGAGCGGAGTTCGCCCGCGACGGTGCGGTGGCGCTCCCAGCGGTTTTCGAGGCCCTCCTCGGCGACGAGACGGAGCGCCTCGCGGAGCCCGTAGAAGTTCGTCGTCGGCGCCGTGTGGTGGTAGTTGCGCTCGTCGCCCCAGTACTCCATGACGAGGTCGAGGTCGAGATACCAAGAACCGGTGTCTGTCTCGCGGTTCTGAATCTTCTGGCGTGCGCGCTCGCCGACGGTGAGTGGCGTCGCGCCCGGGGTACAGGAGAGGCACTTCTGGGGGCTGCCGTAGGCGGCGTCGATGCCCCAGTCGTCGATGCGGAGTTCGACGCCCGAGAGCGACGTGACACAGTCCGCGATGACGAGCGCGTCGTGGTCGTGTGCGATGTCGGTGAGTTCCGGCACGTCGGGCTGGCAGACGCCGGTACTCGTCTCGGCGTGGATGAACCCGAACACGTCGGGCTGGTGCTCGTCGAAGGCGTCTGCGACGTCGGCGGGGTCGAGCGGTTCGCCCCACGGCGCGTCGACGGTCACGACGTCACCGCCGGCGCGACGGGCGAGTTTCCCCATCCGGTCACCGAAGTAGCCGTTGGTGGGCACCAGCATCGTGTCGCCGGGTTCGACGATGTTGCCGATGGCCGTCTCCATGGCCGCGGTGCCCGTCCCACTCGTGGCGAGCGTCCACTCGTTGTCGGTCTGGAACGTGTATCGAAGCAGTTCCTGGATGTCGTCCATAATCTCCAGGAACGACGGGTCCATGTATCCGAGCGCCTGAGTCGACATCGCACGGAGAACGCGCGGGTCGATCATGCTCGGGCCGGGACCCATCAGAATTCGCGACGGTGTATCGAGTTCACTCGTCTCGGGTGGACTCCTCATATCTCGGGTGAAGGCCGAACGGAATAAAAACCTGCGTGTTGGTGGCAATATATTGTCGAAGCGGAGTTCGACGAGTGTCGTGTGTTACCGCGTATTGTGGGAGCAAGCGTCACGAACTCAGAGCAGTTTCGGGACCACGCGTCGCCAGACGACAGTTAGGACGACGACGACGAGATACGCGCCGGCGAGGGAGCCAACGAAATACAGCGCGAGTCGGTCGAGCGGCATCGAGGCGGCGGAGACGGCGGCGCTGACGCTGTAGGCGACGGCGAGTGCGTGGTGGTACCAGCTCAGGAATCGGTCCGACGGCTCGTCGTCGAGAACCGAATCGGGTGCGACCGGGTCAGACGTCATACGTTGCGTGGGGTCGCTGGCCTCAAAAGACACGGGGCGACACGCTATCCCGACTCAGTCGAGTCGTAACTGTCGAACACGCAAAACCCCAGCATCGACGCGACGAGAACGATAGCGAACGTACGAGCCACGAACACCGCGAACGAGGACGGGACGCCGAGGAGCAGCGTCGTCAGGATAAAGGCCGTGAGTCCGCAGCCACTCCCGACCAGATATCGAGCGGGCAACTCACTCATCGTCCGCCCGTCACTGATATCCAAGCCTAAGCTCGGGGGGTAATCAGTTAGGCGAGCGGCCGTCGGACGGCCTGCCAACGGCCGACACCGTTATTTATCGACAGTACCGGTCCCCTAGATGGGCCGACGTGGCCTCACTTCGATAGCGGTCTCCCCCCCGGAACCCCCTCCGCTATCGGAGTGTCGACGACAGACGCTTGTGTGACAGTGGCAGTCGGTATTGACAGGGTTTATCCTCGCGCCGACCCGGTCAATGACGTTCATAAGATGCTACGAACTCAGCGCAGTTGGCGACGAGCCGGGATGGTCGTCGGCGCCATCTTCCTCACGCTCGCGGTGATGAGCGCGTCGACGCTCGCCGTAAGCGGGCTGTCCGTCACGTCACTCACGAACGCGGAGGTCGAGAGCGGGCAGTCGGCGACCCACACCCTCGAATACGAGGCCGACGGCATCAGCGCCGACGGGACGACCGACGTTCTGTTCGTCCAGTTCCCCGACGAGTACGCCGGTAACATCTCCGTCTCGGGCGCCGAGTTCGTCAACCGGACGAGCGGTCAGACCGTCGCCGTCAGTTCGAGTACGAGCATCGTCGACGGCCCCGACGACGACGGCGTGCAAGAGACGCTCCGGACCGGCATCAGCAACGACGCCGACTACGCAACCGATAATATCCGGGCGACCTACGAGTTCGGCCTGAGCCACCCCGCAGTCGAGGAGACCACCTCCTACGACGTGACGATTGTCGCCGAGGACTCCTCGACGAGCGGCGCGCGGACGACGGCCACCGACGCCATCACCGTCGTCGCCGGTAGTACGTCGACGAGTACCTCGACAGCAACGAGTACGGCTACCGCGACGAGCACGGCCACTGCAACGAGTACGGCTACCGCAACGAGCGCAATGACTGACACGGCCACCGCAACGAGTGCGATGACTGAAACCGACACGGCGACGGCCACCGAAACCAGCGGGAGCGGTCCCGGCTTCGGCGCCGTCACCGCTCTCGTCGCCGTCGTGGCGTCGCTTCTTCTGCTCCGTCGAGACTGAATCGGGCGGTCGCCACCAGTAACGTATTTTGAAGATGCGGAATCCGAGACTACGGATGATGAACTGCAGGGTGACGATTGAATTCGCCGATTTCGGGGAGAACGTTCACCGCCCTCTTTGGTATGTCTTGAAAGAAGCCGTTCGACTCCTCTTGGTTGGTCACATACCCCGATTTTCCGAAGATTGATCCTCTATGCTTACAATCTGCCGATGAATGGACTCTCCACAGACCTCGAACGGGGGTGATGTCGACGGCCCTCCGTCCTACTTCTTCGTCGCCGTCTCCACAAAGCAGAATTTAGACCTCTGTCGGGAGTACGGATTAGCTGGCTTTCCCGGCAGTCAAAACGGTGCATGGACATTCGCAGACATAGAGGTTGGCGATTACGTGTCGTTCGTATATGGCGCGAACGCGTACGATCTGTACGAAGTGGGCGACAAGCGAGCAGTTCTGAATGCTGAAGACCTTCCCCCATGGCCACCGCTGGAATTGACACGCGGTGGTACCTATCATTTCCCGTTCCGTCTCGATCTACAGCCAAAGAGGACACTGGAGGAGAATCTGGTTCGGAGTGAATTTCGATACATTGCAGAGAATCTTCTACTCCGGGGCGGATATTCACGGAGCCATTTCCAAGCCGACAAGACGACGCTACAGCAGGTGTCGCAAATGGGGAGAATCGAAACGACACGTGAAATCTCCGCTGATTGGTCGTCTGAGGAAGGAACTACTCATTGGGTGCGTCGGAGAGGCGACTTCCATCCCCCAGAGGTGAATAAGTTCATCGAGGAGATACTGCACGTCCTGCTCCGACGGCGCCTTTCGACGCAAACTGGACTTGCAGAATTTGCGCAGTTGACTGGCTTTAGCGAGGTACAAGACCAAGAGATGGAAGTTCTCGGTGAGCGTGCGCTCCCTGAAGGGCACTTGGATATTCTACTGAAGGACTCCGAACCAGTCGGCCGTTCCGTACGATTGCCGATAGAGGTGAAACTGAACAGGTGCGACGACGATGACCTCCAGCAGTTACGTAATTATATGACTCAACTCCAACCAGAGTGTCCGGGCGGCGTACTCTTAGCGGAGACAATTCCCCGTGACTTCGACGTTCCCGATGACGTTGCTCTCCTACGAGCGACGTTTTCCGGAGTCGATATGGGAGAACCCCGAACGATACCTGAGATGGAAAAGGCGCTGACCCTCGAGCGGGTCGAACGATAGGACACACTGGAGTCGGATATGCATCCAGTTGGAGGTCTCACTGACGGTAGTGCGTTCCATCCAGAATCTTCTTTTCAAAGTGAATACTCCTACCGCTCACGACGTTGGTGGCACCAGAAAGTGGGGTCGGAGGGATTTGAACCCCCGATCGACTGATATCTCCGGTTTCGCCTCGGTACTCCAGTGGGTCGTCATCGCGCGACGATGATCAGTCGCGCGCTCGGAATATCAGTCTGGAGTGTCGTCACCGAGCGTTACCTCTGGAGTCAGTCGCCATGCCGGGCTTGGCCACGACCCCTCGACAACCCCTTATTCGAAAGACTGTAAAGGGATTTCGATTCGGCTATCTATCGGTGGTCGACCAGTCACACTCTTGGCATTTGTAGCCCGTCACCAGTTCCGTCACCGACGGCATGTAGTCGACGGTGATGACGTCGCCGCCGCAGTCGGGACACTCCCGGTCGGCGTCCTCGATGTCGTCGGCCTCCATGGGCGACTCTCCTTCTATCAGTTCGGCCAAGCGCTCGGCGGTCACCATCCGCCCCTGCACGACGCGATTCGTCATGCTCCGAGGGTGGATGCGGAAACAGGTAAGCCCTGCGTCCGTGACCGGGAGTAGACGACCGGTAGATTTTGATACTATGGAGTGGTATGGACGGGTACGGATAGTTCACTATGTATGGTGGCGTACGCGGCCAATACGGTGGAAGGGTGTGGCTCCGATGACCGCACCGTATAGCTACGACGGGATGCTCCCGGTCGGACCGGAGAACGGCTCGGAGTACGTCTGCTCCCAGTGTGAGTCGACGTTCGACGACGACCACTATCTCTGTCCCGTCTGTGGAACGTTGACCATCGAGCGTCGGTCACCCTCGCTGGAGTCCTGACGAACCGAATCGAGCGACGGCGAGCACAAATATATCACGCTGCCGCCACAAGAGCGTGCCGCCGGGTGGACTCGGCGTTGCCATGACCTCGTCATCACCTTGCGTCCTCGTCGTCGAAGACGAGACTGAACTGGCCGAACTGTTCGCCGAGTGGCTCTCCGGGGAGTACGACGTGAGAGTCGCGACGACCGGGGAAGAGGCGCTCGACAAAATCGACGACAGCGTCGACGTCGTGTTGCTCGACCGCCTGATGCCCGGTATCTCGGGTGACGAGGTGCTCGAAACGATACGTGACGAGGGGTACGACTGCCGAGTCGCGATGGTGACGGCCGTCGAACCCGATTTCGACGTACTCGAGATGGGGTTCGACGACTACGTGGTCAAGCCGCTCTTTCGCGAGGATATCCACCAACTCGTCCGTGGTCTGGTCGAGCGAAACGCGTACGACAAGCGGCTCTCGGAACTGTTCGCGTCGGCGTCGAAACTCGCCGCACTCGAATCCCACAAACAACCGCAAGAACTCGAAGGGAGCGAGGAGTACCAGCGCGCCCGAGCGTCGTTCGAGCGCGCGAGCGAGCGCATCGAGGAACTCGAAGACGAGATGAGCGAGGAGGACTTCGAAGCGGTCTTTTACGATTTCGACCGAATCGACCTATAATTGCCGGGCTCGGCGCGATTTTCGAGAGTCGTACCAATCGACATTTATTTCGGGGCGTTGACAGTCTTGGATATGGCACGTGCCGAATCCAGCGCGGCAGGCGGTACCGCGAACTCGATTGTGAGCCTTCCGACGAGTCTGGTGGGCATCATCGCGAACGACTTGGCGGTGATTACGGGCGTGATACACCTGCTGTTGGCGCCACAGGTCATCGGCTTCAGCCAGACGCTCGGCATCCTCTTTGCCCTCAACGGGTTGGGCTTCCTCGGCGGTGTCGCAATCTACATGACGAGTTACTGGCGCCGCGAACTGTATCTCGTCGCCGCCGGCTACGCCCTCGTAACCTTCCTCGCCTTCTTCTTCTACGGCGGGTTCGAGGGCTTCATGTCGGCGTTCTACATGCAGGGGAGTCTCAACTGGAACGCCGTCGGCGCGAAAGTCGCGGAGGTACTGCTGGTGGTCTGTGCGCTCGTCCGGTTCTCGAACGCGGAGTCCTGAGCCGTCAGCCGGTTGGCGGCGATGGCGTGACCGCCCTACACGCCGTCGTCGTCGGCTCTCACCCCCGATAATCGGCCAGTCGGCTTTTACGTCTCGCTCACCTCTAAACGACAATGTCGCGGTCACGCGCCCCCTGGTTGTACCGGTTCGTGAGCGACCGGAGCGCCCAGGCCGAACCGGTGGGTGTCATTCTCGTTCTCGGCCTCGTCATCGTCTCGACGACGGCCGTGCTCATGTTCGGGTCGGCGGCCATCGGAGACATACAGTCACAGTCCGAAATCGACCGGGCCGAAAACGGCATGACGCTTCTCGACTCCCGACTCTCGACGGTGGCCCTCGGCGACTCCGAGAGCCAGCGCGTCGAGTTGCCCACGACGAGCGGTGGGTACACCGTCGACCCGGACGCGGGCACCATCCGCATCGTCCACCGGAACTACAACGGCGCCAACGACACGGAACTCGTTTCGAACACGTCGCTCGGCGCCATCGTCTACCGACAGGGCGACCAGTCCATCGCGTATCAAGCCGGCGGCGTCTGGAAAGCGAGCGGGAGCGGGTCGGCACAGATGGTCTCGCCGCCCGAGTTCCACTACCGCGAAGGGACGCTCACCTTCCCGCTCGTTCGAGTTCAGGGCTCGGGGAGCGCCACCGGGCAGGCGGCGGTGACCGCTCGCTCGTCCGGGCAGGGGAACCAACTCTACCCGTCGAACAAGACCTACCCCGACGACACCGAGTACACGAACCCTGTCGAGAACGGAACGGTCGAAGTCATCATCGAAAGCGAGTACGCCACGGGGTGGGGGTCGTACTTCGAGGAGCGCACCGACGGCAACGTGTCGTACCCGGCGCCGAACACGGTGGCAGTCGAACTCGTCAGCATCGGGACGCTGGGCACCTTCCAGATGCCACCGGAGACGCAGGGACTCACCGTCCGGGGGATGGACAGTGGCCACTCGCTAGAGGATTTCTCGTTCACGATTCGCCCACAGGACACCGAATCCTCCTCGTTCTCGAATCTGGACTGGTCGCTGTACGCCGAACAGGGCCAGCAACAGTTCGAGATTCACGTCGGCGGCAACGGCGCCAACTCGTGTGGTGAGGACGTCGCGCTGGCGATTTACTACAGCGACGACGGCGGTGACACACACCACGGGTGGTACAGCGACACCTACCTCCAGACCGAGTGTGGGGAGGTGAACGGCAAGCCCGCCGACGGCGACGAAATTTGGGTCGACGTCGACCTCACGCCGTCCAGCGGAACCGCGCCGATGGACTTCCAGAAGGTGAAAAACGACATGACCCACTTCAACTCGGGGTCGAAGACCCTCGCCAGCGACGCGCGGTTCGAGGAGCACAGTCCCGACCCGAACGTCACGTACAGTGGCGGCGACACGGAGGACCTCGCGCTCATCACGCGACACTACTTCGCACAGATGGGTCCCGGCTTCGACCTCGTCGTCGCGGACGGCAACAACGCCGGCATCGGCGAATCCGGCTCCTCGGGCTACATCTACTACGACGGGAGCGGCAAAGTCGTCACGTATCTTCACGTCACGGAGCACAACGTGACCGCGCGAGTCGACTGACCCTCAGCCGATGTTGGTGCGGATGGTCGTCCGCGTGATGAGGAGGTCGTCGGTTTCGAACGAACACGTGACCTCCCCGGAACCATCCAGCGGCTGACAGGGCGTCCCGTCCGACATCCCCGCGAGTTCGTCCTCGAAGTACCGCTTCCACGCGGCCGCTCGCCGCGGTTCGGTGTTGACGGAGATGGTCACTTCGTCCGATGGCTCGGTGTGTGAGAGCACCGCCGTCGTGCCGTGTTCGGTTCGGACGAGGATCGTCGTCGACCCACTCTGGCGCTGGACTGCGCCGGTCCGGGATTCGAGCGTAAGATAGTGGATGACAGTCCGGTTCTCGTCGAATTGGAACGGGGGCGTTCGCTGCATCACGGCGCCACCGGGGTCGACACGCAGGATGGCACCCATCTCGTAGACGACGCCCCGTGAGAGGTCCCCTTGGTCGGTAGCCAGCCGGAAGGTGATAGGCCTGGACTCGGTGCTGCCGACCTGCGTTCCGTCCGAAAGCGTGACCGACGAATCCAGCGGTTCGTCGAGCGTGAGCGTCGTCTCCGCGAGCTTGATTTCCGTCGCACGCGACGGCGCGCCGCCGTGGGCGATGTCGCGCTGGTTGTCCGCGAGGACGTCGAACGCGCGTTCGCCGTTGTTGATGCGCTCCGCGTTGCGGGCGTCCTGCAGACTGCCGAGGCCGAACACCGACACCGTGCCGACCGAGAGGGTGATGAGTGAGAACACGAGGACGAAACTCACCACGTCGCTGACGGCGCGGTCAGGCATTGCGCACCTCCAGCGTTCCCGCTCCCGAATCGTACTCGACGAGCAGCGACCCGCCGGCGACGCTCGTCTCGGTGACGGGGAGCCGCGTCCGGACGCTCACCGACGCCTGCACGTCGGAGCGACCGGTGCGGAGGTCGAGCCGGTAGGTGTGCTGGGGGTCCGCTGGGTCGACCTCGACCACCTCCAGAAGGTACGACTCACCGGCCACGCGTTCGGGGATGTCGATGCGCATACTGACTTCACAGGAGTCACAGTCCGCGAGACGGGCGGCACTCGCCAAGTCGTCGGCGACGGTCTGGCCGATGACCTCCAGTTCGGTTCGGGCGGACTGCTCGCGCTGATTCTGCATCACGCCACCGCCCGCGACGATGAGGCCGGTGATGAGGATGGCAGAGATGCCGAGCGAGAGCACGTAGCCGAGGGCCGTCGACGACCCGCGGCGGTCACGAGCGAGCGTCACGGCGGACACCCCCCCGTGTCGTGAAGCGTCGTCACCCGTCGGGGCGTCGTCCCGTCGGTCACGGTTCCCCGGACGTAGTACGCCGTATCGTTCGGCACGCCGGTGAACGTCGTCGAATCGGCGGTCACGGAGGTGTACGACTGGGTGTCGAACGTCGTCCCGTTGATGGCGTATTCGAGTTCGATAGTGACGGAGTCGATGTCGTCGTTCGGGTCGCTCGCCGCCCAGTCGATGGTGAACGTCTCGCCCGGCGTGACGTTGAACTCGGAGAACGTCGGCCCCGTCGCCGGCGGACCGGGTTCGTCGGGGGCCGCACGGACCGAACGCGAAAAGTCGAGGTTCTTCGTTCCGGTGTCAATCTCGGCCGTCGTGGCGTAAATCGCGGGCGCCGTGTACGGGTCGTCTCCCCGCGACGTGCCGTAAGTCGGCGGACTCGGTGGCGTACACGCGCCGGGGAAGTTCTCGATGTCGACGGCGGTCCGCAGGCCGGCCTGCTGTCGGTCGACGACGAGCGAGTACGTGGCGAGCATCTCCCCGCCGTTGACGACGGAGACGTTGACCGGTTCGTCGGGGCGGCTGTCGGCCAGCCCGCGGCAGTACTCCCCGTCGATGGACCCAGAGGTGATGTCGATACGCCCGGCGTTCAGCGCGCAGGTCGTCGTGGTTCCCGCTCGCTCGATGCGGACGCGCGCATCGCCGCTGACGCGTTCGACGATTATCTCTCGGGTCGTTCCGTTATCGATTTTGAACCGGACGGGGTCGTCGCCCGACTCGACCGATGAGACGTTGACCTGCAGCCGGAACGCCCGAACTCTGGAGTCGTTCACGAGCGTCCAGTTGCGAGCGCCGTCGCGGTTGACCACCGCCGTCGACTCGTTGGCGTCGACGATACGGGTCCCCTCGTGGATATCCTGTCGCTCGACGCCCGCGGCGACCCCGTCGGTCGCGGAGTAGTTGGCGAGCGACAGTATCAGCGCGTCCGTCGAGTTGCGATAGGCGTCGCGCCGGTCGGCGAGCGTCGTCGTGTTGCGCCGGTTGGCGTACTCGATGGCGCCGCCGAGGCCGTCGACGACGGCCGTGTGGAACGAGTTAGCCTTCTCGGCGTCCGCGTGTGTCTGTCGCGTCGCCAAGTTCTCCGTGTAGATGACGGAGTTGAGGAGCAGGCTAAGGGAGAGGAAGACGACGGCGAGCGCGAGCGCGCCCACGAGGAGCAACTGCGCCCGGTCGCGGTCGGTCACATCCGCCATACCACCACCTCCACGCGGACGGTGTTGTACAGGCCGGTGTCCGAATCCGGCGGGACGTACGTCGCGTACGACGCCGACTCGTTGACCGTCGTGTCCGTCGGATGGCCGTCGGCGTCGTAGAGCGGGTGGTCGTCGTAGAGCGCCACCGTCGTCGACGCCGTCGCGGCGTTGTCGCTGGGTTCGCCGCGGTAGATGAACGACCGGCTGACGAGCGTCCCCGTGTCAGTCGTGTACGTGAAGTAGACGTTGAACGCGACGCCGCGCGATTCGAAGGTGTCGAGCAACATGGCGCCGAACGCCGTCCGGTTGACGTCCGCGTCCGAGGTGTAGGCGCCGGCGGAGATGCCGTGGAGCGACCCGTTCGTATCGTCCCAGTAGGCGATGGCGGTGTCGAGGTCACCGGTCTCGCGGGCGGCGTCGAGGACGCCCGCCGCCGACGCCTGCTGCTGGTTCTCGATATGCTGGCTGGACGTACTCGCCGACAGCGGCGTGACCGCCGTCACCTGCAGCGCGAAGACGACACTCGCCAAGATGACGATGCTCGCGGTGATTGCCTCCAGCGTGTGAGCCTGTGCGCGCATCGGTTACCACATCCTCACGACGACTGTTGCCGTCGTCCCGTCGACGTAGATGACGCGCCGACCGATGACCGACGCCCCATCGGGCGGGAGCGATTCGCCGGTGGTGAGAGCGACACCGCTCGAACACGTCGCGTCGTCGCTAACGGTGATTCGTCCGCCGTCGGCACAGACGGCGTTCGGACCGCCACCGGGGGCGTTCGGCTCACCCGCGACGACGGTCACGTTCGCGTGTTGGCCCGTCGTGAGTGCCACCTGCTCGGAGAGCGGGTCGCTGCCGTCGAAGGGACAGCCAGCGTCGGAGCCGCCGGCAAAGAGGGCTATCGTACACTCGCGGTCGACCGTCGCCCGCCCGTTGGCGGTGCCGTCGTCGAGGAGGTCATAGACCACGGTGTCAGCGACCCGGTCGACGCCGGCGAGTTCCTCCTGTGGCCCACCGGTAAAGGGTTGGAAGATGCCGGGGATGAACGCGACGACGAACGCGACGACGATGAGGAAGACGCTCGTCCCGATGGCGAAGTCGATGGTCGTCTGGGCGCGGCGACTCATCCAACCACCAACCACACGGCGAGTGCGATGGTCTGGAGAATCACGACGAACTTGACACCCGACATGATTTTGGCCGTCCGGATGTAGCCGCTGATGACACCCGAAAGGATGGCCTGCAGCGTCACGGCGTGGAAAAACAGCAGCGACAGGAGCTGTGTATCGATGTTGCCGCCGAACTGCGAGGAGCCACCGCCGCCCCCGCCCGACGCCTGCTGGGTCAGACCGCCCATCACGTCGAGGAACTGCGTTTTCAGGATGGCCATGACACCCAGCAGGGTGAGATACGTCATCAGGATAATCGCCACCTGCATCCGGGTCCGGGACCGCCGCTCGCGCTCGATGTCGTCCTGATTCTCGCTGGCTTGGGCGGCAGTCGTCAGCACTTGCGTAATCTGGCTCGACGCCTCCTGTGCCTTGCCGATGAGTTTGACCGTCCGCGCCAGTCGCGGGACGTGGTACTTGTTGTTGAACTCGATGAGGGCGTTCCGCAGGCTCATCCCGTAGTTCACCTTGGCGTAGATGACGTCGAACTCGTCGGCGAGTTTCCCCGACGACGTGTCGGCGACGGTCTGGACGGATTCGAGCAGGGTCTGGCCCGTGTCGTTCGCGCTCGACAGTTTGCGGAGGTTGTCGGAGAGTTTGCCCGTGATTGCGGCGCGGGCGCGGACGTTCCACTCGTGGAAGACTGCGAGGGGAATGAGCGTGAGATAGAGCGGGACGTACAGCCAGATGAAGGTTCCCCAGACGGGTGCCTGAACCATGCCGTCCCACGTCGTCGGTGCCGCCCCGCTCAGCCCCGCGAAGCCGACGAGGACGAGCGCCGCGGGCGCCGTCAGTGCGAGCGTGAACAAGGGGTGGTCGCGGAAGAACAGATGCGGGTTGCGAAGCAGTTGCTTGGTCTGGAAGGTGCCTTCGCGGGATTTGATGCGGTCGAAGACGCCGAACTCGCCGATGTAGTTCTCTATCAGCCCGAGGCTGAACAGCCCCTGCGACGTCGTCTGCGTGCGGTCGCTCGTCCCCGGAGTTTCGAGGTAGCCGTCGCCGGGTTCGTCCTTTTTCACCGTCGACACCAGCACCAAGAACATCACGCCAGTGATGGGGATGAGACCGTACACCGTCGCGTACAGCATGAACGACTGCGCCTCGCCGAGCATGCTCATGATGACGAGGATGATGATGAGCAGCAGTGGGAACAGCGAGAGCGTCATGTACATCTCGCCGAACAGCTCCAGCGTGTCGAGGGTGACCTCCTGTTGCTGTTTGGCGGTCCGCATGTGCTTGTCCTTCTTGTCGGAGAGAAACGCCTGCATGTTCCCGCCGGAGTTGACGATAGAGAGCATGTCCGTCAGGAACTGCGAGAGGTCGTCGCTCGGCGTCTCGACGGCCTGTTGCTGAATCGCGTTCCGGTAGTCGGTCCCGAAGTACTCCGTCTCCTGCACGATGCTCTGGAACTCTCGGGCCACCTCGCCGTAGGTGTCGTCGGCCCGCGCCATCGCCTCCAAGATTTCGAGTTGGTTGAGCCCCCCGACCGACAGCGCGTACATGAAGGAGATGGAGTCGGAGAGAAGCATATTGATTTCGCGCTCTCGCGACGACGCGCGAGAGTACGGGATGGCGACGAGCGTCCCGAACCCCGTCGTGAACCCGATAGACCCCATGACGAGGCCGAGGATGGCGATAGCGGCCGGCACCTTGATAATCTCGATGAGGGAGACGACCGTCTCGTTGGGGATGCGAGCGCCCGTCGAGAACATCTCGGGGGAGAGCACGCCGAACGCAAAGAGGCTGTAGCCGAGGAGCGTCCCGGTTATCCAGAGGACAGCGCCGAGGAGGACGCCGACCGCCAACGCTCGCGAGAGGTAGAGTTCGACCGTCGTCGCCATCCGCGCCTGCACGAGTTTGGTCTCGACGTCGCTCACGAAGTCGCCGTCGTCGTTGAACAGCAGCTTGTAGAGCGGGTAGAACAGGTCGCCGAGGCTGTCGACGCTTCGGTCCAGTCCACTAGCTGAGTCGAGGCTCACGTCAGTCCTCCTCGGCGTCCGCGTCGGTTACGTCGCCGAATCCCCATTCGTCGACGCCCGCGTCGTCCGATTCGTCGTCCGCCGCGTCGTCGTCGGACGTGCCGTCGATGATATCGGCCGACGCGTCGTCGCCGTCAGCGGCATCGACCGGCGTGTCGTCGACCGACGACTCGCCGGCAGTGTCGTCTGGCTCGCCGAAGGAGATACCGTAGTCGTCCGTCTCACCGACGGCCCCACCGTCGTCGAAGGAAATGCCGTCGTCGACGTCGACATTGCCGGCGTCGGTGTCCGGCTCGGCACCGAGCGTCGTCGCGTCCGTCTCCGTATCTGGCCCGTCGTCGAGCGTCGTTTCGTCGGTACTCTCCGATTCGGCCTCGCCGTCGTCCCGTGTCGTCGCCGATTCGGTCTGACTGACGTCGGGCGTCACGTCGGGTTCGGGCGTCACGTTCGAGAGCGCCGTGTCGATGCCCGACACCGACTCGTTGCGGTAGTCTTCGAGGAGTTCCGTCTCCGCACGGTCGAGGATGTCGGCACACCGCGCCAGTTCCTCCTCGGTGGGGTCCGGACGCGGCACCATCGCCTCCTTCTCGGGGTCGATATCGATGAGGACGGATTCCATCTCGCGGAGGTCTTCGAGGCTCCGTTCGAGGTGGTCGTTGGCCATCAGCCCGAGGATGGTCTCCTCGTCGTTGATGAACGCCTGCACCGTCGCAGCGACCTGCGTGTAGGTGTTGAGCCCGTTCTCGATGAGGTAGGCGAGGACGGCCTGTCGCTTGAACAGTTCCTCCTCGAGCGTGGCGCGGGTCCACCCGCGGTCGAACCGAATCTCCTCCAAGGTGTTCGAGTTGCTCATCCGGAGGAACTCGTCGGTCTCGGCCTGCCACTGGTAGACGTCCTGAACGTTGATTTCGTCGTTCTCGGCGTCGTAGAAGTTGATTTCGGTGAGGTTCTTGTTCCGGCGCACCTTCCGCCCGCCGACCCGCGTCTGAGTCTGGATAGACACCAAGTCCAGCGCCGAGAACATCGTCTTCGAGACGTTTATCGGCTCCGTGGTGAAGCGCTTGAGCACCTCGCCCACGGAGTCGGCGTGGAACGTCGTCAGCGTGGTGTGCCCGGTCGACATGACCTGGAAGAGCGTCCGCCCCTCCTCGCCTCGAATCTCGCCCATGACGATGTATTCGGGACGCTGACGGAGCGCGGCCTCCAGCAGGTCGAACTCGTCGACTTCGCCCTGTTCGTCGTCGGAGAAGGAGGGACGCGTGACCGACGCCACCCAGTTGCGCTGGGGGAGTTCGACCTCCCGGGTGTCCTCGATGGAGACGATTTTGGAGTTCGAGGGGATAAACAGGGAGACAGCGTTCAGGCTGGTCGTCTTCCCGGATGCCGTCCCGCCGGCGAAGATGAGCGACTTGTTGTTCTCGATGGCGAGCCACAGGTACGCCATCTCCTCCAGCGAGAACGTCTTCCAGTTGATGAGGTCGACGGGCGTGAACGGGACGTCCTTGAACTGCCGGATGGTGTAGTTGGTCCCGTGGTCGGACACTTCCTTCCCGAGCGTGAGCTGGGCACGAGAGCCGTCGGGGAGGGTGGCGTCCACCTGCGGACGGCGCTTGCTGATACCTTTCCCCGAGCGTTGGGCGAGTTTGACGACGAAGTCGTCGAGTTCGTCGTCGCCGTGGTAGATGTTGGAGATAATCTGCTCGTAGTCGCTGTGGTAGACGAAGACGGGCGAGTGGTAGCCGTCACACGAGATGTCCTCGACGTTGATGTCGTGTTTGATGCCGTCGATGCGCTCGTACCCGATGAAATCGCGCTTGAGGTAGTAGAGCAGCTTCTCGACTTGGTACTCGGAGAGGTCGGCAGGGTCTTCCTCGATGATGGCGGGTTCGGGACGGACGCTCAGCCCGGACAGGGCTCCGTCCGAGTCCGTCGTCGTCTCCGCCGGCCGCCAGCCGAGCCGCGAGAGGAGTTTCCCGACCGTCCCGTCCGCGTCCTCGGCGCCGACGCTGCTGGCGATGGTGTCGAGGAGGCTCCGGCCCGACGTCCGGGAGTAGAGGTCGTACCGCTCCAGTAGGTCGTAGGTTTCGTCCTGAATGACGCGCTCGCGCTCGTCGAGTCCGCCCGCGACTTCGACATCGGCGTATTTGATGGCGTTCTGGAGTTTGGCCGTGAGGAACTCGAGAAGGTCGTCCTCGATGGGCGTCGTGTGGGGCTGGATGACGTAGTACTTCTTCTCGTTTTCCTTGCGCGACTGGAAGATGACAACACAGGCGTAGGGTTTGTTCACCCAGTAGCGGTCGATTTCGCGGAAGTGGCTCTTTTTCTCCAGCGGCACCGTCTTCTCCAAGTCGTAGCGGTTGGTGACCGTCGGAGTGCCGAACTCCGTCCGGAAAAAGGCGTCCTCGTCGAGGTTCTCGTCGACGTCGACCGTTCGCTCGTCGACGATATCGTCGAGTTCCGACGCGAGGTCGTTCCCGAACGACAGCACGTTCTCGGTCTGTTCGGGGTCGAATCCGAGGGCGTCGCTCGGGTCGAACGGCACCGGCTCCCCAGAGCCGTCGGTCGGGGGCGTGCCGTCGTCGTCGTAGTAGAACTCGGTCTTGTAGTCTTCCCACGTCCAGAGGTCCTTGACGACGGGAGTGCCGTCGTCGAGTTCCGGCGAGACAGCGGCGTCGAGACGTGTCGCTGCCGCCTCGCCCGCCGCGAGAAGCGTCGCGAGGTCGGCGTCGCTCTCCTCGCGACCCTCGCTGTCGACGACTGTGCCGTCGAACTCCGAAACGGGGGAGTTCTCGGCGTCGTCAATAGCCATTGCACGAATCACGGCCTTCACGAGTATAAATTCTGTTGGCCGATCTAGCCGGGTGATAATCGGACGTACGTGCGTCGTTCTACCTCGAATGATTTTTGAGGGGGAACCGCTAAGCGCCTTGCACGACCGAACCATGACATTTACTCGCAGGAAAGTCGTCGCGGCGGCAGCTGGACTCGCTGGATCACTCGCTGGTTGTATGGGCGGCTCCGAAAACGGGAACGGAGACGGCGAGGCGACCGCAACGGCGACCGAGACGGCAGAGCCGACGGCGACAGCGACGGCGACGCCCTCCGGTCCGCCAGAAGACGCGCCGACGTTCACCGTCACCAACGAGAACAAGACGTTCATCCCCATGGTCGCGGAGGTCGACCCGGGGACGGTCGTGGAGTGGACGACGGAGAGTCTCAGTTCACACAGCGTCACCTCGATGTATCCGGCGGCCGAGGAGAGCGGTCGAATGGCGTGGAACCCCGAGATTGCGTCGAACTGGGAGATGGACCAAGACCTCGGCGCCGAGCCGGTGACCCACTACTTCCCCGACCCGGGCGTCTACGAGTACAAGTGTGACTACGACTTCGGTCACATCGGCGGCTGTGCCGCCGTCGTCGTCGGCGACCAAGACTACGACCAAGAGATGCTGCCCTGCGAGCCGCAGTAAGGGCCACACTCAGCCGACGAGCGCAAACACCAACCAGATAGCCCCAACGGCGCCCGCGAGGTTGCTCACGGCGTACCACGCGGCGAGCCGTCGGGACCCCGTCTCCCACAGTCGAACGACATCGACCGAGAACGACGAGAACGTCGTGTACGAGCCACACGCACCGGTGCCGAGCAGATAGAGGGCGTCCTCGCCCGCACCGAGCGCCGTCACGAGCGCGAGTACGAACGCGCCGACGACGTTGACGGTGAAGGTGCCGTACGGGAAGCGCCGGTCGGCGAGGATACCCAGACGACCGACGTACTGGCCCGTGGCGTGGCGCAAGACGGCGCCGACGGCCGCACCCACACCAATCAGGGCGGCCGGATTCATCTTATCACCTGCGCCAGTCGGCGCCCGACGACGACGCCGGCGAAGCCGAGTACGTACGTCACGCCGACGTAGGCGAGACCGACCGCCGTCGGTGACTGGACGACTTCAAGTGCGAACGTGCTGTAGGTGGTAAAGGAGGCGAGAAACCCCGTCGCGACGACGTACCGCAGCTCGCGTGAGAGCCGGTCAGCCTCGTAGACGACGGCACCGAGTCCGACACAGCCGAGGACGTTGGCGGCAAGGGTCCCGCCGAGTCCGGGCACCGCGAGCGAGACGGCGTATCTGAGGTTGGCGCCCGCGAAGCCGCCGAGGGCGACGAGACAGCCCACCACCAGCATCCGGCGCGGGGCGGGTAGCGACTCGCTCATCGGTCGCGCGCCTCGCCAGTGTGACTACGAAGTGAAAAACGGGGAGAAAGCCGGAGAGTCGGGGCCGCGGGTGGGGTCAGTTCGATTTCTCGGTGTCGGCCGTCGTCTCGGTGTCGGTCGTCGTTTCGGACTCGGTGGCCGACTCCGTACTCGACGCGTCGGTGTCGGAACTGCCGTCCTCGGAACCCTCCTGCAGTTCTTGTTCGAGCTCCTCGCGGCCGCGTTTGAACTCACCCATGGCCTGCCCGGTCGAGCGGGCGAGCTTGGGGATTTTGTTCGCCCCGAACAGCAGGACGAGGACGAAGAGGACGATGAGCAACTCCGGCCCGCCGGGCAACCCGGGGAACAGTGGCACGATTGCGTTTTGCATCACTACCACCTGCTAACCGGTTCGCAATTATAGGCTTTTTGCTGTCCTGACTTTCGCAGAAACCGAGCCTGACGGGGCCTGCAGACGACACAGTAACCGGACGAGAAATCGACGCTCGCCTTCGTACTCGAATCGATTTCCGACAGCCGAGAGTATATACGCCGCGGGACGAAGGCCCGGTATGGTCGATATCGGCGACGACGCTCCCGACTTCACCGCCCCGCTCGCGAATGGCACCGTCGAGACGTTCACTCTGTCCGACCACCTCGACGAGGCACCCATCGTTCTCGCCTTTTTTCCCGCGGCGTTCACCGGCACCTGCACGACGGAGATGTGTACGTTCCGCGACCAGTTGGCGCAGTTCGAGGACGTGGGCGCGACGGTGTACGGCGTCAGCGTCGACCTCCCGTTCACGCTCAACGAGTTCCGCCGGCAGAACGACCTGAACTTCGGCCTCATCAGCGACGAGCGGCGGGAACTGATAGCCGCCTACGACGTTGCAGACACCTTCTCGCCGTGCGAGATGCGCGTCGCACAGCGCTCCGTGTTCGTCGTCGACGGCGACGGCACGGTGACCTACACGTGGCGCGGCAGTCCGAAAGACCAGCCGGATTACGAGGCGGTGCGCGAGGCGGCCGCCGAAGCGCACTCCTGAAGGCAGCGCACTTTTTTCTGCCGGCACGAAACGACTCGTATGAGCACCGATGACGACGACGGCCTCCGCATGTACGACCCCGAGGCGGACCACGCCTTCCCCGACGAGCGGCTGAATCGCGTCCTCGCGACGCTGGTCGAGGACCCCGAAGTGACCGCGTATCTCAGCGCGCAGAACGTCAACGCCGTCACGCGCAAGGAGTACAACGACCACGGCCCGAAACACATCAGTATCGTTCGCAACCGCGCGCTCCGACTGTACGAACTGCTGAAGCGAGCGGGCGTGTCGTTCAACGGCGCGAGCGACCAAGGCCTCGACGAGGCCGACGAACCCGTCATCGTCGCGCTCGCGGCCACGCTCCACGACGTGGGCCACGTCGTCCACCGTGACAACCACGCCTACTACTCCATCCCGCTCGCGGCTGACCTCCTCGACCGACTCCTCCCCGAGTTCTACGACACGGGCGACGTAGTGCGGGTGAAAGCCGAGACGCTGCACGCCATCCTCTGTCATCACACGGAGGAGGACCCGCTGACCCGCGAGGCGGGCGTCATCCGCGTCGCCGACGCCCTCGACATGGAGCGCGGGCGCTCGCGCATCCCCTACGAGAAAGGTGGCCGCGGCATCAACACCCTGTCGAGTCAGGCGATTCGAAACGTCACGCTGGCGGAAGGCGATGACAGGCCGGTGCTGGTCGAAATCGAGATGGTGAACGCCGCCGGCGTCTATCAGGTCGACAACCTGCTGAAAGAGAAACTCGAAGACTCGATGCTGGAGGAGTACGTCCGCATCGTCGCCATCAACACGAAAGAGGAGAGCGGGCTGGTCGAGCGAATCGAACTCTAGTCGTCTGCGGTGATGCTCTCTTCGGTGACGCCACCGAGTTCGATGGAGCCGCCGAGCGTCCGGTTGGGGTACGGGATGTTGATTCCCGCCTCGTCGAAGCGCTCTTTGACCGAGGTGACGTACTCGCCACGGGTCTTCACGAAGTCGGAGCGACTGGGGTCGTCAATCCAGACGCGGGACTTGAGGACGACCGACGAGTCGCCGAGTTCGGTCAGTCGGACCGACGGCGCGGGGTCCTCGAGGATGCCGGGGTGGTCGCGGGCTTCTTCGAGGATAATCTCGTTCGCGCGCTCGATGTCGTCGTCGTAGCCGATGCCGAAGGGTACCTGCAGTCGAAGCTGTCCCTTCGCGACGGGGTTCTTGATGACGCCGTCCGTGAGGTGGGAGTTAGGCACCGTCAGCAGTTCGTTGTCGAAGGTGCGAACTCGCGTCACGCGGAAGCTGATGTCCTCGACGATACCCGAGTTGCCGTCCCACTCTATCCAGTCGCCGATGCGGAACGGCTTGTCGGTGAAGATGAAGACGCCAGCGACGAAGTTGGCGATGACGTCCTGCATGGCGAAGCCGATGGCGAGTGTCGCCGCGGCGGCCACCGTCGCCAGCGACTGCAGGAAGTTGCCGTAGCCCGCGAACCCGAAGGCAACGGCGATGCCGACGAAGATGACGATGACCAGAACGAGTTTGCGAAGCGGGCGGCGGGCGTGGACCTCCAGCCCGCGCGAGTCCATCACCCGGTCTGCGAGCGGGATGAGGACGAGACGGCCGACGGCGTAGACGATGCCGAGCGCGACGAAGAAGGCGATGGCCGAGCCGAGAGCGTCGGCGTAGGGGACGCCGTTCCGGGCGAGCAACTGCGAAATCGCGCCACCACCCCCGGTCTGGAGCAGCGCGCCGCTCATCGATACAGGACCGCGGTGTTGCCGCGCGTCTCGACGACCGACGCGTCAGTCTGGTCCGCCAAGTCGGCGGCCAGCGTCTCCACGTCCGTCCCGCCACGCGCCGAGCGCAGGAACTTCACTTTCACCAGCTCGCGGTCTTTCAGCTGGTCGTCGCATTCGTCGACGACTGCATCGAGCCCGCTCTTGCCGACCCACACCGTCACGTCGAGGTCGTGGGCGCGCTTGCGCAGCGCTTGCGTATCCATACGCCGGAACTGGGGCCGAACCGGTTTGAAACTTTATACTACCGCGTTCGCGTGTCAGCCCGACTCAGTCGTAGGGGTAGCGGGCTGTCGCGCCGCAGTCACACCGGACGACGACGTGGCCGTCTTGGAGGCGGACGCGAGCGTTGCGACCCGGTCGGAGGTAGGCGTCGCAGGCGTCACAGGTGAATCGGCGGAACGAACGGGGGAGGGTGAGGCGGTTGCGCTCGGCGATGCGGCGGGCGAGGCGGACGTACTCGCGGGCACGGTCCTCGCGGCCCTCGGCGACGGCGGCGCGGGCGAGCGCCGCCAATCGGTCGATGCGCTCCGCGGCGATGCCCATACACGACGCGGGCCGCGCGGTGGCAAAGGCCTTCCGACCGCGAGTCGCGCTATCGGTAGCGTCAAGAGCGTCACCGCGCAATCGCCGTCCCGTGCGGGTGCTGAACTACCTCGAACTGGCGGACAGACTCGACCGGAGCGGCATCGGTACCGCCGCCGACCAGCAACGCGCCGCGCTGGCGACGACGGACGTGTCCGTCCTCACGTCGCCGTGGCGGGGCGGGTCGCCGACCGGTGCCGTCGCCGGCGCGCTCCGGGGCCGAGGCGCCATGCGCGACTACGACGTCGCCCACTGCAACATGATTGGACCGGGAACGGTCGCCGTCGCCCGCCACGCCAAGCGAACGGGGACGCCGCTGGTGTTGCACGCCCACGTCACCGCTGAGGACTTCGCCGAGAGCTTTCGGGGGTCGACCTACCTCGCCGGCCCCCTCGGTCGCTACCTCCGCTGGTTCTACTCGCAGGCCGACCTCGTCCTCTGTCCGAGCGCGTACACGAAGCGCGTCCTAGAGTCGTATCCCATCGACGCGCCGATCCAGCCGATAACCAACGGCGTCGACACCGCGTCGCTGGCGGGGTTCGAGGACCTCCGCGACGAGTACCGGGAGCGGTTCGACCTCGACGGACTGGTGGTCTTCTCCGTCGGCAACGTCTTCGAGCGCAAGGGCCTGACGACGTTCTGCCGACTCGCCCAAACGACCGGCTACGAGTTCGCGTGGTTCGGCCCCTACGACTCGGGGCCACAGGCCTCGGAGACGGTCCGGCGCTGGACGTCGAACCCGCCCGAGAACGTCACCTTCACCGGCTGGGTCGACGACAAGCGCGGCGCCTTCGCCGCCGGCGACGTCTACTGCTTCCCGACCAAAGCGGAGAATCAGGGCATCGCCGTCCTCGAAGCGATGGCCTGTGGCAAGCCCGTCGTCCTCCGCGACATCCCCGTTTTCGAGGAGTTCTACACCCACGGCCACGACTGCCTGAAATGCGAGACGGAGGCGGAGTTCCGCGAGGCGCTGGACCGACTCGCCGACGACCCGGCGCTCCGGGAGCGACTGGGCGCAAACGCGATGGAGACGGCGGCGGAGCACTCGCTGGAGCGGGTCGGCGAGAAACTCGTCGACGCCTACCGGCGGGTGCTCGACGGCGACGCGGAAGTCACAAGCGATTAACCCCTCCTCGCCGAAGCGCAGCCAATGCGTTCGGTCGCCGTCTTCACCGACACCTATCTGCCCACGGTCAACGGCGTCACCTACACGGTCAAGGCGTGGCGCGACTGCTGGGCCGAGCGCGGCGGCCGGATGGACGTCGTCTATCCCCGGACCGACGGCTACGCGCCCCGAGCGGGCGAGTACCCGGTGTCGAGTCTCCCCTTCCCCTTCTACCCCGGGTTCCGCCTTGGGGCGCCGCTGATACCCCAGCGAGTGCGCGACGCCGATATCGTTCATGCGCACACGCCCTTCGCTGTCGGACTCGCGGGGCTCCGGCTGGCACGAAAGCGTGACCGACCGCTCGTGGCCTCCTACCACACGCCGACGGCGGAGTACGCCGATTACGTGGCGCCCATCGAGAGCGTCGAAACCGGTATCGAGCGCGTCAGCGAGCGCTACGAGCGGTGGTTCCTCGACCACGCCGACGCCGTCCTCGCGCCGAGCGAGGCGACGGCGACGCATCTCACCGACACCGTCGGCGTCTCGACGCCCGTGACTGTCATCCCGAACGGCATCGACCTGACGCAGTTTCGGCCCGTCGACACCGCGGCCTTCCGGGCGCGCCACGGTCTCGACGACGCCGAGACGCTCGTCGGCTACACGGGGCGGCACGGCTACGAGAAGCGCCTGCAGGACATCGTCGACGCCGCCGCCGACCTCGACGTGACCGTCGTCTTCGGGGGCGACGGACCCGCTCGCGAGGACCTAGAGCGTCGGGCGACCGAGCGCGGCGTCGACGCGCGCTTCCTCGGCTTCCTCGACCGGGAGGAGCTACCAGCCTTCTACAGCGCGCTCGATGCCTTCGTCTTCCCCAGCCCGGTCGAGACGCAGGGGTTGGTCGCGCTGGAGGCAAACGCCTGTGGGACGCCCGTCGTCGGTGCCGACGAGGGCGCACTCGAAGACACCGTCGAGGACGGCGTCACGGGGTATCACTTCGAGACGGGGGACGTGGCGTCGTTCCGCGAGTCGATTCGGCGGACGCTCGACGAGCGTGAGCGGCTCCGGGAGACGTGTCTCGAACAGCGAGAGCAACACGGGGTCGACCAATCGGTCGACCGCCTGTCGGACGTCTACGACCGCGTCAGTCGAGATTAGTCGTCTTCGAGCGCCTGCGCGATGCGCTGGAGCTGGCGCGTGGCGTCGCGAACCTCGTCACGAAGCTGTCGCACCTCGCGGACGAGCTCCTCGTTGCCGGCCGACTCCTCCTCGCGACCGCCACCCATGCCCGGCGGGCCGCCACCGCCGCCCATACCCGGCGGACCGCCGTCCATGCCACCGGGGCCGCCGCCGCCCATCATGCCGCTCATCATCTGCGCGAAGGGGTTGCCGCCGGGGCCACCCTCGCCGCCGCCCATCATCTCCTCGGGGTCGGGGCGCTCGCCCTCTTCGCGCTCCTCGGCGCGACGCTCGCGAATCTCCTCGACGCGCTCGCGGAAGGACTTCTCCTCGCCGTCGGTGTCGCCACCCTCTGCGCCGTCGTCGCTAGGTTCGTCGTCTGCCATGCCAGCGGGTTCACGAGCCACGCCGAAAAGGGTTGTCGTCTTCCGGGTCGCGCGCCGAATCGGATGGGTTTTGTGTCGACGCCGCGCGACGTGTGGTATGGCCACACGCGATACAGGGAACGGTGGGGCGAGACTCCCGGACGCCGTGCCGTTCGACGCTTCCTCGGTGAGTCGGCTGAGTTGGGAACTCGGCGCTCGCGTGGTCGCCGACGACGAGTCGACGCGGGTTGGTCGGTGGGACCACGTCCGGTCGGCGCGGTCGCTCGCTGTCTTTCGCGTGACCGGCGAGACGGTCGTCGTCCGGGTCCGAACTCCAATCGGTCGCGAGCGGTTCTACGGCGTCGCTTGCATGGATATTCGCGACGCCCTCCCGCGCCTCGACGACGCGCCGTCGTGGGAGCGGGCCGCCTGACTCATCCGAACGCGCCGAGACTCGACTGGAGCCGTCTGTCCGTGCCGCCCTCGCGAACCTCGTACCCCACGAGGTCACGCAGGTCGACGGCGTACGTGCTGCCGGCGTGCTCCAAGACGAGCAAGCGGCCCTTCGTCCCGCGGACCGTCCCCGTTGCCAGCGTCTCCGCGACCGGTCGCTCCGAGAGGTCGAGTCCGTAGTCGAACGTGAACCGCTCGATGGGGTCGAAGTCGTCACAGAGGGCGTCCCACGCCGATTCGTCGACTGAGTCGGCGAGGCCGGCCCGCTTCGTCGGCACCCGCACCCGGTCGGAAATCTCCGTCGCCAGTTCGGCCTCGATTTTGCGGGCGATGCGCCCGTTCTCGACGGTGCGGATGTGGGCGCCGCGGTCCGCACCCTGCTCGCGGAGCCGCGTCTCCAGCCGCCACTCCTTCGTGACTCCCACCTTGAACGTGTCCGGTGCGAACGCCGCGAGGTAGATGGCGTGGTCGTCGAAACAGTCCATCTCGTCTTTGAGACAGGTGCCCGTACATCGCGCACAGACCCACGTCGAGGTGTGTTGGGGACAGCGAGGGGCGTCGTCGGCGTCGCAGGGGCGGTGGCCGGCGTCGGTCACGACGCCCGCACAGTGGCGCTCGCCGAGGCGGTAGGCGAGCGTCTCACCGGGGTCGAGGGAGACGTACTCGACGGCTGACTCCGAGCCGTCGCTCAGGAGGAGGCCGCCGTCGCCCGCGTCGTAGCCGACGAACTGCACGTCGAACGGATGGGCCGCGACGAGTAAAGGGGTGTCTATGCGAGTTCGTCGAGCAACTGCCGAGCGGCGCGTCGGACGGCGTCGTCGCTCGATTCGGGCGGCTCCCAGCCCAGCGCCGAGAGCTTCTCGACCGAGAGCCGCATCTTCGGCACGTCGCCCGTCCACCCGCGGTCACCGCCCGTGTACTCGTAGTCGGGGTCCAGTCCCATCTCGTCGCTCACGATGTCGGCGATGCGGTTGACGGAGGTGGTCGTCCGCGACCCCAGATTGTAGGTGTTGAGCGGGGCGTCGGCGTGAGTGACGACGTGACAGATAGCGTCGACACAGTCCTCGACGTGGAGATACGACTTCTCCTGCCGGCCGTCGCCGAGGATGGTGAGCGAGTCGGGGTTATCGAGGAGTTTCTCGATGAAGTCGGGGACGACGTTCCCGCGCTGGTGCGGGCCGACGATGTTGGCAAAGCGGAATGTCCACGCCTGCAGGTCGTAGGAGTGGGCATAGGTCGACACCAGCCCCTCGTCGGCGAGTTTGCTCGCGCCGTACTCGCTGATGGGTTCGAGCGGAGCGTAATCCTCCGGTGTCGGGCGGGGGGCCTCGCCGTAGACGGTCGACGACGAGGTGAAGACGAAGCCGTCGACGCCCACCTCGTCGGCGCGTTCGAGGAGGGTGTAGGTCATCTCGGTGTTCTCCTCGAACAGCTGTCGCGGGTCGGCGTAGTTCGTGTCGGTGTACGCCGCGAGGTGGAAGATAACGTCGACGTCCTCGGTGACGACGTCGGCCACGTCGTCGGGGTCGGTCACGTCGGCGACGACGAGTCGGGCGTCGTCGGGGAGGCGGTCGGCGTCGCCTTTCGACAGGTCGTCGGCGACGATGACCTCGTTGTCGGGCGCGAGGCGAGCGGCGAGATGCGAGCCGATGAGGCCCGCGCCGCCGGTTATCACCACCGTTCGGTCGGTGAGGTCCATAGCGACGCATCCCGCGGCCGGCGCAAGTGCCTTCCGGTCCGGTCGATTCGAAAACCGTTACCCCCTCGGCCGTCTGGACTGGAGTATGCAGGACTCCCCGGAGGTCGTCGTGTTGCGACTGGGCCATCGCCCCGGCCGCGACGACCGCATGACCACGCACGTCGCCCTGACGGCGCGGGCGCTCGGCGCCGACCGGGCCATCCTCGTCGGCAACACCACACAGGCCGCGGAGACGGTCGAAGACATCACCGACCGCTTCGGCGGCCCCTTCGACGTGACGGTCACCGACTCCTATCGCCCGACGCTCGAAAACTGGGAGGGGCCGGTCGTCCACCTCACGATGTACGGCGAACCCGTCGAGGAGGTGACGCCGACCATCAGGGAGCGCCACCGCGACGACCCGCTCTTGCTCGTCGTCGGCGCGGGCAAAGTCGACTTCGAGGTGTACGACCGCGCCGACTGGAACGTGGGCGTGACGAACCAGCCCCACTCCGAGGTGGCGGCGCTGGCGGTGTTTCTGGACCGCCTGTTCGACGGCGACGAACTCGACCGGGAGTGGGAGGACGCCGACCGGCGCGTGATTCCGAAGGCGACTGGCAAGCGGGTCGAAGAAGTCGACGAGTAGCGGTTCACAGTCGTCAGCGGGCGAACCCTTTTGCCGGACACAACCCAATGCCCGCCATGGACCCCGTTACCTTACAACTCGGTGTCGGCGTCGGCCCGCTGGTCGTCGGCATCCTCGTCCTGCTTCTCGCCATCGTAACCGTCTATCAGATGGTCGAAATCGTCGACGCCTACGAGAAGAAGGCGCTGACGGTGTTCGGCGAGTACCGTCGCCTGCTCGAACCGGGGATTACGTTCATCCCGCCATTTGTCTCGCGAACGTACGCCTTCGACATGCGGACACAGACCCTCGACGTCCCGCGGCAGGAGGCAATCACCCGTGACAACTCGCCGGTGACGGCGGACGCCGTCGTCTACATCAAGGTGATGGACGCCCGGAAGGCGTTTCTCGAAGTCGACAACTACAAGATGGCTGTCTCGAACCTCGCCCAGACCACGCTCCGAGCCGTGCTGGGGGACATGGAACTCGACGACACGCTGAACAAGCGCCAAGAGATTAACGCGCGCATCCGGAAGGAACTCGACGAACCGACCGACGAGTGGGGCGTCCGCGTCGAATCGGTCGAGGTTCGCGAGGTCAACCCCTCGAAAGACGTCCAGCAAGCGATGGAGCAACAGACGTCGGCCGAGCGTCGCCGCCGAGCCATGATTCTCGAAGCGCAGGGTGAGCGACGGAGCGCCGTCGAGACGGCACAGGGTGAGAAGCAGTCGAACATCATCCGCGCGCAGGGTGAGAAACAGAGTCAGATTCTCGAAGCGCAGGGTGACGCCATCTCGACCGTCCTCCGCGCGAAATCCGCGGAGTCGATGGGTGAACGCGCCGTCATCGACAAGGGGATGGAGACACTGGAGCGCATGGGTCAGGGCGAATCGACGACCTTTGTCCTCCCGCAGGAACTCACCTCGCTGGTCGGCCGCTACGGCAAGCAGTTGACCGGGAGCGACATCCAAGAGATGGACGGACTGGACTCGCTGGAGTTCGACGACGAGACGCGCGAACTCATCGGCCTCGACGACATCGAGGAGATTCTCGGGCAGATAGACGAGGCGGCAGAGATGGACATCGAAGAACTCGAACAGGAAGCGGAAGCCATCAAGTCGGGGTCGGGGTCGGGAACGAGCATCAAGAGCGCCGGCGACGTCATCGAAGACGCCGACGAGCCACCGGAGGCGGTCGGCGAGGGCGAACCAGAGCCGGAGACGGACTCCGAGTAGCGCTCACGCGTCGGCGACACCCTTTTGCCAGCCCGACGCCAGAGAGTATATGTCAATGCCGGATGGGGACCGGGGGCAGGGAGTCGACACGGAGAAACGGGCAACGCTCCGACGCTTCGCCGCACTGGGAGCGGCGACGCCGCTCGCCGGGCTGAGTACGGGTGAGGCGCGCGCGGCGACCGACGGCACCGACGCCCGCGACGCCATCCTCGGCTACGTGAACACGACACCGGGGGCGCACTTCTCGAAACTCCGTGACGACCTGAAACTCGGCACGGGCGAAACCCAACACCACCTCCGGCGTCTCCTCGACGACGGCGCGCTCGTGTCGCGTCGAGACGGCGACTACCGCCGGTTTTTCATCGCAGACCGCTTCTCGACGTTCGAACAGGTCGCGCTCGGCTACCTCCGCCGCGAGACGCCGCGAGGGATGGTGCTGACGCTGCTCCGGCGCCCGACTGCGACGGGGAGCGAGATTGCGAAGGCGCTCGGCGTCTCGCGAGCGACGGTGAGTACGTACGCCTCAGAACTCGACGACGCTGGCCTTCTCGACCGGACGGACGGCTACGCGATAACCCGACCCGAGACGGTCATCACGCTGCTGGTGCAGTACGCGGACTCCTTCGACGACGAGACGCGGGCCTTCGCCGCCGACGCCGCCTCTCTGCTCAGTTACGACCCCTGAACGTCGACTTTCCACGTCGTCCCCGAGGAGTACCCCCACTTCTCGACATCGACGTCGAACTCGCCGGTTCGAATGGCGGTCATATTTGCTCCTACCTCTTTGGCAGTCATTCCGAGTTCCTGTGCGATGAGCCGGGATTTGAAATACGTCTTCGTCGGCGCCTGTTCCCGCAGGTATCCGAGGATGCGTCGCTGTTTCTCGTTGAGGTCGCTGCCCGCGGCACTCGTGCTCATACACGAACCGTGGGACGAAGAGATAATAGGGGGTTTGGTACGTGAGATTAACACGCCGCTGTCTCGCGATTATGGTGGTCGGATGGGAGCTGACGGCGGTCGAACCCGGCCCACGAGGTACGGTTCCCTAACAGGATTCGCCGCGTGTCGTGGCTTGCGTCCGTATGAGTCGGGAAACGAAGATACTTATTCCGAGACGGGCATGCCATGGTATGGGTCTGTTCGATCGACTGCGTGGAGAGGACCATCCGCGCGTCGCGTTTATCGGCATCGACGGGGTGCCGTTTAGTCTTCTCGAGAATCATCCAGAGGAGTTTCCGAATTTCGCAGAACTCGCCGACGAGGGGAGTTCCGGTGCCATCGATAGCATCGTCCCGCCGGAGTCGAGCGCCTGTTGGCCGGCGCTCACGACCGGCGTCAATCCCGGTGAGACGGGTGTCTACGGCTTTCAGGACCGCGAGGCCGGCTCCTACGACACCTACGTCCCGATGGGACAGGACGTCCAGGCGCCCCGCATCTGGGACCGGCTAGCCGAGGCCGACCGAACCGCGACGGTGATGAACGTTCCCGTCACGTTCCCGCCCCAGCGCAACGTCTCGCGGATGGTCTCTGGCTTCCTGTCGCCCGGCGTCGACAAGGCCGCCACGCCCGACGAACTCCGCGACTACCTCCAGTCCATCGACTACGCCATCGACGTCAACGCCAAACTCGGGCACAAAGACGACAAGAGCGAATTCGTCGAAGACGCTCACGAGACCCTCGACACCCGCTTCGAGGCGTTTTCGCATTACCTTCAGGAAGACGACTGGGACCTGTTTTTCGGCGTCTTCATGACGACCGACCGGGTCAACCACTTCCTGTTCAAAGATTACGAGCGCGACGGGGAGAACAAGGAGGCGTTCATGGACTTTTACCGCACGGTCGACGACTACATCGGCCAGATTCGGTCCATGCTCCCGGACGACGTGACACTCGTCATCGCCAGCGACCACGGGTTCACCTCCCTCGATTACGAAGTCCACTGCAACGCGTGGCTCCAGCAGGAGGGCTGGCTCTCCTTCGAGGACGACGACCACGACGACCTGACCGACATCGCCGAGGAGTCACGCGCTTACTCGCTCATCCCCGGTCGCTTCTACATCAACCTCGAAGGCCGCGAACCACGGGGGTCGGTGCCACAGGACGAGTACGAGGCGACGCGCGACGAACTGAAGGCGGCGCTCGAAGCGCTCGAAGGCCCCGACGGCAACCCGGTGTGTGAGCGGGTCGTCGAGAAGGAAGAGGCCTTCCGGGGCGCTCACGACGACATCGCGCCGGACCTCATCGCAATCCCGAACCACGGCTTCGACCTCAAATCGGGGTTCAAGGGTCACGAAGACGTGTTCGGTATCGGCCCGCGAAACGGGATGCACAGCTTCGACAACGCGACGCTGTTCGTCGACGACCCGGACGTCAGCATCACGGACGCAGACCTGTTCGACATCGCGCCGACCATCCTCGACCTGATGGACGTCGACTACGGACGGACCGACTTCGACGGTGGCAGCCTCGTCAAGTCGAAGTAGCTCAGAGCAGCCCGTCGATTCGGTCGTCTGCGAGCGACGTTTCGGACTCCTCTTTCTCGGCCTTGCGAGCCGCCTGCTTCGCCCGTTCGAGGAACTCGTCGAGACGGTCCGAATCGGCGACACCCCCGAGCAGAACCACGGACGCGATTCGGTCCTGACGGAGCGGGAAGTCGCCGCCGCGGACCTCCATCGAATCTATCTCGGTCTCCAGCCACGAGCGAGCCTTCTCGACGCCCTTGCGTGAGATGGCGTTCGGGCGGCCGGCGACGACGAGGAGGCCGCGCTCCGCCCGCGTCGTATCGGGGAGGCTCAGCCCCGAGCGCACCGCGCGGCGGGTGGTGCTCGTGACGACGTTGACGTTCGCCGCGGCGTCGGACGAGGCGTCGGCGGCGGCGTAGCCGAGCGTCGCGACGCCGCTACCGCGGAGGGTGTTCATCACCTCTGAACTGTCGACGACGGACTCGCCGACGCCCTCGACGGCCTCGCCGGCGGCGAGGAGGAGGCCGACGCGCCGGGCGATGCGCTCGTTGATGGCCTCGAACCCGGATTCGAGGCTCTCGCCCGACGACCGCCACGCGTCGTTGTCGACGAGCAAGGTGGCGTCGGCCTCGCGGATGAGCGTCTTCAGCGAGCGTCCGGCGTTCACCTGATAGAGCGCGCCCTCGTCGCGTCCGGGGAGGATACCCAGCCCGTAAATCGGGATGTCGTATATCCGCTGGAGTTCCTTGACGAGATACGGGGCGCCGCCGCTCCCGGTTCCGCCGCCGAGGCCCGCGACGACGAAGATGGCCTCGGCTTCGGCCGTCGTCCGGCCGTCGATAGCGCCGAGGACCTCCTGTACGTCGTCTCGCATCACCTCCGTACCGAGTTCGTTGTCGCCGCCGACGCCGTGACCGTTCACCTGTGCGCCGCCGATGAGGACGGTGTCGAGCGGGAGGGACTGCAGGTCGGAGCGGGCGCTGTTGACCGCGAGCGACCCGACGACCGCACCGAAGCCGTTGCGCGTGTCGAACTCGGAGAGCGCGGCGGTCACCTTGCCGCCAGCCTGTCCGACACCAATCAGGACGGACTTCATACGTCAGACGTGTGTCGTGCGACCCCTTCAACGCACCGCCGCGAACGGGGCGAACTTTTAGGTGCGATAGCGAGGCCACCGCGTGGCATGGCCGACGACACGCTGACCGAACGCGTCGCCGCACTCGAACGCGCCGTGACCGACGGACACGCCGACGACGGCCTCCCGGACACCGCCCGAATGGCGACACGCCTCGACGACGCGGAGTCGGCGGTGGCGGAACTCGACGACCGGGTGGCGGAACTGGAGGCGACGGTACAGGCGCTCCGTGGCTTCGCGGGCGGCGTCCGCGCCGTCGACGAAGCGGTCGAGCGCCGGGCGAACGACGCCGTCGCGCGGGTGGAGCGACTCGAAACCGAACTCCGGGACGTCGAGGAGCGAATCGAGCGCGATACCGGACGTACGCCGGAGTTCGACGCCGACGGACCCGCTCCTGTCGACGACGGCGAATCGAGACAGGACACACCGACCGGCGCCGACTCCGGCAGACAGTCTCGAACGGCCACCGACACGGGACGACCGGAGGCAAGACGGCGAGACGTGACGACCACCAGCGCGGGCGCGCATGACGACCCGGACGGACTGGGTGAAACCGTCGAAGCACGGAGCGACGCGGCGCTCGCGGAGATGGCGGCAGAGACCGAGGAGCCGGAGCCAGTCGAGGACTCCGAATCGGCGTCGCTCGGCGAGCGGCTCCGGCGACTGCTGTGATTCGGGTCGTCCTCGCGGTGCTGTTGGCAGTCGCACTCTTGGCGGCGGCGACACCCGCTATCGACGAGAGCCGGACGGCGCGAACGGCGATTCACCTCGACCGCGTCACTGAGCGGGTGGAGCGAGCGGCGCACTCGCTCACCGCCCACGAGGACCCGACGCGGCCGAGCGTGGGCGGCGCCCGCCGCCTCGTCGAATTCCGGCTCCTCGAACGGTCGTGGACCGCCGCCGACGCGAGTCTGTGGCTCGACGGCGACGACGACGAAGTCGGCTACCGGCTCGCGGGCGAATCGCCACACCGGACGACGCTCCGCGGGGTCGACCTCCGGACGCCGAACGGTCGGATAACCTTCGACGCCGGGGGCCGGTATCGGCTCGACCTCTCGCTCGTCCGCTCGGACGGCGTCGGCGTCGTCGTCACCCGGGGCTGAGGTTCAAAAGCGATAGCGCGGCAAGCCGGTGCATGAGACTGCTCGAACGACTGCGCGACGGCGACGAGGGGACGCGGTGTCGGTGCGAGCCGACGGTTCGCGACGCGACCGGTCCGAGCGGGGAGGCGACGCTCGTCGTCGAGGCGAGCGACTGCCCCGGCGGCGGTGACCTCGTCGACTCACCGGACTGTCGGGCGACGGTCGTCGACGCGCTCGCACGCCACGAGGCCGATTCCCTCCGTATCCGACGGGCCGGCCGTGAGCGCGTCTACGACGACGGCGCGGTCGGCCTCCTGGTTGCAGCGGGCCGGTTCGCGGCGCGTGTGGCCGTCCACGACGAGACGCTGGCCGAGCGAGCGCGGCGCGACCCGCTGGGTGCCGCTCGCGAGGCGACGGGACGCGCCGGGCCGGTCGAGCGACTGGCGGCCTCGTCGGGGCTGGCGGCGGGCCGGGACCGGGTCGACGGCTACGCGGACGCGCTTCGTGCGACCGTCGGGCCGATGATAGCGAACTCGCGACTCGTGGACGGGCCACCGGCGGGCGCGACGCTTCTCGATAGTCGGGACCTCGACACCGGCGCGACGGCGCGGCGTTACCGGACCGAGCGCGGCGACCGCTACGTGCTCGACCCGCTCGGCTGGCGGCTGGACGACGCGGCGTTGGAGGCGCTGTCGACCGCCTACGAGCGACTCTCGGACGGTGACGCGATCGACGACCGGGCGCTCGCCCGCGCCGTCAGGGGCGTCGATACCGACGGCGCGTCGGCCGCGGCGGTCGAGCGCGTCCTCCGGAAGCACACGCAGGGCCACGGCGTGCTCGACGACCTCTTTGCCGACCCGCAGGTCTCCGAAGTCACGGTCACGGCGCCGGTGAGCGACGGCCCGGTCCGGGTGGCTATCGACGGCGAGCGCCTGCCGACGAACGTCCACCTGACGCGCGAGGGAGCCGCCGCTCTCGCCGCCCGATTCCGTCGGGAGAGCGGGCGCGGGTTCTCGCGAGCGGCGCCGACACTCGACGCCACGACGGAGGGGCCGTTCGGCGAGCGGGTTCGCGTCGCGGGCGTCACCGACCCTGCCAGCACCGGCACCGGGTTCGTGTTTCGGTGTCACGGAACCTCGGCGTGGACGCTACCGGCGCTCGTGGCCAACGGCACGCTATCGGTCGAGGCGGCGGCACTCTGTTCGCTCGCCGTCGACCGCGCCGCGGCGGGGCTCATCGCCGGCCCGCGCGGCGCAGGCAAGACCACCTTTCTCTCCGCGCTCCTGTGGGAACTCCCGCCGGCGACGCGGACCGTCGTCGTCGAAGACACGCCGGAACTCCCCGTCACGGTGCTTCGAGACGCAGGGCGCGACGTGCAAGCTATCCGAACCGAATCGACCGATGGCCCGGCACTGTCGGCGACCGAGGCGCTGCGCACGGCGCTCCGACTGGGCGACGGTGCGCTCGTCGTCGGCGAGGTTCGCGGGGAGGAGGCAGGGACGCTCTACGAGGCCATGCGCGTCGGCGCCGCGTCGAGCGCCGTCCTCGGGACGATTCACGGTGACGGCGCGGACGCGGTGGTCGAACGCGTCGTGACCGACCTCGGCGTGCCGGCGTCGTCGTTCGGCGCCACGGACCTCCTCGTCACTCTCGCCGACGACGGGCGTCGTCGCGTGGCGTCCATCGAGGAAGTTCGAACCGCCGACGGCACCGTCACGTTCGAGACGCTGTTCGAACTCGGGAGCGACGGACCCGAATCGACGGGTGTCGTCCGACGGGGGAACAGCCACCTCGTCGCGTCGCTCGCCCGGCCGGACGAGTCCTACGCGGACGTACTGGACGCGCTCGACGAGCGCGAATCGCTCCTGTCGCGTCTCGTCGACACCGAGCGGACGGCGCCCGACGCGGTCGATACGGCCCATCGCCGCCGGGTGAATGGATGACGGGTCTCTCGATGAGCGACGTGGCGTCGTGGTGGCCGTGGCAACCAGAACCGGCGCCGGAACTCGACCGGGCGCTCGCGTATCTCGACGCCGGAGTCGACGCCGAAACGCTGGAGCGAGCGGCGCGGGTCGTCGCGTCGGCCGTCCTCGCCCTCGGTGTCGTCGTCGCGACGGTGCTGACCGTCGTCTCGACTTCGCGTATCGGCATCGGCGTCGGTGCGGGAATCGGTGCAGTCGGGCTCGCCATCCCAGTCGTCGCTCGCCACGGGCCGCCGTTTCTGGCGACGATGGCTCGGACGCGAGCGCTGGGGTCGGCAGCGTCGCTCGTCGGCCGGGCGGCCCTCCGGCTACGAATCGACCCGACGGTCGAACGCGCCGCGGCGTTCGCCGCCGAAACGGGGACGGGAGCCCTCGCCCGAAGCCTGACCATTCACGTCAAGCGGGCGGCGGGGACGCCGCGGAGTGGCTTCGAGCGATTCGCTCAGGAGTGGAGTGTCGAGTTTCCAGCGCTGGAGCGGTCGGTCGCGCGACTGAACGCCGCGGCATCCGCATCGCCGGCGGAGCGTGACCGACAGCTCGACCGGGCCGTCGAGGCGTCGCTCGACGGCGTTCGAGACGAACTGGCGTCGTTCACGAGCGAAATCAGGGGCGCAGTCACTGGGCTCTACGCGTTCGGCGTCCTCCTTCCGCTCGCGCTGGTGGGCGTCCTTCCCGCCGCCCGGGCGACGGGCGTCCGGCTCTCCTTGCCGCTGCTCGCCGTGCTGTACGACGGCGTGCTCCCAGTCGGCGTGCTGGTGGCGGGCGCGTGGCTACTGGCCCGCCGCCCCGTCGCCTTTCCACCGCCACACGTCGCTCGCACCCACCCGGACGTACCGAGCAGCCGGTGGAAAAGTGTCGCCAGCGGCGCCGTCGCCGCAGTCGGCAGCGCCGTCGTCGCCGCTCGCGTGGTCGCACCGTGGGCCGCACCGATTGCGGCGGTCGGTCTCGGATGCGGGGTGGCGCTCGTCGTCGACGCCCGCGCGGCGAAGCGAGTGTCCGAACGGGTCGAGGCGGTCGAAGCCGAGTTACACGACGCGTGCTATCTCGTCGGCCGGCGAGTCGCGGCCGGTGATGCCGTCGAGACGGCGATTGCCGACGCCGCCGAGCGGGTTCCGGGCGCGACTGGCTCGCTCCTCGACGACGTGGCGCGCCGACAGCGACGCCTCGGAATCCCCGTCAGCGAGGCGTGTTCGGACGCGGTCGGGGCGGTTCCGAGCCGGCGACTCCGCGAGGTGGCGTCGCTGTTCGACCTCGCGGCGGTCGAGGGTCGACCGGCCGGAGACGCGCTGGTCGCGACGGCGACACACCTCGAAGAACTCGAACGCGTCGAGCGCGAGGCCCGTCGCGACCTCTCGCGACTCACGGATACCCTGTCGAACACGGCCGCCATCTTCGGGCCGGTGGTGGGCGGGACCACCGTCGCGCTGTCCGCGCGCGTCGCACAGGCCGGGACGGCGACCCAGTTCGGCGCGGGGGCGTTGCCGACCCCCCAACTCGGCCTCGTGGTCGGGGCGTACGTCCTCTGGCTAGCGGGGGCGCTCACCGTCCTCTCGGTCGGGTTAACGCGCGGCCTCGACTGGACGCTCGTCCGCCACCGCGTCGGGGTTGCCCTCTCGCTCGCGACCCTCTGCTATCTGGCGGCCTATGTCGGCGCGGGGCTCTTTCTCTAACCCCGAGTTCAAGTAGGGAAACGAGGCCACCCCCGTCCATGCTCGGAGTTCCAGTCGACGCGTGGTACGTCTGGCTCGGCCTATCGCTCGCGGGCGTCGCCCTAGTCGGCGTCGGTGCGACGCTCCCGACGGCACCGCCGCCCGCCGCGACGGCGGCCGCGGACACGGTCGACCGAACGATGGCGACGGAGCGACCGGCCACCGCCGAACACCCGCTCGACGCGACGGCGATGCGACTCGGGCCGCGGCGTATCGGCCTCCGAAACGACGCCGGGACGACACACGCGGCCTTCGTGTTCGGGCCGGTGACGCCGGCCACGGCGTCGCGCGCACTACAGGCCGTCCTCCGGGGAGCGCCGCCGGACTCGCGGTTCGAGACGGCCGACGCCCTCTGTGACGCGAGCGCCGACGCCCGCTCGCAAGCGCCGCGATGGCGGCCCGTGGACAGCCCGCTACTCGTTCGCCACGTCGTCTGGGGGGAGTGTGATGTCACGCTCGTCGGATAGGGGGCAGGTCGAGCCGACGGCCGCGCTCGTCGTCCTCCTCGCGGTCTGTGGCGCCGTCTCGACGTACGCAGTCGCGCTCGGAAACGCCGACGTGGATTCGACGAGAGACCTCGCGTCGCCGACGCTGGACCGCGTCGCCGACCGCATCGAGCGAGGTGGTGTCGTTCGGCCGACCCGACTGAATCGGACAGGAGGGGCGATACCCGATGGCTATCACGGTAACGTGACGGTTGCGGCGGCGGGCGAACACTGGACGGCGGGGCCGATGCCACCCGGTCGGCGCGGCGACTCGGTCGATACGGCGACCCGCCGGCTGAGCGTTCGGCTGGCGCCCGGCCGGATTCGACCGGGACGCGTTCGGGTGGTGGTGTGGCCGTGACGAGCACCGTCCTCGACGGCGTGCTCTGTCTCCTCCTCGTCAGCGCGGCCGTCGTGACGGTCGCGACGGCGACGCCGAACGAGTCGGTCGGAGCGGGGCGCGCACCCGCGACTGCCTCGACGCTCGCGACGACGACGGCGTCGGTGAACTACACGCTCACGCCCAGCACCGAGACGACGGACGTGAACGTGCCCGCCGAGGCGCGTGACTTCGAGCGGACGGCCCACGGGACGCTCGCCGAACTGCTGGCGCGGGCCGCCGTCGGCCGAACGACGGTAGGCAACGACAGACTCTCGTACGCGAGCGAGGGCTTCGAGCGCGCCGTCGTCGGGGTGGTCCGCGGCGCCGTCCGCACCAACCACACCCAGATTGTCGTGACGTGGCGCCCCCATCCGGGGTCGTCGATAGCGGGACGACTCGTCGTCGGCGACCCGCCGCCACGGGGACGCCCCGTCCACGCGGCGACGCTCGACGCGTCGAGCGGTCTTCCCCAGACACGTCCGGCGGCGATGCGCGCCGCGCGGACGGGCGGACGAGCCGACGTGGCAGCCGCCATCGCACAGCGCGTCGTGGACGGGTTATTCCCCCCGACACGGACTCGGCTCGCGGCGAGCGACTCATCGGCGTCGGCACTCTTGGTTCGCCACCGATACCGCCGCGCCGAGCGCATCCTCGGCGTCACGCGTTCGACGACGCTCGTCGACGGCGGCGTCGACACCGGGAACGGCCGACTCACCGCCGCGCTGGCGAAGCGCGTCGCACACGATTTGCGCTCGCGAAACGCCTCGGCGACGAGCGTCGCCGAGACGGTGCGCGTCGGTCGCGTTCGAATCGTCGTGAGGACGTGGCCGTGACCCGTCTCGCCGACGACCGGCGGGCGCGCGTCCCCTTCGCGCTGGTCGGTGCGCTGTTGCTGGTCGGCGCGGCGACGTTCGGTGCGGCGCTCTCGACGCAGGGACCAGCGCGGGTCGACCGCGACGTCGACGCGGCGATGGACCGCACCACGGCGGCGACAACCACGGCGTTGCGGTCGGCGATTGACGAGGCGGCACACGAGGCGGCGAGCGAACCGGTGACCGAACCCGCCAACACGCCGTACGGGCGGCTACTGAGCGACGACACGCCCTTTCGGGACGCGCTCCGACTTCGAATCTACCGGAGCGTCGAGGAGCGGTTGTCGACGACGCAGTACCGCCGTGGCGACGTGACCGCAGTCGCCTCGCTACCGGCCGCGACGACGCCACCCGAACTCCGGACGGAGATGGGCCGAATCGAGGTTCGGGGCGTCGAGAACGGAACGGCGCTCCGCGTGACCGTGCGGAACATCTCGATTACGGCTCGGGAATCGGGTCGGGTCGTCGCCAGCGAGGAGCGCACCCGGACGGTGACGGTGTCGACACCCGTCCTCGCGTTACACGACCGCGCGACGACGTTCGAGACGCGGCTGAACCGCGGCCCGCTCGACGGCCCCGGACTCGGGCGGCGATTGACCGCGCGGCTCTACCCGGTCGCGTGGGCGCGCGGCTGGGGGCAGTTCTACGGCGCGCCAATCGCCAACGTCGTCTCGAACCGGCACGTGGAGACGTCGACGAACGGCGCCGTCCTCGAAGCGCAACGGGAGATGTTCGGCCGGAGCGACCCCGCGGGAAGACGGGGGATGGAGCGGGCGATAGCCGAACTCGGGGTTCGCGATTTCACGGCGGCGACACCCGTCGACAGCGCGTGGGCGGACCGGGTACTCGTGCGCCCGAACCCACGCCGAAACGATACGGGGACACTTCCCGGTCGACGCGAGACGGAGGGACCGACGGAAAACCGCACCATCTCGGTGGACGTGGACCCGCTCGCCAGCCACGCCGCGGCGGGGCTGCGAGCCGAGTCGCTCCAATCGAATCGCTCGCTCAAGGAGGTGCTTCGGGCCGCCTACCGGGTCGAGACGGAACTGCGGACGGCCCGCAGACAGACGTACGACGAACCGCGCCCCGAACCGGAAGAACCGGGCGAGCAGTGGTCGCTCACCGACGTCAGCGAGACGACGACGGCGACGGTCACTCCCGGCACCGGCTCGACGCCGTCGGTCCGAGAAGACGAACACCGACTCGACGGGTTCGTGCGCAACGTGGCGCTCGACCGCCGCGTGACGTGGCGATGGACCCACGAGAACGACACGACGACCACGTCGGCCGAGTGGACCGAGCGCTACCGTATCGGCGTGACGGTGGTCGGGACGTACGCCCCGAACGGGACGGCGCCGGACCGGCCGACCCGACCCCAGTTCGAGCGGGGCGGCCCACTCAACGGCCCGAACCTCGCCGACGTGGCGGGGAAGGCGGAGCGAGTCTTAGTCGAGCGCCGGGGCGGACGCGACACGGTGGCGACTAGGGTGGCGAGCGGCGAGTTGAACGAAACCGGTCGCGTCGTCTACGGCGACCGACCGGCCGACCTCCGCCCGTGGACGAACCAGAACCTGTCGGCGTTCAGCGAACGTCTCGACGCGACGAACGTCTCGGTCGAGGCGAGAGGCGTTGCGACGTACGCGGTGAACCCCCCGAAACGGCTCGCGACCCACCTTCGAGAGCGGCGGTCGAAACTCGTCGATGCCCCGCACCGATACCGGGGCGCCGCCGACCGGGCGCGCGTCGGGGCACGGGTGGCACTACTGAACGCGACTATCAGGCGGTTGGAGCGGCGGTCGGCGGCACACAACGAAACGCGAGACCGGTTCGAGGCGGTGCTCGACGGCGTCGGCGTCGATTCCACGGCGAGGCTCCGGCGCATCCTCGACAAGCGAGAGACGAGGGCGCCGTCGAGTCGGTCGACGCTACCCGGGTCACCGCCCGGCGGGTCCGTGGGCATCGTCCCGCGCGGGTCACCGTCGTATCTCACGGTGGCCTCGGTCGGTCACGACCGGGCGACGGGCGTCCCGCCGTCGCGTTCGTACCACCCGCTCTCGGCGAAAAACGTCAACCTGTTCGCGGCGCCGTACGGCGACGCCGCGGACACGGTCGCCGGGTCGGCGGACGAATCGTCGGGCGTTCGGCTACGGTCCGGGGCGCAGACGCTGCGCGCGTCGTCAGCCGACGAGTCGTCGGCGTCGCGGCGGCGGCTCCGCCAGTCGGTCGCCGAAGGCGTCGACGTGATTCGGTCGCGGTCACGACGGGCCATCAGGGACGAGACGAGTCTCGGCCGGCGAGAGGCGGAGGCGGCGGTCGCCGAGGGAGTCAGTCGGTGGGATAGGCCGGCAAATAGAGCGATAGCGGCCAGTAACGGCTCGCTCGCCGAAGCAATCGCTATCGCCGCGGACGAGCGGGCATCGGGAACCGAGGCCGGGCGTGCCGACCGACTGGAGGCACGTCTCGACGCGACCATCACGGCGGCGCGGCGCTCGTCGGCCACGCGGGTCGGCGAAGAGCAGACGGCCGATATTCGCCGTGAGGTGCAACGACGGATTACACGGCGGGCGACGGAGCGGGCCGGGAAGCGCGTCGGCGAGCGGATGAACGAGACGCTGGAGGTCACGCCCGCAGGACTCCCGGTCGCACCGGTGCCGGGACACTGGTACGCGACGGTGAACGTCTGGACCATCGAGGTCAAGGGCGCGTACGCCCGCTTCACGCTCCGGACGAGACGCGGGGGACCGGGGGAGCGACCGGGGTCGGAGGTTCAGTACGTCCGCGACGGCTCGCCGGTTCGGTTCGACGTGGACGGCGACGGCGACGCCGAACACCTGGGTCGCGACGAGCGAGTCGCCTTCGAGACGGGGACGGTCGTCACGGTCGCTGTGCCGGCGTATCGGAGCGGTGTGGGCGACGTGGACGGGAACGCCGACGAACGGTCGGGGACGTGGCCGCGACCTGAATGCACGTCGTGGTCGGGGGCGTGTCGCGACACAGAGTGACACTTTTGTCGGCGGGACGCTGAACCCACGTATGCTCCACAACGTCACCGACGAGCCGGCGACGCTGACGCCGGCCGAACTCCACGAGGCGTACGAAGCCGAGGTACGGGCCGTACTCGAAGACCGTGATATCGACGCCGTCGCCGCCGAGACGGGGCTCTCCCCGGAGACGCTGGTCGCACTCGCCGAGGGCGAGTCGCCCCCACTCACGCTGTCGGAGGCAGCGGCGGTTCTCGCCCTCGACGCGCCGAACCTCGACGCCGACACCATCGTCCGCGAGGTACGCGACCACCTGCTGATGGGGATGACGACCGGCGTCCTCGACGTCGACACCATCGCCTCGAACGTCGACCTCGACCTCTCTGGACAGGAAATCCAGCAGGCTATCGAGGGGCGCACACGGATGACGCTCGCCGAACTCGCCGCGATTCAGAACTACGTGGCCGGGCGGAACGACCGCTGATGGCCGCACAGGTCGCGATTCTCGGCTGTGGCTACGTCGGCCTCGAACTCGGCAGGCAGTTGGTCGAGGCGGGCCACGACGTGGTCGGCGTTCGCCGGTCGGACGCCGGTCTCGCCGCCATCGAAGCCGCGGGGTTCGACGCCGTCCGCGCCGACGTGACGGACGCGGAATCGCTCGCGGCCGTCCCCGACGTCGACTGGGTGGTGTACGCCGCGAGCGCGGGCGGACGTGGCGCCGAGGCGGCACGCAGCGCGTACGTCGACGGTCTGCGAACCGCCGCCGAGACGTTCGCCGCCCGGGAGTCGCCGCCGGACCGCCTCGTCTACACGTCGAGTACGGGCGTCTACGGCGACCACGACGGCGACTGGGTCGACGAGACGACGACGCTGGAGCCAGCGACCGAGCGGCAGCGCATCCTCGTGGCGGCGGAAGAAGTCGCGCTCGACGGACCGCTCAACGGGACCGTCGTCCGGTTCGGCGGCCTCTACGGCCCGGAGCGTTACCGGCTGGATTACTATCTCGATGGGCCGGTGACCGAGGGGTATCTCAACTCGATTCACCGCGACGACGCCGCGGGCGTCGTGGCACATCTCCTCACGACTGACCGCGGCCGCGACGAGGTGGTACTCGCTGTCGACGACGAACCCGTCTCGAAGTGGGAACTCGCCGACTGGCTGGCCGACGAGTGTGGCGTCGAGCGCCCCTCGAAACAGACGGTCGAGGAGCGCGAGAACCCGAGTCGACGGGTGCGGGCGAACAAACGCTGTCGCAACGACCGACTCCACGCCCTCGGCTACGAGCTTCGGTATCCGACGGTGTGGGAGGGGTATCGCCCCGCAATCGAGGCGTTTCGGGCGGGCTGATTTCCGTCGGGCAGTCGAGGACAGAACAGGAGAATACTCTTCTCCCTCCATTGAGTCGGGACGGATATGCTGGTCGCGGCCGGCGACGTCGCCCAGCGGGCAGTGACGTTCGCCCAGTCACATCCGGAGTTACTGGCGGCGTTACTGGTCACGCTGGTCGTTCTCGTCGGGGGCGGCTACGTCATGCATCGGTTCTCGCGGCCGCTCGGGGTGCGGTTCGCGTCGATGCTGGCCGAGTACGAACACGTCTCGGTCCTGACCCACCCCAACCCCGACCCGGACGCGATGGCGGCGGCGATGGGCGTCGCCTCGCTGGCCGAACAGGTGGGGACGGAGGCGACCATCCAGTTTCCGGGCCAGATTCGACATCAGGAGAACCGGGCGTTTCGGAACGTCCTCGAAGTCGACCTCGACCCCATCGAGCGAGCGGCGGAGCTGGCATCTGAGACGGTTATTCTCGTCGACCACAACGTGCCACGAGGATTCTCCGAATCGGAGACAATACGGCCCGCCGCCGTCGTCGACCACCACCCCGGCGAGGGACGAGGCGAGACGTTTACGGACGTTCGAACCGAATACGGTGCCTGTTCGAGCATCATCGCGGAGTACTTCGAGGACATCGACGCGACGCCGGTGCCGCCGGAGAACCACGAGAGCGAAATCGAGACGCCCTACGTCGTCCCGTCGCGGGTGTCGACCGGACTGTTTTTCGGCATCCTCACCGACACGAACCGGCTCACGGCGGGTGTGCACGCCGCCGATTTCGACGCGAGCGGCTACCTCTCGCCCGGCGTCGACGAGAACCTGCTCGACCGCATCGCCAACCCGCAGGTGAGCGCGGAGACGCTGGAAATCAAAGCGACCGCGATTCGGGAACGCGAAGTCGACGGCCCCTTCGCCATCAGCGACGTCGGCGCGGTGTCGAACGTGGACGCGATTCCACAGGCGGCGGACGAACTCATCCTGCTCGAAGGCGTCACCGCGGCCATCGTCTACGGCACCCGGAACGGCGTGCTCTATCTCTCGGGGCGCTCCCGAGACGACCGGGTCCACATGGGCCGAGCCATCGAATCCGCGCTCGACGACGTGCCGAACGCAAGTGGCGGCGGTCACGCCCGCATGGGTGGCGGACAGGTACCACTCGACGACGACGACTTCGTCTGGCCGGCCCGCCGAACGACGCTGACCGACCGCCTCTGGCAGGCGCTTGCGGGTGACCTGTAACCGCTACGCAATCACTAAGTCCTCGGGGGCGGCAGTCCCGGTAGATGCTAGGCCCGGTCGCCCCAGACTGGAGACGAAGCGACTCGGCTCTCGGGCGGCTGTACCGCTGGTTCCTCCTCGACGGGAACCGCGCCGTCGTCGCGGGAGTGGGTCTCGTGGGCGGCTTCCTACTCGTCGGCGGCGTCGGCTACCTCGTCGACGGCGTGTTTCCGTCGCCGCCGCCCCACGAGTACGGCCAGACGACAGTCCCGCTGGTCAGTGCCTTGCTGAGCGGCAACTTCCTCCTGTTTTCCATCGTCGTCTCCGTCAACTCGTTGTTCGTCACACAGGAGGTGTCGGCGCTGGACCGGGAGTTCCGGCGCATCCAGAGCGTCGTCGAGTACCGCCGGCAACTCGAAGACATTCTCGACGTGGACCACGTGCCTGCAGAACCCGTACACTTTGTCCGCCTGCTGTCCGCAGAGATTCTATCCCGCGCACAGGCCATCGACGACGACCTGCACACCTCGGAGGTCGACCTGCGAGCCGACTTGGACAGCTACCTCACCTCGCTCGCGACGGAGACGGGCGAGATGAACCGCCAACTGGCGGCGGCAGCGTCGAACGCCGACCTCGTGATTGCGATGATGGACTACAATCACGACCGGCAGATACACGACCTCAGACGCCTCCAATCGACCCACAGCGACACGCTTCCCGAGCGGACCAACGAGTCGATTGACGACCTGCTCCAACTCCTCCAGTACGTCGCCACGGGCCGAGCGTACTTCAAGTCGCTCTACATCCGACAGGAGTTTGCGAACCTCTCACGGAACCTCGTGTTCACGTCGGTCGTGTCGGTGGCGACGACGGCGTCGTTCCTGCACTTTCTCGAGACGATTCCGGCACCGACCCTGCTCGTCACGGGCGTCGAGGCCATCGCGCTGGCGCCGTTCATCCTCGTGGGGAGTTACGTCCTCCGGGTGTCGGCGGTGAGTCGCCGCACGCAAGCCGCCGGCCAGTTCGTCGTCAGCGACAGCGTGACCGGCGACGTCGAGGGAATATCGCCGCCGGAGCGCGACGACTAACCGCCGACCCTATGGGGCCGACACGCGTAGCGAGCGCATGGCGACCAGTCGCGGCACGTGGGCGTACCGGGACCGCTTCGGCGACGCCTTCGGCCGGACGTACTTCCGCCGGTTCGGCCCCGGCGTCGTCTCCAGCGTCGGCCTCGGCACCTACCTCGGCGACCCGACCGACGCCGTCGACACCGACTACGAACGCGCGCTGATTGCCGGCCTCGATGGCGGCTGTAACCTCGTCGACACCGCCGTCAACTACCGATGCGGGCGGAGCGAGCGCGTCGTCGGCCGCGCGCTCGCGAACGCCGACGTGGACCGCGAGGCAGTCGTCGTCGCCACCAAAGGCGGCTTCCTCCCCTTCGACGGTGAGCGGCCCGAGAACCCCGCGCGCTACATCCGCGAGCGCTTCGTCGAGAACGGCCCCGTCGACCCCGCGGACCTCGTGGCGGGCTATCACTGCATCGCACCCGACGCCATCGAGGCGTCGCTCGACCGCTCGCTCGACGCCCTCGGCGTCGACACCATCGACTGTTACTACGTCCACAACCCCGAGACACAGCTTCGCGAGCGGTCGCGAGCGACCGTGTACGACGCCCTCGAAGCGACGTTCGAGCGCCTTGAGCGCCGGGTCGCCGCCGGCGATATCGGGCGGTACGGCGTGGCGACGTGGGAGGGGTTCCGGGTGCCGCCCGAGGACGACGCCCACCTGTCGCTCCCAGCAGTGGTGACGCGGGCGCGTGCCGCCGCCGAGACGGTCGGACACGAGGAGACGGGCTTCGAGGCGATTCAACTCCCCTTCAACGTCCACATGGCCGACGCGTTCAGCGTCCCGGCCCACGAGTTCGAGGGTGAGCGCCGGTCGGCGCTGGCCGTCGCGCAGGCGCTCGATATCGACGTCGTCGCGAGCGCGACTCTCGGACAGGGTGACCTCGTCTCCGGACTGCCGGCGTCGGTCGACGCCGAACTGTCGGGTGAGACCCCCGCCCAGCGGGCCATCAACTTCGCCCGTAGTGCGCCCGCCGTCACGTGCGCGCTCGTGGGGTCGAGCGACCCCGACCACGTCGCCGAAAACGTCGCTGCGGGGACCTTCGACCCCCTCGGCGCGCGGGCGTTCGATGCCGTCTTCGAATAGTCAGCGGAGGTCCTTCCACTCCCGCCCGCACTCGGGGCAGGTTCGAACCGCGAAGACTTCGTCGGGGTCGTCGCGCTTCTTGAGCACCTTCTCACACTCCGCGCAGGTGAGCCGCTCGTAGGTGTCCTTCTCGAGCTCGCCGTCACGGAGCCCCTTCCGCGTCGATTTCATGCCCGAACCTTGTACGTCCCTGTTTAAAAAACGGACCGGCCGCTCAAATCGGGTAGTGTTCAGATAAGCCGGTACAACCAGAGCCACCTCGAAAGCCCCGACTCGCTGGAGGAAGGAAGCCGACACAAGCACCGCAGGCCGAAGGCCGAGGAGCGCAGCGAGGGGCACGCACGGCAAGCCGTGCGCGGCTTCGAGGCGGCAGAGCCGCCTCGCTACTCCCGACTCCAGCGAGTCGCCCCTTTCGAGGAGTCTTCAGTTCGAGCGCACTAATCTGAACAGTATCGCTCGAATCGGACCCGCGGGCTTTTGTCCACCCCGACCACAGGGAGACGTGATGGAGTACGTCCAGGAACGCGTGACGACGCTCCACGACCTGACCGACCCGACGCCGTCGGCGCCGACGGACCGCGCCGCCGTCGTCGTCCCGATGACCGAACGGGAGTACGCGGGGCTGGCGCCGGACCGCGTCCTCTCGGAACTCGAACGCCTCGACCCGGGACGGGTCGTCGTCCCACTCCGCGCCGGGGCAGAGCGCGTCGGCCCCTTCTGTGACTGGCTCGACGAGTTCGACCTCTCGCTGACGGTGCTGTGGTGTAACGGCCCGCGTCTCGAATCGCTCTTGGCCGACCACGGCCTCGACGGCGCGTTCGGCAAGGGCCGAGACGTCTGGCTCGGCCTCGGGCAGGCGCTCGACCGGGAGTACGTCGTCGTCCACGACGCCGACACCAAGAGCTACTCCCGCGCGGACGTCTCGCGCCTGCTCTTTCCGCTCGCCCACGGCTTCGACTTCTCGAAGGGCTACTACGCGCGGGTCGAGAACGACCGGCTCTACGGACGCCTGTTCCGCCTGTTTTTCGTCCCGCTCGTCCGGGCGCTGAGCGAGGGCCGAGACGACGCGCCCGTGCTTCGGTATCTGGAGGCGTTTCGCTACGCCCTCGCCGGCGAGTTCGCGGCGACGACCGACCTCGTCGAGCGGTTTCGCCCCCAGCGGTCGTGGGGGCTCGAAGTCGGGACGCTCGGCGACGCCTTCGACGCCGCTGGCTTCGACGGGAGCGCGCAGGTCGACCTCGGAACCTACGAACACGACCACCGCGCGGTGAGCGGGCCGACCGGACTCTCCGACATGAGCGAACACGTCGGCGCCGCGCTGTTTCGCGTCGTCAGCGAAGCCGGCGTCGACCCCGACTACGAGACGCTGCCCGACCGCTACCGGGCGGCGGCGCGCTCGCTCGTCCGCAGTTACGAACTCGACGCCGCGTTCAACGGACTGGAGTACGACCGGAGCGACGAACTCGACCAAGTCGAGACGTACGTCGAGGCCATCGAACCGCCGGGACCGGACCGACGACTGCCCGCGTGGGCCGACGCCCCGCTCTCGCCGGCGGCCGTCGCCGACGTCGCCGCCACCGACTTGGAGGCGGTGCGATGAGCATCCCGTCGGCGACGGGCGACGAACTCGCGGGCGTGGTCGACCTCTTTGGCGCGCTGACCCGCGCAGAACTCGAATCCGCGCTCGGCGAACTCGCGTTCAAGCGAGGGGAAGACACCGACGAGGCGGCCATCGAATCCGCCGTCGCCGACGCCATCGAAGCGTACTACCTCGTCAGCGTCGACCACGACGGCGAGTCCGTCCTCGTGCCGGGACCCGTGGCGTTTCCCACGCTCGCCGACGGCGCGGAGGACCTCCCGCACATCATGGACGTGCCCGACCGGACCGTAGACCGCGAGCGACTGGTCGAGGCGGTGGAGCGACGACTGCGGGCCGACGCCGCCCGCGCCGTCAGCGACGGCGACACGGAGCGCATCGACCACCTCCTCGACGTGAGCTACGACCTCGAGACGTGGGGCGCGACCGACGTGAGCGAGATACGCGACCGGCTGGACGACGCCCTCGAAAACCGCAACTGAAACCACCCCTCGGTGCCTACGGCCACCACCGGCTATGCGTCTGGACCTCGCCGCACTCGCCCGCCATTCGCCCCAGAGCGTCGACGACGCGGAGCGTGAGGCGGCCGTCATCGCGCCCGTCGTCGACTGCGGGGACGGCGACGCGCTTCTCTTTACGAAGCGAGCGGACCACCTCGGCCAGCATCCCGGCCAGATGAGTTTCCCGGGTGGCGGACGCGAACCCAGCGACGCCGACCTGACGGCGACGGCGTGTCGCGAGGCCGACGAGGAAATCGGGCTTCGGGCCGACGAAATCGACATCGTGGGGCGACTCGACGACATCCCCACCGTCAGCGAGTACGCGGTGCGCCCCTTCGTCTCCCGAGTCCCCGACCGGACGTACGTCCCCGACGAGCGCGAGGTGGCGGAAATCGCCGTCCTCGACGTCGCGGCCCTGACCGACTACTCGAACTACGAGTCCGAGCGGCGCGACCACCCCCACTACGGCGAGGTGCGCCTCCACTTCTTCCACGTCGACGGCTACACCGTCTGGGGCGCGACCGGACGGATGCTCGTCCAGTTGCTCGAACTGACGACCGACTGGGAGATGCCGCCGGAGGTCGACCGTGTCGTCGACCCCGATGCCGACTATCCGGCGTAGACGGCCCGCAAAATGGGTTATTCGTCGTCTTCGTCGTCGTCTTCCGCTCGCACCTCGACGTCGGTGCCCGAAGCGCGTTTCGGCACCTCGATGCGGAGCGTCCCGTTGTCGCTCAGCGTGGCCGACGCCTCGCCGGCGTCCACGTCGGCGTCCGGCGGGAGGCGGGCGCGCCCGTCGAGCGAGAGGCCGCGACCCGGGAACCGCATCTCGAAGTCCTCGTGCAGGTCGCGAAAGCGGTCGAGTCGCACCTGCACCTCGCCCTCGACGTAGCGCACCTGCACGTCGCTCCGGGTGACGCCCGGCGCGTCGAAGACGACGAGGTAGGCGTCGTCGGATTCGAGGACGTCGTACGGCAGGGGCTTTCGCTCCTGTACCTTGCTCACCCCGCGACCGACGCGTTCGAGCACCGCGTTCGCCGCCGACTTGCCGAACTCCTTGAACCCGGTCATAGCTCTATCTCTTCGAGGCAGTCCGTGCCGCCACAGAGCGGACAGGAGAGGTCGCTCACCGAGTGGTCGTCGGCGATATCGTACGTGTAGTGATTCTCGAACATGTCGAGCTCGCAGTCGTCGCTCGTACACGTGATTTCCTTCGTTGCGGGCATACCCGAAGGTAGGGCCGCGACCGGCATAAGTGGCGTGGAGGCGGGTTTCAGTCGGCGGCTCGTATCGTCGCCGGGACGCCATCTGCGGGCCGGAGCGTCGGCGTAACCCGCAGGTCGTCGAGGGCGTTCTCGGGGATGGAGATGTCGAAGTCGCGGACGAGACGCGCGAGCGTGAGCGTCGCACCCGAGAGCGCGAAGTTGCGGCCGACGCAGGCGTGTGGTCCGGTCGAGAACGGGAAATACGCCGGCGTATCAGAGGGCGAGCGACGCTCCCAGCGGTCCGGGTCGAACGCCTCCGGCGCGTCGAAGTAGCGGTCGGAGCGGTGAATCGACCACTGGGGCATGACGACTGCCGCCCCCTCGGGGATGCGGTACTCTCCCAGCCGGACCGTCTGACTGGCGCGGCGGAAGGTCGCCCACGCGGGCGGATAGAGGCGAAGCGCCTCGCGGTAGACGCGCTGGGTGTAGGGCAGCGCCGACAGGTCGTCGTGGGTCGGCGACCCCGACCCGAGGGCGTCGGCCGCCTCCGCTCGCACCCGGTCGCGGCTCTCGGGGTGCCACGACAACAGTGCCAGCGTGTACGTGAGACTCAGCGCCGTCGTCTCGTGGCCGGCGATGAGGAAAGTCGCCACCTCGTCGCGAATCTGGTTGGGCGGGTAGTCCACGTCGGGGTCGTCCGCCGCTCGGAGCAGCATCGTCACCAGATTCATATCGTCGTCGCCCTCGGCCAACAGTCGGCGCCGGCGCTCGATGATGTCCTCGCTCAGCCCTCGAATCCCCTCGGCGGCCTCGCGGAACTCGGGCGAGATGCGGTCGGGAAGCCAGTCCGGGGCGACGCTGTCGAGGCCGAACTCGAACTCCTCGCCCGCCGTCTGCATCCACTCGTGGAACTGCGCGGCCCGGTCGGGGCCGATGTCCTCGCCCAGCAGAATCTCGCTCGCGACCCGGACCGTCAGTTGCGTCATCGCGCGATGGACGTTGGTCTCGAAGGTGCCACGCCCCCGCCAGTCGTCGGCGAGGGCCTCGACCCGCCGCCCCACCTCGTTGGCGTAGGCCTGCACCCGCCGACTGTCGAACGCGGGGTTCATGATGCCGCGTTGCTGGCGCCAGAGCGCGCCGTCACTCTGGACGAGGCCGTGTTCGGCGATGAGCGCCGCGGCGGCCTGCGCGGGGACGCGTCGGAACGCCGCCGGTTGCGCGAGCGCCTCGTGAACGAGTTCGGGGTTCGTCACCACGACGAGCGGCGGCCGGCCGGGGATGGGGATGGCGACGCCGTCGCGGTATCGCGCCTGCACGCCGTCGAGAAAGCGAAACGTGTCGGTCCCGAATCGAACGGCGTTCAGCACGCCGGCCTCCGGCGGTTCCGGGAGTGGGCGAGACATGTCGCCACGTAGGGGCAGACCGACTTGTACCCTTGGACGACACGAACGATACTGTTCAGAGTAGCGTGTTTGAACAGATATCACCTCGAAAGCCCCCAGCGTCTCGGCTCCCGGGACTCGCTGCGCTCCTCACTACGTTGCGGTGCTTGCGTCGTCCGGGTGCGCCGAGACGCCGGCCCCTTTCAGTCCCACCCGCATCGGCTGACCAGCCGGCTGACGCAGGGTGGGACTGAAAGGGGCGACTCGCTGGAGGAAGGTGGACGACGCAAGCACGCGAGCGAAGCGAGCGCGCGCAGCGAGTCCCCTGACTCCAGCGAGTCGGGGCTTTCGAGGAGGTCCCAATTCTACCATCTTATCCAAACACGTCCACACGAACACGGTTTTACGCGTTGACCGCGAACGACTGGGCATGACTGACCCCGCGACTCTCACCGTGACGATTGTCGACGGCTACGTCGACGAACCCGCACACTTCGGGGTCCCGCCGTACGTCTCGACGTATCCGCGCTTCACCGCCGGCGCCCTCGTCGACGCCGGCGTCCCCGAGTCCCGAATCACCTACCACACCATCGACGAACTCCGCGACGAGCGCTCGAAGTGGGGCGACGTCGCCGACGCCGACCTCGTCATCTATCTCGGGGGCATGACCGTCCCCGGAAAGTACGTCGGCGGCACGCCCGCCGAACCGGACGAGGTGCGCGAACTCGCGTGGACCGCCGACGGCACGACGCTCATGGGCGGCCCCGTCCGCTTCGGCGTCGGCGACGAGAACGCCGGCGGGCAGGAGATGGAGCGCAAGGACCTCGACTACGACTTCGTCGCGAAAGGCGACGTCGAGGCGGCGGCCCACGACCTCGTCGCGAGCGGTCTGGAGGGCTTCAGCGACCGCATGCGCGACAACGAGGAACTCGACCGCTGGGCGGCGAAGGGCGCGTTCGTCGTCGAAGACCATCCAAATCACCCCGACTACCTGATTGCCGAACTCGAAACGTCGCGGGGCTGTGCCTACCGGTGTTCGTTCTGTACCGAACCCCTCTACGGCAACCCGGCCTTCCGCTCTGCCGAGTCCGTCGTCCGCGAAGTCGAGGCGCTCTACGAGCGGGGCGTTCGGCACTTCCGACTGGGGCGACAGGCCGACATCCTCGCCTTCGGCGGCGACGGCGAGGCGCCCAATCCCGACGCGCTCAGGCGGCTCTACGCCGGCATCCGCGAGGTGGCGCCCGACCTCCGGACGCTCCATCTCGACAACATGAACCCGGTCACTATCGTCGACTACCCGGAGGCCTCGCGGGAGGCGATTCGCATCATCGCCGAACACAACACGGCGGGCGACACGGCCGCCTTCGGCCTCGAATCCGCCGACCCCGTCGTCCGCGAGGAGAACAACCTGCTCGTCTCCGCCGACGAGTGTCTCGAAGCCGTCCGCATCGTCAACGAGGAAGCGGGGTGGCGCCCCGGCGACGACCCTGCGGACGCGCCGACGACGGGCGCTGACGCGGCGAATCGCCTCCCGAAACTCCTCCCCGGTATCAACCTCGTCCACGGCCTCGCGGGGGAGCGCGAGGAGACGTTCGAGCACAACAAGCGCTTCCTCCAGCGGGTGTACGACGAGGGGCTGATGCTCCGCCGCATCAACATCCGACAGGTGATGGCCTTCGCGGGGACGGAGATGAACGACACCGGCGCCGACATCGCCCGCGAACACAAAAAGCAGTTCAAGCAGTACAAAAGCGAGGTGCGCGAGGAAATCGACCAGCCGATGCTTCGCCGGGTCGCGCCGCAGGGTACCGTCCTGCCCGACGTGCATCTGGAGTATCACGAGGGCGGCAAGACCTTCGGCCGACAGCTGGGCACCTACCCCCTGTTGGTCGCCATCCCCGGCGAGCGAGAACTGGGAACGACACTCGACGTGGCGCTCGTCGACCACGGCTACCGGTCGGTGACGGGCGTGCCTCACCCGCTCGATTTGAACGCGGCGTCGATGGACGAACTCGCCGCGCTCCCGGGCGTGGGACAGTCGACAGCGGGCGATATCGTGGTGAACCGGCCCTACGGCTCGTTGGGTGAAGTCGATGTCGACGCCGACCTCTCGCGGTTCGCGCGGGTCGAGTCGATGGGGACGGCGGACTAGGCGGCGCTCACGGGAGAGATTCGCAGGGACGAAAATCGGTCGTGGGGAGGGCGCGCTCAGAGGTCTTCGTCGATGATTTCGCCGACCGCGAAGTTGGATTTGACCTCCGTCACTTCGATTTTGACGCGTTCGCCGATTTCGGCGTCGGGGACGATGATGACGTAGCCACGCTCGACGCGGGCGATGCCGTCGCCCTGCTTGCCGATGTCCTCGATTTCGACGTAGCGAATCTCGCCCGCCTCGACGGGGGGTTGCGGTTCCGACGTCGGTGACTCCGACTCGGTCGTTTCAGTCGTCGACTCCGCCCGCTCCCGAGAGATGAGTGCGACCCGATAGGTTTCGTCGGCGTCGATAGACCCAGTCTCGATTTCGCGTTGCGGGACCTCGATGACGTACGACCCATCCTCCGACTGCACGCGCGCGCTGAACAGACACAACAGGTTATCTGAGATCTCCATAGTGTAAACCTCCATGTCAACCTGTGTCGCGATAGTTAAATGAGTACCGACGTTATCGGGGTCGCCCGTCCGGGGTTTTCGGTCCCTCCGAGTCGTAGACGACCACGCCGTCGGCGTCGACTGGCTCGTAGTTGTCGCGGACGCCGATTGCTTCCTCCAGTTCGCGGACGGCACGCTCCTTGAGGGCGTCTGCCAGTTCCTCCGCATCGGCCCGCGAGATGTCCCGTCCCAGCCCCTCGCACTCGTGAGCGCGGACCATCCCCGCCTCGTCCACCGCCTCGCCCATCGGTTGGCTCGTCCCACCGAGGGCGACGCTGAAGGGGTACGTCTCACAGATGAGCGGGCGGTCCTCGTGAACGGTACATTTGCCCTCGCCGTCTGTCTCCTCGTAGAACGTGCAATCGCCGCAGGCGTCGGTCTGAAGCGCCCACTCGAAGGTCGTCCCCTCGGGACCGTCGTCGCCCTCGGAGAGACCGTAAGGCATCGGCCGCGCCACGTCCCGCCAGTCGTAGTCCGTGGTCGCCTGTAACTCCCGAATCTCGTCCGGGAAGACGGTCGCCGTGTGCGGGTCGCCGTCGCCCTCGTCGCCCTCGTTCGCCTTGCAACAGGCGCCACAGCGCGTACACTCGAAGCCGATGGACTCGATGGCGTCGGCGAGGTCACTCACGTCGAGGGCCTGCGCCCGTTCGAGTTCGGCTTCGAGTGACTCCATACCTCCGCTGGACGGGCGAGGCTCAAAACGCCGTCGGCTACGAGGGGGCGACCGACCCCGTTTCGGGGTCGAACCGAACCCGACCCTCGACGGCGAGTTTGTCGAGGTGGGCCCGCACCGTCGCCGCCGCGAGCGCGCGCACCCCCGAGAGGTCGCGGTCGTAGGCCGCGTCGACGACGCTATCGACCGACGACGCCCCCTTGCGGACGGCGCGCTGGATTTGGCGCTCGCGGTCGAGTCGGTGGTCGTAGAGACGGTGGAGCGTCGCCCGCGGGTCGTCGACGACGGGGCCGTGCCCCGGATACAGCCGTTCCGGGTCGCGCGCGAGCAGTCGCCGGAGCGCAACGAGATAGGCGCGCATATCCCCCTCCGGCGCCGCGACGGCGACGCTTCCGGTCGCCATCACGAGGTCGCCGGCGACGACGCCCGCCGGCGTCTCGAAGGCGACGTGGTCCGGCGCGTGACCGGGCGTATCGAGGACGGACAGACCGCTCACGCACTCACCCTCGGCGAAGGTGCGGTCGGGAGCAACGTCGGTCGCAGACTCGAAACGGGCTTCGCGCCCGCGCCGCGCCCAGACGGTCGCACCCGTCTCGGCGGCGTAGTGCGCCACCCCACCGACGTGGTCGGGGTGGGCGTGGGTGACGGTAACGTGGTCGACGCCCCGGTCGGCGACGGCCGTATCGAGAGCGTCGGTGCGGGCCGCGGGGTCGACGAGGACGACGCCGTCGTCGCCGTCGAGGAGGTAGGCGTTCGTCGCGCCGCCGGGCGCCGACGTGTCGGTCGGGACCGAAACCCGGCGAACGCGGGAAGTCACTTCTCGATGATGCTCTCTTCGACCGCCTCGCCGAAGTGGCGGGCCACGTCCTCGTAGTAGACGAGAATATCGTCACCGGGTTCGAGGTCGGTGACGGCGGTCCGGCCCTCGTCGGTGTGGACCTTGATGGTCTCTGCGTTCTGGAGGAGCGTCTCGATGCGGTCGACGCCGTCCTCGGTTTCGACCTCCGCCTGAATCCGGAACATGGGGCGTTTCTCGATTTTCACGCGGCCGACGACGGTTTCGCGCGTTGCGCCCTCGGTGTCGACCACCTGCACCTCGTCGCCGCTCTGGAGTTCGGCGAGATACGTCGTCCCGCCACCCGGTGAGCGCGCGTAGGCGTGGACGGCGCCCGCGTTCACCCGGAAGGGGCGGGAGGCGACGTACGGAGATTCGGCCGTCTCGGCGTGGACGAAAAAGAGCCCGCGCGACATCGACCCGACGAGCATCCCCTCGTCGTGTTCCATGAGCGACCCGGTGTCGACACAGACCCGGTCGGCCATGCCCGTCCGCTCGACTTTCGTCACTTCGGCGTACTGCAGGTCGAGTTGTTCGCGGTCGGCGGCGTCCCGCATCTCGCAGGTCGAGCGAATCTCGTCGGGGTCGCCCGAATCGAGGAGGACGCCGTCGGCACCAATCTCTAGCGTCTCGAAGGCCGTCTGGGCCTCCTCCGCGCTGGTGACGCCGGCTATCAGGTCCGTCTCCTCGCCGATGCGGGCGATGAGGTTCTCCAGCGGGATGATGGTCCAGTCCTCGCCGACGACGATGGTGTAGTCGGCGTCCTGCGCGGCGGTTTCGGCGAAGCTCTCGTAGTCCTCGTCGAAGATGCGGACGTACGCGCCGCGTCCGCGGGCGTCGTCGCGGCGGAGCGTCGAGAGGTCGGCAGAGCCGGAGAAATCGGGCGGCAGGTCGACCGTGCCGTCGCCCTCGCTATTCTTGCCGACGATGTACGCGTCGGCGGTCGGGCGGTCGGATTCAGCGTCCTCGACGAGGTCGGCGTCGGTTCGGAACGCCGCGACGTTCACGTCACCGAGTTCCCGGACCTGAGCCACGTCGGACTCGTCGACGAGCACCCAGTCGACGCCGGCTTCGAGACCGGCAGTGATGCGTTCCTTTCGCGACTCCCAGTCGCCGACATCGCCGTCGGCTTTCAGCCACACGCTCCGTGTCATTATCTGAGACTCGACGGGGCATGGCTTCAACGTGGCGGATAGTGACGGTCAGGCTTCGAGGAGACCGCCGCGCCGAAGCGCCTCGTCGACGCCGACGTCGTCGTGGAGGATGGCCGAGATGGCGCGCGTGATGGCGCCGGGGTCGTCGTGCTGGAAGATGGAGCGCCCCATCGAGACGCCGGCGGCGCCGCCGTCCATCGCCCCGCGGACCATCCGAACCGTCTGGCGGTCCGTCCCGCGACTCCCGCCGGCGATGACGACGGGGAGACGAGTCGCCGAGCAGACGGGGGCGAAACTGTCGCCGTCGCCGCTGTATCCCGTCTTGACCACGTCGGCACCGAGTTCCTCCGCAAGGCGGACGGCGTGGGAGAGTGCCTCGGGGTCGTCCTCCTCGATGTCCGGCCCGCGGGCGTAGGCCATCGCGAGCGTCGGCACCCCGAGTTCGGTCGCGCGCTCGGTCACGTCCGCGAGCGCCGTCATCTGCTCCGGTTCGTACTCGGAGCCGACGTTGATGTGGAAGGAGACGGCGTCGGCGCCGGCCCGGAGCGCCGCCTCGACCGTGCCCGTGCGTCGCTTGTCGTCCTCGTCGGGGCCGATGTTCGTCGACCCGTTGAGGTGGACGATAAAGCCCGCGTCGTTCTTGTGGTCGTGGACGCGCGGCGCGACCCCTTTCTGGGTGAGGACGGCGTCGGCACCGCCCCCCGTCACCGCGTCGATTGTCCCTTCGATGTCGACCAGTCCCTTCACCGGCCCCAACGTTACTCCGTGGTCCATCGGAACGATGAGGTAGCGGTCGTTCGTGGAGATGCGCTGAAGGCGTGCGCGTGTTCCCGCATTCATGTGTTACCCTGTACCAGTGTCGCTTATGTACGTTCCGGATGCGGCTGTTCGTCCGCCGCCGCCCCCCGGAGCGCACCCTCCTTGATTTCGCGGGCTTTCGCCTCCAGTCGGCTAGCCACCGTCACCGGCGGGTCGCCGCGTTCGACGCCCTGCTCCACGATATCGATGAGTGCAGAGCCGACGATGACGCCGTCGGCGCCGGCTTCGACCACTCGCTGGGCGTGTTCGCCCGACGAGATACCGAATCCGACCGCCTTCGGCACGTCCCAGTCCACGACGCGGGCGAGGCTCTCCTCGGTCTGGTCCGAGAGCGCCGTCCGCGCTCCCGTCGTGCCGAGCCGCGCCTGCACGTAGACGTAGCCCGACACCTGCGACATGATGCGCTCCAATCGCTCGCCGCGCGTCGTCGGCGCGACGATGAAGACGAGTTCGCAGTCGTACTCGTCACAGGCGTCACGGAGCGGGCCGGCCTCCTCCGCAGGCAGGTCGGGGACGACGAAGCCGTCGATGCCCGCCTCCGCAGCGCGGCGAACGAAGGCCTCCGGCCCCCGCTCCTCGTCCTCGCCGAACTGGTAGATGAGGTTGTAGTAGGTCATACAGACCAGCGGAACCTCGACGTCGAGGTCCTCGACGAACTCGAAAAAGCGGGTGGGCGTCATCCCCGCCTCCAGCGAGCGGACGATGGCGTTCTGGATGGTCGCCCCCTCGGCGATGGGTTCGGAGAAGGGCAGGCCGAGTTCGATGATGTCTGCCCCGCCCCGTTCCAGCGCCTCGACGTAGGAGAGCGACGCCTCGTAGTTCGGGTCGCCCGCGGCGAGATAGGGGATGAAGGCCGGGCCGTCCGCGAAGGCCTCGTCGATACGGCTCACTGGAACCCCCCCGTCTCCGCGAAGGTGTCGATGTCAGGGGCGATGTCGATATCGCGGCCGTGAGTCTCCTCCAAGACGGTTTCGAGGTCCTTGTCGCCGCGGCCCGAGATGTTGAGCAAGACGGTGTCGCCCAGTTCGTCGTGGTGCTCCTCGACGTACGCGACGGCGTGGGCGGATTCGAGCGCGGGGATGATGCCCTCTAACTGCGAGAGGCGGTGGAAGCCTTCGAGGGCGGCGTCGTCGTCGACGTTCGCCGGCGTGACGCGGCCGCGGTCGGTCAGGTCGGCGAGTTCGGGTCCGACGCCGGCGTAGTCCAGTCCCGCCGAGACGCTGTGTGACTCCATAATCTGGCCGTCGCGGTCCTGCAAGACACGCGTTCGCGACCCGTGGAGGACGCCCTCCGTCCCCGTCGAGAGCGTCGCGGAGTTGGGCGCGACGCCCGCCTCCTCGTCCACTTCGAGGCTACTTCCGCCGGCCTCGACGGCGTACAGCGAGACGTCCTCGTCGTCGACGAACTCCGCGAAGACGCCCATGGTGTTCGAACCGCCACCGGCGCAGGTGACGACGGCGTCGGGAAGCGCACCGGTTTTGTCCTGTATCTGCTCGCGGGCCTCCTCGGAGATGACACGTTGGAAGTCACGCACCATCGCGGGGAAGGGGTGAGGGCCGACGACGCTCCCGATGACGTAGTGGGTGTCCTCGACGTTCGTCGCCCAGTCGCGCATCGTCTCGCTGATGGCCTCTTTCAGCGTCCCGCGCCCGACGGTCACCGGGGTCACTTCGGCGTCGTTGAGACGCATCCGGAACACGTTGGGGCGCTGGCGGTTGATGTCTCGGCGGCCCATATACACTTCACAGGGCATACCGAGGTGGGCACACGCCATCGCCGTCGCGGTGCCGTGCTGACCGGCGCCCGTCTCGGCGATGATGCGCTCTTTACCCATGTACTTCGCGAGCAAGACCTGCCCCAAGGCGTTGTTCAGCTTGTGCGCGCCGCCGTGGAGGAGGTCCTCGCGCTTGAGATACACCTCGCAGTCGTAGCGCTCTGAGAGCCGGTCCGCGTGCTGGACGGGGGTCGGACGCCCGCCGAAGTCCGCGAGGCGCTCCCGGAACTCGTCCATGAAGCCGTCCTCGTTGTTCAGAACGTAGCGCTCGTAGGCGTCTTCCAGTTCCTCGATGGCTGGCATCAACGCTTCCGGAACGTACTGTCCACCGTACTCGCCGAATTTTCCTGTATGAGAACTCATGCTGTCGTAAATCGTCGCACGTTTGCTGTCACGTCGCCGTCCATAATCGCGCTCCCGATGAGCAGGGCGTCGGCGCCCGCCTCGCGCATCCGGCGGACGTCCGCCACCGAATCGATACCACTCTCTGCGACCAGCGTCACGTCGTCCGGGACGTGGGGCGCAATCGACTCGAAGGTGTCGAGGTCGACTTCGAGTTGGCCCAAATCGCGGTTGTTGACGCCGACGAAGTCTGCCCCCGCTCCGAGCGCGCGGTCGAGTTCCGCCCGCGTGTGCACCTCGACCAGCGGCTGGAACCCCCGTTCCTCGGCGGCCGCGACGAGGCCGGACAGGTCGTCGACGAACCGCGCAATCAGCAGGACCAAATCGGATTCCACGAGGTCGAGTTGGGACTCGTCCACGATAAAGTCCTTGCGCAACACCGGGACGTCGACGGCGGCCCTGACGGATTCGAGCGCCGCCGTCGACCCGCCGAAGTGCTCGGGTTCGGTCAGGACCGAGAGCGCCGCAGCCCCACCCTCGACCATGGCCCGCGCGAGTTCGACCGGGTCGTCGTCGCGCCGCCCCTCGGTCGTCGGACTCGTCGGTTTCACCTCCGCGATAACCGGAACCCGGCCGTCGGCCTCGGCGTCCGCAATCGCCGCCGAGAACGAGCGGGGGTCGACCGACACGCGCTCGTCGCCGCCCGCGCGCTCCTGTGCCGCCGACAGAATCGAGCGCACTTCGGCCGCAAGTTCTTCACCATTAGCGTCCATCATTGTACACTAACGGACTGATTTGCACATAAGCCTTGCGTCCCGCTCGCTGGCCTCGCACGGGCGACACACGACAACCACTATGAGTCGACCGGCCCACCACGTCCGCATGGAAGGTATCTACGCACGAGACTCGTCGGTACTCGATCGCGCGGTGCAAATCGGCGTCGTCGCCGAGCGCGTGATTAGCGTCTCGTTCCCCGCCGAACCGCCCGCCGACGCCGAGCCCGAGCATCCGATTCTGGACCGCATCTTCGAGTATCTCGACGGCGCCGAGGACCACTTCGACGACGTGCCCGTCGGCCTCACCGTCCCGACGGAGCAACGGACCGTCCTCGAAGCCGTCCGGAACGTCCCCTACGGAGAGACAGTCGACGTCGCCCGCGTGGCGCGACTGGCGGGACTCGACGACGAGGACGAAGCCGCTCTCGACACCGTCCGCGAGGCGCTCCGGGCGAACCCCGCACCGCTCATCATCCCCGACCACCGCGTTTCGGGGCCGGGTGCCACCCCCGCGGCCGTCGCCGAACGACTCCGTGACCTCGAAGCCTAATCGCCCCGCTCGTTGACGACGAACTCCAGCGCGTTCACGAGATAGTGAGCGAGCACGACTGTCGCCAGACTCCCCGTGAGGACGAACGCCGCCGCCAGCACGAATCCGAGGAGACCGGTGACGACGACGCCGATTCGACCCTGCGCGCCGTGACCGAGCGCGAAAGCGACGGAGGAGGAGGCGGCGAGGAGCCACGGCGACACGTCGAATCCCGTCGCGAGCGCGCCGACGAGGATGCCCCGGAAGAGCAGTTCCTCGAACCCGGCGACGAGCGGGAGCGCCACGAACAGCAGGACGGCCCAGCCCGCGGGGGACTCGGGCGAGAGCGCCTCGCGGAGCGCTTCGGACTCGCCGAGACCGAACCGGTCGCCGAGTCGCGAGCCGAGGGTGTTCAGCGCGTGGAGCGCGACGCCGAGGGCGACGCCAGCGCCGAGCGCCGCCGGCCCGACGGCGGTAGGAGAAAGACCGAGCGCCGAGAGCGGAATGTCGGCGAGCCACACCCCGAGACCGAGCAGAAGAGCGAACAGCCCCTGCGAGACGACGACGTTCAGAAGTAGCGACGCCGTCGGGGGAGACGGCGACCCGACGACGCGGTCGTTCAGTGTCGACGGGTAGTCGTCTGGTGACTCGGTGGTCGAGGTGAGCGCGTCCGCGGACGCGTGTGACAGAAAGAGCAGACCCGCGAGGACGACGCCGACGAAGCCGGCGAAGGCCGTCCACGCGGGCATTACGGGAGCACGCCGCGTCTACTGCGGGCTGGGGCTGCTCGGACCCTGATTGACGCTCTGTTTGTCGAGCGCCGAGCCCGTGATTTGCTTGAGTCGAGCGACCAGCGAGTCCTTCTCGGGCTCGCCTTCGAGCGCCACGTCGAGCACTTCGCTGATGTGGCTGACGGGGATGATTTCTATCATGTCCTCGTACTCGTCCTCAATCATCACGTCCTGCATGTTGGCCTCGGGGATGATGACCCGGTCGCAGCCGGTCTTGGCGGCGGCCTCGATTTTGTGCGTGACGCCACCGACCGGGAGGACGTCGCCCCGGACCGAGAGCGAGCCAGTCATCGCGAGCGACTGGTCGACGCCGACGTCTTCGAGCGCGCTGATGACCGCCGTCGCGACGGTGATGGACGCGGAGTCGCCGTCGACACCGCCCTCACCCGCCTGAACGAACTGGATGTGGATGTCCTTCTGGGTGATGTCCTCGTCGGAGAACTTCTTGATGATGGCGGAGACGTTGGAGACGGCCTCCTGTGCCATCTCCTTCAGCTGTCCGGTGGCGATGACCTCGCCCGGACCCTGCGACGGCGTCACCTCGGCCATCACGGGAAGGACGATACCGGAGTCCTCGCCCATGACTGCGAGGCCGTTGACGCGACCGGCGACGTAGCCTTCGCTGACCTCCAGTTCGTAGTCCTTGCGGCGCTGGATGTAGTCGTCCGCGAGCTGCTGTTCGATGCTTCGCGAGCGACCTTTCGCCTGCAGGACGTGGTCGCGGGTAGTGTTGTCGGCGTCCTCGGCGCGAGCGATGTCGCCCGCGACGCGGACGAGCCCACCGAGGTTGCGGAGTTCGAGCGTCAGGTGGCCCTTCCGCCCCGCGCGGCGCCGCGCTTCGAGGATGACCTCTTTGACGGCGTCGTCGGTGAAGTGCGGGAGCCGCCCGTCTTTCTCGACCTCTTGGGCGATGAACCGGGCGTACTTCCGGCGCATCTCGGGCGTGTCCTCGATGGTGTCGTCCATGTACACCTCGTACCCGTACCCCTTGATGCGGGAGCGGAGCGCCGGGTGCATGTTCTCCATGGCGTCGAGGTTCCCGGCGGCAATCATGACGAAATCACAGGGGACGGGTTCGGTCTGGACCATCGCGCCCGAGGAGCGCTCGGACTGGCCCGTGATGCCGAACTCGCCCTCCTGAATCGCCGTCATCAGGTGCTGCTGGGAGCGGACGTCGAGCGTGTTGATTTCGTCGACGAACAGCACGCCCTTGTTGGCCTTGTGGATGGCGCCGGGTTCGACCCGGTCGTGGGACGGCGTCTCCATCCCGCCGGACTGGAACGGGTCGTGCCGAACGTCGCCGAGCAGCGCGCCGGCGTGGGCGCCGGTGGCGTCCTCGAACGGCGCCGTCTGCTGGTCCGCCGTGTTCACGATGAGGTTCGGAATCATCGCGTCCGAACCACGGGAGCCGTAGCGGAAGGCGAGATAAATGATACCCGCCGCGAGGATGCCGAGCAGGATGTTCCCCGCGATTATCAGGGAGTAGCCCAGCACGATGGCGATGATAATCCACATCAGGAACGAGCGCATCTGGTTGCGCTTGCGGGCTTCCTCCTTGTGGGCCTCGACTATCTGGTCGCCCTTCCCCGAGGGAACGGTCCGAACTTTGGGTTCGTTGCCGTCGTCGGGGTTGTGATAGACCAGCACGTCCTGCAGTTCCTCCTTCGGGAGGAGTTCGCTCATCGCCTTCGCGAGCATGGACTTCCCCGTCCCGGGGGAGCCAATCATCATGACGTGCCGGCGCTGTTTGGCCGCCTTCATGACCACGTCGCGGGCGTGTTCCTGACCAATCACCTGGTCGACGAGTCGGTCGGGGACCTTAATCTCGGCAGTCGAGTCTATCTGCAGACCACCGAGGAGGCCGTCCTCCGCGTCCTCGTCGATTTCGGCGTCTATCTGGACGTCGCTGCCGAGGTCCTCGATGGACCCCTCGTCCGCGTCGTCCGCACCCGTATCGGTGTCCGGGTCGGACGGGACAGGGACGTCGTCTTCCCATTCGTCGGCCCCACCGGCGTCGTCGTGGGGCGGGTCGTCGTCGACCCGCTCCGCGCCGTCGGCCGGGCGCTCGTCCGTGTTTGTGTCGTCGTTCATAGAACGGTGTCGTTGGTCGACCTGAAGGGTGCGCGATTGATATACTTTCTCCCACACCGGAGGTACGATAACGACCAGATACCTGCGTTAGAGCCAGTTTCTGTCCGGTATTCGAGCGATGAGCCGACTCGCCGAATTTATAAACACTCGCACGCACATCGGTACCATGCGGGGGTTTTACATTGGCCGCTTTCAGCCGTATCACGACGGCCACCAGCAGATGGTCAGCGAAATCGTCTCCGAGGTTGACGAACTCGTCCTCGGAATCGGCAGTGCTGGCCACTCTCACGGGATTCGAAACCCGTTCACCGCGGGCGAGCGCGTGATGATGGTCACGAAGTCCGTCGCCGAGTTCGACCTCACGACCTACGTCGTCCCCATCGAGGACCTCGACCGGAACTCGGTCTGGGCGAGCCACGTCCAGAGCATGACACCAGCCTTCGACGTCGCCTACTCCAACAACCCGCTCGTCATCCAACTCTTCGACGAGGCGGGGGTCGAAGTCCGTCAATCGCCCATGTTCAACCGCGACGTCCTCGAAGGCACCGAACTCCGTGAGCGCATGGTCGAGGGCGGCGAGTGGCGGCCGCTCGTCCCCGACCCCGTGGTCGAGGTAATCGAGGAGATAAACGGCATCGAGCGCATCCAACGGGTGAGCGAAACCGACACCAACGGTCAATGATAACGCTCGCGTCCGATTTCGGCAGTCCGTACCCCGCGGCGATGAAAGGCGTCATCCTCCAGCAGAGCGACGCCCGTCTCGTGGATGTGAGCCACGACTTCCGCCGCGGCGCGGTCCGCGAATCGGCGTTCTGGCTCCGCGAACTCCTGCCAACCTTTCCGCCGGCGACACATCTCGCAGTCGTCGACCCCGGCGTCGGCACCGACCGGGATGTCCTCGTCGCGCGCGCCGGCGACCACACCCTCGTCGGCCCGGACAACGGACTGCTCGTCCCCGCGGCGAGGCGGCTGGCCGACGACGTGGACTGGTTCCACGCCGACGCCGGCGACCCGGCGTCGAGTACGTTCCACGGCCGCGACGTGTTCGCCCCGCTCGCGGCGACGGTCCACGACACGACCGTCCCGCTCGACGACCACGAGCGCCTGACCCCAATCGACGAGCCGGTCGACTGCCGACTCCCCGAGGCAGTCGTCGACGACGACGGCGCTCGCGGGTGGGTGCTCGCCGTCGACGACTTCGGGAACGTCGTCACGAACGTCCCCGGCGACTTCCTCGACGGGCGCGACGCGATTCGCGTCAACGGCGAGCGCGTCCCTGCCGTCGAGACGTTCGGCGCCGTCGACCCCGGAAGCCCGCTGGCCGTCATCGGCAGCCACGGCTACGTCGAGTGTGATGTCAACGACGGGCGGGGCGACGAGTGGTTCGGTCTCTCGCCCGGCAACGACGTCCACCTCGACCCCGTCTGAGCGAGGGCGTCGTCAGCGCCAGTCGTACCGCGCGACGGCGCGGTCGGTACGGTCGGAGACGCCGTGTGGGTTGCGCGTCGCCGACCGGTCTTTCACGCGCGCGATGACGCCGTCGGCGGCGCCGCGCGCGATACCGCTGAGGACGTCGCGGCCGATGCCGAACCACTCGGTCGGGTTCAGGTCGCCGCGGACGACGTCGCCCGCGGCGCCGAGTGCGTCCCGAATCGCCCGCCGACTCGTCCCCGTCGCCGACACGGGGCGGATTCCGTAGTTCTTCACGAGGCGGTAGGCGAGCGCGCGGAACTCCGTGCCGTGGTCGTCGGGTGTTCGGCTGCCGTCCGCGGAGTACTCCTGTCGAACACACATGTCGGAGCGCCACGCCACCTCGTAGCCGAGGCCGGCGAGTCGGTGGGCGGCGTCGCGGTCACCGCCCGTCTCCAGATACTCGTCGAAGCCGTCGAGGGCGTCGAGTACGGACCGCCGAAAGGCGACGTTGCCGCCGTTGAAATACGTCACGTCGCGAGAGCCGACGCGGGCCCGCTCCGACTCCTCGGTCGTCATCCCGCCGTCGAGCGTCCGGTGTGTCGGCCCGGTGACGACCGGGGCGTCGGTCAGCCCGTCGGTGAGGCCGTCGAGCCACGTGGATTCGACGACGAGTCCCTGATGCAAGAGCGCCACCACCTCGCCCGTCGCGGCTTCGAGTCCGGCGTTGCGGGCGACGTTCTCCGTCCGGGTGGCGACTTCGATGAGGACGTCGACGTCGTCTCGGTCACGAACCATTCCGGTAGTGCCGTCGGTCGACGGGCCGTTGACGACGACGACTTCCGCGCCCGGGACGTGCGCGGCCAGCGCGTCGAGCGCCGCCGCGAGCCGGTCACGTCCGTTGAGCGTCGGTAGCACTACCGAGAGCGCCATACCCGTCTACACCGACTCGGGGCGTATAACGATTCCCTCTCGCCGAATCAGACGTGGGCGTTCCAGTACGACACCGAGGCGAGGTGTGTCCCCAGCGGCGTGTCGCCGATGGTGGTGTCGACCGTTCGGAACGCGTCGGCCAGCCGATTCGGAATCTTCCGGTAGAAACCGTAGGGGAGGACGAAGTCGTGACTCGCGTCCGTCAGCGTTAGCCCGGCGCCCTCGATGAGGCGGTGGACCTCCTCACGACCGTAGAGCCGCGACCCCATCGGCAGGAGCCAGTTGTAGAGGACGCGCGTGCTTCGGTCGTTGAACGTGTCGAAAAACACCTGCTCTTTCGAGACGCGGCACATCTCCGAGAGGAACTTCGCGGGCGTGTCCGCGAGGTGGAAAAACCGCATCGCGAAGACGGTGTCGAAGTGGTCGTCCGGGAAGGGGAGCCGAGCGGCGTCACCCCGGAGGAACTCGATTCGGTCGGAGACGCCGGCCGCGCGCGCCTTCTTTCGCCCCTCGTCCATCATCGCCGAGGAGATGTCCAACCCGGTGATGTTGGCGCCGCGCTCGGCCAGCATGACGGTGAATCGCCCCGTTCCACAGGCGATTTCGAGGACGTCCTTGTCTTCGACCGGACCCAGCGCCTCCAACACGGCTCGCTTTTCGCGGCGGTCGATGAGACGCCCCCCGCGCGAGAACCGCTTGACGTCGTACTCTTGGGCAATCTCGTCCGCCTGGTACCACTCCGCTCCTTTCACGCTACGCGTCTCTCGGGCCGAAGATTAAAACCGTACTGGATGGCACCGCGAGGAACCGATATGTCGACTTCGAGAAGTCGTTACCTCATATTGTAATTAAACGCATATAAGGTATCTCGTGTGTTTGCACGCATATGGAGATAACCTTTACCACTAACGACATGGACGACCATGTATGAGCACCACAGCAGCAGACTCCGTTGGCGACGACCGACTGACCACCACCGAATACCGAGAGCGACTTCGCGAACTGCCGCCGAGCGCGAAACTCGTCGCAAAGGTGCTCGAAGGCGACTCGCCGCTGTCGCAGGGCCAGCTCGCCGAAGAGTCGCTGCTCCCCGACCGGACGGTCCGCTACGCGCTGAACCGTCTCGAGGAGTCCGACATCGTCGGCTCCCGCTACAGCTTCAAGGACGCGCGCAAACAGGTCTACTTCCTGCGAACCTGAAGGCCGGCGTCAGCCGTTTTCTTCGGCTCGCTCGCTATCCGAGCCAGCACACCACGGACAGAACGAGAGCTCCGGGTCCAGCGTCCGGCCGCACGAGGGACACGATGGCGCCTCGGTCTCGGCGTCGACCGACCGAGCCACGTGGTACGTGTCCACCGTGTTCAACGCGAGCAACACGACCACCGGGAGCGTGACCCGAAGCGGGAGCGTCGCCACCGTCGCCGTCTCGGGGTTGGCGAACGTCGTGACCAGTACGAGTCCCGCACCGAGGACGAGCGAGAACCACGCGACCGCGCGCCGCCACCGTCGGAGGTAGGCGTGACCCACGCCGCCGATACCGAGTGCCGCCCCCGCGACGCTCACGAGAACCGCGACCACGACCCGTCGGTCCGGTGTAGTCATCTTCGACCGATGTGAGCGCCACGCGCTTATACCTCTCGTCCGACGCCGCTCACCGACCGCCGAGGCGGTCGACGAGGTCCGCGAGCGTCGCCAAGTCGTACTGTCCGGGTGCGGTCGCCTCGTCGGGGTCGAGCGGCGCGTACCCGATTTTCGACCCGTAGAGCGGTGCGACCGCTCGGGTGTGGCGCCCCGCCTCGCCCATCGCCATCGTCGCCACCCGGTCGCCGCGGGCCGTCGCCGCGTGGGTCGCCGATAGCACCCGGAGCGCGTCCTCGCGGTCCGTCGCCGTCACCGCCGCCTTCCCGACGTCGCCGTGGTCGGCGGCGGCGGCGAGCAGGTCGTTCAGTCGCGACTCGGACGGCGTCGCCTCGAAGTCGTGGACCGAGGCGATGACGCGCGCGCCGTTCTCTCGAACCGTCTCGGCCACCGACGCACCGACCGCCTCTCGCAGGCTCGCGAGTTCGATGTCGACGGCGCCGACCGCGTCGTACTCGCTCGCCGTCGCGAGCGCGTCCAGTCGCTCGGCCTCGGTGCCCGTCGCCTCACCGCCCTCTGCGGGGTCGCGGTTCGTGACGATGAGCGGGAGGTCACCGTCGTAGTCGTCGAGCGCCGCGAGCGGGTCGGCCGCGAGGTCCATCCGAAACTCGACGGCGTCGGCGTGGGGCCGCGCCGCCGGTTCGTCCCCGAGGTCGGCCGTCGCCGCCGCGAGCACCAGCGAATCGAACTCCATCACCGGTCACTCGGAGGGGGAGCCACTAAACTCCTCTCCGTCTGCGGGCCGGTGGTCGACAGCGTAGCGCCGCCCCGACTCGACCGATTCCGAGTCGACGCCCTCGACGACGTAGGGCCGGATGCGCCGCTCGCGCTTGGTCACCACCTCGAAATCGTAGTGCTCGGCGTCGTAGCCGCCGTCGCGCTCGGCCATCGCCTCCCGATGGCGGTCGAGACGGGCCGCGACGCGACGCCGCGAGGCAGTCGGCAGGTCGGTCAGTCGCTCGTCGAGCGCGGTAAAGAGGTCGCCGTCGAGGTCGAATCCAACCGAGTTGCGGGCGGTGTGCATCGCGGCCAGCGCCGTCGTGCCCGTCCCCGCGAAAGGGTCGAGGACGCGGTCACCGCGCACCGAGAACATCCGAAGGAGGCGGAGCGGAATCTCCAGCGGGAAGGCAGCGGAGCGGTCCCGCCGGTCGTCGTCGGTGTCGGCGAGCGCCTGTCCCTCGCCCCGAACCTCCCAGAGGTCGGAGAACCAGCGGTTGCGCTCCTCCCAGAAGAAGGCGCTCTCGTAGCGTCGGTCATCGCCCGGCGGAAAGGAGCGGGTGTCGCCCTTCCGGAAGATGAGGATGTACTCGTGTTCGAGGGTGACGTAGGCGTTCGAGGGGAGCGTCCCCGACCCCATGAACTTGGTGAGGCTGTTGGTCGGCTTGCGCCAGAGTACGTCCGGAAGCGGCGTCAAGCCGCGAGAGCGGAGGGCGTCGATGATTCGGGCGTGGTTCGGAAACTGCTGGAACTCGCCCCCGATGGAGCGGGTGGCGTCGCCGACGTTGATACAGACGACGCCGCCGGGGGCGAGGGTTCGCATCACCTCGTCCCAGACGGCGTCTAACTGCGCGTGCATGCGTTCGAAGGCGGCGTCGCCGTCGCCGGCGTCGAGGGCCGCCGCCACGTCCGGGTCCTGCGCCGAAAAGAGGTCGTCCCAGAGGTCAATCATCGGGTACGGTGGCGACGTGACGACGAGGTCGACCGACTCGTCGGCGACGGCGTCCATCGCCGCGGCGTCGCCGACGTGCAGGACGTGCTGAGTCCGCATCGCCTGCACCTCCCCGGCCCCCGCAGGTATCGGTGTCGGTTCCGGCGGTGGCCACCGCGTTCTTTACCGTCGGCCCCCTGTGACCGGTATGACTCCCCCGCGTCGCATCGTCTCGCTCGCGCCCGCCGCCACCGCGACGCTCGACGCACTCGGCGTCGCGGACCGCCTCGCCGGCGTCACGAGCCACCATCGGGGCGACATCGACGCCGCCGTCCTCGGGGGGTGGCTCGACCCGGACCTCGACCGGGTCGACGCCCTCGACCCCGACCTCGTCTGTACCAGCGACGCCCTCCAGTCCGACGTACGCGACGCCATCCGTGACCGCGGGATTCGTGTCCACGACGTCGACGCCACGACGCTCCCCGAGGCCATCGAGGGGTTCGCCGCCCTCGGCGCCGCCGTGGGGGAAAGCGAGGCGGGTGAGCGACTCGCCGCCCGGAGCCGCGAGCGACTCGACCGCGTCCGGGCGCGCGCGACCGACGACGCGCCCACCGTCTACTGCGAGGAGTGGGCCGACCCGCCGATGGCCGCCGGCAACTGGGTGCCCGAGGTGGTCGCCGCCGCCGGCGGAGAGTACCCCTTCGTCGACCCCGGCGACCGCTCGCGAGCGGTGAGTAAAGCGACGGTCGAAGCCGCCGACCCCGACCACGTCGTCCTCCATCTCTGCGGGCAGGGGACGGATGTCGACCCCGCGACGGTGACCGAGCGCGGGTGGGACATCGACGCCGCGGTCCACGTCGTGGACGACGCACTCTTGAATCAGCCGAGTCCGAACTTGCTCGACGGCGCCAAACGCCTCGCCGACCTGTTCGAGTGAGGTCGCTCAGTCGGCGTCGGGGTCCGCGGCGTCCGCGTCGGGCGCCGACTCGCCGGACGCCTCGTCGACCGCACTCGTCAGCGAGACGTTGAGCGCGAGCATCGAGATGACGCCGCCAGCGACGGTGACGAGGTTCTTCACGGCGTGGTCGAGGACCGCGGCGCCGAAGGCGGTCGGCCCCGTCACGGGCGTCAGCCCGGCGACGAGGAGCGTGAAGGCCGCCTCGTACAGCCCGATGCCGCCCGGCGAGAGCGGGAGCACCTTCGCGAGGTTGCCGACGCTCACCGCGAAGAAACCGACGGCGACGAGCGTCGACGGCGCGAGCGCGACGTCGAAGGCGGCGAGGACGAGCACCGCCGTCACCACGTCGAGCGACCAGATGGCGAGGCTGCTCGCGCCCACCCGCGCGAAGGCGGCGCGGTCGGCGGCGACCGTCTGGACGCCGGAGACGAAGCCCTCCAAGACGCCCGCGACGTAGTCGGCGTAGGAGTCGCTGCTCACACCGGTAACGACCCGGCGAATCAGGTTGTCGTCACGGCGGGCGCTCACCACGATGGCGACGACGGCGAGCAGTGCCGCCACCGCGACGCCGACGGCGACGGTGAGTGCGACGCGGGCGCTCCGGGGGTCGACGCCGGGGACGCCAGCGGAGACGGCGTCGACGACTTGGTCCGTCGCGCCCGTGAGGACGAACCCGACGAACACCGTCCCGCCGAGGAGCGTGATGGTCAGCAGGTCGAAGACGCGTTCGACGGCCAGCGACGCGAATCCGGTTGGGTACGGAATCCCGCGGCGCGCCTTCACGACGTAGGCCCGGACGCCGTCGCCGAGGCGAGCGGGGAAGACGAGGTTCCCCGTCTGACTGATAAACACCGCGCCGGTGAGGAAGCCGAGGCGTTCGCGATAGCCGAGTTCGCGTAGGATGTCGCGGTAGCGAGCGCCTCGAATCGGCCACGAGCAGAGATAGACGAGACCCGCGAGGGCGACGAGCGAGAGGTCGGCGCCTTCGAGTTCCGTCAACACCGCCTGCGGGTCGAGATACACCGTCATGAGCGCGAGGGCGACGAGGGTGAGGAGGACGCCCGCGCCGACGCTCACCCGGCGGGTGATGCGGGGGGCGACCGACAGTTGCCACCAGAGCCGGAGAATCTGGCTCCCCATGCCGAACACGTCCCGGACGAGGTCGACTTTCGTGTCGCCTTTCGGCTCCCACTCGACGGGAAACTCCGCGACGGTCAGGCCGGCGCGCTGGGCGCGAACCAGCAGTTCGGTGTCCCAGAACCAGTGGTCGTCCTCGATGTCTCGGTGGAGGCGGACGAAGGCCTCGCGGCTCAGCGCCTTGAACCCGCACTGGTGGTCACAGAGCGACGAGCGAAGGAACAGCCGGACGAGACCGTTGTAGGCGCGGGAGGGCACTCCCCGTTTCGCCGGGCGGTCGGCGACGCGGCCGGGCATCCAGCGCGACCCCGTGGCGACGTCGGCGTCGCCGGAGCGCACCCGCTCGACGAGTTCCTCCAAATGGCGCATGTCCGTCGCGCGGTCGGTGTCGAAGTAGACGAGCGTGTCGCCGCGCGCGGCCTCGAAGGCGCGTTCGAGCGCGCCGCCCCGACCCAGTCGCTCGTCGCTGTGGTAGTGTCGAACCCGGTCGTCGGCGGCGGCGAGGCGGTCGGCGATGTCCGGCGTGCGGTCGTCACAGCCGTCCTCCGCGACGATTACCTCGTACGAGTCGTCCGGGAGGAAGGCGCCGAGCGTGTCGAGCGTCGTCGTCACCGTCTCCTCGATGGTGTCCTCCTCGTTGTACGCGGGGAGGACGACGCTCACCGACACACTGCCGGACGAATCCATTTGGCGAGGATGGTCGGGCCGTAGTCAAGAACTTTCTGTCTGACCGCCCGTTTTTTGTCTCGCTCGACACGACGAGGGACATGACGACAGTCGGCCTCCCGATACTGAGCATCGTCGCACTGGTTGGGTTGCTGGTCGCGAGTGCCTTCTTCTCCAGCACCGAAATCGCCGTCTTCTCGCTCTCGCGGGCGTGGCTCGACGAACGCGTCGCCGCAAAGGACCCCCGCGCCTCGATACTGGCCGAACTGCGCGAGGACCCGCATCGACTCTTGGTGACGCTTCTCGTCGGTAACAACGTCGTCAACGTCGCCATCTCCAGCATCCTCGCGGTCCTGCTGGCCGAGCGCTTCACGGGCGAAATCGCCGTTCTGCTCACCACCGTCGTCGCGAGTAGCGTCGTCCTCGTCTTCGGCGAAATCCTGCCGAAGGCGTACGGCCTCGGCAACGCCGAGGACTGGGCGCTCACGACCGCTCGCCCGGTGTGGGTCGTCGAGCGCCTCCTCCTGCCCGTCGTCGTCGTCTTCGACTTCGTGACGCGGCGCGCCGGCTCCGTCATGGGCGGTGACCCGGATATCGAGGAGCCGTACACGGACACCGCCGGCGAAGGAGCGAAGTGAGCGGCGCGCCAACGGCAGGCCGTGAAAGAGTTCGAGCGCAAGCAACTCCTCGAGCGCGTCAACCGTGAGGGGGCGACGGTCGGCGCGGACATTCCCGAGCGAATCACGATACAGGGCGAGGAGGTGGACCTCCAGCAGTTCGTCTTCGAAATCAAGCGTCGAGACACGGTGCCGGCGGGCGAGCGCGAGCGGGTCGAGCGAGCGAAGAAGAACCTTCGTCGGGAGCGGATAGAGCGCCTCGAACGAATCGAGGAGGGCGAGGTGAGTTACAGCGAGGGCGAGGACGTGGTCGACAGCATCATCGGCATCGACCGCGCGCTGAACGCACTCGAACAGCTCGGCCCCGCCGACTTAGAGCGCGAGGCCGAAGCGCAGGAAGCGGCCGACCGCAAGCGGTGGATGAACTTCCTCAAGAAGGCGCTCGGCCACAAAGACACCAGCCACAACACGCGGGGGCGGCTGTGAGCCGCAACGCCGAAATCGCCGACCGGTTCGAGGAGATGGCGGACTACCTCGAAGCGAAAGACGTCGAGTTCAAACCCCGGAGCTATCGCCGTGCCGCCGAGCGCATCCGCGAGTATCCGACGCCAATCGAGGAGGTGGCGGCGGAGGGGAAGTCGGCGGTGAAAGACATCGAGAGCGTGGGCGACGCGCTCGCGTCGAAAGTAATCGAGTACGTCGAGACGGGCTCTATCGAGGAACTGGAGGAATTACGGCAAGACCTGCCCGTCGACATGGCGGCGCTCACGAGCGTCGAGGGCGTGGGGCCGAAGACGGTCGGCACGCTCTACGAAGCACTCGGCATCACGACCCTCGACGAACTCGAAGCCGCCGCGCGCGACGGCGAGATTCAGTCGGTGTCGGGCTTCGGTCCCAAAACCGAGTCGAACATCCTCGAAAACATCCCCTTCGCCCGGCAGTCACAGGAACGGGAACTGCTCGGTGACGCCCGCCCCATCGCCGAGTCGGTCCGTGACTACCTCCGGGACGCCGACCCGGTCGCCGAGGTGGCCATCGCGGGGTCGATACGGCGGTGGCGCGAAACCATCGGCGACGTGGACGTCCTCGTCGCGAGCGACGACCCGGACGGCGCCGTCGAGGCCTTCCTCGATTGGGATTCGGAGGCCGATATCATCGAGTCCGGGGAGACGAAAGTCAGCGTCCGCGCCCGCGACATGCGCGTCGACTGTCGCGTCGTCGTCCCGTCGGAGTTCGGGGCCGCCCTTCAGTATTTCACCGGCAGCAAAGACCACAACGTCCACCTCCGCAACCTCGCGCTCGACCGCGACCTGAAGATGAACGAGTACGGCGTGTTCGACGTGAGTTCGGTCGACGACGAAGACGGCCAACGCGCGGGGACGCGCGTCGGCGGCGAGACGGAGACGGAGATGTACGAGGCTCTCGACCTCCCGCTCATCCCGCCGGAACTCCGCGAGAACCGGGGCGAAATCGAGGCCGCGCGGGCGGGCGACCTCCCGGACCTCGTCGACCCGTCCGCGCTCCGGGGCGACCTCCACACGCACACGGAGTGGTCGGACGGGGGCGAGTCCATTGCGTCGATGATAGCGGCGGCGGTAGACCGCGGCGACGACTACATCTGCATCTCCGACCACGCCACGGGACCGGGGATGGTCGGGGGCGTCGGCCTCGACGACGACGACCTTCGCGAGCAGATGGACGCCGTCGCAGACGCCGCATCGGATGCCGACATCACCGTCTTCCACGGCGTCGAGGCTAACATCGACGCCGACGGCGACCTCTCGGTGAGCGACGACGTCCTCGCGGACCTCGATGTGGTCGTCGCGTCGCCACACAGCGGGCTGGGCGCGGACCGCGAGGCGGCGACCGACCGCCTCGTGGCCGCAGTCGAACACCCCGAGACGGATGTCCTCGGCCATCCGACTGGTCGACTCATCAACGACCGCCCCGGTCTCGCGCCCGACCTCGAACGCGTCGCGACGGCGGCGGCCGAGGCCGGGACGGCGCTCGAAGTGAACGCCAACCCGCACCGACTCGACCTGAACGACGATGGGGTTCGGACCGCCATCGACGCGGGGGCGACGATAGCCGTCAACACCGACGCCCACAGCGGGCAGGAACTAGAACTGCGGCGCTACGGGGTCCGCACGGCGCGACGCGGTTGGGCCGAGGCAGCGGACGTACTCAACACGCGGTCGCCCGCCGACCTGACCGCGTGGCTCGACTGATGGGGCGCTTTCTCTGTGACGCGATGCTCGGCAAACTGGCGCGATACCTGCGGATGTGCGGCCACGACACGGCGTACGCGCTCGACCGGGGCGTCGAGGCCGACGACGACATCGCGACCCTCGCCCGCCGCGAAGACCGCCGCCTCCTCACGCGCGACGCCGACCTCGCGGCCCGCACCGACGGCGCGATTCGACTCGCCGCGAAGGATATCGAGGGGCAGTTGCGCGAACTCGACGCCGCCGGGGTTCGGCTCTCTCTTCCGGACGCGCCGCGACGCTGTGGCCGGTGTAACGGGGCACTCGACCCAGTGGACTCGGCGGCGTCGACGCCCGACCACGCCCCCGACCCCTCGGAGACCGACGTCTGGGAGTGTGTGTCGTGTGGGGCGCACTTCTGGAAGGGGAGTCACTGGGACGACGTGCGCGCGCGGCTCGCGAGCGTGACCCAGTCGGTGCGGGACAACCGCAACGGTTGAGGGGGCGGGGCGTCTGCATCGACCGATGCCCGAGTGCCGATACTGCGGTGAGACGTTCGACGACGAAGACGCCCACGAGGCACATCTCGAGGGGACGCACGCGGACGAACTCGGCCCAATCGACCGTCGGCGCCTCTCCGTCGACGACGATGACGGTGGGATTAGCCTCCGATTGGCCGCGCTCGGCGTCGTCATCCTCCTCGCGGGCGTCGTGGTGGTGTATGCGACGCTCATGGGAAGCGACGGGGCGGGACGCGTCATCGAACCCCGAGACACCGGGGCCGTCCACTACCACGGGACCATCAACGTGACAATCGACAACCAGTCGGTCGGTTTCAGTCAGCAACGCTTCCAGTACGAATCCACGGGCGTCGACGCCTTCCACTTCGAGGACGGGGACGGCTCGCAGTGGCACGTCCACGCCCGGAGCGTCACGCTCCAGTGGGCGATGGCGACGGTCGGTCTCGAAGTGAACGAGGGGACGGTGACCGTCGACGGAACGACCTACGGCGACGACCCGGGCGAGACGTCTATCGTCGAAGTCGACGGTGCGGAAGTCGAGCCGTCGACGTACATTCTGCAGGAAGGCGACCACATCCGAATCGTCGTGGCGTCCGACTAGCGCTCGCTCCAGTCTTCACAGGCGTCCATATCGGCCATGACGCCGTCGTGGTAGCCACAGTAGGGCTGGATGCCGCGCTCGGTTCGGACGTACTCGAAGTGTTCGCAGTTGCCGCAGTAGCGGTCGGCGGCGTCGGTCGATGCGCTGGGTGCCGCCGTCGACTTCCAGACCTCGCCGCCGTCGCCGGGCGAATCCGGCGACGCGGGCGACGCCGCCGTCGACCCGCCGCCGGTGGTGGTCGAGACGGAGGTGACTTCGCGAACGGTTTCGTCGTCGGAGCCGCCGTCGCTCATCTGGGGGCTGACGGTGCCGGTCGGTCCCGACGTGGTGCCGCCGAGACCGACCCCGCCCATCGACTTCGAGCGGTCGACTTCGACGACTTTCGTCTCACCCTGTCGCGTCACTTCCATCGTCACGGTGCCGCCGGGGTCGTTTCGCGTCTTGAAGTTGGCGATGCCGACGAACAGACACCAGAAGGTGGTGAGCGCGCCGAGGAAGTAGACGCCGGCGGTCGGAAGCGTCAGGTCGACCATGCCGGGTGCGCAGGTGGCGCCCGACCACCGGCAGGGGTAGGCGTGGGCGAAGAGCGCGACGCCGAGAAGGGCGACGCTGGCGCCGATGCCGGCGGCGGCGCGTGTCGAGCGTTCCGCGGGCAGGACGGCGGAGATGCCGAGGAAGACGGCGGGCACCCCGACGCCGGCGAGGATGCCCCCATACTCGCGAACCTGATAGAGCGTGGTGCCACCGCCGAGCAACACGTCGGTCGTCGCGACGATGATGCCCGCAACGACGAGGACGATACCGGCGACGAACAGAGCCGACCCCGCGTATATCTGTCGGAGACTCGGGCCACTCCGGTCGTCCCCGTGGTAGACCTCCCCGAGACTGGTCATACCCGAGGCTACACCGGCCGCACACAAAACCCTACGTCAGACGGGCGTGTGACGGTACTCGCGCGTCCGCGGGTCCGAAGCCATTAACTCACACCGCGAAGTATCGCTGCGCATGAGCGACGACACGGACGAAGAGGCAGAGCCCGCAGTCGAACTCGGCGAGGGCGACCCGGTCGAGGGCGCACCGCTCGCCAGAGTGGCGTCCCGACTCACTTGGCCCCAAGAGGCGAGTGCCATCCGCCGCAAGGAGGGCGACGCGACCGTTCGCACGCCGGACGGCCCGCGGACGGTTGGCTCGATTCTCGACGACGTCGACGAGACGTACTTCGACACCCGCCAGACCTTCCTGTCGACGGCCCGGTCGGCCATCGGAACGGGCCCGATTCCTACCGCCGAGGAGTGACGGCGCCGCGGACTCTCACCGACTGGTGATTCGCCTGTGGATTTATCCTCACGAGAGCCGTTGGTCCAAATATGGCTACGTTCCGACACATCCTCATCCCGGTCGACGGGAGCGAAGCGTCGACGCGCGCGGCGGAACACGCGTTCGACTTCGTCGCCGACGCGGGCGGCCGCGTGACGGCGCTGTACGTCATCGACATGGGCGACGCCGGCTACGTGGCGGTGCCGAGCGACATCGCCGAAACCAAGGAGCGGATTCGGTCGAAAGGGGAGGAGATAACCGCCGAAATCGAGTCGATGGCCGCCGACGCGGGCGTCGAGTGTGAGACGGCGGTAGTCACGGGCATCGTCGACGAGGCCATCGTCGAGTACGCGAGGGAACACGACGTCGACCTGATAGCGATGGGCAAACACGGCAAGCGCGACCCGGACAAGCCGCTCATCGGCAACACGGCCCGGCGGGTGGTACAGGAGTCGCCGGTACCGGTCCACACGGTTTAGAAGTCAGAGAGCGTCGTCTGGAGGCCGGCAACCATCGCGGACTTGCGGCGGAGCGCCGACAGCGACGTGGGGAGGTAGTCGACGACATCGCGGACGGCGTCGGCGAGCGTCTCGGCGGTGGCGCACTCGCCGTCGAAGGCGTGTCTGACCCCCTCGCGGACCTGCCAGACGCCGGCCGGCCCCCAGTAGTCGTCGGAGACGTGCCGGAGGACGAGACATTTCGCCTGTCGGTTCCGGTCTTCGAGGTGTTCGAGCGCGGCGAGTCGGGCGGCGTGATACGCGCCCGCCGTCTCCTCGACGTAGTCCGTCCGCCCCTCGTACCCCTCGCGGTCGGACGCGAGCCACATTCCCGCCTCGGGGTCGGGGTTCCAGACGCTTCCCGGCGCTTTCAGTTCGACGAGTTCGTACTCCCACTGGCCGGGCGCGAGCAACACCCAGTAGGCGTTGCCGAGGAACTCGTTGCGGTGAATCTCCACCTCGTTCACGCTCTGGGCGTCTCGGAGCGACCCGCGGAGGAACTGGCCGACGGTGTCGTCGACGGCGGTAATCGACCACCGCGTCGGGACGAGTCGGCGGTTCTCGCTCTGGCCGAGCGCCCCCGCCGAGAGGATGGTGTTCACGTCGTAGACGTCGAACCCGCGGCGATAGAGGTAGTTGATGGCGCCCTCGGCGCGCCAGTCGTCGTCCTCCAGCGTCTTCTCCACCGCGCGGGGGACGTGAGGGTTCTCGCCGAGCGTCGCCGACCGAGCGCTGGCGCTGGGACCGGTGGGCGTCGAGACGCCGTCGGCGTCGAACTGAACCTGCGGGTCGCCATCGAGGCCGATTTCGACGTCGACTGGGCGGTCCGCGATGGCGACTTCGCGCCCGACGCCGACGAAACCGTCCCACGTGTCGTGGACGTCGACGGGCGACGACCGGCGGGAGTTGAGCAGACTCGTCCGCCGGCGAAACACCTCGGTCAGGTCGACGCCCTCGTCGTACCACTCGCCGCTGGTGGCGAAGCGAGCGGCGTCGCCCTCGTTGCCGACGGGCGAGAGGATGCCCGTCGAGACGTTCGGGTAGTTGGACTGGCCGACGAAGATGGAGGGCGAGACGCTACCGACGATTGAATCGCCGGACACCGTCTGCTCGATGCGGTCGGCGACCGACTCGACGTGGTCGAGGATTTCGTAGGATTTCTCCTGTGCGAGGCGCCGTCGCTCGGCGCGTTCGTTTGCCTCGATGTCGATGAACTCGTCGAGGCGCATACCGACGCTACTGCCCGCCGTGGCTTGATACTGTCGGGTCTAACTGTGGATGCCCATGGCCTCGATTTGCTCCTGATACCGGTTGCGGATGGTGACTTCCGTCACCTGCGCCACATCAGCGACTTCGCGCTGGGTCTTTTTCTCGTTACAGAGCAGGGACGCGGCGTAGATGGCGGCGGCGGCGTAGCCCGTTGGCGACTTGCCCGAGAGCAGGCCCTTCTCCGCCGTCGTCTCGATGATTTCGTTGGCCTTCGACTGCACCTCCTCGCTCAGTTCGAGTTCGGAGCAAAAGCGCGGGACGTACTTCTTCGGGTCGACCGGCTTCATCTCCAAGCCGAGTTCCTGCGAGATGTAGCGGTAGGTGCGCCCGATTTCCTTGCGTTCGACCCGTGACACTTCGGAAATCTCCTCCAGCGAGCGGGGAATGCCCTCCTTGCGACAGGCGGCGTAGAGCGCGGCGGTGGCGACGCCTTCGATGGAGCGCCCGCGAATCAGGTCCTCGTTGAGCGCACGTCGATAGATGACCGACGCCACCTCTCGAACCGACCGCGGCACGCCGAGCGCCGAGGCCATGCGGTCGATTTCGCTCAGCGCGAACTGCAGGTTGCGCTCGCCCGCGTCTTTCGTTCGGATTCGCTCCTGCCACTTCCGCAGGCGGTGCATCTGCGAGCGCTTCCGGGACGAAATCGAGCGGCCGTAGGCGTCCTTGTCCTTCCAGTCGATGGTCGTCGTCAGCCCCTTGTCGTGCATCGTCTGCGTGGTCGGCGCCCCCACGCGCGACTTCTCCTGTCGTTCCTTGTGGTTGAACGCCCGCCACTCCGGACCGGGGTCGATTTGCTCCTCCTCGATGATGAGTCCAGTCTCTTCGTGAATCAGTTCGCCGTCAGCCGTCCTGACGAGGTCCTCGGGGTCGAGGTCGTCGAGGTCGACGTCCTCGTCGGACTCCTGCTCGTCCTCGCCCTGCCATCGCGTCCGGTCGTCCCGCTGGCGGGTGGGCCGTGTCATCGCGTTTTTATAGTCGTACTTTGCTGGTACTTAATTCCTTGGTCGGTGCGGTGGTCGTCGAGACGCGAGCACGGTCCTGAACCACGAACGCGACGGTCACCGTCAGAGTCGTCTCCCGACCCACCAGTATGTAGAGCACTATATACTGTTCATAGTAACAACGAAACGCGGTTCGGCTGTCGGGGAAGTCGTCGCATGTCCTCTCAAGAGCGGTTCGAACTGGCACCGGAACACGATACACATCACACCGGTATCGCGCTGTACGACCCGACCGACGGGTCGATTTTGGACGCCAACGAACGGCTGGAGGCGATGTTCGGATACACAACCAGCCAGTTACGGGACCTCTCTGTCGCGGAGTACACCGCAAACACGCACCCGTACTCCGAGTCCGAGTTTCAGGACCGACTGCAGGCGAGCGCCGCTGGGGACCCACAGAAGTTCACGTGGCGCGTCAAGCGAGCTGATGGAGTTCTCATCTGGGTCCAGCTGTTCGCGTCTCGCCGGCAATTCGGCGGACAGAGCTGCGTTCAAGCGGAGATTCGAGACATCACGGAGTACTACGAGACGTACCACCGGGCGGAGCTATTCTGGCGGCTACTCCGACACAACTTGCGAAACGAGGCCGCCGTCATCTTGGGATACATGGACCGCATCGGCGCCCACGCCGAGACGGAGGCGATACGGGACGTGGTCGCAACCGTTCGGGAACGGGGCGAGAACCTCGGCAACATGGCCGAGTCGGTCAAGGAGATCGAGGAGGCGGTGACGGACACCGAGACGGACTGCGCCCGCCGCCGCGCGACGGAAGCGGTCAGGGAAGTCGTAAACGACGTCACGAGCGACTACCCCGCCGCGAAGGTGTCTATCGCCGAGCGGGCGGAGATGTGGATAGACATCGACGACGCGTTCACGCACGCGCTCACACACGCGCTCGAAAATGCCATCATCCACAGCGACGAGCGAGCACCGACCGTCGACGTCGAAATCGGGCCGTCGCCGAACACGGGTCGGGTCGAGATTTGTATCACGGATTCGAACGCGGAGATTCCAGAGGAGGAACTGGCGGCGCTGTTCGCCCCGAGCGAAACTACGAACACGTCCCACGGCTCCGGAATCGGGCTGTTCGTGATGAAGTGGTGTGCCGAATCGCTCGGCGGCGAGATTTCGTTCGAGACACGGGAGCCACGGGGCAACGCCGTCTATCTCTACTTCCCGCCGAAGGAGAGCCCGAAGACGGCGGCGTAGACTCGGTGTCGGTCATCCGACGTCGCCGCCCGAGAGATACATAGCCGTATTGTCGGCTATTAGAAAGCGCTTACCGTGGACACGGGGTAGGCGTATCCGAGACCCGACGACCGCTCGTGCGGCCGTCGACCCAGAGTGCAATGAACACGCCACCCCAGTTTAGCGACGACGTGGAATCACATCACGACCGATTCGACACCGACGCATACGCCGACATCTACGTCGTCGGGGACGTCCACGGAAGCCGAGCGACGCTCGAAGCGCTCCTCGAAAATCTGGATTTGGGTCCCGACGACCTCGTGATGTTCGTCGGCGACCTCATCAGAAAAGGCCCGGACAGCCCCGGCGTCATCGACCTGGTCCGCGACGACCCGCGTCTCGTCAGCATCCGCGGCAACAACGAGCAGAAAATCGTCCGCGGCGACAGAGCGCCCGCGTGGCTCAGGGAGGGCGACCGAGCGTATCTCGAATCGCTCCCCGTCGTCATCTCCTTCGACGACGCCCTCGTCGTCCACGGCGGCGTCGACCCGGAGCGAACCCTCGACAGCCACACCGTCGAGGAACTGCTGACGATGCGTTCGCCACACGGCGATGGGTACGACGGCCCATTCTGGTACGACACCTACGACGGACCGTACCGCGTCTTCTTCGGGCACACCGTCCACGACCGCCCGGTCGTACTGGACCACGCCGTCGGCCTCGACACCGGGTGTGTCTACGGCGGGACACTCACCGCGTACGACTACCGAAACGACGAGTTCGTCACCACGGACCCGGCGACGACACACCAGCGTCGCGAGGATTCGAAAGTCGTCGACCCGATTTGAGGCGGTCGACCCCTACTCGTACTCCGCTCGAAGGCGGCGGCGCGCCCCATCACGCGTTTTGAAGTAGCGTCGCCGGCCGTCGGTCGTTCGAACCGCCCAGTCGTAAGTGTCGCTGTCGGGCCGATACCAGTGCTCGGCGTACGCGTCGAACGGAGAGCGGTCCCCGCCGTCCGAGTGTGGCCGTGTGTCGGGCGTCACGTCGGAGTCGTCGGATATCTCGGGGGCGGCGGACGCGTCGGTTGCCGCGACACCCTCGACGAGGAGGTCCGATTCCCGGTCCGTGTCGACTGTGATTCCCGGTCCGTCACCGGAGTCGAGGGCAGTCTCCACGGCCGCCATCAACCCCTCTTGGACGTCCCGGACCGGGTCGCCGTCGGGCGACACCTGCTCGTAACTACCGTCGGACTGCATCACCCATCGGCGGCGGTTGTCCGCGAGCGACGTCTCCAGAATGAACCGGAGTTGTCGGCGCAGGTCCGTGGCTTCGACGGGCGTGACGGCCTCGACTCGGTAGTCGAGATTTCTGGTCATCCAGTCGGCCGAGCCGATGTACCACTCCGGGTCGCCCCCGTTCTCGAAGTAGAATATCCGCGAGTGTTCGAGAAAGCGGCCGACGATGGAGTGGACGGTGATGTTCTCGCTCACGCCGTCGATACCGGGACGGAGTCGGCAGATGTCCCGGACCAGCAGGTCGATTTCGACGCCGGCTCTCGACGCCCGGTAGAGCTCTTCGACCATCGCCGGGTCTTCGAGGCCGTTTACCTTCACGACGATTCGCGCCCGCCTGCCGGCGCGGGCGTGGTCGGCCTCCCGCCGAACCATGTCGGTGAAGCGCTCGCGCATCGTCACGGGCGCAATCAGGAGCTTCCGGAAGCGGTCGTCGAGCGTCGGCCCGGTGAAGAAGTTGAAGACCTTGGTGAGGTCGAACCCGATGTCGCGGTCGGCGGTGAACAGCCCGAGGTCGGAGTACCCCTTCGCAGTCCCGGAGTGATAGTTGCCGGTCCCGACGTGAGAGTAGAGTTGGACGCCGTCCTCTTCCTGTCGGACGACGAGTGCCGTCTTGGTGTGGGTCTTCAGGCCCACGGTGCCGTAGGCGACGTGGATGCCCTTCTCTTCGAGCTGTCGAACCCATTCGAGGTTGTTCTTCTCGTCGAATCGGGCCTTGAGTTCGACCATGACCGCCACCTGCTTGCCGTTGTCGGCGGCGTCGATGAGGCTCTGGACGACCTTCGAGTCACTCGCCGTGCGGTAGATGGCGGCCTTCACCGCGAGCACGTCGGGGTCGGTCGCCGCCGCGTCGAGAAACCGCTGGACCGTCCCCTCGAACGAGTGATAGGGGTGGTGGGCGAGGATGTCGCCGGACCGAATCTCGCTGAAGATGTTCGTCGCGCCGTCCCGGTCGTCGCTCGCGACGGGACCCAGTCGGGGGTGTGTCTTCGGCGTCCACGACGGCAGTTTGAGGTCGGGGCGGTCGAGTTCGGTCAGTTCGAAGAAGTCCTCGAAATCTATCGGCCCCTCGCGAGCGAACACCTCTCGGTCCTCGACGCCGAGTTGCTCCTTGAGTATGGAGCGTGACTTCGCGGGCATATCCGCGTCGACCTCCAGCCGAACGACCGTCGCGAAGCGTCGCTGTTCGAGAACCTCCTCGACCATGTCGATGAGGTCTTCGGCGATTTCCTCGTCGCGCCGGACTTCCGCGTTCCGCGTCACTTTGAACTTCGACACGTCGCGAATGTCCAGATTCGGGAGCAACAGGTCGAGGTTGGCCTCGATGAGGTCCTCGATGAGCACGTACTGCTCCGTCTCGTCGGGGACCGGAATCAGCCGCGGCTGATTCGGCGGTATCTTGATGCGGGTGAAGGTCGGGTCGTCGGCGCCGTCCGAGGAGAGCACCGCGAGCGAGAGGGAGAGATTCGAGATGAAGGGGAAGGGATGTGCCGGGTCGAACGCGAGCGGCGTCAGCGTCGGCAGTATCGACTCCTCGAAACTCGTTCGCAGTCGCTCCTGCGTGTCTCGGGAGAGGTCGTCGGGCGCGGAAATGTCGATGCCCGCATCCGCGAGCGTCGGTTTCAGGACAGTTTGCCAGTACTCGGACTGCTGTCGAAAGAGCGGGCGGGCGGTGTCGAGCACCTCGACCCACTGCTGTTCCGGCGTCCGTCCGTCGGGCGTCGTCTCGGTCACGCCGGCGTCGATTTGTTGTTTGAGTCCCCCGACGCGCTTCATGAAGAACTCGTCGGTGTTTTTTGTGAAGAAGGCGAGAAACCGGAGTCGTTCGAGCGGCGGGTTCCGGTCGTCCATCCCCTCACGAAGGACGCGTTCCTGAAACGCGAGTTCCGAAAGCTCCCGATTGAGATAGTAGTCGGGGTCTGTCAGGTCTGGCGACACGGACTCACTTGACGGCGACCGCTCAGTCGTCATCGGTCTGGGAGAGTGTGGCTCCGGCCGTCTGAGCGGCCGGTACGGGTACGTCCTCCGGGAGCCACGTCGCGGTCGGCTGTCGCCACGCTTCGACCGGCAGGCGGTCGATGTCGTCCCCCGAGACGAGTATCTCGAGCGCCTCGTAGGTGATTTGATGGGCCCGAATCGCGGCCTTGCTCTCGGAGAGCTGGTGGGTTCGGAGATGCCGCTTCGCCGTCGAAATGATATCCGTCTTCGAGTGGTCGCTTCGTCTTCCGTCCAAGGCTCGCACGGCGTCACAGACTGGACAGCTGAGGAGTACGGCTCGTGACACGAGTAACAGACTCGGATTCCGGTACAAGAACCCCGATTAATAGGCCTATTTCCGGATATATAGCGCCCGAGTGTCGAATAATACTCGATATAGATGTACGGTTGCACATCCAACCGGCGAGTCCCCCCGCACCGGAGGGTAGGCGACGGGTCGCTGGAACGAACGGCCTTTGAGTCGGCTCCACGAACCCCCGCTAATGCCGACTATCGACTGTGACCCCGAGGTGGCGCGTCAGCGGCTTGAGGAGGCCGGCATCGACGTCACGGAAGGGAACACGGACCACGAGCGCTGGCGGGCGGAGCGCGGCGACGCCGTCGCGGTTGCCTACGACGAGACGGTGGTCGTTCAGGGGTCGCGGCCCGCGGACCTGACGGCGCTGCTCTCGGATGCGGGCGGGCGAGCCCACGTCTACTTCGACGGGGCGAGTCGCGGCAACCCCGGCCCCGGCGCCATCGGGTGGGTCATCGTCTCGGGCGACGGCATCGTCGACGAGGGCGGCGACACCATCGGGCGGACGACGAACAACCGCGCGGAGTACGAGGCGCTGATTCGGGGGCTGGAGGTGGCCCGCGACCACGGTTTCGACGAGATAGACATCCGCGGCGACTCGGAGCTCATCGTCCGGCAGGTGCGCGGGGAGTGGAACACGAACGACCCGGACCTCCGCGAGCGCCGCGTCCGGGTACGGGAGTTGCTCGACGACTTCGACCGGTGGTCGCTGGAGCACGTACCGCGAGAGATAAACGACCGCGCCGACGAACTGGCGAACGAGGCACTCGACGATGACTGAACTGCCACGCGAAACCGTGACGGCAGCAGAGCGCTTGACCCGGCTCGCTCGTCGTGCGGTCGACGACAGGGAGGCGGCGGCGTACGAACGGGACCGCGACGAGCGACTCGCCGAACACGGGTTCACCGCGCGCGTCCGCGAGAGCGACGACACGCTCGTCCTCCATCCAGCGACGTGGCTGGAGGACGGGACGGTCCAGATGGACCGCATCGAGGACACGGACCGGGCGGTTGAGGTGTCGCTGTCGGGGAGCGGCGACGCCGAAGAGTGGGAGACGGTCGAGGAGCACAACACCGACGTGGTCGAGCGCGTCGAAGAACGGGCGGGCGAGATACACGCGGAGAACGCCCGCGCCTTCGCCGACTTCATGGGCAATCACTACTCGCGCCGGGTGGAGACGGCGACGGCGGCGGAGCTAGAGGAGTTCCTCCGCGAGTACTATCCGCGGAACGCGTGGCCGAGCGACGAACAGCAGGCGGCGGTGACGCAGTCGCTCGAGTACGTGTTCGAAGTGACAGAAACAGCGATGCCCGACGTTACTGCTGTGCGTCGATAAGGTCGCGAACCGAGTCGGCTCGGTCCTCGTCGGTGACGAACTTCGAGAGCTCCCAGTTCAGACGGTTGAGGACGGCGTCTTCACCGTCCTCGGTCAGTGCGTACTGGTTCGTCCGCTTGTCGAGTTCGCTCTTCTCGACGAGTCCCATCTCGACGAGGTCATCGAGATTGGGGTACAGACGCCCGTGATTGACTTCGGTTCCGTAGTAGTCTTCGAGCTGTCGTTTGATAGCCAGTCCGTACATCGCCTCCTCCGAGAGGATGACGAGGATGTTGTGCTGGAAGGCCGTGAGGTCGCGAACGATGCCGGGGTCGTTAGTTACTGCTTGTGCCTCTGACATACTTATAGACATGTCACGGGGATATTTAACGCTTCTCAACTCTTCTGTCTGCGCAGCCTACAGCGCCCCTACCTCGGTAATCCAACGTTATCCAGTTTAGACATATCGGTCATCGAACCAGTCATACGGCGCGAATTCGACGACTGCCCGGTCGTCGCCATCTGGCTCGGCGCGTGCCCGGTACGGGGCGGTTGACCGAGGCGGTCGACCGCTCGAAGTAGTCAGCTACTCTCAGAAGCGGCTGCTCATGTACCTTTTCATTCGTGTTGCCCGAAACCCGAAAGGACTATTGTCCGCTTCGGCCGTCGTATCGGTATGGTGAATCTGTGGCAAGACCTCGAGCCCGGTCCGAACCCGCCCGAGACGATTACGGCAATCGTCGAGTGTCTGAAGGGCGAGCGCAACAAGTACGAGTACGACAAGGACGTGCCCGGCGTCGTTCTCGACCGCGTCCTCCACAGCAACGTCCACTACCCGAGCGACTACGGGTTCATCCCCCAGACGTACTACGACGACGAGGACCCCTTCGACGTGATGGTGCTGGTCGAGGACCAGACGTTCCCCGGCTGTGTCGTCGAAGCCCGCCCCGTCGCGCTCATGAAGATGGACGACGACGGCGAGCAAGACGACAAGGTCATCGCGGTACCGACCGAGGACCCGCGGTTCGACCACATCGAGGACATCGACGACATCCCCCAGCAGACCCTCGACGAGATTGACGAGTTCTTTGCCACGTACAAGAACCTCGAAGAAGGCAAGGAAGTCGAGACGCTGGGCTGGGAGGACAAGGCAGCGGCGAAAGACGCCATCGAACACGCCATCGACCTCTACGACGAGCAGTTCGCCTGAGGCGCGCTCGGTCGGTGAGACGGCCGCGAGCCGTCGCCGCCAGCGAACGAACCCCTTTTTGTCGCCGCCGCTGTTAGTGGCGGTAATGGCTCAGTGCGACGAGTGCGGCAGCCACGAGAACCTGCCGTATCAGTGTCGGCGCTGCGGCGGGACGTTCTGTTCCGAACATCGATTACCGGAGAATCACGACTGCCCCGGACTGAACGAGTGGGACGACCCGTCGGGCGTGTTCGACAGCGGCTTCGACGACAGCGTGCAGAACGCGGGCAGTAGCCAGAGCGTCGCCGACCGACTCAAGTCGCTGACGGGACGCGGTGGCCCCCTCGGCTACCTCCGCGGCAACGTCGCGTACCTGTTTCTCGGCCTCATGTGGGTCACCTTCGCCCTCCAGTTCCTCGTCGAGGGGCTGGTCGGGAGCGAGGCGATGCAGACGCTCTTTGTCCTGCGCTCGGACCACCTCACCTACGTCTGGACGTGGTTCACCTCCATCTTCGCTCACGGAAGCCTCATCCACATCGCTGGCAACAGCATCGTGCTGTACTTTTTCGGCCCGCTCGTCGAGCGCTACGCCGGGTCGAAGCGATTCGCCGCCCTGTTTCTCGTCAGCGGCGTCCTCGCGGGCCTCGGGTTCGTCCTCGCGAGCATCGCGCTCGGCGCCGCCGCCGTCTCCGTCGTCGGCGCCAGCGGCGCCATCTTCGCCGTTCTCGGGGTCCTGACGGTTCTCAACCCCGGCCTTCGCATCTATCTGTACTTCATCATTCCCATTCCGCTGTGGCTGTTCACCGCTGGCTTTGCGGTCATCTCCGTGCTCTTTTTCCTCTCGCCGCAGGCCGCCTCCTCGGCCAATCAGGCGAACGTGGCCCACCTCGCGCACCTGATTGGGCTGGTGATAGGACTGGCGTACGGAAAGCGAATCAAGCAGCCCCGGCGGGTCCCTGACCGGTTGACGTTCGGTGGTGGTCCCGGCGGTCCGGGCGGTCCGGGCGGCCCCGGCGGTCCGGGTGGCCCCGGCGGCCCCGGTCGGCGGTGACACTCGTGCAACCCGTCCGCCCCGAGTTCGTCCCCGACCCCGACCAGTCCCGCGAGGAGATGGAGGCGCTCCAGCGAGCGGTCGCCGACGCCGCGACGTTCGCGGACGACTTCGAGTTCGACCCCGCCGCCGTCTCCGTCGCCAGCGACGCGTCGCTCACGGGCGACCGGCCGGTCGTCGCGGGTGTCGACCAAGCCTTTCTCGACGACCGGGCGGTCAGCGCCATCGTGTGTCTGCGCGGCGGCGAGGTAATCGAGCGGACGAGCGCCGTGACCGACCTCTCGATACCCTACGTTCCCGGGTTGCTCTCCTTCCGCGAGGGTGGTCCCATCCTCGACGCGTTCGCGTCGCTGTCGGTCGACCCGGACCTCGCTCTCTTCGACGGGAGCGGGCGCATCCACTTCCGGCAGGCGGGGCTGGCGACGCACATCGGCACGGTCCTCGACGTACCGAGTATCGGCGTCGCGAAGAACCTCCTCTGTGGCCGGGTCGAGGCCGACGTCGACGGCCGGCCGGCGGGGTGGCGCGCGCCCGTCCGCGCCGACGACCGGGTCGACGCGCCCGAGGGGACGGTTCTCGGCTACGCCTACCAGTCGCGACAGTACGACTCGAACCCGGTCATCAACCCGCTGTACGTCAGTCCGGGCCATCGCGTGAGCGCCGAGACGGCCGTCGACCTCGTCGAGCGCCTGTGTGCGGGCTACAAGTTGCCGGAGCCGACGCGACTGGCCGACTCGTACGCCGACGAGTGCAAGCGAGAGCTGTGAGGGGGCTTCGGACGTTTTAAGCCGTATCTCGCTCGTAGCCCACGGTAATGAGCGACGAGCAAGAACTCGGCATCACCGAGTCGAAAGAACACAGCACCGGGGAGTGGTACGCCGAAGTCGTCCGGAAGGCCGGCCTCGCGAACTACGGCCCGGACGGCATGAGTGGATTCATCATCACGCGCCCGCGCGGGTACGCGCTCTGGGAGGCGGTTCAGGACGCGCTCGACACCCGATTCAAGGCAACGGGCGTCCAGAACGCCTACTTCCCGATGCTCATCCCCGAATCCTATCTCGAACGCGAGAAGGACGTGGTCGAGGGGTTCGACCCGGAGGTGGCGTGGGTCACCCACGGCGGCTACGAGGAACTGGAGGAGCGACTCGCCGTCCGCCCGACCAGCGAGAGCATCATCGCGCCGTACATGAGTCAGTGGGTGCGGAGCCACCGCGACCTGCCCCTCCGCGTCAACCAGTGGTGTAGCGTGGTCCGGTGGGAGGCCACGGAGACGAAGCCCTTCTTCCGAACCAAGGAGTTCCTGTGGCAGGAGGGTCACACCGCGCACGCGAGCGAGGAAGAAGCGTGGTCGGAGACGACGACCCGCCTCGACCAGTACGAGGAGGTGTACGAGGACGTCCTCGCCATCCCGGTGTTGCGGGGGAAGAAGCCGGAACACGACAAGTTCCCCGGCGCGGACACGACGACGACGGTGGAGGCGCTGATGCCCGACGGCAAGTCGGTACAGGGGGCGACGAGCCACTACCTCGGCCAGAGCTTCGCCGAGGCCTTCGACATCACCTACACGGACGAAGACGAGGAGGAGCGCGTGGCCCACACTACCTCGTGGGGGCTGTCGTGGCGGGCGCTCGGTGCGCTCATCATGACCCACAGCGACGACCAAGGGCTGGTCCTGCCGCCGACGGTCGCACCCGAACAGGTCGTCATCGTCCCCATCTGGCAGGCGGAGACGAAAGACGACGTGCTGGAGTACGCGGAGGGTATCGCGGACGACCTGCGCGGAGCGGGCGTCCGCGTCGAACTCGACGACCGCGACGGGCGCAATCCGGGCTTCAAGTTCAACGAGTGGGAGCTGAAAGGCGTCCCGCTCCGAATCGAAGTGGGACCGAACGAAGTCGAGGAGGACTCGGTGACGCTCGTCCACCGACCGGACGGGGAGTCGACGAGCGCCGACCGCGAGGGACTGGTCGACACCGTCCACGACCACTTCGATACGGTGTACGCGAAACTCTACGCGAACGCGGAGGAGACGCTGGAGGGGAGCGTCCGCGAGGCGACGGACCGCGCGGACATCCTCGGCACCATCGGCCAGCACGGCGGGTACGTGAAGGCGCCGTGGTGTGGCGACGAGGCCTGCGAGGCGGAGGTCAAAGACCAACTGGCCGCCGAAATCGTCCTCGTGCCCTTCGAGGGCTCCGAGAGCGACACCGAGCCGATTCACGAGGGCGAGACGTGTGCGCTCTGTGACGACGAAGCGGTCGAGACGGCGTATTTCGCCCAGTCGTACTGACCGCCCGTCCGGCCAAATTAATCATTATACATGTTCGCTAAGGTGATGCAGTGTATTAGTATGATATATATTACCTTGTATGTGGTTAGTGAAGTCATACGGTAACAGGGACAGGCTGATAAGTGGGAACATAGAAGGGGGTTTATGACCAAGCCGCGGAGAGGCGCCCACGCCGATCAGCAGGGGCTGGCTGACCCCGTAGACGACAAATCGAACTGCGGTGTAGGCGTCGTTCTCGACCTCGAAGGCGGCGACTCGCACGAGACCGTCGCCGACGGTATCGAACTGCTCATCAACCTCGAACATCGGGGCACGACGGGCGCCGAGGAGGCGACCGGCGACGGTGCCGGTATCATGATTCAGCGACCCGACGAGTTCTTCGACGGCGTCGTCGACGCCGACCTCCCCGAGACGTACGCGGTCGGCTCGGTGTTCATGCCGCAGGACGGCGCCGCTCGACAGGGCCTGATGACTATCTTCGAGCGGACGCTGGCCGAACACGACCTCGACGTGTTCCACTGGCGGGACGTGCCGACGGACAACCACGAACTCGGGCAGACGGCGCTCGACTCGGAACCCGACGTCTACCAGCCGTTCATCCGCCCGGAGACTGAGATGGACGACGAGGCGTTCGACCGCGCGCTCTACGTCGCTCGACGCGCCGTCGAGAACGAAATCGACGACCTCGATTCGGCTGGCGCCGGCCGGTTCTACATCTGCTCGCTCGACCGCGAGACGCTCGTCTACAAGGGGCTTCTCAAGGCGACACAGCTCCCGACGTACTACCCGGACCTCGTCGACGAGCGCGTGAAGTCGACGCTTGTCCTCGTCCACGCGCGCTTCTCGACGAACACGCTCGGGGCGTGGCATCTCGCCCACCCCTATCGGAACATCATCCACAACGGCGAGTTCAACACTATCCGTGGCAACATCAACTGGATGCGGGCCCGCGAGACGGACCTCGAACATCCGGACTTCGGCGACGACATCGACACGCTGAAGCCCATCATCAACGACCCGAACCAGAGCGACACGGCCTCCGTCGACAACGCGCTCGAACTGCTCATGCAGGGCGGGCGTGACCTCCCCCACGCACTCCGGATGCTCATCCCCGAGGCGTTCCGCAAGGACGACGAGATGAGTCAGGAGCGCAAGGACTTCTACGACTACCACGCGAGCCTCGTCGAGCCGTGGGACGGCCCGGCGCTCGTCGTCGGCACCGACGGCGACCGCATCGCCGCCGCCCTCGACCGCAACGGGCTTCGCCCCTGCCGGTACGACGTGACCGAGGACGGCCGCTTCATCATGGCCAGCGAGGCCGGCGCGCTCGACACCGACCCCGCGGACATCGAGGAGCGACATCGCCTCCAGCCCGGTCAGTTGCTCGTCGCCGACCCCGAACGGGGCGAAGTCGTCCCCGACGACGACGTGTTCGACGACCTGACCGACGAGAAGTACGGCGAGTGGGTCGAGCAAGAGCAACAGCATCTCGACCCCGGCGCCGAGACGGACTACGAGCCACGTGGCGAAGTCGATTCGCTTCGCGCCCAGCAGGCGGCCTTCGGCTACACCTACGACCAACTCGAACACCTCGTCGAACCGATGGCCGAAGACGGCAAGGACCCCGTCGGCTCGATGGGCGACGACACGCCGCTGTCGGTCCTCTCCGACTTCAACCGCCCGCTGTTTACCTACTTCAAACAGCTGTTCGCACAGGTGTCGAACCCGCCAATCGACTACATCCGCGAGGAACTGGTGACGAGTCTGGAGTCCCGGCTCGGTCCCCAGCGCAACCTCCTCGACGAGACGCCGGAACACGCCCGACAGCTCGTCGTCGACTCTCCAGTCCTGACCGACGGGCAGATGGCAGACATCAAAGACTACGACGGCGAGTTCTCCTCGACGGTCGTCGACATGACCTATGAGAAGGGGACGGACCTCGAACGGGCGGTCGAGGACCTGCGGCGCGACGCCCGCGAGGCCATCGAGGCCGGTGCCGACATCGTCGTGCTCTCGGACCGCAACGCCGGCCCGGACCGCGTCCCCATCCCGAGTCTGCTGGCGATGGGCGGCGTCCACCACGCGCTGGTTCGGAACGGCCTCCGAAATCACGCCGGTCTGGTAATCGAGTCCGGCGACCCGCGCGAGGTCCATCACCTCGCGACGCTCATCGGCTACGGCGCCGACGCGGTCAACCCCTACCTCGCCTACCAGAGCATCAGCGACGTCGTCGCCGGCCCGGACGGGGCCGACGAGGACGCGGCCATCGCGAACTACAAGAAGGCCCTCGAAGACGGCCTCCTGAAGACGATGGCGAAGATGGGCATCTCCACCGTGGAGAGCTATCAGGGCGCCCAGATTTTCGAGGCGGTCGGTCTCTCCTCGGACTTCGTCGCCGAGTACTTCGAGGGGACCGAGATTCGGACGGAGGGTATCGGCATCCCGCAGATAGAGGACGACCTGCTGACGCGACACGCCGTCGCCTACGGCGCCGACCCCGAACTCGAACGGCAGGGCGAGTACGAACATCGCTCGAACGGGATTCACCACAAGTGGAACCCCAAGACGGTCGGCACGCTCCAGCAGGCAGTCCGCTCGGGCAGTTACGAGAAATACACCGAGTTCGCAGACCTCATCAACGAACAGCAGGGAGAGGGGACGCTACAGACGCTTCGCGGACTGCTGGAGTTCGACAGCGACCGCGACCCCGTCCCGCTCGACGAGGTCGAACCGGTCCACGAAATCGTCGAACGCTTCTCGACGGCGGCTATGTCCCTCGGGTCGCTCTCGCCCGAGGCTCACGAGACTAACTCCATCGCGATGAACCGCCTCGGCGGCAAATCCAACACCGGCGAGGGCGGGGAACCGCCGGAGCGTTTCGATACCGAGAAGGAGTGCAACGTCAAGCAGGTCGCATCCGGCCGCTTCGGCGTGACCTCGAACTATCTCTCCTCGGCGGAGGAGATTCAAATCAAGATGGCCCAAGGGTCCAAGCCCGGCGAAGGGGGCCACCTCCCCGGCAAGAAGGTCAACGAGATGATTGCCCACGTGCGCTACTCCACGCCGGGTGTCGGTCTCATCTCGCCGCCGCCGCTGCACGACATCTACTCCATCGAGGACCTCAAACAGCTGATTCACGACCTGAAGACGGCCAACCCCGAGGCCGACATCAACGTGAAACTCGTCGCCGAGGCGGGCATCGGGACCATCTCGGCCGGCGTCGCGAAGGCCAACGCCGACGTGGTTCACATCTCGGGCCACTCCGGCGGGACCGGCGCGTCGCCCAAGACGTCCATCAAGAACGCGGGACTTCCGTGGGAACTCGGCGTCGCCGAGGCCAACCAGATGCTCCGCGCGACGGGGCTGCGTGACCGCATCCGCATCTCCACTGACGGCGGCCTGATGACGGGACGCGACGTCGCCATCGCGGCGCTGCTCGGCGCCGAGGAGTACATCTTCGGCACCTCCAGCCTCATCACCTCCGGCTGTGTGATGGCCCGTATCTGTCACACCAACAACTGCCCGACCGGCGTCGCGACCCAAGACGAGGAACTCCGCGACCGCTTCTCCGGCCAGCCCGAACACGTCATCAACTACATGGTCTTCATCGCGGAGGAACTCCGCGAAATCATGGCCGAACTCGGCTTCCGGTCGGTCGACGAGATGATTGGGCGACCCGGTGTCCTCGAACAGGCAGAGACCGACCACCCCAAGGCCAAACACCTCGACCTGTCGGCCATCATCGCCGAACCCGAGGGTGGCGAGCGCCACAAGGTCCGCGAGCAGAAACACGCGGACATCGCCGAGCACATCGACCACGACCTGATTGGCGAGGCCTCGAACGCCATCGAGGAGGGCGAACCCGTCCACATCCATCAGGACATCTCGAATCAGGACCGCGCAGTCGGCGCCATGCTCTCGAACCGCATCTCCCAGCGCTACGGCGAGAGCGGCCTGCCCGAAGACACCATCTCCTGTTCCTTCGACGGCATCGCGGGACAGAGCTTCGGTGCCTTCCTCGCCAACGGGGTCCGGATGGAACTCGTCGGCGCCGCCAACGACTACGTCGGCAAGGGACTCTCGGGCGGGAAGGTCATCGTCCGCACCCCCGAGACGGCAGCCTACGACGCCGACGAGAACATCCTCGTCGGCAACGTCTGTCTGTACGGCGCCACGCAGGGCGAACTGTACGTCAACGGCCTCGCCGGCGAGCGCTTCGGCGTCCGCAACAGCGGCGTGAAAGCCGTCGTCGAGGGCGTCGGCGACCACGGCTGTGAGTACATGACCGGCGGCGTCGTCGCCGTCCTCGGCGAGACGGGGCGGAACTTCGCGGCCGGGATGTCCGGCGGTGTGGCCTACGTCTACGACCCCGACGGCGACTTCGAAGGCCGAGTCAACAAGGGGATGGTGACCATCCACGACGACCTCGAAGACTCGGACGAGGCGATGCTCCGCCGACTCGTCGAGAACCACGCGGCCTACACCGACAGCGACCGCGCGGCGGCGTTGCTCGAAGACTGGGGCGCCGAAGTGCGGAACTTCACGAAGGTCATGCCCGACGCCTACGCGTCGGTCATCGCGGAGGAGAGCCGCGAAGACGTGCGCGACGAACTGCCCGAACCGGCGTCCGACGCCGGCAGTGCCGAAGTCGACGCTGGAACGGTCCAGACGAGCGACGACTGAGAGAGAACTGTTTTCGGCGGTGTTACGCGTCGTCGATACCCGGCACTTCCGCTTCGAGCCACTCGCGGAACCATTTCACGCGCTTGAGTCGCTGGTGGGCGACGCTCTCGGCGGCGTCGCTCTCGACGCGGCGGGCGGCGTCGCGCCCGCGTTCGAGGACGCGGTCGACCATCTCGCCGGCGTCCATGTGGGTTCGTGATTCGTAGCCCATCCGGAGCAACATCAGGAGGACGCCGTTGGCACCCACCTTGTCGAGGATGTCGGCCTCGATGAGACACTGCGTTTCGAGCGAGACGTCGCTGACCGGTCCCTGATAGGAGTGGTCACGGACGGACTGGGTCACTTGGTCGACGAAGGACGTGGGGTAGTCGCCGCGCGTGGTGAGATACTCGTTGGCGACGCGGGCGCCCTCGTCGGCGTGACGCTCCTGTTCGGCTTCGAGTTTGGCGATGTCGTGAAACAGCGCCGCGACCCGGACCACGTCGACGTCGGCGCCCTCGCGCTGGGCGATGTCCGTCGCCAGTTCGACGACGTTCAACGTGTGGTTGAACCGATACTCGGCGCTGTGCCACGGATACCACCGCATCCGGCCACCGTCGTCCTCGGTTTCGACGCTCGCTGCGAGGTAGTCCGAGACAAAGCCCTTCATCTCCTCGAACGCCTCGTCGGAGACGGCGGATTCCTTTATTTCAACGCCCACGGTCCCACCTCCGTTGCGTTCGTGTTGCTTTCATTGTCGAAAAAAGGAGTGTTCGACTATTAGGCGTTACGACAAGACGAACGCTCTCGGCGGTGCCACGAGGGCGACTATCGGCGGCGAGCGCCGACCGACGCCAGTACCACACAGAGTGCGAGCGCCGCGCCGGGATGGACGACGGCGACGAGGAGCGTGGTCGATAAGGCAAGCACGACCGAGTCACGCTCGACTCGGGCGGCGAGGCGTTCACACCGAGAGCGAGTGGTTGGGGTTGCGGGGGAACACATGGTGAGCGGTCGACGGACGACAGTTCGATGGAGGGCCGAAGCGTGCCCGTCGAGAGCCGGTTTCGGGTCGATTGTTTCGATTGTTCGGCTCATCCCGAACAAACATACCAAACAATTTAATGCTTACGGTCCATCCGGTCGTGACGTGAACGCACGGGGACGCGAGCGCCGGCACGGAGGGTGGCGATGACCGATTCGGACGCGGTCAGGGAGGACGTCATCGAGTCGATGGAGCGGTCGGCGGAAGTGTACGGGCTGAGTCGGAGCGCCGGACGCGTGTACGGCGTCCTGTATTTTGCGTCCGAGCCGCTGTCGATTCCGGAACTGGTAGAGCGGACGGGCTACGCGAAATCGACCATCAGCAACGTGACGCGGAAACTCACGCGTATCGGCCTGCTCCGGCGTCGCTCTTCGGGCGGCGGCGGGCGACGCGTCCAGTTCGAACCCGAGCCGAACCTCTGGTTCGTCGTGCAGGACGTGTGCCAACAGCACGTCGCCAGAGAGATGGGGTCGACGCGGCGGACCCTCGACCGCGCGCTGACACAACTCGACGCCGACGACGACGCGTACGACCGAATCGACGAACTCGCGGCCACCTACGACGAGTTCCAGACGCTGCTGGACCTGTTGATGGACCACCCCATCGAGGAACTCATCGCGGCCATCGAAGCCTACGAGAGCGACTGATACCGCTCACCAAGAGACGGTGTAGATACAGGTGTCGTCGCCGTCGCGTCGGCATCGCTCACCGCGCTCCTCGACGAACACGAACGACTCGACGGGGGCGTAGGTCCGAGCCACGGCGCGAATCAGTCCTCGGTCGAAGGGACAGGGGTAGGGATTCCGGCAGGTCACCCGTCCGCGACGCTCGCCGTCGGACTCGAACAGGTAGTGGCCGATGTCGCCGCCACGATGATTGCGCTGGTACGCCTCGTCGATAGAGCGCAGGCCGGCCTCGACGGAGTCGACGGCCGTCGGCCACTCGGCGACATCGGGAATCTGCTCGCCGAGGCGGTCCAGAATGTGGGGTTCGAGTTCGTCGGCGATGACCGCGAAGGTGTCCAGCCATGCCTGCTGGGGGTACCACTCGTCGGCAGAAGGGTCGTCGATGCCGTTGGCCGCGAGGGCGTCGAACGCCGTCTCCCGATACGACGCCGAGAAGCGAGACATGGCGTCGTCGGCGACGGCGAGGATGGTCCGGCCGTGGACCTCTACGGCCTCGTCGAAGGCCTCGTAGGATGCCATCGTACATCGTCGGTGAGGCAGCGGGAAATAGCTTTGCGAGTCAGCGACGCGGCCGTTCGAGTGCGTCGTCCCCCCGACAGCGATAGAATCGAACCCGCGCGGCGAGCAGTCGCCACGCGACCACCGCCAGCGCCGCCCCACCGGCGTTAACGAGCATATCGGCCATCGAAAACGTTCGGTAGGCAAATCGCGACTGCACGACTTCGATGCCCACTCCGAACGCCGTCGCGAACCCGAACGCCACACAGAGTACGGGCCACGTCGGGCGGCCGCCGGTCTGTAGCGCGTACGCGACGAGCATCGCAATCGCGGCGTACGCGATGGCGTGGAGCCACACCGTCTGCGGCACGAGGCCGAACGGACCCAGAATCGGGCCACCCGACGACGGCGGGCGAACGATGGAGGCCGCGAAGACGAGCGTCGACACCGCGAGGACGAACGTCAGCCGCATCCACCGGGGAACGAGTGGCAGACGAAGGCGATGCGTGGCCATGCGCCGAGAACGCTCCCCAGCGACAAACGTCCGGTGGTCGCGGGGAGCCACGACCGCATCGGTTATACGTGTGAGGCGAATATCCACGTTCCGTGGTAGCACATACCGTGGCGTACGTGGAGAAAGTGTGCGCCTACATCACCAGAGGCGACGGGTCCGTGTTGGTGTTCGACGGCCCGGGACACGAGGACCGACAGGTTCCGAAAGGGACTGTCGAGCCGGGAGAGACACCGCGGGCGGCGCTGTATCGCGAAGTCGTCGAAGAGAGCGGGTTGGCGACGTTCGAGGGCGTCAGCCACCTCGTCACCGACGTCTGGACGCGGCGCGAATCGCCACCGAAGCGATACGTCCGCCACTTCTATCACGTGCCGGTCCACGAGACGCGGGACGCGTGGACCCACGTCGTTACCGGCTCTGGCGCCGAATGCGGCGCCGAGTTCTCGTTCTCGTGGCTCGACCTGCCGACCGACGCCCCGTTCGCGCTCGCACTCGACGACTACCTCCACACGCTGGCGGGCGTCGACGAGAGCGTGTCGGCGAGCGCGGCGGCCGATTGACGATACGAAGGCCGAGTCGGCGATGAGTCGACTTTAACTGTCTACTGGTTCTACGACTCGTCGGATGTCCGACCCGCTCGACTCGCTAGCCGCGTTCATCGAGAGCGGAGAGATACGCGACCTGTCGCTGGCCGTCGTCAACCGGACGCGCCCACAGCCGATTCAGGATATGCTCGAGGAGACGTTCGGCGGCCAGTCGGTGGACATCGAGGAACTCGATGACCCGGACGCCGAGGAGAACCTCGTCGTACTGGTGGAGGACGACGACGTCGTCGCCTCGTCCCCGCTGTCGGCGCTCGAAGACGAGATTCTGATGGTCAACTCTGACCTCTACATCACGAGAGCGAAGTCGCTGGGGGACGTGACACTCCCCGACGTGGTGGCGGAACTGGCCGATACCCGGTTTCGCGTCCGCGGCTATCCGGTGTCGAACGCGGAGAAACTCCCCCTCATCCTCATCTCGCGGTACATCGAACAGTTGGCGTGGGCTCACGAATCCGGACGGCTCCGGTCGTCGTTCCAGCGACTCTCCCGACTCGACGACGAGCGGGGGACCAGACAGGTGTATCGGCAACTCGGCGAGACGGCTGTCGACGTCCACGTCTACGGCGTTCCGGACTGGATTCCGCCGCGGTCGTTCCCCGGCGTCATCCACGCGGGCTACCACGGCGAGTTCCGGAGTTCGTGGTTCGTCGTCTATCACTCGACGACGAAAGACGCCCGCTCTGCCGCGCTGGTGGCCGAACGCGTCGACGAGAACGAGTGGGACGCGGTGTGGACGTTTCGGGAGGACCGGGTGCGCGCCGTCAACCGCTACGTCGAGCGAGCGCTGTGAGCGAAGCGAAAACCGATAGGGACGGAACACGTTGCCCCGGTATGGAACCAACCTTCGTCTACGACGACGACTGCGGGTTCTGTACGTGGTGGGCAGCCCAGTTCGGCCGACGGACCGACCTCCGAATCGTCGGCTTCGCCGAACTCACGCCGGCGCTCCGTGACCGACTCCCCGACGAGTACGAGGAGTGTGCCCATCTCGTCACCGACGAGGCAGTCTACTCCTGTGGTGCCGCCATCGAGCAAGCGCTCCTTCGCACCGACATCGCGAGCGATGCGCGACCGCTCGTCTCCTTCCTCCGGCAGTTCGAGGAGTACGAGGACCTCCGCGAGCGGGCGTATCGCTGGGCCGCCGACAACCGAGACACCCTCGGACTCGTCGTCTCGAAAACGCCGCCGGTGGACGACGAGCGTCGCTGAGGTGAGCCAAGAGACCGTTCGCTCAACGTCTCAGATGGAGGGAAATTGGGAAGCCTCTATTTGTGCGGATTGATAGAGGCTGTTGCATGGCCGAGACGAGAGCGCCGCGCGTCCTCCACGTCGACGACGACGCTGATTTCGCGGCGCTGACGGCGGAGTATCTGGAACGAGCCAGCGACAGTCTCGTCGTCGAGACGACGACGAGTGCGGCGACGGCACTCGACCGACTCGACGACGGCGGAATCGACTGTGTCGTCTCCGACTACGAGATGCCCGAGATGGACGGCCTCGAACTACTGTCGGCCGTCCGCGAAACCCGTCCGAACCTCCCGTTTATCCTCTTTACCGGCGCCGAGAGCGAGGAGCTAGTGAGCGACGCGCTCGCCTGCGGCGTCACCGACTGCCTCCGGAAGCGCTCCGGCACGGCGGTGTACGACCTCCTCGCGAACCGTATCGAACACGCCGTCGAGAAGCGCCGCGCGACGCGAGGCGCGGACGGCGCCGACCGCCAGAAACGGTACGAGCGCGTCGCGGACGCCCTCTCGATGGGCGTGTATCGAACCACGGCCGACGGCGAAATCGTCGATGCCGACGCCGCACTCGCGGACATCTTCGGCGCCGACTCCGCGGACGCCTTGCTCGGTCATACGGTCGACGAGTTCTATCTCGGCGACGACCGCACGGCGGTTCGCCGGCAACTGGCGTCCGAGGGCGTCGTCAGGAACGTGGAGGTACGACAGCAGACGCTGAACGGGGCGACAATCTGGGTGTCGCTCACGGCGGTCCGGACCGAGACGGACGACGGCGTGTACTTCGACGGCGTCGTGCGGGATATCACCGAGCGCAAGCGGCGCGAGCGACAGCGGCGGCAGTTCCGGAGCGCGGTCGAACACGCCGGCCACGTCGTGTTGATTACCGACGCCGACGGCATCATCGAGTACGTCAACGACGCCTTCGAGACGGTCACCGGCTACAGCGCGACCGAAGCAATCGGCCGCCGGCCGTCGATGCTCCAGTCCGGGGAGCACGACGAGGCGTTCTACAGCGACCTCTGGGAGACAATCTCGTCGGGCGACGTCTGGCAGGGCGAAGTCGTCAACGAGCGCAAGGACGGCACGCAGTACGTCATCGACCAGACCATCGCGCCGATTGGCGACGACGGCGAGTGCAACGGCTTCGTGGCCATCAATCGAAACGTCACGGAGCGCAAGGAGCGAGAGCTGAATCTGGCCTTTCTCAAGCAGGCCATCGACCAAGCCGGAATCGGCATCGGAACCTACGGCGACGACGGCTACGCCACGTACGTCAACGAGCGGCTGGCCGAACTGTTCGGAACCGACCGGGAGGCGCTCCGACAGCGCCACTTGGCCGCGCTCGACCCCAATCTCGACCCCGGCCGATTCGCCGACTACTGGGACTCGTTTACCGACGGCGAGCGTCGCATCTACGACACCCACATCGAACGCATCGACACCGAGGAGGCGGTGCCCGCGGAGGTCATCACCTCGCGCGTCGAAATCGACGGCCAGCCGTTCCAAGTGAACACGGTCCGGGACGCGACCGACCGCAAGCGACGAGAGCAGGACCTCGAACGGTTCCGGAGCGCGGTCGAACACGCCGGCCACAGCGTCCTCATCACCGACACCGACGGCGTCATCGAGTACGTCAACGACGCCTTCGAGTCGATGAGCGGATACTCCGCCGCGGAGGCCATCGGCCGGACGCCCGCGCTCCTCAACTCCGGCGAACACGACGAGGCGTTCTACAGCGACCTCTGGGAGACCATCCTCGACGGCGACGTCTGGCAGGGCGAAGTCGTCAACGAGCGCAAGGACGGCACGCGGTACGTCGTCGACCAGACCATCGCGCCCATCACCGATGACGGCGAATACAGCGGGTTCGTGGCCATCAACCGCGACGTGAGCGAACTCAAGGAGTACGAACGGGAACTGGAGGCCCAGAACGAGCGGCTCAAGGAGTACGGCCAGACCGTCGCTCACGACCTTCGGAACCCACTCGCACTGCTCGAAGCCGAACTCGCGCAGTTCGAGATGGACGTCGACGACGCGGACGAGACAGTCGACGCCGACGCCGTCCAAGAACTCTGTACCGACGTCGGAACCACGGTCGACCGAATGCAGGCGTTGATAGACGACCTGCTGACGATGGCCAAGCAGGGACAGCGAGTGCTCGACTCCGAGTCGACATCGCTCGAAAACGTCGCGACCGACGCGTGGGACCAAATCGACGCCGCATCGGCTACGCTGTCCGTCGAGGACACCGACGTCGAGGCCGACCCGGACCGCCTCCGAGAGTTACTCGCCAACCTCTTTCGAAACAGCGTGGAACACGCCGGGAGCGACGTCGCCGTCGCGGTCCGCCCCCTCGATTTCACGGCTGGCTTCGCCGTCGAGGACGACGGCCCGGGCATCCCCGAGTCGGACCGGGACGAGGTGTTCGAGCGCGGGTTCACGACTGCAGAGAGCGGAACCGGGTTCGGCCTCGCAATCGTCGAGCAGATAGCCGAGGCCCACGACTGGAGCGTGTCGGTGACGGAGGGCGAAGCCGGCGGCGCACGGTTCGAGTTCCGGGTCGAGTGAGGCGACTCCACAACGACCGTGGCGTTTTTTTGGGGTACGTGGAACCACTCCGGATATGCCCGCCACGGCCCTCCAAACCGGCGCCGAGATGCCCGCTGCGTTCCAGATACTGTTCGTCCTCGTCCCCCTTCTCGTCGCGGCTCTCGGGTTCGCAATCGCCGCGGTTCCACACCGGCTAGCCCGGTGGCGGATACGCGGCGCTGACGGGACTGCACAGGTGGACCCGAATCAGACACTGCTCCTCGTGATACGAATCGGAGGCGTCGTCGTCGCGATTATCGCGCTTCTGATGGCGTTCGGGGCGTCCGGGGTGATGTTCTGAAGGGACTTGAAGCAGTCACTACCTCTCGACACAATGTGGGGTTCGTGTGAGCGCAATCACGCCGGAATAATTACTCCAGCTGATACACTGTCTGAAACTGTGACACGTAAGGCGATCATACAGGGCGAGATGCATGCGTCGCCAAGGGACGCAAAGAATCTCTTTGATAGGGACACATCCAGCGCGGACGCTCTTTTCATTGAGGGCCGAAGCGCAACAATTCAATTGGATTCGTACACCCACGGGTACGTCCTATTTCTCCTCGGATATCTCACGCTCGAACTGATTTATCTAACGTCCAGCTGGCTTCGCGAGCTCGTTCCCGGAGGCAGGTGGGACACCCGGGAAGAAGCAGAGCGTAGAAACCTCGTAATCGAGGACGAGATTGATGCTGAGCTACACGAAATATGGGCCCTCGCTGAAGGTAAGACTCGATGGCGTCTGTATCTCCTCACAATCATAGCAATCACCTACGCATTGCTCAACATCTTCATTGGATCTCCTGCTCTTGGCATTATCCCTGTTGGTCTTACATCTGTTATAATCGTATGCCTCGCCCCACTCGGATTCTCCGCGGGTATCGTAATCCTCGCTTTGGCCCGTGAAGGAATTCGAGACGAAATCATGTCGGAATCAATATTGAAGGCCGCTGATGAGAAAGGATACGACGATATACTGATTCTATGCGGCCAAGCCCATGCGGAAGGCATTGAGCAAGAACTCGAAAGTGAAGGCTGGAAGGTAGAACGTATCGACAGTACCCACCCACTCACCACGATTGGTAGCTGGATCTGAGTTATATCGGGACGTATCCATTTCGTCGTTATTCAGGGTATAGACACCCGTTATAGGCGATGTAACGCTCACAGCTTGAATAGTCACTTAGCCTTGTGTCACACAACAATGGTCACAGTACCAGAGCAGATGACTTATTCTGCATTTCAAACCAGTCTCCGGCTACAAAAGTGGCAAATAATCCTCGAAGAAGACGATTCGAACCGATTCGGTCATAGTCCCGGGCGGATTCGAACCGCCGTCCTGGGCTCCAAAGGCCCAGATGATTGGCCACTACACCACGGGACTACACTCTCGTCTCGGCGGTCGGCCCGTATAAATCCAGCCGTTCCAGACAGTCGGTCCGACTCAGTTCGCCGGCTTCTCGCACTCGACTTCGAGTTCCCGGCAGGCGTCGGTTTCGGCGTCGAAGCAGTCCGGGCAGTTCGGGTTGCGGTCGATGATGGTGTCGAGACGCTCGGCGACCGTATCGTCGATAACCGCTTCGAGTTCGCGGGCCTCGCCCCGGAAGTCGTCGACTTCGAGGACGTTGGCGAGGAAGCGCTCGATGATGCAGTAGGTCTGGATGGCGTCGCGAGCGCGCATGATGCCCTCGTCGGTGAGCGTGACGCCCTTGTACTTCTCGTGTTCGGCGAAGCCCCGGTCTTCGAGTTTGCCAATCATCTCGTTGGCACTCGCCGGACTCACGTCGAGCATATCCGCGAGCGCCCCGGTCGCTGCCGGGCCGTCTTCCATCTCCTGAAGCAGGTAAATCGCCTTGAGGTACTGGTCTGCAGTGTTCATTCCCGTGTCTCCATGACGTTCGTCACTTCTTCGACGCCCTCTGCCTCTTCCTCGCGGATGGACCGAAGCACATCGAGCAGTCGGTCGCGGTCCACCGAAAACCGGGCGTCGCTAGCCTCGATTGCCGCCACGAGGTCGTCGTAGAACTTGTACGCAGTCTCTTCGTTGCAGAGTTGGTCGTAGAGCACGCCGTCGAAGTCCTCGGGTTTCGTCTGGGCGTACTGCGCCTCGACGAGCGCCTCGATGTCCTCGAACGGGATGCTCTCGGCGTCGAGGTCGTCGATGAGCGTCTCCAGACGCTCGCGGTGTTCCGCCGACTCCTCGGCGGCTTCAGAGAGCAACGCCTCGATTTCGGGGTCCGACCCCGCTTCCGGTTCCAGCGACTGGTAGTGATGGTGGGCGCGGGCCTCGACAACCTCCTCGAGGACGATGCCAATCTGGAGCAGGCGCGCGAGTTGGCGGTCGGAGCCGACCCGGTGGCTGACGCTCACGGCGCCAAACACCTCCGGACGATACGTTCGGACAGCGGAATCATACTCTGCAATCGGGGAGAGGGGAACTTAAGCCGTTCCCTGTGGTCGGCTCGGGGTCGCTACTCGCGGAGTCGCTTCGCGACCAGCGCTTCGAGGTCCTCGCGAAGCTCGTCGACCTCGATTTCTTCGAGGACGGGGACGAAAAAGCCCTCGACGAGCATGTTGCGCGCGGTGCGCTCCGGAATCGTCCGCGAAGTGAGGTAGAACAGGTCCTCTTGGTCGACCTGTCCGACCGTCGCCGAGTGCGACGCCTCGGTGTCGTGGTTGTTGATGATGAGCTTCGGGGAGGCGTCGGCCTCGCTGTCGTCGCTCAACATCAGCGTGTTCTCGCGCTGGTAGGAGTTGGTGTCCCACGCGTCGCGACCCACGTCCTGAACCCCCTCGTACACCGAGCGGGCCGTGTCGTCGAGGACGCCACGGGTGACGAGGTCGGCGGTCGTGTGTTCGGCCTTGTGCCAGACCCGCGCGTTCACGTCGAAGTGCTGGTCGTCGTGGCCGAAGAAGGCGCCGACGATTTGGCTCTCGGAGCTGTCGCCGTTGAGTTCCGTCTCGATGTCAGAGCGGGTAAGTCGGGAGCCGATGTTGCCCTCAATCCAGTTTATCGTCGAGTAGACGTCTGCGTCGCCACGCTTCATCGTGACGTTGTACGTCTCCTCGTCGAGCGTCTGGAGCGAGCCGTACTGGACGTAGCTGTTCTCGCCGGCGGCGACTTCGACGAGGTTGCTGTAGTAGCGCTCGCCCTTGACGTCGGTGTCGCCCGTGTCGATGCGCTCGAGAATCGTCACAGAGGACGAGTCCTCGGTGACGACGAGCGTGTGACTGAACAGCGACCGGGAGTGCATGTCGGTCCGGATGGTCACGTCCTCGGCGTCGACGCCCTCGGGGACGTAGATGAACGTGCCCGTCGTGAACAGCGCGACCGACAGCGCGGTCAGGTAGTTCGTCTCCGGGTCGATGACGGAGCCGAACTTGGCCTTCATGAGCTTCGGATGCTCCTTGACCGCTTCGGTGAACGGAAGCACTTCGACGCCCTCGTCCGTGACGCGCTCGGTCGAATCAGACTGGGTGAGCGGGTCGGCCAGCTCGTCGAAATCGAGCTGGTCGAGGTCCGTCCACTTGCGACCCGGCGTCTGGATGACGTCGGGCATCTCCAGACGGTCCATCGCCTTGAGCGCCTTCAGACGCGTCTCGCGGAGCCAGTCCGGCTCGTCGCGACTGTTGGCTATCTCGTGGACGGTCGCTTCCGAGAGGTCGGCTGGTTTCTGCGCGCTCATTATCCGAGGCTCCCCTCCATCTCGAGTTCGACGAGACGGTTGAGTTCGACCGCGTACTCGATGGGCAGTTCCTCCGTAATCGGCTCGATGAAGCCGGAGACAATCATCTGCTTCGCGTCGTCGTCGTCGAGGCCGCGGGACTGGAGATAGAAGACGTCCTCGTCCCCGATTTTGCCGACGGTCGCCTCGTGAGCCACGTCGACCGTGGACTCGTTGATTTCCATGTACGGCATGGTGTCCGACGTACTCTCGTTGTCGAACATCAGCGCGTCACACTCGACAGACGTCGAGGAGTTGGACGCGCCGTCCGCGATGTGGACGAGGCCGCGGTAGTTGGTGCGGCCGCCGTCTTTGGCGATGGACTTGGACTCGATGGTGGATTTCGTGTCCGGAGCGTTGTGATACACCTTCGCACCGGTGTCGATGTCCTGTCCCTCGCCAGCGAAGGCGATGGTGATGTGGTTGTCGCTCGCGCCGCGACCTTTCAGAATCGTCGCGGGGTAGAGCATCGTCGCTTTCGACCCCATCGACCCCGAAATCCACTCCATGCGGCCGTCGGACTCGACGAGCGCGCGCTTCGTGTTCAGGTTGTAGGTGTTTTTCGACCAGTTCTGCACGGTCGAGTACTGGACGTGAGCGCCCTCGCCGACGAACACTTCGACGCCGCCGGAGTGGAGGTTGAAGGCCGAGTACTTCGGGGCGGAACAGCCCTCGATGTAGTGGACTTCGGAGTTCTCCTCGGCGATGATGAGCGTGTGCTCGAACTGACCCATCCCCTCGGAGTTCATCCGGAAGTAGGCCTGCACGGGCATCTCGACGGTGGTGTCCTCGGGGACGTAGACGAAGGACCCGCCGGACCAGATGGCGCCGTGGAGCGCCGCGAACTTGTTGTCGCTCGGCGGCACGCACTTCGTCATGAAGTGCTCGCGGACGATGTCCTCGTGCTCTCGGAGGGCTTCGTCCATGTTGCAGAAGATGACGCCCTTGTCCTCCCAGCGTTCCTGCATGTTCTGGTAGACGACTTCCGACTCGTACTGGGCGCCGACGCCCGAGAGGGCGTTTTTCTCGGCTTCCGGAATGCCCAGTTTGTCGAAGGTGTCTTTGATGTCGTCGGGGAGGTCCGTCCAGTCGTCGACGCTCTCGCGCGCCTCGACGTCCGGCCGGATGTACGGGATGATTTCGTTGACGTCGACTTCGGAGAGGTCGGGCTGACCCGGCCAATCGGTCGGCATCGGCATCTCCTGGAAGTGTTCGAGCGCCCGGAGACGCCGCTTCAGCATCCACTCGGGTTCGCCCTTGTCCTCCGAGATGACGCGAATCGTCTCCTCGGTGAGGCCCTTCTCGGCCTGGAAGGAAGACCGCTCTTCCTTCTTGAACTCGAAGCGGGCTTCGGTATCTGTCTCTTTGAGGTGGTCTTGATCTGAACTCATAGTGTAGTGTTGTGGTCGCAGCCGTATTACGCTGTCTCGTAGACCTGCTCGCGGACCCAGTCGTAGCCCTCGTCCTCGAGTTTCTCTGCCAGCTCCGCGTCGCCGCTCTGTGCAATCTCGCCGTCTATCATCACGTGCACGTGGTCCGGCTCGACGTAGTCGAGGATGCGCTGGTAGTGGGTAATCTGGAGCACGCCCGTGCCCTGTTCGTCACGGAGCGCGTTGATGCCCTCGGAGACGTCCTGCAGGCGGTCGATGTCGAGCCCGGAGTCGATTTCGTCCAGCACGGCGACACAGGGCTCGAGGATGGCGGCCTGAAGAACCTCGTTCTGTTTCTTCTCGCCGCCGGAGAAGCCGGCGTTGAGATAGCGCTGGGCGAACTTCTCGTCCATGTCGAGCAGTTCCATCTTCTCCTTCAGGAGCTGCTGGAACTCGGCGACGCCGATTTCGCCTTCCTCGACGTCACCCTCCATCGGGGAGGTGTCGTAGCCTTCGTCTTCTTCGTCGGCCTCTGCCTCGGCCTCGTCCTCGTCTTCGAAGAGTTCCTCGCGTTCCTCGGTCTTGGCGTTGAGCGCCTGTCGGAGGAAGTTCGTCATCGTGACGCCCTCGATTTCGGCCGGATACTGGAAGCCGAGGAAGATGCCGAGCGCCGCACGCTCGTTCGGTTCGAGGTCGAGCAGGTCCCACTCGCGCTTCTCCTGCGGAACCTCACCCTCGATATCACTTACGTCCTCGTCGTCGAGGATGAGCATGATGTTCCCGTCGGTGACCTCGTAGGCCGGATGGCCGGCGATGACCTTCGCCGTCGTCGACTTGCCGGATCCGTTCGGTCCCATGAGGGCGTGAATCTCGCCCGAGTTGACCTCCAAGTCGACGCCGCGAAGAATAGTCTCGCCGTCGTCTTCTGCGACTTTGGCGTGAAGATTGTTGATCTGTAGTGTTGCCATAACCCTATCGCTAGACTGGGCTGTAAGACGCATAATGCTTACGCATTCTCCCCTTTCGAGTTCCGTGAACGAGAACTAATATTTTCGTTCCAAGAAAATGCCTTTCAGAACTGGCCGAGCCCGGTCTGGCGCTGCCCGCTTTTCACCTCGTCCCACGAGAGTCCGAGCGCCTCGATAATCCGCTCGATTGGGCCTTTGAGCGTCTTTTCGAGCATCTTGTCCCAGTCGATTTCGAACGCGTCCGGAATCTGGTCGGCGTACTCGAAGCAGATGACGTCGGGGTCGCGCTTGAACGAGGCGTAGAGCGGGTCGGTCTGCGGGTCGAAGGTCCCCTCGGCCTCCAACTCTCGGAAGAACTCGGGATGGACCTTCTTCAGATAGAGTCGCTTCGGCTTGCTGCCGCGCTGGAAGTTCGTCCCGAGCAGGAGGTTGGCGTATTTCGCGCCCCGGACCTGCGCCGTGTCGGTGTCGTAGGCGCCGAGGCGCTTGCCGATGCCACCGGGAATGCCCACGTCGTTCAAGTCGACGTTCCCCGCCTCGAAGTCCTCGATGACATCGTAGACGTACTCCTCGATGTCGTCGACGTCGTCGCCCGTGACTATCATCTCGATGACCTGCCGCTGGACCTCCTTCGTAATCGGGGCGATATCCGAGCGCTTGTACTCGAAGCCCGTGATGTCGATGTCGTCGACGTGGTTGCCCTCCTTCCAGACGATGTGGCCCGCGTAGCGTTTCTTCTTGCCCGCTTGGAAGAAGCGTCGGTAGAGCTTCTCGAACTCGATTTGGAAACGGTGGTGGTGGGCGTTGAGTTCCTCCAGCGCGAACTCGTCGTAGGAGTCGTTGATGGCTTCTTCGAGTTCGTAGCCCGTCTCGATGGCGCCAGCGACCTGCTGGAGGTCCGACTCGCTCATCTCGGGGTGGGCCTCTCGAATCTCGTCGGAGACGTCGTCGGTCGTCGCCTCGTCGCCGAGTTCCAACATGACGCTGTCGGTGTCCCCGTAAGCCACCTCGTAGCCAACGTCGTTGGCCGCCGACTGCGTGTGTTCGATGACGTCGCGACCGGTGGCGGTGACGGCGGCGCCCATCTCCCGGTCGTAGAGGCGGAAGCGGTCCCATCCCAAAACGCCGTAGAGAGAATTCATAATAACCTTGACAGCTTGCTGTTCCCGGTCGTACTGCTCGTACGTCTCGCTCCCCGGCTCGTGCTCGCTTCGCTCGGCCTTCTTCTGTTCGCGCTCCGCCAGCAACTCGTCGACCATCTCCCGGATGACGCCGTCGGGCTCCTTCCGGAAGTGGGTGCCATTCGGCGCGTGGTAGGTGTCGCCGTCGTAGTCGGCAGGGTCGACTTTCGTCTCCGGCGACGCGTTGATGGTCACCATACACATCGGGTACAGCGACTTCAGGTCGAGGACGCTCACGTTCTCCTTGATGCCCGTGATTGGGTCGAAGACGGCGCCGCCCTCGTAATCCTCGGCGTCGGCCCGACCCTTCGAGGGGAGCGCGAAGTCGCCGTGGACCTTGTGCAGGACGTAGACGTCGACGGCGTCGCCGGGCGTCGGGGCGTCCTCCAGTTTACAGCCGACGAACGTTCGCACCTCGTCCCAGAAGGAGATGATGTCGCGCTTGCGGTCGAGTTCGACACAGAGTTCGACGTCCCGAAGGTTGTACTCCAGCAGTCGCTGGGGGTCGTCCTCCCACAGGTCGCCGATATCGCCCGTGTACCGCTCCTTGCCCGCGCCGAGTTCCTGTTCGCCGACCGCGTCGAGGCGATAGGACTCCAGTTCGGTGAACTGCGTCCGCTTGTACGCGTAAAGCAGGTCGAAGACCACCCGGCCCTTGATTGTCGGGCCGCCCCAGTCGCTCCGCCAGACTTCCCCCACCCGCGAGAGACGGTCGGAGTTCAGATTCCGGTCCACGTCCGGACGCTTGCCGACCACCTGCAGGCGGTCGATGAAATACGGCGCGTCGAAGTCCTCGAAGTTCCAGCCCGTGAGCACGTCCGGGTCCGTCTTCTCGATGTACGTGAGGAATGCGTCGAGCATCGCCGCCTCGGAGTCGAAGACGCGCACGTCGGCATCGACCGCTCCCGAGAGTCCCTCGTAGTCGTCGAGGCGGTCCGGCGGGGTGGCGTCGCCCTCCGGCGCGTCGTAGAGCCACGTGATGTACTCGTCGCGATAGGAGTCGTGGCTGGTGAGACAGACGATTGCCTCCTCGCCCTCCTCGGGGAACCCCGAGCGGTCGTCGACCTCGATGTCGAAGGTGTTCACTCTGAGGTCGGCAGTCGCTTCGACCGCCCGAATCTCGTCGTGTGGAATCTGGATGGACCCACTCTCCAGTCGTCGCACAGGGACGCGAACGCCGCTCCCGATGTCCTTGTCGATGAGCAGGCGATTGGGAAAGAGGATGTCGGCCTCGAAGTGGTCGTACTCGTCGCGAATCTGGCCCACGTCACGCGGCGTCTGCGTGCAGATTTTCGTCAGTTCCTCGCCGCGGATACTCTCGTAGCCCGTCTCGGTGCGCGTAATCACGTCGCGGTCGAGGTCCTCGTCGTCGAGACTGGCCGTCGGCGCGTAGAAGTAGGGCTCGAACCCGAGGACGCGGACGTGTTCGGCGTCGCCGTCGTCGGTCCGGCCGAACAGGTGGACGACGGGGTACTCCTCGGCGCCCTGTCCCTCGACGGTGTAGTCGACTTGCGTGACTGCGAGGTCGACCGTCCCGTCGGGGTCGGGAAACTTCAGTTCCGAGGCGTCTATCACCTCACCGACCGCCTGCGAGGCGTCGCCCGCGACGGCGACCGCCTCCGCCTCGGGCCGTCCATCGTCCGTCCCCGAGAACTGGGAGAGGTCCGCCTGAGTCATGGCACCTCCTTCGGCACTCCCCGGTAAAAACCCAGCCACTCGCCCCCGGAAACCCTGCCACGACGACAAGACATATACCATGTCACCTTCTACCACGTTTCGTGACGATGTCCGACCACGTCGATGCAGGCCGGTGGGACAGCACGGACACGCAGCGTCCGGAGCACGACGGTATCGACACCGTCGAAGCGTACGAAATCGAGGATGGGACGGTACTGTATGACGCGGAGAACCCGCTCGCGTGGGTGGAGTCGTCGGCCGCCGTGTCGGTGTTCGACTTCGCCTGACAGCCCAAGACAACCCTTTTGCCGCCGCACTCGCTTGTCCAGAGCGTGCTTGGACCGGGGCCTGACGACCTCGAAGAACCGAATTCGGGGTCTCGCTGGGGTGACCCCGAACACGACCTGCCGCCACAGGCCCCGAGTATCGACGAGGCCGACGTCGACGACGAAATCCGCATGACGTTCTGGCGGAGCGTCCTCCTCGCCAACGTCGCCCTCTTTGCACTCACCGTCGGCCCCATGCTCGCGTACTTCCGCGGCCGGTGGACCGTCGGCGCCGTCGCCGTCGCCCTCGGCGTGGTCATGGTCCTCCGCATCTACCAGCATTACCGCGCCTTCGAGCGACGGCACGACGACGAACGGAACGCCTAACCGACCGGCGCGCCTCCGCTCAGTCATGCGAACCGTCCGCGACGAGGCAGGAGAGCGATACCTGCTCGTGAAACGCTCCTCGGAGTCGAGTCTCGTCCGCGACCCCGACACTGGAACCGAGCGCTACCTGCCGAACGCCGACCTCACCGTCGACGACGAGGCGGCGGCGCTCGAAACGTCGGCCAGCGCCGTCCCCGCGTCGGTCCGGCGCGTCCTCACGGCGACGCCGAACGACCGGGCGCTCGGCCTCCTCGTGGAACTCGTCGACCGCGGCCCGCTCGCCGTGCGGACCCTCCTCGACGCGTACGACCTCTGTGAGAGCGACCTCCACGGCCTGCTCGCGGAGTTCCGGGCCGCAGGCCTCATCGACGAGGCGCGGGTCGCCGGCGAGCGTGGGTACGAGGCGACGGCGACGACGCGGGACGCCGTCTCACATCTGCGGGCAGCGGACTAATCCCCGGCCTCGGCGCCGGGTTCGAGGGCGTCGAGCGCCGCGGACTCCGAGCGCGACACCGTCGAGCGGTTCGTCCGCGGATTCTTCTCGACGCGCACGAGGTCGTCCGCCGCGCCGACGAGTTCCTCGTCGTGACTGACGATGACTATCTGTGCCACGCCGAGTTCGCGCATCTCCGTGACCAAATCGACCAGCCGGGAGACGTGTCCCGAATCGAGGAAGACGGTCGGCTCGTCGAGGATGAGCGGCGGCATGGGGGCGGCGCCGTCGATACCCTCGGCCAGCAGGCGGTAGATGGCACACCGCAGACTCAGGTTGAACAGGGCACGCTCCCCGCCGGAGAGCTGTGTGGGGTCGAGTTCGCTCCCGTCTTTCTGCACGACCGAGAGTTCGTAGTCGCCGTTCAGCCGCAGGTGCGCGTAGGCGTCGTTGCCGTAGACGAGGTCGAACGTCTGGTTCAGCAGGCGTTCGAGCGTCTCGACGTTGCGCTGGCGGAGGTCGGCGCGCAGGTCGCCGTACATGGCCTCCAGTCGCGTCGCCTCGTCGTGAAGCGCGTCGAGCGCGTCCACCCGCTCTTCGAGGGCCTCGCGCTCCTCGCGGAGCGATTCGAGCGTGTCGATGTCGCTCCTGATACCTCCCAGCCGCGTCTGAATCTCGTCCCGTTTCTCGGCCAACGAGTCGAGTTTATCGCGGACGTTCGACAGGTACTCCTCGGCGTTTGCCTTGTTCTCTCTCGCCTGCTCGATGGCCTCCTCGTCGACTGCCGACGCGAGTTCGTCGCGCCGCGCCCGCTTCTCGGAGAGCCGCTCGCGGCGCTCGTCGTTCGTCTCCTCGATTCGCGACGCCCGCTCCGAGAGGCGCTCGATATCGTCCTCGCAGTCGTCGATGCGCTCTAACCGCTCCTCGACGGCGTCGACGCGCTCTCGCGTCGCCTCGATGGCGTCTAACTCCTCGGTCACGTCCTCGACCCGCGTCTCGGCCTCCGCAGCCTCGTCGCGTTTCGCCGCCGCGACGTCCCGTGTCTCGGCCGCCTGCTCGCGGTAGTCGTCCGCCTCGGTCTCGCAGTCCTCGGCCTCCTCGCGTTTCGACGACGCCTCGGCGCGTTTCTCCTCGGCGCGCTCCGCGAGACGTTCGCGCTCGGCGTCGAGTTCGTCCAGCCGGCGTTCGGCCTCCACGAGCGCGTCGAGCGCCTCGACCTGTTCGTCCAGTTCGCTCGCGCGCTCTCGGGCCGACGACAGTTCGGCGTTCAACTCGGCCACCCGCTCGCGGGCGTCCTCGGGGTCGGCGTGGGGGGCGTCGTCGACCGGCTGCCCGCACTCGGGGCAGTTCCCGGCTTCGAGGAGTTCCTCCGCCTCCGCGACTCGCTCCCGCGTCGCCTCCAGTCGCGTTTCGAGTTCCGTCACCCGCTCGCGCGCCTCGGCGCGACGCTCTCGGTAGTCGTCTCGGCGCGCCGCCGCCTCGCCGCGCTCGATGGGGGCGTCCTCGAAGCGAGCGGCGAGGTCGGCAATCTCCGCGTCCACCTCGTCGAGTCGCTCCTCGCATTCGGCGACGACGTCGTCCGCCGCGTCCGCCTCGTCGCGAAGGTCGGCGGCCCGGGATTCGGCCTCGTCGGCCCGGTCGGCCAAGTCCTCGGCCTTCTCCGCGAGGTTCTCAGCCTGATTCCGGAGCGCCTTCGCCGACGCCTTCGCGTCGGAGCGCTCCTCTCGGAGGCGTTCCTCGCGGGTGTCGAGGTCGGTACGCCGCGTGTCGATGGCCGCCGCCGTCGCGTCGTCCAGCCCCGCCGCGTCGAGGTAGTCGTCGAGTTCGGCCCGAATCTCGTCGATTCGGTCGCGCGTCTCGCCTATCTGCTCTCGAACCTCCTCACGTTCCGACTCGGCCTCGCGGATGGCCGCCTCCAACTCCTCGATGTCGGACTCGATTTCGTCGAGGTCGGCGCGTTTCTGTTCGTACTCCTCCAGCACCGACTCGGCCTCGGCCTTCGTCTGCTCGGCCGTCTCGCGCTGGTCCTCGTAATGGTCTATCTGCTCGTCGACCTCGGTCAGCGACGATTCGAGGTCGTCGAGGGTGGCATAGAGGTTCTGTTCCGCTTTCTGCTCGACCTGTGACGTCACCCGCTGGAGTTCGCCCTGCACCGTGGAGCGGACGTCCTCGATGCCGAGTCGGGCCTCGCCGGCCCGGTCGCGGTACTCCTCCAGCCGGCCGAGTTGCAGCAGGTCATCGATGACGTCCTGTCGCTGGCTCGGCGAGGCGTTGATGAGCTGGTTCACCTCGCCCTGCCGGACGTACGCGCAGTTGACGAACGCCTCGGCGTCCATCCGGAGCAGGTCGACGACGAAAGCCCGCACGTCGCGAGCGCCCTCGACCGTCACCTCCGGCCCCTCCAGCACGCAGTCGACCGTCGTCGTCCGCTCGCCCGTGGCACGGAGTCGGCGGTGGATGTGATACGACGTGCCCGCGTGGGTGAAGTCGAGGTCGATTTCTGTCTCCTCCTCGCCGTTGGTGACGATATCGTCCAGCGTGCCGTCGAGTGCCTTCGAACCGTACAGGGCGAAGAAACACGCCTCCAGCAGCGACGACTTCCCGCTCCCGTTGAGGCCGTGAATGACTGTCACGCCGTCTCGGAGGTCGAGGTCCGCGTCGGCGTAGGGCCGGAAGTTCCGCAGGCGGATACGGTCGAACTTCACAGAAAGTCCTCCATGGACACTTGGTCCTGCGCCGCATCGGCGTCGTCTCGCTCGGCATCCGAGGTGTCGTCCCGGTCGTCCGAGGCGTCGTCCGACGCGTCGACCGACAGGTCGTCGACCGCGTCACCGACCGCCGAGGCGACGCGGTCGCGGACGTTCGAGTCGGGAACGGCATCGTCGCGAACCGTCTCGTCGATGCGCCGCCCGAGCGAGGAGAGACCCATCTCCGCGACGCGTTCGCGAACGGCGGCGTCAGGGTCGGCGAAGTCGACGTCGGTGACGGGCGCGGCCGCGTCGCCGCCGACGGCCCGGTGGTCGGTGACGCGCGCGAGCAACGCTCCCGCGTCGAGCGCGGCGTCCTCTATCGCGGCGGGCGTGACGGGGTCGCCGTCGCCCGTAATCGACACCACCGCGACGGCGTCGGTCAGGTCGTGTTCGCGAACCCGGTCGAGAACCCGGTCGAGGCCCTCGCCCTCGGCAAGTTCCACGTCGACGAAGGCGAAGGGGCGCGTGTCGAGCGAGCGGCGCCTGATGTCGACGGCGTCGGTCTGGAACTCGACGATATTGTAGCCGCGGGGGTCGCGCTCGTCGGCGCTCGCCCGCTCGGTCGACCCGCAGTACGTGACCCACGTACCGTCGACCGTCGTCCTGTCGGGGACGTGGTTGTCGCCGAGCAACACGGCGTCGAAGTCGACGGTCGCGGCGTCGAGCATCGCCTCGGTGTCCCAGTCGGCGTGCGCGAAGGGCGTGAACAGCCCGTGACCGACGAGCGCGGTCGATTCGACGCCCTCCGGCGGGGCCGTGAAGTCGTAGTCGAGGTCGTCGCGACGCGACTTGGGGACGTGGTCCAGTCCGTAGAAGGCGGTGTCGCCGACTACGGTCGGGTCGGCATCGAGGCGCGTCGCCAGTCCGAGGTCCGAAAAGAGGTCGAGCCACTGACTGCCGCGGGTCGCCTCGTGATTGCCGACGATGGCGAGGAAGGGAACGTCGGCGGCGTCGAGGCGACGGAGCGCAGAGAGTACGCCGAGCAGGTCCGGAAGGTCGGGCCGCCGGTCGTGAAAGAGGTCGCCGGCGTGAACGACGGCGTCGACGTCGTCGTCGACAGCGTCGTCGACGACCGACTCGAAGGCGTCGAGGAAGTCCTGTCGGCGCTCCGGCGAGTGGTACTGTCGATACCCGACGTGGGTGTCGCCGGTGTGTATCACCCGTGTCATCGTGTCGACCGTAGCGCGTCACCACTCAAAACCGTTCCGCGAGCGGGGCGAAAGTGGTCTCGGGCGGCGTCGCGCCCGCGTTCGAGGGTGGCGAGCGCCCGTCGGCCGCGGCGAGCGAGGGCGTCGTCGCCGCGGCGCTCCGCCGCCTCGATGGCTCGGCGGAGGCGAGTGAGGCCGTCGTCGTCGACGAAGGCCGCGGCGTCTCGAACGTCGCGCGTGGCGGCCGTCGCGTCGGCGACGACGTCGCTGGGGTCGGTGGCGTCGGGCGTCGCGAGCGTACGGAGTACCTGTCGAACGTCGACGTCGTCGGTCACGGGACCGGGTGGCCGCGCCCTCTGATTTAAACTTTCAGCGAGTAGAGGCGCTTGCGCGCGTCCGAAAAGGAGAATCGTGATTCGACCACGCCAACCTCCTCCAGACGGGTCAGCGCGTAGCGGACCGTCCGCGGCGGGAGCAGCGTCTCCTCGGCCAACTGGCTCTGACTCAACGTGTCGTTGTAGTCGAGCACTTTCGCGACGAGTTTCGCACTCGGCGGCAGGTCACGCACGTCTGCCCACCGGTCCGATTCCTCGTCGTGCGGACGCACCTCAGTCGTACTCATCGTACCATACACTCGTGCATACAGGATAATAATATTTGTCATCGAATCTAATGTCCATTAGTAATACGAAAGGGCGAAGAGACGGCGAAGACCGCGCTCACCCGAAGCCTCTTATGAATCAGCGGCTTAAGTGGGCCAATGACCGACACTGTGGACGAGGTCGACCTCCCCTACGACGAGGAGGCGGCGTCGCAGCAGGAAAAAATCGAAGCCCTCCGCGAGCGCCTCGACGTGCTCGAGGGGCAGAACGACGAGATGCGCGACGAGTTGCTGGACGCTAACGCCGAGAACAACAAGTACCAGCAGAAGCTGGAGCGTCTCACTCACGAGAACAAGAAGCTCAAACAGTCGCCGCTGTTCGTCGCGACGGTACAGGAGATAACCGACGAGGGCGTCGTCATCAAACAGCACGGCAACAATCAGGAGGCCCTGACCGAGGTCACGGAAGAGATGCGCACGGACCTCGAACCCGACGCCCGAGTCGCGGTGAACAACTCCCTCTCGGTTGTCAAACGCCTCGACAAAGAGACGGACGTGCGGGCTCGCGTGATGCAGGTCGACCACAGCCCGGACGTGACCTACGAGGACATCGGCGGCCTCGAATCCCAGATGCAGGAGGTCCGCGAGACGGTCGAGATGCCGCTCGACCGCCCGGAGATGTTCGAACAGGTCGGCATCAGCCCGCCGTCGGGCGTGCTACTCCACGGCCCGCCGGGGACGGGGAAGACGATGCTCGCGAAGGCCGTCGCCAACCAGACCGACGCGACCTTCATCAAGATGGCCGGCTCCGAACTCGTTCACAAGTTCATCGGCGAGGGCGCGAAACTCGTCCGTGACCTGTTCGAGGTGGCCCGCGAGAACGAGCCCGCCGTCCTCTTCATCGACGAAATCGACGCCATCGCGTCGAAGCGGACGGACTCGAAGACGTCCGGCGACGCCGAGGTCCAGCGGACGATGATGCAACTGCTCTCGGAGATGGACGGCTTCGAGGAGCGCGGTGACATCCGCATCATCGCGGCGACGAACCGCTTCGACATGCTCGACCCGGCCATCCTGCGCCCCGGCCGGTTCGACCGCCTCATCGAGGTGCCCAAGCCCGACGAAGCGGGCCGCGAGATTATCTTCAAAATCCACACGCGCGACATGAACGTCGCCGACGACGTGGACTTCGACGAACTCGCTGAGATGGCCGACACCGCCTCCGGTGCCGACATCAAGGCTATCTGCACCGAAGCGGGGATGTTCGCCATCCGCGACGACCGCACCGAAATCTACATGCAGGACTTCGTCGAGGCGTGGGAGAAGATTACGTCCGAAACGACCGACACTACCGCCTCGCCAGCGTTCGCGTAAGGCGATACGCGGCTTTTTACAGGAGCAACGGACCGACAAACAGCAGCGCGAACAGCGCACCGAGCGCAACGAGATACGCGAGCCCCGTCACCGCGGCGGCGCGCCAAGTGGGCTGAGAGACGGACACGACCCACTAGAGACACGACGGGACCATAACGATATCCATCCGCACCGCGTGACGCGACGTTTTTGCCGTGGCGGACGCTACATCGAGTATGAGCATTCGTAGCGACGTGGCGCCGAGCACGCTTCCGGTCGAGTTACTCGAAGAAGGGGTACAGGTCGAGTATCTCGACGGCCGGACGACGCTGTATCGCGGCGTCCCCCGAAAAGCCGAGGAGACGCTCACCACCGGCCCGGGCAAGGAGGTGCACGTCCTCGTCACCGACCCCGACGGCACCGAGGGCGTGATGATGTACGTCAACGACCGCAAGACCCACGACGACATTCTGGAGTCGACGGGCGTGGGTCGAATCGTCCTCGACGAGGGCGAAGCCGAGGAAGTCTTCCCGGGCGTGACCGTCGCGACGCCCGACGGGATGCGGTGTCGCGTCGACGCCGACCTGTCGGTCGCCCGCGGGCGGGTGTTCGTGTTCGTCGAGGACGATTGGGGCGAGCAGTCGTACGAACTGGTCGACGAGGAGTAACGCTTACTGGAGATACGACGGGTCGGCGCTGTCGTCGTCGCAGTTGTCCTCGTGTTGTCCCGCGTCGTCGCGGTCATCGAACAACATGCCGCAGGTCTCGCACTCGTACCACGTCATGCCGTCTCGCTCGGTCGTGGTCACCATACGTGTATGTCCACGAGCAGAGACTAAAAGAGTACCCCGGCGATGGGCGGGGTCGTCAGTCGTCGGTAACCGGCGACACGTCCGCGACGGTCACAGCCATACCGAACAGGTACAGGCCGAGTCCGGTCACGCCGACCGGAACGGAAACCTGTAACAGCGTCGACCCCGCGAAGGCGCCGACGCCGCCCCCGAGCGCGCCGACTTTCCGCGACGAGGCCGACCGACTCGACAGGGTAGCCCAGTCGTCCCAGTGGGCGAGCACGAGAGTAGTTATGGCGCTGTAGACGAGGGCGATGGAGAGCAACGGAAGGAGGGACCCATCGGAGACGGTGGCGACGACGGCGGCGAGGCCGACGCCGACGAGGAGGGCAAGGGCGTAGCGGAGGGAGCGTCGCATATCGGGTGCTGTGTCTCGGACGGTCAAAAAACATCCCGCGTCGTCTCCGGGCAGGCTACGCGGTCCGCTCGAAGGGGTCGGCGAGTTCGATGGTTTCGGCGCGGTCGGGACCGACGCCGACGGCGTAGATGGGCGCGCCGACCTCGTCGCTCACGTAGTCGAGGTAGGTCTGTGCGCCGTCGGGGAGAGCGTCGTAGCCGTCGTCGGCGACGGCGGCCCAGTCGACTTCCGGCCACGGGTCGAACGACTTGAGAATCGGCTCACACTCGGCCCAGCGCTCGGTCGTCGCCGGCATCGTCTCCAGTCGCTCGCCGTCGAGTTCGTAGGCGTCGCCGACCTTCACCTCGTCCAGTCCGGCGAGGACGTCAAGGTGATTGACAGCGATGCCGGTGAAGCCGCTGACGCGGGCCGCGTGCCGGAGCATCGGAACGTCGAGCCAACCGATGCGGCGCGGGCGACCCGTGACGGTCCCGAACTCGCCACCTTTCTCGCGGATGTAGTCGGCGAGGTCCTCGTCCGCCCCGTCGAGTTCGGTCGGGAGCGGGCCGGTGCCGACCCGCGAGAGGTAGGCCTTCACGATGCCGACGACTTCGCCCTGCCCGACGACCGTCGGACCGACGCCGGTCCCCGTCGACGCGCCGCCGGCGGTCGGGTTCGAGGAAGTGACGTAGGGGTAGATACCGTGGTCGATGTCGATGGAGGTGCCCTGTGCACCCTCGAACAGCAGGTTCGACCCGTCGTCGAGTTCGTTTCCGAGGAAATCGCCCGCGTTCACGGTCATGTTCTCCTCCGCGAGGCGGCGCCCGACGGCGGCGAACTCCTCGTGGAGGGCGTCGATGTCGAACTCCTCACCGGCTTCGAGTCCGAAGACGTCCTCGACGATGGCGCGTTTCTGCGGGACGACGTACTCGAGTCGGTCGCGAAGCACGTCGGGATCGAGGAGGTCGCCGACGCGGATGCCGCGGCGACCGACCTTGTCCTCGTAGGTGGGACCGATGCCGCGGCCGGTCGTGCCGGCTTCGAGGTCGTCGTCGCTCTTGGCCTCCTCCTCGATGCCGTCGAGGACGCGGTGGTACGGCATGATGACGTGGGCGCGTCGAGCGACGCGTACGTCGGGGTCGAGACCACGCTCGCGGAGCGTGTCGAGTTCGTCGAACAGCGTACGCGGGTTGACGACACAGCCGTTGCCGAGAATCCCGACTTTCCCTCTGACGGCGCCGCTGGGCACCAGAGACAGCTTGTACTCTTCGCCTCCCTCGACGACGGTGTGGCCGGCGTTGTCCCCGCCCTGATACCGGACCACGATGTCGGCGTTCCCACCCCACAGGTCGACGAGGGCACCCTTGCCCTCGTCGCCGAGCTGGGACCCGACGATGGTGACAGTCATATCCGAACGGGGATTTCGGCCCACTCGCTAAACCGATTACGATACCGTCACGCACCCAACCCGAATCGAGAACGGGCCGAAAGTCGACGGCGTCGGCCGCTCGACCCCGCTGAAGCCGCCGCGACCCGAAGCGTTAACTACTCCCACCCCTCAGAAGCGGGTAGCGCGGGGCGGCACAGCAACTTTTAAAACCCGCAAAGACAAGTTAACAAGTGTCATGATAGACCGGCTCGAGAAAGAAGTCGATATGCTCGAACGACACCTTCAGGTGTTGAAGATGGTCATCGGTAACGAACCTATCGGAATCGTGAAGATGTCCAACGAGACGGGGTACCCGCATCACAAGGTCCGCTACTCGCTCCGTGTTCTGGAGGAGGAGAACCTCATCGAACCGTCGAGTCAGGGCGCAATCACCACCGAAGACACTGCAGATTTCGTCGACGAACTCGACGAGAAAATCGACTCCATCGTCGAGAAGCTCGACTCGATGAAAATCGAAGAGACCGCAGAGATTGAGAGCTAGAGCTCCGGAACGCTGAGGAAGAAGTCCCCATCTCGTGCCTCGACGAGACAGAGGTGAAAGCCCGCCTTCCGTGAGAGTTTGACGTAGCTTTTCCGCGAACTGCGACTGAACAGCCCGCCGCGAGTGGCGTCGACAGCCGTCTCCATCGCGTCGGCCTCGAAGAAACTCGTCGTCACCGCAAACGCCGCGGCGAAGGACGGCAGGGCGTCGCTCACCGACCGCGCACCCTCGACCAGCGACCGAATCGGCGCGGCCCGCGTGGGGTCCCGCGAGTCGTCGAAGGTGGCGACGAAAAGCGGGTCACCCATCTTGTCCCGGAACACGACGTCGAACGCCTCGGTCGTCGCCTCGCCACCTCCCTCGCCCTCGTCGTCGACGGTCACGTCGACTGCCCCGCGAAGGTCGATGCGGTCGACTCGCTCGATGGCGTCGTAGAGCTTGGTCATCTCGGGTTTGGCGTTGGCCTGCCGAATCTCGGTCGTGAGCGAGAGCAGGAGCCACGTCGCGAAGCGATGCTCCGGCGTCTCTCGGAGGAACGTTTCGAACGGCTGGTCGTCTACGTACACGCCCTCGTCCTCGAACTCCGTATGGTAGTCCAGCCGGAGGTTCTCCCGGAGTTCGTCCGGCGAGAGTCGCCCCTCTGCGGCACCTTCGAGCGTCCCGGCGGCCTTGTCCTCGTAGCGGACGAACAGGTTGGTTCCAGCGAGTGCCTCCTCGGGGTCGAGAGTGCGTTCCGGCTGGTCGCCGGCCTCCAACCGCTCGATTTCCGATTCGAGCCGCCCCACGCGCTCGCGGAGGCTTTCGACCTCCGCCTGCAACTCGTCGCGCTCGCTCGCGAGGCGGTCACGCTCCGCTTCGAGTTCCGCCTTCGCCTCGCGGGCGGTGTCGAGTTCGCGTCGGAGGTTGTCGATATCGGGGCTCTCGACCGCCGCTCCGCCCGGTTCGGATTCGGCGGCCGCGTCGTCGGCCGATTCGGAACCCGTCTCGTCGGCGGCCTCGGCGTCCGATTCGGCGGCCGCGTCTCCGGCTGTCGAGTCCGCGTCCCCGAAAGCGACATCAGGCGTCGACGCCGGAGCCGTCTCGTCTTCGGCCGCATCGCCCGTCTCGTCGTCCGCCTCGGCGTCCGCGGCCGCCTCCGACTCCATTTCGGCTTCCTCGGTCGCCGTCTCGGTGTCTCCGGCCTCGGTATCCGCCGATGAGTCGGCGTCGACGCCGCTCATCTCGCCCAGCGCCTCGAACTCGGAGTCCGTCGAATCGGGCGTCTCCTCGTCGGTCACGCCCTCCGCTTCCGAGTCCGCGTCGTCACTCGCCGAGTCGGTCGATTCCTCCCCGTCCGTCGCCTCCTCGTCCGCATCGACCGAGCCAGCGTCGCCCTCGGACGCGACGGCGACGGCGGTGTCCATCTCCGCCGGCCGCTCGGGCAGGTCGACCACCTCGATGTCGGCGTCGACGACGCTGTAGATGCCGACTTCGTCCGCGGCGAGGTCGAAGGCCTCGTCACCCGTGACCAGTCGGCGACTGTTGCCCACGTACGCCACGGGGAGCGACCGGCTACCGTAGTAGACGATGTAGTAATCCCCGGAGAGGACGTTCTCGGAGAGTTCGACGTAGCCGACGAAGTTGCCGGTCGAGAGCGTCTCGTGAATCTCGGAAAGCGGCGTGTCGTTCGAGTAGTACTGCCCGCGAACCTCGCCGCCGCGGGCCTGCATGGCATAGAGCAAGGGAAGGGAGACGTCAGGTGCGGCGTACGCCGTCAGCGACGCGTCCTCGAAGTCGTGAACGTCGCCGTCGAACACCCCGACGACGCGCCCGTTGAGGACGAACGCCCACGCCGTGCCGTCGGTGACGGCGCCGGAGAACTCGTCGTCCACCAGCTCGTACAGCCCGGCGACACCGTCCGAGACGGAGCGGGTGCTCCACTCGGTCACGACGTCGAGAATCTCGCCATCCATTTGTGCAGGTATGCACGAAACCGAGCCAAATACTTTCCGGCGGCTACTCCTCGACGGTTATCGATATCCGGCGTCGCTCGCCGTCGACGTACTTGTACAGTTCGTCGGGGTCCTCGTCTTCGGCCCGTTGGTGCGAGCCGTCACAGAACGGGTACGTCTCGCTCAGTCCACAGAGACAGACGGCGATATCGCCTTTCTCCTCGTCGATATCCTCGGGCGTGATAATCTTCGGCCCGGTCGCGGTGTGCGTGACTTCGCGCGCCATACCGTGGCGTCAGTGCGGAGCCTCTTACGTGCTGGGGGGTCAGTGCTTGTGCGTGAACAGAAGCGGGCTGTCGTCGTGGACGGTGACACAGATGTCGAGCGGCTCTATCTGTTCGAGGCTCGTCTCTTGGTTCTTACACACGACGAGGTCGTCGAACGGCTCCTCACAGACCGGACACGCGACGGAGACGGTGTTCTGGTAGAGTTTGATTTCGTCGTTCTCTTCGCGAGGCGTCAGCGACGACACGAGTTGTTCGAGGTCGTCCATACAACTCTCTGTCGCTGGAGGCCATATAAATCCACGGCGCAGTCGACGCGTGACGGGTGCGTACCGTCGTCAGGCGCCGACTTCCGCGCCGGCATAGAGGATGACGACGAGGAAAATCCAGACCACGTCGACGAAGTGCCAGTACATCGAGACGGTGGTCACCGAGACGTGTCGGTCGGCGGAGTACTGGCCGGCGAGCGCCCGAATGGTGACAATGGCGAGCAACACGCCACCGAGCGAGACGTGAAGTCCGTGCAGGCCGGTGAGGCCGTAGAAGGCCGAGCCGAAGAACCCGGATTCGAACGTGAAGTTCGAGTGGATGATGAACTCGTAGTACTCGTAAATCTGCCCACCGATGAACACCACACCGAGCAGGAGCGTCACGAGCAGTCCGAGGATGAACTTCCGGCGGTTGTTGTTCCGGATGGCGACGTGGGCCCAGTGAAGCGTCAGGCTGGACGCCACCAAGATGGCGGTGTTGATGAGGACGAGCGAACCCAGCAGGTGCGGAAGCTCACCCGGCGGCCACGTGCCCGCTCGGATGAAGAAGTAGTAGCCGAACCCGGCGCCGAAAGTGGCGAGTTCGGACCCGAGGAACGACACCATCCCCCAGCGAAGCGCCTTCGCGCTCGTCTCGTTACTGCCGCGCGACCAGAACGTCGAGACGAAGGCGTGATACAGCCAGCCGTAGAGGCCGAAGAGGAACGTCCCGACGCTCGCCGCCCCGAGCAGCGGCGCGAACAGCGGGTTAATAGTCGACTCGTCGCCGCCCGAGACGATGTACAGGCCGGCGGCGATGTACAGGCCACCGGCGCCCAGTGCCGTGATGAACGGCCACCAACTCGCCTCGCCGAGCCCTCGCGGCCAGTCTTCGACTGCCGGGAGGTGATGTCCGTGGTCGTCACCGTGATCGGTACTCATACCCCCCCGTTGCGATTCAACTACCAAAAATCCTCCCAACCATCGCGACGAGTCGCTTCCGGAAGCTACTCCACCGGCCCAATCCAACCCCCGATACGATGGTCACGACGCCGCGCTGGCGCCACGCCGGTCGAGTCGCACTCGCCGTCACGCTCTCACTGGGGGCCAGCGCGGGCGTCGCCACCGCCCACAGCGGCGGACTCGGCGGCACGGGACGCGACCCAATCGCCGTCCCCATGTGGCTCTTCCTTCTCACAGGCGGCGGCGTCGTCGGCGTCTCCTTCCTGCTCGCCAGTTTCGTCACCGACCGACGGCTCATCGACGCCATCCACGACTGGCGCCGACCGCTCCCGACGCCCGGACGCCTCCTGCGCGCCGCGGCGCGTCTCGGTGCGCTCGCTCTCCTCGTCGCCGCCGTCGTCGTCGGCTACGTCGGCCCGGGAACCGGCGTTCGGAGCCTCACCATCCTCGTCGTCTGGGTGGGCTGGTGGGGTGGCTACGTCGCCACGACGTATCTCGTCGGGAATACGTGGCCGACGCTCAACCCCTTCCGAACGCTCGCGGCGCCGCTCCCGTCGCTGAATCGCCCGTACCCCGACCGACTCGGCGCGTGGCCGAGCGTCGCCGGTCTCCTCCTCCTCGTCTGGATAGAAGTGATGACGCCGCTCGCCGACGACCCGCGGCTTCTCGCGACGGTGCTCGTGGCGTACACCGGCGTCACACTCGCCGGCACCGTCGTCGTCGGCGAAGAAGCGTGGTTCGACCGCGTCGACCCGCTTGCGCGGGCGTTCCGACTCTACGGATATCTCGCGCCCCTGACCGTCGAGTCGGGGCGGCTCCGCCTGCGCCTCCCCGGTGCCGACCTCCCCGAGACGGCGTTCGAGGGACAAGACGACGTGGCGTTCGTCGTCACGCTCCTTTTCGTCACGACGTACGACGGCTTCGTCGCGACGGGGCTGTGGGCCGGCGTCGCGCGCGCCGTCGTCGGCGTCGGCGCCCCCCCGACCGCACTCTATCTCGGCGCGTATCTCGCCGGCGCCGCCCTGTTCTATCTGGCCTACCGAGCCTCGGCCCGGTTCAGTCGACGCGGGGCCGACACCCACCTCACGGCGACGTATCTCGCGCGGCGGTTCGCGCCCGCGCTCCTGCCCATCGCCGCGGGCTACCACCTCGCGCACAACTTCAGTTCGGTGCTGGTGCTGGCGCCGACACTCAGCGTCGTCGCCGCCGCGCCCCTGTCGCCGCCGCCGTCGCCGCCCCAACTCGCCGGGTTGCCGACGTGGTTCGGCGGCCTCGAACTCGCCTGTGTCCTGCTGGGCCACCTCGTCGCCGTCTGGGTCGCCCACGCCACCGCCTACGACGTCTTCCCCTCGCGACTGCAAGCGGTGCGGAGTCAGTACGGCGTCACCGCCGTCATGGTCGGCTACACCATGCTCAGCCTCTGGATAGTCGCCGAACCGTACGTCGCCCCACCCTTTATCGCAACATGATAAATCCCGACCGCGACACCGACGTGCCGCCCGACGCGACGGCCCACGTCTGCGAGCGGTGTGGCCGCCCGTTCACTCGCGAGCAACACCTCGCGCTCCACCGCGGGCTGAACCACCCGGAGACGCTCTCGGATGCCGAACGCGAGGCGTTCGAGACGGCCCGAGACGAGGAGACAGAGGAGTTGCGGCGGTTCAGGTTACTGGCGCTCGCGGCGCTGGTCGGGCTCTACTTCGGCTTCCTGATGACGTACGCAGTCGTGACCTAACAAGAACAGTCAGTCCGCCTGTCCGCTCGCCCGATGGAACGGCTCGCCGGCGATGTCCTCCCGGAGGTCGCCGAGCGAATCCGACGGCGACCCGGTCATCTCCGTGACGACGGCGAACACTTCCTGCCGCGAAATCTTTACGCCGGTCGAAGAGAGCGCGTCCTCGGGCCGTTCGAGCAGTTCGCGGAGCGTGCCAACGGCGAGGAGGAAGGGGATGGCCCACGCCGCGACGGTGTTGCCGTCGGTGGTGGGCACCGCCTCCAGATAGGTCTGGGCGTCGTCGAGGAACGAACGCGCGTGGGTGGCCGTCCGCTTGACGACGGCCGCCGCCCCAGACTCGTGTTCGGGGGCGATGACCTCGTCCTGCGGGACGCCCTCCGCGGCCAGCCACTCCGCGGGCAGGTAGACGTTGTCCTCCTCGGTGTAGTCGTCGTAGACGTCCTTGGCGACGTTGACCAACTGGAGCAGGAGGCCGAACTCCTCGGCGGTGTCGTAGAGTCGGGCGCGGCGGTCGCCGCTCAGGTCGCCGCGAGCGAGCAGGTTGGTAACGAGGTTGCCGACGGTGCCGGCGGCGTAGTAACAGTACTCTTCGAGTTCCTCGCGCGACTCGATGCGGAGGCCACCCTCGTCGGCGTAGCGCTCGACGAACATGGCCATCCCCTGCACGAGTTCGCGCGCCGGCGGCGTGACTGCCTCGCACACGTCGTCCGGCAACCCACGGAAGGTGTCGACGATTCGTGGGGTGCTCGCGACGACCTCCCAGTCGTCGGTTCGGTCGGCGGCGTCCGGAAGCCACTCGTCGACGGAGTCGCGAAAGGCCTCGGGGTCGGTGTCGTCGTCCGGGTCGAGTACGCTGTCGTACTCGCGCAGAAGCCGGGTCTGTTCGGCCGGCGGGATGTGGTCTGCGTCCTCGACGGTGTCGGGCACGCGACAGAGGAGGTAGCCGATACAGATGTACGACGCCATCGGTTCGTCAAGCACGTCGACGGTCAACGCAAACGTTCGAGAGACGCCCTGTACCGCCTCGTGACACCACTCGAGGTCGGCCGAATCACCGGGAGGTCTGGCTGCGTGTCGAGACATTCGGAGCGCTTTCGCGTTACGACCGAGGGGATAAAAAGGCTCGTGGGCGATTTCGGCTCGTTCGAGAGCCGCAAGTAGTATCACCGCGGCGGTCCGTCGACTCGATATGTTTGCTCGGCTCCGCCGAACCCTGTCGACGACGCGCCGACTCGTCGCCGTCGCCGTCGTCGCCGTCGTCGTACTGGCCGGCGTCGCGTTTTTCGTGTTCAGCCAGCCGTCGGTGGCCGGCGTCGACAATCGCTTCGGAAACGTCACCGACGAGACGACGACCATCGAGAGCGAACTAATCGTCGAGAACCCGAACCCCATCGGCGCCCAACTCGGCGGCGTCACGGTCGATTACGCCATCGACATGAACGGCATTCGGATGGCCAACGGGACGAAAAACGGCGTCTCGATACCAAAGGGACAGTCGACCGTCCCCATGACGACCCGGCTCGACAACGAGCGCATCCCCGCGTGGTGGGTGAGCCACATCCGCAACGACGAGCAGACGACACTCGCCGTCAACGCCGACGTCCACTCCTCGGCGCTCGGCGCCTCATTCGGGGCACCGAAAGTCACTCGCTCCATCGAGACGGACATCATCTCCGCGTTCAACTCCACCGAATCCCGACCCGTCGGTGAGTCGCCGAGCGGCGGCCCCATCCTCGTCATCCGCGAAACCAGCGCGCAGTGGGGCGGCGTCGACACCGACGCGACCCGCATCGACATGGAGTTCGTCGTCCACAACCCCAACAGCTACCCCGTGCCCATCTCCGAACTCAGCTACGAGGCGACGATGAACGGGGTGGCGATGGGAAGCGGCGCCACCGAGGGACACGGCGTGATTGCGCCGGGCGAAACCCGAACCATCGAGGCGACGACGACGCTCAACAACGGCCGAATCGACGAGTGGTGGGTGAGCCACCTGCAGAACAACCAGACGACAGACCTCCGAATCGACTTCGCCGCGCGCGTCGAACTGCCGACGGGGACGATGGAGATACCGCTCGACCCGCTCACTTATACCCGAACCATCGAGACGGACATCTTCGGCAACAAGGCAGACGAGACGGCGAGCGAATCGGAGGAAAACACCACCGCGACGCCAACGCCAGACGGCGAATCGACCGCGACGCCGACCCCCACGCCGGACGGCGAGTCGACACCGACGCCCACGCCAACTCCGACCGACGACGGCCTCCTCGACGACGGGTCGACGACATCGACAGCGACCCCGACGCCGACCGCGGAGCCGACAGCGACCCCGACGCCGACCGCGGAGCCGACAGCGACCCCGACGCCGACCCCAACGCCCACCGACGACGGGGGCCTACTCTCTATCCAGCCAGTCCGATAATCACTCGATAGTGACGTGTTCGGACTCCTCGTTGAGCGCGAGGTTGGCCGCGATTTCGGCGTTTCGCATGGCGTACTGCGCGGTCTGTTGGAGGCTGACAAGCACCTCACGGGTTCGGAGGAGTTCGACTTTCGGCATATCCGGGAGGCTCCGGATGAGTTCCATCTCGCGGTCCGTAATCTCCTCGTACATCCGCCCGACGGCGATGGCCTTGTCGTAGTCGCGTTCGACGACGGCCTCGACGGCGGTGGCGGTGATTTCGTCCACTTGGTCGGTGAACTCGCGGATGCGTCGCATGGTCGAGCCGTCGACGTCGAGCGTGTTGTCCGTCGCGTCGAGGGCGATGTTGCCGATGTCCTCGGCGTTGTCCGCGGTCAGTTCGAGATTTTTCGCCACCGAGCGGTAGCCGATGAGCGGGAAGCCAGACTCCAAGCCGACCGCTCGCGCGAGGTTCGGGTTCTGGTACGCCATGAAGATGAGGCGAAGCAGAAGGACGAAAATCTTGTTCGCCTGTCGCTCCCGGTTCAGCGCCCGTTCGGCCAAGTCGGCGTTCCCGTGGGCGATGGCCTTGATTGACTCGCCGCGCATCGTACTCCCCGTGTTCTCCAGTCGTTCGAGGAGGTTGTCGAGCGTGAAGTCCTCGGGGTCGACTGAACACCGGATGGCGATGCGCTCGGGCGTCTCCTCGATGACGCCGAGGCCCATCAACTGCGTCTCGGCGCGGTAGACGGCGTTGATGTGCTCGCTGTCGAGGGCACCCTCCGATTTCTGGATGTGGATGACGCGCCGGCCGAGAACGTACTGCGCGACGATGGCGCGTTCGAGCGCCCGCGAATCGAGGTTGTCGGCGTGAATCGTCGCCATCGACCCCTCCGTACTGGCCGACTCCGGCAGAACCGTGAGCGTCCCCTTGCCGCCCATCCGCAGCGACACCTCGTCCCCCTTCTCCACGTTGTTCTCCTTGGCCCACTCCGCCGGGAGCGTCATCGCGAGCGTCGATGGCCCCAGACGCTGTACCTTGCGTGTTTCCATATCACAGGTATGTCTGCCAGAGACCTTAATCTTCACTATGCACCATTATACCTCATGAATGGTGTTGAAGTCGGGCGGTTTTAGCGGACTTCCATGAGTCGGGACTCGAAACGTCCCACGCGGACGCGGGTCCACCCCCGCAGTTCAGCGTCGAGTTCCGGGTCGTCGGTGTCGACCCGAAGCGTTCCGATGTCGTCGAGTTTCGCCCGCGAGGCGACCACCGCCACGTCACACCGCCGAATCACTGCCGGCGAGAGTTGCGGGTTCCCCCGGCCGAAGATGAACCCCTGTCCCCCGATGGGCGAGACGACGACGACGTTTCGCTCCCCCAGTGCGTCGAGAATCGCCGACTCGCTCGCGTCTTCGACCAACACCTCGCCGTCGCGCCACACGTCGACGCCGAGCGGCGACCCCTCGAACCCGAGTGCGTCCTTTATTGCACCGACCGTACTCCCCGGCCCGAGGACGTAGGTGACGCCGGACGACACCTCCTCGACGAACCCCTCGGCCACCGCCTCGACGTTCCCGCTCCCCGTCTGTTTCGACGACTGCAGGTCCTCGCCGACCGGGACGCGAGCGACGGCGCGGAGGTCCGGGTCGACCGACCCCTCGCGGTAGGCGTCCTCGTCGATATCCAGTATCTCGCGGCGCTCGGTCCGTTCGAACGACGCGAGGACGTCCGCGGCGTCCTCCGGCGAGACGGCAAAGACCGAGGAGTAGACTTTCACGCCGCCGGGAATCCCGAGCATCGGCACGTCCGTTCCGTCGAGGGCGTCGGCGACGTCCGCGGCGGTGCCGTCGCCGCCGACGAAACAAACCAAGTCCACGTCGGCGTCGAGAAACGCCGCCACGGCGGCGCGGGTGTCTTCCGCCGTCGTCTCCGCCGATTCCGGCGCGCCGACCACCTCGGGGTCGAACCCCACCTCGCGGGCGAGCGCCGCCCCCATCGGCTCCCCCCACGTCACCAGCGTCGCGTCCGGCAGTCGCTCGCGGATGGCGGTGAGGGCACGCCGCGCACGCTCGGGGGACCGTGGCTCGGCACCGCGGGCGCGGGCCTCCTCGACCTTGTCGTCCGTCCCTTTCAGACCGACGCGCCCCCCCATGCCGGCGATGGGGTTGACCACGAACCCGAGTCGCATTGGCGTACTCTACGGCGGCGACGGCAAAAGGGTCGCGACTCGCACTACTGTTCAGACTAGTTCGTTCGGACTGAAGACACCTCGAAAGCCCCGACTCGCTGGAGTCGGAGGGCTCGCTGCGCTCCTCGGCCTTCGGCCTGCGGTGCTTACGTCGCCCGCCTTCCTCCAGCGAGTCGCCCCTTTCAGTCCCATCCAACGGCGGCCGGTTGGCCAGCCGATGCGGGTGGGACTGAAAGGGGCCGGCGTCTCGGCGTACCCGGACGTTCACGAGAGCGGAGCTCTCGTGAGCCAACCAGAACGCTTTGCGTTCTGGTGACGGTCGTCAGACCGGAGGTCTGACGAGCCAGACGGATCGCAGAGCGATCCGTCGACGACGCAAGCACCGCAACGGAGTGAGGAGCGCAGCGAGTCCCGAGAGCCGAGACGCCGGGGGCTTTCGAGGTGCTCCCAACTCCACCTGCGTATCTGAACACGACCTACTCGCGGGACGAACACTTAAGCGACTGCCGTCGGAAGCCGTTGGCATGTTCCTCCTCCAGTCCGGGGAACCGCTCCCTATCGCCGCGACGGCCGCGGCCGTGTTGCTCGCCAGCCTACTCCTCACCGGACTCTGGCTCCGATATCTGACGCGTTAGTCCTCGACTCGGTCGCGGAGCCACGCCGCCGCGGCCGCCGCCGTCTCCGGGTCCGACGCCGTCACTTTCAACCGCACGTCGTCGCCGGGGTAGCTCCCGACTGTCACGTCGAACTCCTCGCGGACGGCGCGAAGCCGGTCGAGGAGCGCGCTCTCCGGTTCGCTCGTCCGCACCACTTCGACGTGTCGCGGCGTTCCCTCGAACTCCGCCGCGACGGACTCGAACATGGCCTCCATCTCCGCCGGCACGCCCGGAAACACGTAAACGCCGTCGACGACGGCGCCGGGCGCGACACCCTCGGGATTCGGGAGGTGGCGCGCACCTTCGGGGAGGTGGGTCGTCCCCTCCGTGAGGTCGGCGGCGGCGTAGTCCCCGTGGTCGTCCAGCCACGCCGCCGCGTCCGCGTTCGGGACGACCGACCGACCGAGCGCCGCCGCGACGCCGTCCATCGTCACGTCGTCGTGGGTCGGGCCGACGCCGCCGGTGACGATGACCGCGTCGTACGCCGCGCGATACTCGTTGACGACGCGGGCGATGTCGGCGATTCGGTCCGGGACGGTCGTGACGCGGTCGACCGAGACGCCACGCTCGTCGAGGCGGTCACACAGCCACGAGGCGTTCGTGTTGACCGTATCCCCAGACAGCAGTTCGTCGCCGACGGTGACGACCGCAACTCGCATGAATACGGGTAGGCGGCCGGGGTTGAAAACAGCCGTGACCCGAGGTTAGCCCATCCCCGGCGGCGGGTCGTCGCGGAACTCGTCGTCCTCGGTGTCGACGTCGAGGCCGAGTTCCTCGCGGCGCTTCCGAAGCGCCTCGATGCGGCGCTTGTAGTAGAACGCCCCGCCCAGCCCGACGGCCACGAGCACCGCCGCCGCGCCGCCGAAGATAGTCAGGTCACGTTGCAGGTAGAACTGGACCGAGATTGCGTCGGCCTCGACGCTCTCCCACCGGATGATTCGCTGGTCGCCCTCGCTAATAACCTCGTAGCCGCCGGGGTCGACCGTCCCGAACGGGAACACCTCGACGCGTCGGTTCGGCGGCAGGACGACGGCGTACGACCCGTTCACGAACGCCGGGAGCGCGAAGCGCTTGGGCGTGCTCGACGACGTAAAGGCGAGTTGGCCGCCGTCGGTGCCGTTGGGCGTCGTGACCGATACGCGCGAGCGCGAGCGGTCGATTTCGCCCCCGCGCTCTCGAATCTCAGTACCCGTAATCACCGTCCCGTTGGAGTAGCGATAGCGGACCGCCGAGACGGGGATGGCGTTGCGCCCGCCGAAGCCGTCGCGTCGGAACAGTTCCATCGACCCGTCGTCGAGTCGATACACCGCCTGAAAGCGGGCGTTCTCCGTAATCGTGATGTGGGCGTCGACGTCGTTGTCCCAGACGTAGGGCGACGGCGGCTCCTCGTCCAGCCGCTCGTCAGAGATGGGCTGGGAGCCGAGCAACCCCGCACAGCCGGCGGTGAGCGCAAGCGCCGCGAGCGCCAGCGGAATCAGATACCGACGATTCATCGGTCAGGGGATGACGCATTTCAGCTCCGCCGGCAGGTACTCGCCGACGGAAGCAAGGAGGCCCGGCGGGTCAGTGCCCGGCGTACAGATGACGCTCTGTTCGAGCAGTCCCAACCGCTCAACGGTGACGATGTCGCGGGCGTGGCCAGCGCGATTCAGCGTCGCGCGCACCTCGCCCCGCGTCGCGCTGTTGACGTTGAGACGACCGTTCTCACCACGCGTCCAGTCGTAGAGCCGGTCGCGCTCTTCGTCGGCCAGTCGCGGCGGGTCGCCCGCCACGAACCGAAGCGGGAGATGCTGGACGAGGCCGAACCGGTCTCGAATCTGAGACGGTGACCCTCTGCCGAGGCCCAACTCGTCGGCGGGAATGCGCACCCGCTCGCCCGCGTCGAGGACGAACCCGTCCTCGTCCCACGATTCGAGGGTGCCGACGTACGTCTCGCCGTCTTCGAAGCCGGTGCCGATTTCGCCCCACTCCTCGCGGAGCGCGTTCCGTGCCGCCACCTCGTCGTCGCCGCTGACCGTCACCGAGACGAAGTCGTCGTGACGGACGCCGGTCGTCCACGTCACGTCCAAGTCTCCGATGGCGTTCTCGACGAGCGAGTTCATACCGTCGAGCGCTCGTTCGCGTGCCGACCCTTCGACGTAGCACTTGGTTGCGAGAACGACCATCAGCGAGTGATTTCCACGTTAAGCTCGTTTCGGAGCGCTTCGATTCGGCGTTCGGTCGCCTCAATCATGTCGTCGTTGTCCATCGGTTCGAGCGGGGCGCCCGTCTCCGGACACTGGAAGTCGAACTCCATCGCCTCGCTGAACTCGAAGCGGATACCTGCGGGCTCGGAGAGATAGAACTCGTGGGTTCGCTCGTACTCCAGTCGCTCCTCCAGCGCCTCGAGCAACCGGTACATCTCCTCCTCCAAATTCTCCGGGATGTTCTCGTACTCGAACGTCCAAAGATACGTGAGCCACCCGGAGTCCTCGTCGCGGACGCGGCGGTAGCTGGCGAGGTCGTTCTCGTAGAGGATAAAGAGCGCTCGGCGAACGTCGTTGAGTTCGAGTCCGAGCTCCTCGGCGAGTTCCTCGTCCGTCACCTCCCCGTCCGGCGGCGCGGCGGCGACCGGCATCCCCGTCGGCCCGACGAGTTCGTGGAGGTACTTCTGAATTACCGGGTCGCTCAGCAGCTCCTCAAAAGCCATTATGTCCCGTTCGGAGCGGTGGCGATTTAAACGCCACGGTGCCAGCGCCGCCACCCTCGTCTCAGGCGCGTTCGGGTTCGCCCTCGCGGTCGTCGTCCTCGGACTCCGTCTCCGCGCGTGCCCGCGCAAGTTCGGCGTCGATGTCGTCTTCCATCTCTTCCATCGACGCGACCGTGAGGACGTTCCCGCCACCGGGGTCGACCACCAACACCTCGGTACCGACCGGTATCTCGCCGTCCATCGAGCGGGCGGCGTAGTTCGGGTTGAAGCCGCCGCGGTCGAGTTTGACCGTCCCCTCGCGGGGCGTGACGCGCTCGGTCACGGTTCCGGTCCGCCCGCGGAGCGAGTCGGAGTCGCTCGTCTGCCCGATGCTCCCGTCCCCGTAGAGGTCGAACTGCCGGTAGCCGACGAGCGCCAACCCGCCGAACACGAGAATCAGCACCGAGAGGACGAAGGGACCGGCCACCGGGCCGAGGAGCAGGCCGACGATGCCGGCGGCGAGCAGCGCCACGCCGAGGACCGCGAAGTGTGCCCCCGGCGCCATCGCCTCCGCTATCGAGAGGCCCAACCCGGCGACTATCAGTAGCAACGGGAGCGTCTCCGGCCCGAGTTCGAGCCCGAACTGGAGCGCGACCGTGGGTGTGACCATACCGACCGTTTGGCCTGCGGGTGTTTATACTACCGGCCAGTTAGAGACTGCCGAACGCGGCGACGAAGACGCCGACCGACAGCGCCACACCGAGCAACACGAACACGACGTTCTCCAGTTCGGGCGATTCGGGGGTGATGGCCGCGGTGTCCTCGGCCTCCTCACCGACATCGTCGAGGGCGAAACGCCACGGCGACTCGTCGTCGTCGCGGTCGTCGTCCGGAAGCGCGCTCATACCCTCACTACCGGGGTCAGCGTGAAATGGATACCGCTATCGCGGGCGCGGCGTCACGTCGCCCTCGTAGACGACGCCGCGGTCGGCGTGCAGCGTGACCGTCGTCCCCTCCGCCACGTCGTCGGGGAGGGGCGCGCCGCTTATCATCGGGATGCCGTGCTCGCGGGCGACCAGCGCCGCGTAACTCGTCATCCCCGGCCGGGCGTCGACGATGCCACCGATTTTTCCGGTGTCACCGCGGAACTCGCCGTCGAAGGTCGACGGGAGCGCGATGATGGCTCCCGCAGGTGCGTCCGAGAGGTCGCCGTCCGGACACCGGAACACCGGGCCGGCGACGCGGCCGCGGGCGACGCTCCGACCCGTCGCCACCGTCTCCGACGCGACGTGGACCTTCAGCGTGTTGGTGGTGTTCGTTCCCTCCAGTTCCGTCATCATCCCCGTGAGGACGACGACGGTGTCACCGCTCTCGGCGGCGCCGGCCTCGATGGCGGCGTCGACGGCGGCGTCGACCATCCCATCGATATCCTCCCGGTAGGGGGCGTACTGCGCGTCGACGCCCCACGAGAGCGCGAGTTGGCGGCGCACCTTGTCTTGGGGCGTCGTCGCGACGACGGGAACGCCCGGTCGGAACTTCGCCGTCGCACGCGCCGTGTAGCCCGACTCCGAGACGGCGACGATGGCCGCCGCACCGAGGTCACGAGCCAGATAGCGGGCGGCGCGAGCGAGCGCCTCCGTCTGTGACTCTTGGGCGGCCTTCGGGACACGCCCCTCGCGCGTCTCGACATACTCGTCGCTCCCCTCTACCTCGCGGACGATTCGGTTCATGGTCTCGACGACGCGAACGGGGTGGTCGCCGATGGCCGTCTCACCGGAGAGCATCACCGCGTCCGTGCCGTCGAGGACGGCGTTGGCCACGTCGGACGCCTCCGCTCGCGTCGGGCGCCGGGAGTGAACCATCGAGTCCAGCATCTCCGTCGCCGTGATGACGGGCACGCCCGCGTCCTGCGCGCTGTGGATAATCTCTTTTTGCACCATCGGGACGTGTTCGAGCGGGCACTCCACCCCGAGGTCACCGCGCGCGACCATCACGCCGTAGGACGCCTCGACGATTTCGTCGATGTTGTCGACCGCGCCCGCTCGCTCTATCTTCGAGATGACGGGAATGTCGCCGCCCGCACTCTCGATGGCGTCGGTGACCTCGTACACGTCGTCGGCGTCGCGGACGAAACTCGCCGCGACGAAGTCCGCATCGCCCTCGACCGCCACCTCGATGTCCCGGCGGTCGCTCTCGGTCACGACGTCGAGGTCGAGGTCGACGCCCGGGATGTTCACCCCCTTTCGACTCCCCAACTCGCCGCCGGAGACGACGCGGGCGGTCACCACCTCCCCGTCGATACCCTCGACTTCCGTCTCGATGCGTCCGTCGTCGAGGAGGACCCGGTCGCCGGGTTCGACCTCCGTGATGGCGTAGGAGAGACCGATTTCCTCGGGCGTCGCGGTGTCGCCCTCGACGAACCGGACCGTCGCGTCGCTCGGAACCTCGATGGGGTCGTCGATGGCGGCCGTCCTGATTTCCGGTCCCTGCAGGTCGAGCATCGACGCGAGAGGGTCGTCGATGGCGGCGTCGACGTCGCGGATGCGCTCGATGAGTTCCGCGCGGTCCTCGTGAGAGCCGTGACTCGCGTTGAGTCGAGCCACGGCCATGCCAGCGTCCGCGAGTTCGCGGATGGTCTGGCGGTCGTCGGACGCAGGACCAAGGGTACAGACGATTTTCGCTCGTCGCATACCGGCCCTTCTCCGGGGACGGTGAAAAATAACGGCCCTGTTTTCGGCGACCGCTACCGAACCCGCTCGCCCGGCACCGCGTCACCGAGCGTCGTCAGCAGGTCGGCCTCCTCGCCCGCGGCCAGCACCATGCCGTTCGACTCGACGCCGAACAGCTCCGCCGGTTCGAGGTTCGCGAGAACGACGACGCGGGTCCCCGGCAGCGAATCGAGGTCGTGAAGCTGTTTGATGCCCGCGACAATCTGGCGCTCCTCGACGCCGATGTCGACGACGAGACGGGCGAGGTCGTCCGCGCCCTCGATACCCTCGGCCTCCAGAATCTCGCCGACGCGGATGTCGAGGTCCTGAAACGTTTCGAAGTCGATGCGGTCGGATTCGATGGGGTCGAAGTCGATGTCCATGTCTTCGTCCTCGGTGTCTTCGCTCTCGGCCACGCGCTCGGCCAGTTTTTCGTTCAGTTCCTCGACGCGCTCTTCCGGAATCTTCTCGTAGAGTTCGGTCGGCTCCGGCAGGTCCGCCGCCGGCGGTTCGAGCGCGGCGTCGATGTCGGCGTCGTGGACCGAACCCTCGCCGCCGACTTGGTCCCACAGTCGGTCGCAGGTGCCGGGCGCGACGGGGGCAAAGAGGACGGCGACGGCCTTCGCAATCTGGACGCAGTCGCGAATCACCTGCGCCGCGCGCTCGGGGTCGTCGTCGACGAGGTTCCACGGCTCGTTGCGCTGGATGTACTCGTTGCCGAAGCCGGCGAGGGCAACGGCGGCGTCGCCCGCCTCGCGCACGGAGTAGTCGTTGACGGCGGCGGCGAAGTCGTCCATCGCCGTCTCGATGCGCTCGCGAACCTCGTCGGAGAGCGGCGCGTCCGGCGTCCCGCCGAACTCCCGATGGGCAAAGAGCAGGGCGCGGTAGGCGAAGTTGCCGACCGTGCCGACGAGTTCGTTGTTGACGCGTTCGCGGAAGCGCTCCCACGAGAAGTCGACGTCCTGCTGGAAGCCGCCGTTGGTGGCGAGATAGTACCGCAACAGGTCGGGGTGGAACCCTTCGTCGAGATACTCGTCGGCCCACACGGCCCGATTCCGGGAGGTGGAAAAGCCCTTGCCGTTGAGCGTGATGAACCCGCTCGCCATCACCGCGCGGGGCTCGGTGTAGTCGACGCCGTGGAGCATCGCGGGCCAGAACACCGTGTGGTGCTGGATGATGTCGCGGCCGATGACGTGGACGATGTCGCCCGATTCCTGCCACGCCTCCGCCCAGTCGAAGGTGTCGGGGCCGACGCGCTCGGTGTACTGCTTCGTCGAGGAGATGTACTCGATGGGGGCGTCGACCCAGACGTAGAGAACGAGGTCGTCGTCGCCCTCCTCGCTCTCCGGATAGTCGATACCCCAATCCATGTCGCGGGTGATACACCAGTCCCGAAGTTCGCCCTCAATCCACTCGCGGGGCTGGTTGCGGGCGTTCGAGGTTCCTTCGAGGCGGTCGAGGAAGTCCGAGAGGTAGTCCTGAAACGCCGAGACGCGGAAGAACTTGTGTGTCTGCTCGCGGTACTCGGCGGGGTTGCCCGTGATGGTGCTCTCGGGGTCCTCGATTTCGCCGGGTTCGAGGTGGCGACCACAGCCCTCGTCGCACTCGTCGCCGCGGGCGCGTTCGCCGCAGTAGGGACACGTGCCCTCGACGTAGCGGTCGGGGAGCGACTGCTCCTCCGTGGGGTCGTAGGCCACCATTATCTCTTTTTCGTAGACGTGGCCGTTTTCCTCCAGCGTGCGGACGATGTCGGTCGTCAGTTCGGTGTTCGTCTCGTCGTGCGTGTGGCCGTAGTTGTCAAAGTCGACGTCGAACTTCGGGAACGTCGACTCGTAGGTTTCGTGCCAGTCGAGGGCGAACGACTCGGGGGAGACACCCTCCTGTTCGGCGTTGACCGCGACGGGCGTCCCGTGCATGTCGGACCCCGAGACGAAGGCCGTGTCCTGACCGAGCGTGCGGAGCGCGCGGGCGTACACGTCGCCGCCGACGTACGTTCGGAGGTGGCCGATGTGCAGGTCGCCGTTGGCGTAGGGCAACCCGCAGGTCACCACCGCCGGACGGTCCGTGGGGAACTCCTCGTGGCTCATACGTGTTCACTGGTGGATGCGACCCTAAAGCCCGCCGATTCGGGCGGAGTCGTCGGAGACCGACTCCCGCTCAGGCCGTCGGCGTCGCCGCGATGGCGACGTACGGCTCGTCAGCGAAGCCTGCGCGCTCGACGCTCGTCACGCGCTCGACCGACAAGCCAGCATCCGCCAGACACCGCCGCCAGTACGCCTCGTGGTCGCTCACCCCCGCCGGCGTGACCGGCAGTTCGAGCAGTCCGACGGTGCCGTCCTCGGCACACACCCGCCGGAGTTCGTCGAAGACGGCGTCCCGACGCGCCTCGGGCACGTCGTGGGCGACCCGGCAGGCGGTGACGACGTCGAAGGCGTCATCCGAAAACGGAAGCCGAGAGGCGTCGCCCGCGACGGGCGAAACGTCGATACTCGCGCGAGCGCCGTTCTTCCGCGCCAACTGCGGCCCGTTGCCGAGGATGACGCGGTCGTCGAACACGTCGAGGCCGACGACGTGGGCCGACGACGGCAGATGCGGCGCGAGACCGACCAGCGAGCGCCCGGAACCACACCCCACGTCGAGCGCGCGGTCAACGTCGTCGAGTGGCAGGAGCGACGCGAGCGCGTCGTATTTTCCACGGTCGAGCGCCCACGGTAGGGGCGACAGGAGGCGCCGAGCCGTCTCGCCGGCACGAGCGAGCGCCGCGACGCCGACGAGGGCGGCGAGCAGTCGTCGCAGTCGCCCGCCGCGTCGGCCACCGACGACCGCCGCACCGAGCAGACAGAGCGAGATGCCGATTCGTCGCAGTCGCTCGCGCCAGTGATAGACGCCGAAGAAGTACGTCGGGCGCCGGTCGAACGGACTCATACCCACCGCGTCGATGCCCGAGAGTATGTAGATACCGCCGCCTACGACAGGTCGCCCGACCGAATCGCTCGCTCGGCGTCCGCGAGCGCCTCGGCGGCGTCGAAGTCGTCGACGATTCGCCGGAGCGTCTCCCGGTCCGCGTCGGCCAGTTCGCGAGCGTGGGCGGTGACGGTCGGAATCGCGCGCAGGATGTTGTCGACGATGGGCACGTCAGCGACCTGTGCCGACCGCGAGAGAGGATTCAGGTCGACGACGAGTTCCACCTTGCCGAGGTCGGCGAGCGCCGCGGCGCGGTCACCGTCCTCCAGCGGCACGAGCACCACGTCCGCGTCGGCGATGCCGTCGGCGTCCACCTTCGCGCGTTCGTGGTCGAGGCCGGGGATGCGCGCGTCGGCGTCCAGCCCCTTCACCTCGCTCGCACCGTGTTCGCGGAGGTGGTCGGCGATGGCCCGCATCCGCTCGTCGGTCCGGTTGAACAGATTCACCTCCAAGTCGGCGCCCACCGCGCCCGCGAGTTCGACGAGTTCGTCGGGGACCAGCGCCGCCGCGTTGCCGTTGACGGAGATGACGGGGTGGCGCGCGAGCAACAGGTGCGCGGCGGCGGTGCGGGCCGCCGCGTCCGCCGAGGGGAGCGTCCGCTCGCCGAGCAGGTAGTCGAAAGCCTCGCCCCGCCCCTCGGCGATGAGGCCCTGTTTGCTGGTGATGCCGGCGTCGACGCCGGCCTCGATTCGATGCCGCGTCACCAGCGAGTCGTGGCGGGGGTGGTCCGCCGGAATGTCGTCGCCCTCGGCCATGCACGTCGCTGGCGCCGTCGGAGTAAAAACGCCGCGATGAGCGGTCCGGTCAGTCGACGAGATGGGCGCCCGGCGCACACGTTCGACACGCACGGGCGTCGTAGCCGGCGTCGCTGAGTCCCCGGTCGAGCGCGAACACCGTCTCGCCGAGCATCACCATCGACGCCTCGCCGCCGGCGGCAGTAACGGCGTCGATGGCCGCCGCGACCCGCTCGGTGCGCAGGCCAACCTCGCGGGAGAACCGCCGCGACGCCGTGACCAGATTCGACAGCGTGGGCCGGTCGAGCAGGGTATCGAGCGCCGCGTCGCCCGCGCTGACCAGCGGGTCGATGTCGTCCGCGAGCACGTCCGCCGTCGAGAGGTCGCCGAAGGAGAGATACTCGATTCGGCGCGTCGCGGGCACGCCGTCGAGCCGTCCGTAGGCTGGGGCACCGGGGTCGAGCCGAATCGGGACGCCGCCCCGCGCCTGCGCCACCACGTCGCCGAGGCCGGTCCCCGCCTCGACCTCCGCGCGGTGGGCGAGCGTCACGAGGTCGTTCGCCGAGCGCTCGCGGTCGAAACGGGCGTTCGCGGCCAGCGCCGTCCCGAGCGCCATCGCCCCCGAGACGCCGAATCCAGTTCCGAGCGGAAGGTCGCTCTCCGCGACGACGCGGGCGCGGTCACGAACCCCAAGCCCGTCGAGGACCGTCTCGACCGGCGGCATCGACAGCGGGTTGCCGTCGAGCGTGAGCGTCGGGTCCGCAGTCGACTCGGCGGCGCGGACCGTCACCCGGACGCCGTCGGTGAGCGTCAGGCCGGCGCCGCGCGAACCGGCACGCTCCGGGTCGTCGTCCGGACACGGGCTGAAAAATCCCGTCACGTGACCGGGGACGAACGCGGTCGGCGGTCCGTCCCGCGACTCCTCGCGCATATCTCGACGAGGGGCGGGGAGTCGTTAAGCCCTGTCGGAACGCAGTCGGTGGCTACGGGCTCAGTCGCTGTCGGTCCCGCGAAACGCGAGCGTCTCGCTAGCTCACAGAGACTTCGTCCTACGGACTCAGTCGCTGTCTATCCCGCGGGAAGAGCACGGCCTCGCGGATGTTGCCGAGGTCGAGCATCGTCATCACGAGGCGCTCGACGCCGTAGGCCCACCCGGCGTGGGGGGGCATCCCGTACTTGAACATCCGGGTGTAGTAGTCGAACTGCGCGGGGTCGAGCCCCTGCTGTTCGAAGCCCTCGACGAGCGCGTCGTAGCGGTGTTCGCGCTGCCCGCCCGAGACGAGTTCCATCCGCGGGTGCATCAGGTCGAAGCCCTTGGAGAGCTGGGGGTCGTCGTCGTAGTCCTGAATGTAGAACGGCTTGATTTCCGACGGCCAGTCGGTGATGAAGTAGTGCCCGCCCACGTCGTCGCCGAGCGCCTTCTCGGCCTCCGTCGGCAGGTCGTCGCCCCACACCAACTGCTCGTCAAGTTCGCCGGTGGCGTTGATGCGCTCGATGGCCTCCTCGTAGGTGAGCCGCGGGAAGTCGGCCTCCGGCACCTCGAAGTCGTCGTAGCCGAGGAGTTCGAGTTCCTCGGCGCAGTTCTCCGCGACACCCTCGTAGGCGGCCTTGAGCGTCCCCTCACAGACGTCCATCGCCTCGTGGTGGTCGACGAAGGCCGACTCGAAGTCAATCATCGTCGCCTCGTTGAGGTGGCGGGGCGTGTTGTGCTCCTCAGCGCGGAAGATGGGGCCAATCTCGAAGACACGCTCCAGCCCGCTCCCGACCATCAGCTGTTTGAACAGCTGTGGCGACTGGTTCATGAACGCCTCCTGTCCGAAGTAGGTTATCGGGAACAGCTCAGTGCCGCCTTCCGTCCCCGTGGCGACGATTTTCGGCGTGTTGATTTCCGTGCTGCCGACCGAGCGGAAGTACTCCCGAACCGAGCGCAGAATCTCGCTCCGAATCTCGAAGATGGCCTTCACTTCGGGCTTGCGGAGGTCGAGGGTTCGGTTGTTCAGGCGGGTGGGGAGTTCGGCGTCGACCTTCCCCGAGGGGTCGAGGGGGAGTTCGGGGTCGGCCTCGGCCAGCACCTCGATGGAGTCGGGGACGAGTTCGAGTCCCGTCGGCGCGCGTGGCTCCTCCTCGACGGGGCCGGTGACGGCGACGACGCTCTCGCGGTGGACGCCCAGCCCCGTCTCGACGAGGTCGTCGTCCATCTCGTCTTTCTCGAATTTGACCTGTAGCTTGCCGGTCTTGTCCCGGATGATGAGGAAGGCGATGCCACCGAGGTCCCGAATCTCGTGGACCCAGCCGGCGACCGTCGCCGTCTCGCCGGCGTCGACGTCGGCTGCGTGGGTTCGGTTATCCATATCAGCCTGTATCGGACCGCGCGCCTTAAACGCGACCGTTTCCGGTCGGGTGAGGCCCGGTACTCGTCCAAGGTGTCGTCGAGCGTGACCCACCAGTCCGACACCCTCCCGAAGCACTGGGGCGAACAGACCGCGTTCGACGAGGGTTTATATCCGATACCGCGGCCACCCCGTCGCAGACGTGACACCAGACATCGACACGTTGGCACGCTGGCCGTTCGACACCGACGCGTGGCCACGGACCGGTCTCGTCGGCGCACTACTCGTCGCGACGCTCCCGCTCGTCGTCCCCGGCGTCCTCCTCGCGGGGTACGCCGTCCGCGTCCTGCGAATAGACGCCGGCAACGACCCGCTCCCGCGATTCGCCGACCTCCGGGCGCTGGCCCGAACGGGCGTGCGCGCCACCGGAATCATCGCCGCGTACCACCTCCCGGCGGTGGCGCTCGTCGTCGTCGGCACGCACGGTGCGGCGTCGGCGTCGATGCTCCTCCGGTGGGAGACGCTCCTGCGTTTCGGCCCGAGCGCGGTCGGTCGCCTCCCCGGTCTCACCGCCCTCGCGGGCGCCGTCGGCATCGGCCTCCTCGGCGCGGCGCTTCTCCCGCTCTGTGGATACGTCTCGACCGTCGCGGTGACCGCCTACGCCGACTCCGACGACGTGGCCGACGCGTTCGCAGTCGGTCGGCTACGCCAACGAGCGTGCTCGCTCGCGACGCTCCGGGCGTGGCTCCTCGCGTCGCTCGCCGTACTCGGAACGGGCGTCGTCGCCTCCCTCGTGACCATCGCCACGGCACCGGTGCCGGGCGTGGGGCGTGTCGTCACCGCGGCAATCCGGTTCTACGGTCTCGTCGTCGGACTCGCCGTCTGGAACGAGGCGCGACCGACCGAGAGGGGTAGCGACGAGGACGTGACCGATGTCGGAAGTGGCGAGAAAGCGGGGGTACGGTCGGCGTCGACCTGACTACTCGTGGGCGTCGGCGACGCCCTCGACTGTCTCGCGGACGGCGTCACACCCCTCGTCGTGGAGGAGGTCACCGACGACCACCACGTCGGCGTGTTGCCCCATCTGATGAGCGGTGTCGTAGTCGTGGACGCCGCCACCGTAGAACAGCGTCGCGTCGTCCAGCGCGTCCGCCGCGGCCTGCACCGTCTCCGTGTCGCCGAGGGTGCCCGAATACTCGATGTAGACGATGTCCTGCCCGAACAGTTTCTCGGCGACAGAGGCGTAGGCGGCCACGTCGTCCGGCGACTGGTCGCAGTCGGCGTCGGTGTACTCCGCGACCGACGAGTCGGGGTTGAGGACGATGTAGGCCTCGGTGTGGGTTCGGTCCCAGTCGAGGCCGTTCTCGATACGAACCCACTCCTTGTGCGCGCCCGTCACCCAGAAACTGTCGCCGGCGTTGAACACCGTCGGAATCAGGTAGCCGTCGAGAGCGTCGTCGTCGATGACGACCGCCGGATTCGACGGCTCCTGATACAAGGGGACGCCGTACTTGCTACAGGCCTCGACCACCGTCTCCATCTTCTCTTTGGTCATGCCCGTCGTCCCGCCAATCTCGATGGCGTCGGTCCCGGTGGCACAGACGTCCTCGAACGTCTCCCCCGCGACGAGGTCCTTGTCGGGGTCCACCTTCAGGACGTGACTCCACTCGTCCCACGGCGTACTCATGAAGACAGTCTACTCCGGGGAAGTATGAAAAAGGGTCCGAATTAGTCGGCGTCGGCCTGCCAGTTCCGCACCGTGTCGACGCCGACGCCGTCTATCTGGTCTGCTAGCGCGTCCGGCTCGGCGTCTTTCAGGCTGGACACGTCCTCGACGCCCGCGTCTTTCAGCTTCTCGGCCGTCTTCTCGCCGATGCCGTCGACCGTCTCCAGTTCCGTCCCCGCCTGCCGGGCCTGATACTCGCGGTAGTTGCAGATGGGACAGCCGAGGTCCCACGGCTCGCGATCCGCGTCCTCGTACGTGATGCGGATGCCGGGCAGGTCGTGTTCCTCACACGTCTCGTCGGTGAGTTCGGCGTCGCCGCGGCGGGGCATCGGCAGGGAGTAGTCGCAGTCGGGGTAGCGCGTACACCCGACGAGTCGGCCGCCCGAGCGGAGGCGCTTGATGGCGAGTTCGCCGCCCTCCTCGTCGCCACACTCGGGGCAGGGGCCGACGACGAGGTCGGGTTCTTCGTCCGCCGCCTCCGCCGCACACAGCGGACAGCCGTGAACGAACGTTTTGCGCCCGGCGAGCATCTTCACGTCGCTGAGGCCGTGGTCGGGACACGTCTCGTCGAGCAGGATGGGCTTGCCCGTCGAGGGAAGCGGGAGCGTGTACTCGCAGTCGGGGTAGCCGTCACAGCCGACGAAGTAGGACCCGTTCCGACTGCGCCGGATGACGAGGTCCTCGCCACATTCGGGGCAGGGGCCGACGGTCTTGTCGGCTTTCAGCGACTCGCGGAGGTGGTCTCCGAGCGCCTCGCGCGACTCCATGAGACCCTCGAAGACGCGTTCGAGCATCTCGCGGGACTCGTCGGTGACCTCCTCCAGTGTCGCTTCGCCGCGAGCGATAGCGGCCATGTCCGACTCCAACTGGGCGGTCATCTCCTCGCTGACGATGCGGTCGGCGAACTCCTCGGACGCCTCGACGACGCCACGGGCGAGCCGCGTTGGTCGGGGCGGGTCGCCCTCGATGTAGCCCCGGTCGTACAGTTTCTGAATCACGTCGTGCCGGGTCGCCTTCGTCCCGATGCCCATGTCCTCCATCGTCTCGATGAGGCGGGACTGGCCGTAGCGCCGAGGGGGCTGGGTCTGTTTGGCCTCCAAGCGCGCGTCGGTCAGCGCGAGCGACTCACCCTCCGTCACGTCGGGGACGTAGTTCTCGCTGGTCGAACGGTAGGGGTAGACCGCGTGGTAGCCGGGGTCGACCAGTCGCTTGCCGTTTGCCTTCAGCGAGGGGTCCATGTCGTCGCCGTGGACCGTCGCCACCACGCGCAGATGCTCCCACGTCGCCGCGTCGGCGACGGTGGCGAGGAAGCGTCGAACGACGAGTTCGTACACCTCCCACTCGTCCTCCGAGAGGTCGGAGGGCGAGGGGAGTTCGTCGGTCGGGTGAATCGGCGGGTGGTCGGTCGTCTCCTCGTCGCCGGCGGTCGGCTCTATCTCGTCGGCCTCCAGCAGCGACGCCGCGTCGTCGCCGAAGCGCGGTCCCGAGGAGAGGGCATCGAGCAAGTCTCGCGGTTCCAAGTCCTCCGGATATACCGTGTTGTCCGTCCGCGGGTACGTGATGTAGCCCGCGGTGTAGAGGTCCTCGGCGATGCTCATCGCGCGCTGGGCGGAGTAGCCGACGCCGCTGGCGGCGCGGATGAACTGCGTCGTGTTGAACGGGGCGGGCGGGTCGTCGGTCCGGGTGCGGCGGCGCACCTCGTCGACCGTTGCCTCGCCGGCGGCGTCAAGGACGTCGTGGACGGCCTCGGCGCGGTCCTCGTCCCAGACGCGGTTCGCTTCGGTGTCGTCTTCGTCCAGATAGAAGTACTGCGACTCGAACGTCTCGTCGTCCTTGGTCAGGTCGGCGAACAGTTCCCAGTAGTCCTCGGGGTCGAAGGCGTCGATTTCGCGCTCCCGGTCGACGATGAGTTTGAGCGTCGGCCCCTGAACTCGCCCGACGGAGATGAAGTCCTCACCGAGTTGGCGCGCGGAGAGCGAGAGAAACCGTGTGAGCGACGCGCCCCACATCAGGTCGACGATTTGGCGCGCCTCGCCCGCGGCCGCGAGGTCGAAATCCAGGTCGTCGGGGTCGGCGAAGGCGTCGGTCACCTCGCGTTCGGTAATCGAGGAGAAGCGAACCCGGTCGACCGGCGCCTCGTCGTTCACCTCGCGAACGAGTTCGTAGGCTTCCTTCCCGATGAGTTCGCCCTCGCGGTCGTAGTCCGTCGCGATGACGACGCGAGAGGCGTTGCGGGCGAGACGGCGCAGTGCCGCGACGATGTTCTCCTGCGTCGGCTGTTTCTCGATGTCGGCGCTGATGAGTTCGACGGGTTCGACGTCGCGCCAGTCGCTGTACTCGGGCGGGAAGTCGACGCCCACGACGTGGCCCGAGAGGCCGATACACCGCTTCCCACCCCACTTGTAGACGTTGACCCCGTTGATGCGCTCGGCGTCCGCGCTCCCGCCGCTCAGAATGTCGGCGATGCGGCGAGCCGCGTTGTCCTTCTCCGTGATGATAAGTTCGGGGCCGCGTTTCATCGCGGTGTCGTACGCCGACCACCCGCCTAAACCTTTCGCGGCCCCAATCGCACGACGTGAGTGGTGTGAACGGGACCCACGGAGAGACACTCCGGCACGACTGACGGGAACGATACCGCTTATGTTCTCGGAAAGACTGCCGACGGTATGGCGTCCGGAATCCACGTCCAACTCGAACTACGTGGGGTGGCCGACTGCCCGGCGGCGTCGCTGAGCGAGGACGTCACCATCGACTCGGTGACGGTCGACCGACACGGGTCGTCGCCGAGCGTCGTCGGCGAAGTGACCGTCGACCACGAGGGCGAAACGCCGTCTATCGACAACGCCGAGGCGGTGTTCGAAGACGAGTCGCAGTCGGTGTATCGCTACGACCACGACCACGACTGCCCGTGTACGCGCGTCCCGGAACAGGGGTGTCCCGTCCGCGACGTGCGCGCGGAGGACGGCCGCCTCGAACTCACGTTCGTCGTCCCGGACCTCGAAACGCTCCGGGGCATCGCGAGCGAACTCGACGCCTGCTGTGACGACGTGACGGTGCAACGACTGGTCCGGTCGGGCGCCACCGACGGCGACCGGTCGCTACTCGTCGCCGACCGCAACGCGTTCACCGACCGGCAGTACGAAGTGCTCAAGACGGCCCACAAGATGGGCTATTTCGACTCGCCGAAGGAGGCAAACTCCCGCACCGTCGCCGAGGAACTCGGCGTCTCCGTCTCCACCTTCGTCGAACACCTCTCCGTCGCCCAGACCAAACTGTTCGACCAGATAATCACCAGCTGAACCCTTGGTATCACACCACACGGGCTTAAATAAACCCGAACAGGCTAGAGACAGGGGGTATCCGGGTAGCGCGTTCAGGAAGACACGACGCAATGTCGCAGACGATATATAACGAAATCGGTGGCCGAGACGCAGTCGAAGCAGTCGTCGACGACTTCTACGACCAGGTGCTCGACGACGAACAGTTGCTGCCTTACTTCGAAGACACGGACATGAGCGAACTCCGCGCCCACCAGGTGCAGTTCATCAGCGCCGTCACGGGCGGGCCGGTGGAGTACACGGGCGAGGAGATGCGCGCGGCCCACGACCACCTCGACATCGCGGAGGAGGACTTCGACACCGTCGGCCGCTACCTTCAGACGGCGTTGGAAGAAAACGGCGTCGACGAGGAGGACGTCGAGGCCATCATGGCCGAAGTCGTCGCCCTCAAGGAACCGGTTCTCGGTCGGTAATCAGTCTTCGAGACGCTCGCGAAGCAGTCCGTTGACGGTGCCGGGGTCGGCGCTCCCGCCCGTCTTGCTCATCACCTGCCCGACGAGGAAGTTGAGCGCCCCGCCCTCGCCGGCGTGGTAATCCTCGACGGCGTCGGGGTTCTCCTCGATGGCTTCCTCGACGGCGGCGACGACAGCCTCGTCGCCCGCCTTGCCGAGTCCCTCGCGGTCGACCACGGTATCGGGGTCGACCCCCTCGTCGAGCATCGTCCGCAGCACCACCTCGCGGGCGTTTTTCTCGGTTATCTCGTCGCTGTCGACGAGTTCTATCAGGCGGGCGAACTCGTCGAGTCGGTCCTCGACGTCCGCAATCGCCATATCGCGGTAGTTGAGTTCGCCGAGGAGGTCGTCGGCCACCCACGTCGCCGCGAGGTCGGCGTCGAAGCGGTCGGCGACATCCTCGAAGAAGTCGGCCACCTCCTTCGTGGAGGTGAGTTTCGACGCCGCCTCCGCGTCGAGACCGTACTCCTCGCGGAACCGCTCGCGGCGCGCGTCCGGGAGTTCGGGGATGGATATCTCGTCTTTCCAGTCGGCGACCTGTAGCGGCGGGAGGTCGGCCTCGCGGAAGTAGCGGTAGTCTTTCTCCTCTTCCTTCGAGCGCATCGAGACGGTGATGCCACGGCTCTCGTCCCAGTGGCGCGTCTCCTGTGCGATTTCGCGCCCGCGCTTGACGGCGTTTTTCTGGCGGGTCACTTCGTAGGCCAGTGCCTGCTCGGCCCCCTTGTGACTCGAGATGTTTTTCACCTCGGTCCGATTGGCGTCGGCGAGCGTTGCCTCGTCGATGGCGCCGTCCTCGCCCACCTCGTCGGCGGGGACGAGCGAGATGTTGGCGTCGATGCGGAGACTGCCGTCCCGCGACGCGTCGAAGACGCCGAGATATTCGAGGACCTCCTCGAGTTTGGCGAGGAAGGCTCGCACCTCGCCCGGCCCGCGGAAGTCCGGTTCGGTGACGATTTCCATCAGCGGCGTTCCCGCGCGGTTGTAGTTGACGAGCGAGTAGTCGGCCGTCTCGATGTTCCCGCCCTCGTGCTGGAGGCTTCCCGGGTCCTCTTCGAGGTGGGCGCGGCCGATGCCGACGACGCGGCGCTCACCCTCGACGCTCACTTCGAGGGCGCCGTCGGCACAGATGGGAGCGTCGTACTGCGTAATCTGGAAGTTCTTCGGGAGGTCGGGGTAGTAGTAGTTCTTGCGGTGGAAACGCGTCTCCTCGGCCACGTCGGCGTCGAGGGCCTTCCCTATCTTCACCGCGGCCTCGACAGCCCCCTCGTTGAGGACGGGCAGGGCACCCGGCAGCCCGAGACAGACGGGGCAGGTCCGGGTGTTCGGTTCCTCATCTTCGGCCGCTTCGGTCGAGCAACTACAGAATATCTTCGTGTCGGTTTCGAGCTGAACGTGAACCTCCAGCCCGATGACGACCGCAAGATCACGCTGGAGCGCCTGCGCAGTCATTGCGCGGGCTTACACCGCCGGTGGCTAAAGGCTAACGGGACTCGTCGTCCCGCCACGACACCTCCGCCACCTGCTCCGTCTCTCGGAGGATGAAGGGGCCGATGGAGAGGGTGTGTTTCGTCACCGTCGCAATCCGGAGGATGTAGGCGAGCAAGACCAGAAACGGCAGGAGCGCTATCGTGGCCGCGACGGCGACGATGGGCACCAGAGCGACGTAGCGACTCGGGTCGAAGAACGCGACCATGCCGATGGAGACGAGCAGCGCCGGGAGCGCAGCGGTGAGAATCGCCCGCGAGAGCTCGATAAGCTCCCACTGGAAGTAGAGCGTCTTGAAGTGTTCGCGCGCGGGCCCGAACAGTTCGAGCGTGTCGACGAGGTCGGAAAGCGCCGCAGCCGCGTTCGGCGGCAAGTCGTGTCGCTCGCCGATGCGCCGGGCGGCGAAAATCTTCCACGAGTAGTTGAAGTTGAGCGCCGCCGACAGCACGTCGAAATCGCCGAACTGGGCGCCGTCGAGGTCGGAAGTAACCCGGTCGGCGTTCTCGGTCAGGCTCTCGGTAAGGTCGACGACTGCGTCGTAGCTCTCGTCGGCCTCGTCGACGGCCTCGCGAAGCTGTGTCGCCCGCTGGCCGGCCACCTGCACCAGCGCCCGGAGGAACTGCGAGGGGCGCGCGGGACTGACCGAAGCGCCGATGGCGTCGGCGGCGTCCTCGCGAAACTCCATCGCGCCGGCCATGCGTTCGCGCTGGTCGCCGACGGCGCCGAGTTCCTGCGAGAGGACGAGCTGGTTGAGCGTCAGGACGAGCGTCACGCCGGTAATGGTGGCGGTGAGCAACCCCTGAAACAGGGTGTCGACCGAGTCGCTCTGCCGTAGCGTCTCGGCGGCCGCCGGGAGCAACAGCCCGGCCGCGAGCAACGCGAGGCCGACGACGGCCACCAGCCCCGCGACGACGAATCGCCGGTCCGCTTCGAGGAGGAGCCAGAGCTTCACTCGGCTCTCGGCGGCGCGGGCGCGCAACTGGTCGCTCGGACGCCCGTCAGTCTCCTCGGCCATGTAGCAGCCGAGACCGGCGAGCATGAAAAGTGCGGGGGCGACTCGGCAGTTAGGCTGGCCGCTCTTGCCCCGTCGTGACGACGTATTAGTATGGACGAGCGGGCCATCTCTCCCGTCATCGGCGTGACGCTCATGGTCGTCGTCACGCTCCTCTTGGCGTCGATGTTCGCCGTCGGCGCAGTCAACCTTGCCGACTTCGGTATGGAGCGCGAGATGGTGGGCGACCTCACCGACGAGTCGGCTGACGGGGCGGAAGACGTCCCCGACGCACACGCCTCGGCCCTCATCTGGGCCGTCGATGACGGGGCCGGTGCGACCACCACGCACGTCGTCAACTACACCATCGCCTCGGACTCGGACACCGCCGGCAACTCCCTGAACTCGATTACGATAGCATACGCGGACGGCTCGGCGGACATGAGCGGCGTCGACGAGCGCTCCGACGTGGTTCTGGCCGGGGTCGACAGCGACCGTGACGGGACAATCGAGGCCGACGCGACGAGCGACGTCGAGTGCTGCCCGCCCGGCGACGGGGTCATCGTCTCCGACGGCGGCAACACCCTCCGCATCGAGTTCTCGGGGAACTACAATCTGGAGGCCGGCGACGCCCTCGTGGTGAAATACCAGTCGGCCACGAACCCCAGCGCCGGCGACTACGGCGTCACCGTCACCGTCAACGGCGACGTCGACGACACGGGAACGCTCGAAATCGAGGCCTGAGTGGCGCGAAGCGGCACGCTCTTGCGGCCGCGCGACGAACGCCCGACGACTCGATGGCCGGACGAACGTCGGGCGCCATTGGCTGGCAGTCGCCGAGCAACGCGCTCTGGGTGCTGATTGCGTCGGGCACGCTGACCGTGATGGCCGGGGCAGTCCTCGGCCCCGTCGTCAATCAAGTGGGGACGAGTCTGGGCGTCTCCCAGTCGCTCGCCGGCCTCGTCATCACCACTCACGGTCTGTTTATCGTCCTCACCAGCCCCGTCGCGGGCGCGCTCGTCGACCGCTACGGACCGCGGCGGCCGTACGTCCTCGGCCTCGGACTCTACGGCGTCGCGGGCGGGGCCGGCCTCGTCGTGGAGACGTTTCCGGCGCTCCTCGTCACGCGGGCCGTCCTCGGCGTCGCCGTCGCCTTTGTCTACACCTCGATTACGGTCCTCATCTACTCGCTGTACGAGGGCGAGCGCAAGAACCGCGTGATGGGACTCCGGGGCAGCGCCAATAGCCTCGGCGCGGCGGTGTGGCCGCTGGTCGGCGGCGCCCTCGGGACGCTCTCGTGGCACGGCCCCTTCGGCGTCTACCTCCTCGCACTCCCCCTCGGCGTCGTGGCGGCGGTGACGGTGCCGGACCTCGCCCGCTCCGACGGGGATTCGGGCGAGAGCGGCGTCGCCGTCCTTCGACGGACCCTCCGTGCGCGCCCGCTACTCGCGCTCGTGTACGGCCTCTTTTTCGCGGCGAACCTGCTTCTCTACGGCATCGTCGTCTACTATCCGCGGGTTCTCGCGACGGTGGGCGTCGACTCGTCGCTCGCCATCAGCCTCTATCTGGCGGCGATGGGCGCGGCCGGCGCCGTCAGCGCGTACCACTACGACCGAATCAAGCGCCGCTTCGACTACCGCCGACTCGTCCTCGCCGCCCTCTCGCTGTGGACGATAGGGTTCGGCGTGGCGACGGTGGCCGCCTCCCGCGTCGTCGCCCTCGTCCCCGTCGTGCTGTTCGGCCTCGGACAGGGACTCGTCTTTCCGACTGTCCTCCTCTGGGTGGAGGAATTGGTGCCCGCGGACAGGCAGGGACAGTTCAGTTCCTACGTCGCGATGGTCGGCTACGTCGGGCAGTTCCTCGCCCCCGTAGCCTTCGGCCCCGTCGCGGGCGCGTTCGGCGTCCGCGCCGTCTTCGCCACCGCCGCCGTCGGCGCGGGCGCGGCCCTCGTCGGCGTCGGGTGGCGTCGCTATATAGCCAATCGTTGACGTGGGGGCCGATTCCGAGGCTATCGTCGGCCCCGTACCCCACATAGCAGGCACTAAACGTCTCGGTACCCGAGTCGACGATGGGTCATGTCGAACACCTCCACGCCCGACGACGCCCCGGCCAGTTCCGACGTGGACACGGACGACGGCGGTGACGCCAACCGCCTTCACTCCGTCGTGGTCACGTACGAGGGAACGCCGAATCGGCAGACGCTGTACCCTTCCGACGCGGGCGAAATCGAGCGTCTCACTCACTGGCTGACCGCCGACGCCGACGCCTTCGAGCGCCTCGACGAGAGGCGCTAACGCCATCCCCGCTTTCGTCCGAACGTGCGTTGCCACCTCCGGTAGTCACAACCCCCCGGCGATACAGGGACCCGTATGGCCGACGACTTCGAGTACGAGACGGAGTTACAGGTTCGATTCCGCGACATCGACGCGATGGGTCACGTCAACAACGCCGTCTACGCCACCTATCTCGAACAGGCGCGGGTCGACTACTACGCCGACGTCATCGGCGTCGGCCTCGACGACATCGACACCGTCCTCGTGAACCTGCAGATAGACTACCGTCACGAGATTACGCTCGACGACGAGACGGTGACCGTGGCGATGGGCGTCCGCGACATCGGCGAGTCGAGTGTCACCGTCGCCTACGAACTCCGGGTCGGTGACCGCGTGGCGGCGACGGCGGAGACGACGCAGGTGTACGTCGACCCCGAGGACGGCGGGTCGCGACCGCTTCCCGAGGCGTGGGTCGAACGGATGGAGACGCGGCGCTAACCCTCTTCGTCCCGGAGTTCGAGTTCCGCCACGAGGTCGTAGGGGTCTAACCCCCGCCGGATGCAGTCGAGGATGGCGAAGGCGTCGTCGGGCGCGAGGAAGTGTCGGGTCACGGCGCGGCCGAGCGGCGTCGGCTCAAGTCCGTCGATGAAGTCCCACTCGAGGAGTTTGCCGATGGCCTGTGTCGTCGGCACGTCGCCGAGCATCCGGTCGTTGAGGCGCTTTGCGGACTTGCCCGCGACGGTGATGTTCGCGAGCGTCTCCTCCGCCGCCGCCGAGAGGTCGTAGAGGGTGCGAACGTCCTCCATCTCCCCCTTCAGCAGTTTAAAGGCCACCTCGTCTTCGGTCATCTCCATGCTGTTGTGGTAGGCACAATCCGGTTCGACCAGCAGGTACACCGTCCCTTGGTCGTGGTAGTCTGGGCGGCCGGCCCGGCCGAGCATCTGCTCGAACTCCTGCACCGAGAGCCACTCGATGCCCATGGCGAGCGTGTCGAAGACGACCTGTGAGGCGGGGAAGTCGACGCCGGCGGCGAGGGCGGCGGTGGTGACGACGGCGGCGAGGTCCTGATTCCCGAACTGGCGCTCGACCCGCTTGCGTCGCCCGTAGTCCAACCCGGCGTGATAGGGTGCGGAGTCGTACTCCAGTTTCCGAGAGATTTCGTGACAGCGTCGCCGGGAGTTGGTGAAGATGATGGTCTGGCCGCGATACCCCTTCGAGGACTTGCTGTCGAACTCCCGGCGGACGAGGCGGTTCTCGATGCGCGTCTTCTCTTGGGCGTCCGCGAAGGTGAGATGTCGCTCGATAGGTATCGGGCGCTCCTCGAACTCGATGAGCGTCGCGCGCAGGCGCTTGGCCAACCACTCGGGGTTGCCGACGGTGGCCGAGAGATATATCCACTGGGCGCCGTCGTAGCTTCCGGACTCCTCGGCCCGGTGCTCGCAGTAGTGTTTGAGCCGGGAAATCATGCCGTCGAGGCGGTGGCCGCGCTCCCCCTCTTTCAGCGTGTGCACCTCGTCGATGACGACGGTCCCCACGTCGCCGAGGTCCTTGCCCGTCCGGAGCGCGTGGTCGATGCCCTCGTAGGTGCCGACGACGACGTCGGCGGAGGGGTCGAATCGGGCGCCGCTGTCGCTGACGCGGCTCCCGCCGACGCGGATAGTTACGTCGACGAGGTCACCGTAGCGCTCCTCGAAGTTCTCCTGTTTCTGGTTGGCCAGCGCGACCAAGGGGACGAGAAAGAGGAGCTTTCCTTTCCCTTTCAGCGCACGGTCGACGCCCGCGAGTTCGCCCACGAGCGTCTTCCCCGTCGCCGTCGCGCTCACGACGAGTTGGTCGTCGCCGTCTAGCAGTCCGTTGCGGACGGAGAGACTCTGGACGGGGAGGAGGCTGTCGAACCGGCCGGTGAGTTGGCGTTTCAGGTCGGGGTGGAGATCGAGTTCGTCGGTCGGCACGGGGTCGACGTCGTCGACGGTCGCCCCGATTTCGTCGAACTTCGTGAGGTCGGGGTCGAGTTCGCCCTGCAGGAGGTTGGTGATGCGGTCGAGGTCCTGAACCTCCAGCAGGAGGTCTTCGAGGCGGTCCTCGGCGGCGCCGGTCAGCCCGCCGGCGTACGCGAGTTCGGAGTCGAGTTCGCGGCGCGCACAGTCCGGGCAGATGTAGTCGCGGTCTGACTTGATGGCCGTATCTTCCGTGATGGGCGAGTAGCGCCCTTCGGCGGCGCAGTAGCGGCAGGTTCGGACGGTGAGCGCGTCGAGTTGGTAGCCGTCGAGCATCTCGGTGAGTCGCTCGCGGCCGTCGGTCGACGTCTGCTGAGAGATGCGGATGCGCTCGGCGCGACGCGCGAGTTCGACGAACTGACTCGGGTCGCGTGGCTCCTCGCTGGACCCGCGCTGGACCCGAAAGCGGGCGGGCCGCGGGCCGGCATCTGTCTCCTTCAGTTCGAGGACGGCCGTAAACACTCGGTCACCGTCGCGAACGACGGTCGCGAGGAAGTCGTCGTCGCGTTCGTGAAGGAAGAGCGTCTCGACCCGTCCGACCTGCCGTGACACGATTCCCGATACGGGAACCGAGTATTTCAGCCGTTCGACTCGGGCGCAATCAGTCCACGAGTTCGATGGTGTCGTCGCCGTTGGGCACGGCACAGATGAACGCCCCCGGCCGCTCGCTCTCGTTGCGGTACCAGTGGACGACCCCCGCCGGAATGAGCAGGGAGTCGCCAGCCGAGACGACGTGTTCCTCGTCGCCGACGCCGACGACGTACTCCCCCTCCAGTACGTACTGCTGGTGTTCGACTGCGTTGGTGTGACGCGGCACCTCGGCGCCGGCGTCGAGCGTGAATCGTCGCATTGCGAAGGTTGGTGCACCGTCCGACTCGTCCAGCAACACGCCCTTCGACAACCCGGCGGCGGCGTCGACGGACTCGTACTCGATGTCGGTGTCGCGTTTGAGAACCGTCGGAGACTGCTCGCTCATGCAAGCCGAAAAGAAGTCGGGCGCCAAAGCGTTTGCGTCGCCGCTCAGCCCTGCGTGTGGAATCGGGTGTTGGCGTCGGAGATGATGCTCTGGGCCGCCTCGCTATCGTCGAACCCGTCGACGACGATGTTGCCGCCGGGTTCGAGGTTCTTGTACGTCTCGAAGAACTCCGAGACTTCCTCTCTGGTCTGTTCCGGGAGGTCGTTCACACCCGAAATGTGGTCGAATCGGGGGTCGTCGGCAGGGACGCCGAGGATTTTGTCGTCGTTCTCGCCCTCGTCGGTCATCCGGAGAACACCGACCGGACGGACATCGAGGACACAGCCGGGGAACAGCGACGATTCGAGCATGACCAGCACGTCCAGCGGGTCGCCGTCGCCCATCGCCGTCTGCGGGATGAACCCGTAGTCACCGGGGTAGCGGACCTCGCTGTGGAGCATCCGGTCGAGGATGATTCGCGGTGGGTTCTGTCGGTACTCGTACTTTTCGCGGGAGTTCATCTGTGCGACCGAAACGCCGGCGATTCGGCTGGGGAAGTCGTCGGGCTGGTCGATGTCTGTGACGTAGTTCATGGATGGTGAGGTCGAATCTGTATCGAGTTGTGACGTTCGCTGCTCGTCGTCGCTGGTCGCTCGGGCCGAGCCAGTGACCGACAGTCCGGCGATGGCACCGGTTCCGGCCAGAAACGAGCGACGCGACGCCGACGGAGGCAGTTCGTCCATATCGTCGAACATCGAGTACACACGAGCGCCGTCGTTGAATTAGAGTTTATATTATTGATATATACAGGACGGAGCGACGGAACGAGTATGGTACTCATGGTGAGCGCTCGGCGTCGATACACAGCGGTCGGCACGCCGATGACGGGGGCGTCGCTTACAAGAGTTAAGTCGGCGCCGCCGCAAGGTCCGGTATGCGCGGCATTCGCATTGGAAGCGCGTTTGGCATTCCAATCAAACTCGACCTGACTTTCTTGCTCGTTCTTCCCCTCTTCGCGTGGCTCATCGGGGCGGACGTTGGAAACCTCGTATCCGTCCTCAACGGGACGTTCAACGTCTCGATGCCGGTCGAAACGCTCACCGCGGGGTCGACGCCATGGCTACTCGGCGCGGCGGCCGCGACCGGACTCTTCGTCTGTGTCCTCATCCACGAGTTCGGCCACTCGCTCGTCGCGATGCATTTCGGCTACGAAATCGACTCCATCACCCTCTGGCTGTTCGGCGGCGTCGCCCGCTTCACCGAGATGCCGGAGGACTGGAAACAGGAGTTCACCATCGCCGTCGCCGGGCCTATCGTCAGCATCGCCCTCGGTATCCTCTCGTATCTCGGCTTCCTCGCTCTCGGGGGTGGCAGCCTCCCGACGGTGCAGTTCGTCCTCGCCTACCTCGCCATGACGAACATCGTCCTCGCGGTGTTCAACATGCTTCCGGGCTTCCCGATGGACGGCGGGCGCGTCCTCCGGGCGCTGCTGGCACGACGGCGACCCCACGCCCGAGCGACCCAGATTGCCGCGGAGGTGGGCAAGGCCTTTGCCGTCCTCCTCGCCATCGTCGGCCTCTTTGCCAACCTGTTTCTGGTGGCGCTCGCCTTCTTCATCTACATCGGCGCGTCGAGCGAGGCCCAGCAGACGGTGCTGAAGGCGGCGTTCCAAGACGTCACCGTCAGCGACGTCATGACGCCGGTTACGGACCTGAAAACCGTCACCGCCGATACGTCGCTCACGACGCTCACGGACCGGATGTTCCGCGAGCGCCACACGGGCTATCCCGTTCTCCGACAGGGCAGCCTCGTCGGGATGGTGACCCTCGACGACACCCGCGAAGTGCGCGACGTGGAGCGCGACGCCTACCGCGTCGAAGACGTGATGGAGACGGACTTGGTGACGATTTCGCCGGGTGCGGACGCGATGGACGCCATCTCGCTGATGCAACAGGAGAACGTGGGACGGCTCCCCGTCGTCGACGAGACGGGTGACCTCGTCGGCCTCATCTCACGGTCCGACCTGGTTACGGCGTTCAACATCATCCAGACGCGGGGGGCGAAAGCGGGTTCCGACGCCGGCTTCGACCGCCTCGCGTCCGACCCCGACATCGCCCGGCGCTGAGGCGGTTCGCGTACCGAGGCTTCTTTTATCAGCCGTGGTTCAGGTAGCGTATGCGTATCGACGACCCGGCAGACGTGCCAGCCACCGCTCGTAGCCGGGGGTCGATTACCGTGCTTCACGTCGACGACGACGTCGATTTGGCCGACCTGGTCTCGACCTTTCTCGAACGGGTGAACGAGCGGCTGGTCGTCGAGACGGTGACGGACGCGGACGCCGCGCTGAACCGACTCGACGACGGCGGCGTCGACTGTGTCGTCAGCGACTACGATATGCCCGGCCGAAACGGGCTGGAACTCCTGCGGGCTGTCCGCGAGCGATACCCCGACCTGCCGTTCATCCTCTTTACCGGCAAGGGAAGCGAGGAGATAGCGAGCGAGGCCATCTCGGCCGGCGTCACCGACTACCTCCAGAAGGGGTCGGGGACGGACCAGTACACCCTCCTCGCCAACCGCATCGAGAACGCGGTGACGAAACACGACGCGGAGCGGATGGTCGTCCGCGCGTATCAGGCGATGGACACCGCGCGCGAGGGTATCGCCCTTATCGACGAGAGCGGCCAGTTCCGATACGTCAATCAGGCGTACGCGAACGTGACGGGCTACGAGCGGTCGGAACTCGTGGGCGAACACTGGGAACTGCTCTACCCGGAGTCACACGTCGACCGGGTGTACGACGAAATCCTGCCCTCGGTGCCCAAAGAGGGTCGCTGGACGGGACGGACCGTGTACGAACGCGCGGACGGCGAGCAGTTCGTCGCCAATCACGCCCTCGCGTACACGGACGACGAGACGCTCATCTGCCTGATACAGGAACTCGACGGCGACGCCGACCCAGTCGCGGGCACCACGCCGGACGAACTACTCGTCGACGCACTCGACGCACTCGAGGACGTGTTCTACATCCTCGACGACGAGGGGACCATCCAGTACGTGAACCGGTCGGTGATTGGCGGTGTCGAGCGGTCGAATCTCGACTCGATGGCGACGCCAGCACTCTTTCACCCCGACGACCGCGACGACGTCGAAGCGAGCATCGACCGAGCGCTCGCGACGGGCAACGACCGTCGCGAACTCCGGCTTCGAGTCGGCGAGGACGAGTACTGTCCCTACGAGTTCCGCAGTTGGACGCTCGACGACGCGACGGGCGAGCCACGGCACGTCGTCGGCATCGGTCGCGACGTCTCCGAGCAGAAAGACCGCGAACTGGCGCTGAACGAACTCCATCAGACGACGCGGGACCTGATGCGCGCCGAGTCCGTCGACGAAATCGCGGAGGTGACCGTGGCGGCGCTCGGAGACATCCTGACGCTCACGCACGCCGGCATCCACCGCAAGGTGGGGTCGGAGGCGGCGCTCGAACCCGTCGCGTGGACCAGCGAGATGGAAGACGTCATCGGCTCGCCGCCGACGCTGGGGCCGGACACGCTCGCTTGGCGCGTCTTCGAGAGCGGCGAACTCGAACACCACGACGACCTGCAGACGGCAGACCGGCTCCACAACGACTCGACGTCGCTCCGGAGCGAACTCATCGTCCCGCTCGGCGAGTACGGCGTCGCGCTGGTCGCGTCGACGGAGCCGGGCGCGTTCGACTCGAACGACTGCCAGTTGGTCCAGTTGCTCTGTGAGAACGTCACCGCCGCCATCGAACGCGTCGAGCGCGAGGCCATGCTCCGGCAGCGCGAGGCCGAACTCCAGCGCGAAAACGAGCGCCTCGACGAGTTCGCGAGTCTCGTCAGTCACGACCTCAGAAACCCGCTCAACGTCGCAAGCGGCCACCTCGAACTCGCGAGCAAGGGCGAGGAGACCGTCCACATCGAGCACGCGAAACAGGCGATAGACCGCATGGAGACGCTCATCGAGGACGTGCTCACGCTCGCCCGCGAGGGTGAGTGCGTCGACGACACGGAGCCGGTCGCACTGTCGGCCATCGTCGGGCAAAGCTGGGCCAACGTCGAGACGAACACCGCCGAGTACCGCCTCGTCGACGACGCCGTCATCGTCGCCGACCGGAGTCGACTCGGACAGGTATTCGAGAATCTGTTTCGGAATAGTGTGGAGCATGGCTCCACAGACAATCGGCGCGCTGAACGCGCCGATGATAGCGTCGAACATGGCTCCACGAACAGCCAGCGCGACGACACGCTCACCGTCACTATCGGCACCATCACGAACGCCGAGGGCGACCCCCACGGGTTCTACGTCGAGGACGACGGCGTCGGGATTCCGGCCGACGTGCGCGACCGGGTGTTCGAGGCCGGCTACTCCACCGACGGGTCCGGCACCGGCTTCGGACTCCGCATCGTGCGGGACATCGTCGAGGCTCACGGCTGGAGCGTCTCGTGTACGGCCGGCGAGTCGGGGGGCGCCCGCTTCGAAATCACGGGCGTCGAGGTCCGGTGACGCCGGTCAGAACTCGTCGAGTCGCCGCTGGTCCGGGGCGATTCCCGCGTCGGTGTCGACGCTCTCAGCGCCGAGCAGCCGCGGCAGGGCCGTGTGCGCGAACGTGATACCCAGCGCGAGGACGATGGGCGCGAAAAACAGCCCGTAGAAACCGAAGACGACCGGGCCGAAGATATAGGCCAGCATCAACAGGCCGACGTGCGTCCGCTCACCGCTGAGGTAGGGTCGGAGGACGATGTCCGGAATCGTGTCGACGACGACCACCGCGACCAACAGGAAGAGCACGAGGTAGCCGACCAGCGAGGTGTCACCGCTGACCGCGATGGGCGCCGCCATCGCCGCGGCGACGGGGAGGTAGACGATTTTCATCCCCACGACGGGGACGAGGCTCGCGACGCCCGTCAGGACGCCGGCGAGAGCGGGGTACGGGACTTCGACTGCCGCGGGCGCGACGGCGTTGTACCCCTTGAACGCGCCGACGCCGATGAGCGCGATGGCGATGACGTTCAGAAGGTTGCCAAAGAGGATGGCCTCGAGTTCGTCGTCGGCTGCCTCCAAGTATTCGCGGACGATGGCGTCGTCGTCGAATCGGAGGAGCCACTCGTGGAACCGGTGGCCGTCGATGAGGAGATAGTACGTGACGACGACGACGATGAAGAGGTTGAGGAAGAACCCGGTGATGGCGCTCGTCAGCACCGCCGCGTTCTCGACGAGGAAATCGATTATCGCGTCGAACTGCCCGGCCTGATACGCCTCGATGACCCCCTCGAAGGTTAGCTGGGGGAGTTCGTCGACACCTTGCAACCACGGCACGTTCGTCGCCGCCGTCTCGAGGACTGGATACGTCTCCAAGAACTCCTGTGTCTCCGTCACCAGCAACACGAGCGTGTAGCTGAGCAACAGAAGCAACGGGATAGCGAGGAGCAGCAACACCGTCGCGGCGCGAACGCGCTTCGGGAGTTTGAGGCGTCCCAGCGCCTTGTAAAACCGCCGCGTCGAGTAGTAGAGGAAGATAGCGACGGTGAGGGCGGCGATGAAGCGGTACGCGATGTACCCGGTTATCAGGGCGACGACCAATCCGAAGAGGGCGACGACTGCACGGCGTTCGTCCATTGCGAGCGAGTGTGCTCGGTGGAGGGTGAAAAAACCGGGTGCGAGAATCGAACCACGGTCGTTCCGCTCGCTACGCTCGCGTCACTCCCTGATTCGATTCTCGGGAGACGTTCGTCTACTCACGTTCGTTCGCAGACAGAAAGTCCGGGTGCGAGAATCGAACCCGCGTCTCAGCCTCCACAAGGCTGAAGGATAACCACTACCCTAACCCGGACACACGCTACGATACTGTGCTGTGAGTCAAGTAGGTTACGACTCACGGTCGGCGTGTGCCGCCGCCGCATGGCGAAGCCGAGGGGCTTTAGTTGAGCCGTCGCCTACGGGGCGCCAGTGGCCATCACCGACAAAATCTATCTGAAGAACCACCGCCAAATCGTCTCCCAGTTAGACACGTCCATCCCCAAGGGCGCGTTCAAGGGGGCGACGATGGAGGTGCTCTACAGCGGCGACGGCCTCTCCAAACTCGACGACGCCACCAGAGACCGCCTGCTGGATTTCGCGACCGACTTTCTGGACTGTGAGGACCCCGACGACCTCTACACCGGCTACCCCGAACGGCAGTTCGTCCGCTATCTCTTGGAGCTACGGGCCGAAGGCCTCGGCCCCGACGCCATCGTCGACGTGATGACCGACGACTACATGCTGTATGCCTACCCCGGCGACGTGCTCTCGTTCCTCGACCAAGCGGTGCGGCGGCTGGAGGCGGTGGAGTCGCTTGCGGCAGTAGAAGGCGATAGCGAGATGGAGCGTCGGGCCGCCGAAGCGCGGCGCGCCCTCTCAGCCTAGGTGGTACGGCTCCTCGCGTTCGCCGTCCAACTCTTCGAGGTTGATGACCTCCTCGTCCTGCGACAGTTGCTCGCGAAGCTGGTCGACGTAGCGTTTGTGCTCGTCGAGTTGCTCGCGCAGATGTTCGGCTTCGAGTTCGAGGCGTTCGTGTTCGCGGACGAAGCTCTTGGGCACTTCGACGGTCGGCGGGAAACTGGGGTCGTCGTCCGACTCCTCGGGGAGTTCGTGTTCGGGGACGACCGCTACCTGACCGTCGTGGGCAACGAGCATATCGACGTAGTCGCGAAACACCGCCGAGAGCGACAGGTCGCGCTCCTCGGCGATTTCTCGGAGCGTCTCGAAGGCGTCCTCATTGACGCGAAACGAGACGGTCTTGTTCTTGTTGCCCATGTCGGTCCGCCAATCGGTGCTCGATTCACTTAACGGTTCGTCAGACGCCGACTACTCCGCGGGCGCGTCGAGGTCCGGTTCGGCGTCTAACTCGTCCGTCTCGTCGAGGCCTTCGAGCGCCGAGAGCGCCGTCTGTCGGTACTCGTCGACCGACAGGTCGGGGTATTCCTCGCGGGCCATGCGGGCGTACTCGTTGCTCTCGTCCTCGAACGCGGCGACGCGTTCGAGCGTTCGGTTGGCCGCCTCGACGACCCAGCGGTCGCGGGTCGCGCTGTCGACGGCGGTAATCGACTCCGGACGGACCGAGACGTTGACCGAGCCGTCGTCGGTTTCGTAGGTCCGGGGCTTGCCGACGACGGCGACGTAGGCCGGGGGTTCGAGGTCCCGGAGCGTCGACGCGGCGTCGGGCTGGTACTGGCCGGCGTAGACGAAAAACGTCCCCGTCGGGTCGACGATGCGGCCGCGCCAGTACTCGTCGTCCTCGCCGACGTCCTCCTTCTCGGTGAGGGTGCCGACGAGGAACACGCGGTTCGCGCGCTCGCCCGTCGGGAGGAGGAGATACACCGGAGCGCGTTCGTCCTCCGACTCTTTGAACGTGTGACTCGCGTCGTTGAACTCGCGGGCGAAGACGCGGCGGGCGACTTCGCGGGTGGGTGCCTGACTCATGTTAAATCGACCTCGCTTCGATGAGGGCCGCCTCGGCATCGACCGGGTCGGAGAGCTGTTCGAACTCGTCGACCAGCACGTACCGGCCGAACTGCGGGCCACTCACCCGGTAGTACCGGCCGAGCGTCCCCGTCTGCATCTCGTCGGCGACGACGGTGGTGTCCAGCGCGTCCATCGCCATGTCCTTCGCCTCTTCGAGAGACATTCCGGTGAGCGCCTCCGTCTGCTCCCGGTCGAAGATGACTTCGTGAACCGCTTCGCCGTCGTCGAGGACGGCCTTGATTCGGAGGTCGAACTCGCCTTCGACGCTCCCGTGTTCGGAACACCGGCCGTTCTGGAGGACACGCGTGCAGTCCTCTTCGGGACAGCGCTTGATGAGGCCGCTCCCGCTCTGGATGTCGACCAGCGCGCCTTCGACGGTTTCGGCGTCGTCACCGACCTCTATCTCCTCGTCCACCTCGGTGATGGTCGTCGTCCGGTTGAGCTTCACCGAGAAGTTGCCCTGATACTCGTCGGTGACGAGGTTCTCCAGCCGGTACACCGCCCCTTCTTCGAGTTCGGGGAGTTCGGAGCTCTCGAAGGCGACGAACTTGGTCGTGCCCGACTCGTCGCCGAGGAGGCCCACCTGTGCGACGGAGTCGCTTCGGGCCTCCCAGAGTTCGACGACTTTCGCAGTCACGTCCAGCCACTGTTCGTCCTGTTCGATTTCGGCGAGGCCGACGGAGGCGTTGCCGCCGCTCCCGAGGGCTTCGCGCTCCAGTCCGGCCTCGTCGAGATAGCTGTTCACGACGCTCCGCCGCGCCTCGTCCACCGGCACCCGGTACTCGTTGACGAGGTTGTCGAGTCGCTCCTCCACCTCGTCGACGGTCAGGTCCAGATGGTCGGAAAACTGCTCGACGATATCCTCCGCGTGGGTATGCAAATCTGTCATGGTCTCAATCGCCTCCGTGTTGTTCTCGTGGGGAGGCACACGACGGTTGGGGCGCGATAGTATAAAAGCTTCCGCGACCGGGGTGGAAGTGTAATCGGCCGGCTGAGCCGGAATAGGCGTCGGTCGGGTCGCGGGCCGACGAACCTTTGAGCCTGCCGGACCGAGTGGGCGTATGGACCGACTGGAACAGTTCGTGCGGACGACGTTCCGGACGGCCGGCCGGCGCTACGCCGAGGCGCAACGAGCGTACCGCGAGGGAGAGGCGACTGCCGACGCGTCCGGCGACGAAGTCCGCATCGTCTGCCGGCGCTACGCCGAGCGTCGCACCGTCGAACTCGACGACGCCGGCCGACCCGAGTGTTTCGAGGCCGGCCACCCCGACTGCGAGGGCTGTGCCGAAGACGTCCGCGAGGGCGTCGTCGAGACGTGGTAGCCCGTGTGTTTTTGACCGGTCGCCGCGCACTCGGGGCATGGACCGCCCACTCGTCGCGACGGTGCTCGCGGGCGGCGTCGGCTCCCGTCTCTACCCCGCGAGCCGTCGCCACCGCCCGAAGCAGTTGCTCTCGCTCGGTGGCACGGACACCCTGCTCGAACGCACCGTCGCCCGCGTCGACTTCGCCGACGAGGTAGTCGTCTCGACGCGACCCGACTTCGCCGACGCCGTCCGCGAGACGGTGCCCGAGGCGTCGGTACTCGTCGAACCCGCGGGCAAGGACACCGGCCCGGCCCTCGCCTACGCCACGCACTACGCCGCCGACGCCTTCGACGACCCCGTCGTCCTCGCGCTCCCCAGCGACCACCACGTCGCCGGCGACTTCGAGTCGGCCGCACGCCGCGGCGCCCGCGTCGCGAGCGAGACAGAGGCCCTCGTCACGTTCGGCGTCGAACCGACCCGCCCCGACACGGGCTACGGGTACATCGAACCGGGCGCCGACCACGGCGACTACGCGGACGTGGCCGCGTTCCACGAGAAACCCGACGCCGAGACGGCCGAATCCTACGTCGAGACGGGCCACTACTGGAACGCCGGCATCTTCGCGTGGACGCCGACGGCGTTCCGGCGGGCGGCGCGGGCGACGCCGCTCGGCCCGCTACTCGACGCCCTCGATGCGGGCGAGCCGAGCGCGGCCTTCGACGCCGTCGACCCCGTGAGCATCGACCGCGCGGTGTTCGAACGCGCCGACGACGTGGTGACCGTCCCGCTCGATATCGAGTGGGACGACATCGGGTCGTGGGACGCCCTCCAACGGCTCCTGCCGGCGAACGAGAACGGAACGGTCGTCGCGGGCGACGCCGAGGTGGTGAGTCTCGACGCAGAAGACAACGTCGTCGCCGGCGACGGCGTCCACGTGTCGCTGGTGGGCGTCGACGGACTTGCAGTCGTCGCGTGGGAGGACCGCGTGCTGGTGGTGCCGACGGCGGCGGCCCAGCGAGTCAAGGAACTGGTCGCGCGACTGGAGCAACGGGGCGAGTTCTGACTCAGTCGGCGCCGGTGCGGGGCTCGGCGGACTGCCGAACGCGAACGGTGCCGTCGGTGGTGACGCCAATCAGGAGCGGTGCCTGAATCTCGCGCCCTCGCACCGCGTCACCGGCCTCGTCGCTGACGAGTTTCATCAGGTCCGGCGCGGTGTGGTTCACCTTCACGCCCGCGGAGTCGCAGGCGTCGTAGACGAGTTTCGGGACGTTGTAGAGGTCGGTGTCCTCGTCGACTTCGATACGAACCGGCGCCGTCAGCGCCTCCGCGAAGGCGACGGTTTCGCGAGCCTTCGAGACGTTGTCCCGGGCGCTCGATTCGATACTCGATACGTTCGCGCGAGACGTCCCGAGAATGTCGGCGATGGTCGACTGGCGGACGTCTCGCTCACGAAGTGCGAGCACCTCGGCCTGTCGACGCGTCAGGACGCTCTTCTCGGGGTCGAAGCCGGCGCGTTCGAGCAGTGCCTGCGCGTCCAGGTCGTCTTCCATACCGTGGGGATACGCTCTCGGCCCCTAAAAACTACACTTCGTCTGCGTCGAACTGTCCACGTTCGGTGGGACTACCCGCCCCAGAAGTTGTCGCGACTGCCCAGTTGCTCCGGGCGCCCCGACCCGGAGTCCGAGTCGTGGTCGTCGGATTCGTCTTCCTCGTCGGCCGCCGCGTCCTCTTCCTCGTCCGTGTCCTCCTCCTCCATCGGCAGCCGCTCGACTTCGCCCGCAGTCGCGTGATTCGCCTTCACGCGGTCGATGCGGACGCGCGCTCGGGCCGGGGGGAGCGTGCCGTCGACGAGGACGATGAAGCCGTCCTCGGTGCGCCCGACGCCGGCGCCGCTCTCGTGGATGTCGGTCACTTCGACGACGAGTTCCTCGCCGGGTTTCACCGGCTGCTGTTTCAGGTCGGAGATGGGCATGTCGTAGTGGTTGCACCACTCGGCACCCCCGCGGTCGCCGTAATGTTGACACCCCATTCCCTGAATGCGCTCGGAGAAGCTGGGGCAGTCGTCGGCGAGTGGACAGTCCGCCATAGCTTCGACTACTCAACCACACGTCTAAACGCTTGCGTTGTGGGAGGGTGACGCGACGGATACTCGCAAGCGTTATGCCCGTCGACCGGGAATCGGGTCGTATGGCTACCTTCGAGGAAGCGGCAAAGCGGATGCTCGACAAACAGATTTGCATGCGATGCAACGCGCGCAACTCCCCACGGGCCGAGAGCTGTCGCAAGTGCGGCTACAAGAAGCTCCGCCCGAAGGCCAAAGAGCGCCGGAGCGCCTAGTATTTCGGTTCGCGCCGTTCCGCCCGCGACAGCGCGCGCTCGATGACGTCGCGAACACTCTCCTCGTCCGCGTAGAACGGGTCACCGTGACCCGCGTACATCGCCTCGACCGACGCCGGGAGCCGCGCCAACAGCGTCTCCAGACTCTCGATGAGTCGCTCGCGTGACTGCCCGGGCATGTCGGTCCGCCCGAAACTCCCGTCCTCGAACGCGCCGTCGTTGTAGACGACCACGTCGCCGCTGAAGAGCGTGGTGTCGCTCACGAACGAGACGTGGTCGTCCGCGTGCCCGGGCGTGTAGACGACGTCGAACGCCTCGTCGCCCATCGTGACCGTGTCGCCATCGGCGAGTTCGTGTGTCCGGTCGGGATGGTCGGCATAGGCGTACAGGTCGGCGTCGAACGCGTCCAACACGGCGTCGAGTTCGCCGACGTGGTCGCTGTGCTGGTGGGTGAGCACCACTCGCTCCACGTCGTCGACGAACTCTGACACGACCGTTTCGACGCCGGGCATCGCCCCGGCGTCGACCAGCGTCGGCGACTCGCCCGTGACCAGATAGGCGTTGCACGTGAACCCCTCGGCGTCCGCAGTGATGTTGTGTACGGCCATACCCGATTCTGGGGTGCCCGGGAGATATAGGCGGCGGACACCCCCCTGAAACCTTTTTTGGCCTGCACCTGCAATATTATCCTGTATGGGCTTTGGGAGCTACGACGAATCCGAACAGGAGAACCAGGAGTTAAACGCCGACCTCGACGACAACGAGGGCGTCGAAACGTCCGAAAACGACCACCGGGGGTCGGTCGAATTCGAGATCGGCGCGTCGAACGACGAGTTGCTCGACCGCCTCGAAGACATCAAAGAGGACTGAGCGTCTCGCGATGAAAGCGGGCGCTCGGGCGCTCGGCGTCGCCGAATCGTTCGCCGACGCCGACGACCGGAGCGTCCTCTGTGGGGCCGTCGTCCGGGCCGACCGGACCGCCGACGGGTTCGTCTTTGGCTCGTGTGCGGTCGGTGGCACCGACGCCACCGACGCCATCGAGTCGCTGTACGCCGACTTGGGTCGCGAAGACGTCCAGCACCTGCTTCTCGCCGGTATCGCGCCCGCGTGGTTCAACGTCGTCGACCTCCGAAGCCTCGCGACTGCCGTCGGCCGCCCCGTCCTCTCGGTGTCCTTCGAATCGAGCCCCGGACTCGAACCGGCGCTTCGCGAGCAGTTCTCGGGCGCGGCTCTCGACCGACGACTCCGAACCTACCGCGCACAGCCACCGCGTCGCCGCCTCTCGGTCGGCGGCGACGACGTGTTCGTCCGCGCCGTCGGCGTCGACGACGAGCGTGCCGAGTCTATCGTCCGGGCGCACACGGCCGAGGGCGGACGCCCCGAACCGGTTCGGGTGGCACGACTGGCCGCGCGGGCGGCGCGCCGGTTCCGGGCCGACGCGGGCTTTTAAGCCGTCGGCAGTCGGCCTTCGGGCATGGTCGAAACCGACGGCCCGGACGTCTGTGCCTGCGAGCGGTGTCCGGCCCTCGTGGAGTCGCGAAGCCGCATCGTCAACGGCGTCGGCCCCGACGACGCCGCCCTCGTCTTCGTGGGCGAGGCGCCCGGCGCCAACGAGGACGCGGAGGGCGAACCCTTCGTCGGGCGGTCGGGGTCGGTGCTGGACGACGCCCTCCGCGACGCCGGGCTGGCGCGGGCGGACGTCCGCATCACCAACTGCGTCCGCTGTCGCCCGCCGGAGAACCGCGACCCGAGCGCCGACGAACTGGACAACTGCGCCGACTTTCTGGACCGCGAACTCGACTACGTCGACCCCGACCTAGTCGTCACGCTGGGGAAGGTACCGGGCCAGCGAGTGCTGGACCGCGACGTGGCAGTTACGAAGGAAGTCGGGTCGGTCGTCGACGCCCGCCTCGGCGGCGAGAGCCGGCGCGTCCTCGTCTGTCTCCATCCGGCGGCGACGCTGTACGACCGGAGCCAGCGCGAGGCGTTCGAGGACGCGATTCAGCAGGCCGCGGCGCTCGTCGGCGCCGGCGAGAGCGACCAGTCCCGACTCGGGGATTACTGAAGCCCGATGGCCGCAACGGAAAGTAACTTGCACCCCGCCGCCCGAGTGGGAGTATGAGCCTGTCCGAACCGCCGGCGGAGGCACTCGCGGACGTGGTCATCGTCGACTACGGCCTCGGCAACCTCCGGTCGGCCACGCGTGGGCTGGAGCGTGCCGGCGCCGCCGTGACTATCACCGACGACCCCGACGACTTCGCCGACGCCGACGGCATCGTCCTGCCCGGTGTCGGCGCGTTCCGCGAGGGAATGGAGAACGCCGGCCCGTATCGCGACGCGCTCGCCGACGCCGTCGCCCGCGGCCAGCCCGTCTTCGGCATCTGTCTCGGGATGCAGATGCTACTCACGTCGAGCGAGGAGGCAGACCACGCGGGCGAGGGCGAGGTGGTCGGCCTCGATTTCATCCCCGGACGGAACGTCCGCTTCGACGAGGGGCAGAAGGTCCCGCACATGGGCTGGAACGAACTCTCCATCGAGCGCGACCACCCCATCGTCTCGGGTATCGACGAGGCAGTCGCCCCCGACCGCGACGGGCCGACCGGTGGCTCCGTCGACGGCGAGTACGCCTACTTCGTCCACTCGTACTACGCGGTCCCGGACGACGAGGAAGCGGTCATCGCGACGACGGACCACGGGCGCACCTTCCCCGCCGTCGTCGCGAACGAGGAGGGAACGGTGTTCGGGACGCAGTTCCACCCGGAGAAAAGCGGCGAGACGGGCCTGACGATTCTGCGCAACTTCGTCGACATCTGTTCAACGCGGTGAGGTGCTGCGGCGGGGACGACGGCCGGACCCGACGCGTTTTTCCGCCGCTCCCCACAATCGAGACGCATGGAAGCCATCACGCTCGGCCCCGCGGGGACGTACTCGCACCGCGCGGCGCGGGCCGTCGCCGACGACGTGACCTTCAGCGAGTCCGTGACCAGCATCGTCGAGGCTGTCGCGGACGGCACGTACCACCGTGGCGTCGTCCCCATCGAGAACAGCATCGAGGGGAGCGTCACGGAGACGCTGGACGCCCTCTCGAACTACGACGTGGGCGTCGTCGAGGAAGTCGTCACCCCGATTCGCCACGCCCTCATCGCGCAGTCGGAGACGTTCGACGTGGTCGCCAGCCACTCCCAAGCCCTCGCCCAGTGTCGCTCCTTCCTCGAAGCCGAGTACCCCGATGTGACGCTCGAAGCCGTCGCCAGCACGGCCCGCGGCGTCGAACACGCCCGCGAGGACGCCTCCGTCGCCGCCATCGCCCACCCCGACAACGCCGGCGACGACCTGCAGGTGCTCGCGGAGGACATTCAGGACCGCGATTCGAACGCCACCCGGTTTTTCGTCATCGCGCCCGCCGAGGAGTGTTCCGATGCCGGCGGCAAGTCGACGATAATCGTCAACCCGAACGCGAACTACCCCGGCCTCCTGCTGGAACTGCTGGAGGCGTTTGCGGACCGCGACATCAACCTCTCGCGGGTCGAGTCCCGGCCCACGGGCGACCGACTGGGCGACTACCTGTTCCACATCGACTTCGAGGCCGGGCTCTACGAGCGCCACGCCCGCGAAGCCGTCGAGGACGTCGAAGGCATCGCGGAGAAGGGCTGGGTCCGACGCCTCGGCTCCTACGACACGCGCCACGTCGTCTGACGGGTGCTATCGCTGGTCCAGCGTGCTTTATCTCCTCAGCGCACCTCTCTATGGACGAGTACCGATGCAGCCAAACAACTACTTCAGCGACTTCGACGACTTGTTCGAGCGGATGACCCACGCCGGCGCGCTCGGCCGACGCGATGACGTCGACTTCGCCGTCGACATCGCCCACCACGACGACGAACTCGTCGTGACGGCTGACGTCCCCGGCTTCGAGAAGGCCGACTTCGATATCGCCGTGGACGGCGACCGGCTGACCATCCACGCCGAGTCGGAGGCCGAAACCGGCGTCGACGAGGAGACGTACGTCCGGCGCGAACGCCACCACCACGCGATGCGCCGCACCGTCCATCTCCCCGTAGCGGCCGACTGCGAGGGCGCGAGCGCCACCTACCGCAACGGCGTCCTGACGGTGACGATTCCCGTCAAATCCGACGCCGACGTGCGCCACATCGACATCGAATAGGCGCGGTCGGCGCTACCCCGAGGCCAACGGGAGTTCGACGACGGCGACTGCTCCGCGCGGGTCGTTGTCCTCGAACCACACGTCGCCGCCGTACTGCTCGACCAGCGCCCCCACGAGATACAGTCCGAGTCCGGTCCCGTCGCTGTCGAGCCCCCGTTTCCCTTTTCCGAACACCGCGCGGTCGGCGTCGATGCCCGGCCCGTCGTCGGCGATACGGACGATAGCCGTGTCGTCGGTCACGTCGACGGACACCGCGACGGTCGGGGCGTCGCGGTCGTTGTGCTGGACGGCGTTGTTCAGCAGGTTGCGAAACACGGAGGACAGGAGGTCGTTCGCGCGGACGGTCACGTGGGGAACGTCGCCGTCGAGCGAGATGGTCGCGTGCGGGAACGCCTGCCGCCGGCGGTCGAGTTCCGACCGCAGGACTGCCGGGAGCGACACGGGGTCGACCGGGAGTTCGTCGTCGCCGGCGACGGTCCGAGCGAGGTGGCGCGACCGCCGAGTGAGTTCGACGACGTGCTTCCCGGTGTCGAGGATGGTCTGGAGGCGCGTCGCCCCCGCGTCGTCGACGTGAGTTTCGAGGGCTTGCGCCTGTCCGAGAACTATCTGCATGTCGTTTCTGATGTCGTGTCTGAGAACGCGATTGAGCGCTCGAAGCTGGTCGCGCTTGCGGGCCACCTCGCGCTCGGACGCGCGGCGGCGACTGACGTCGCGAGCGACCGAGAGCACCGCCGGCGACCCGGCGTAGCGGACGACGCTGGCGCTCACCTCGACCGGGAGACAGTCGCCGTCGGCGGTCGTGTGTATCGCCTCGTAGACGAGGCGCTCGTCCGGGTCGGGTCGGTCGGCGGCCGCGTCGTCCTCGACGACGTCGATGCGATGGCCGACGAGGCGGCTGTGGTCGTACCCCAACTGGTCGAGCGCGGTATCGTTGGCGGCGATGATGCGCCCGCGAGTATCGTGGACGAGAACGGTGTCGCCGATGCCGTCGAAGAGGTCGAGATACTCGTCGCGAGACTGTCGAAGGTCGGCTTCGCGAGCGCGTAGCGTTCGGATGGTCGTCGCCTGCTGGGCGGCAAAGAGACCGACGAGGACGCCGACGGCGCTCCCGGCGCTGACGAAGTGCAACACGACGAGCGTCGCCTGACTGCCGGCCATCGACAGGAAATCCACCGCGACGACGACGCCGAACGAGCCGAATCCGAGCATCCCGACGCCAGTCGTGAGCGGGACGCGGAGCGCAACCCCATCGTCGAGGTCACAGCGGAGGAGCCACCCGCCCACGAGAAGGAGGAGAGCGGCCGCGACGCCGATCGGTGCGACGGCGGCGGTCGGCCACCGCCACCCACCGAGAGAGACACAGCCGACGGTGAGGACGACGGCGAACGCGACTACGAGCGCGGCACTGGCGGCGCGGTCGAACGAGGGGACCGTCACGATGTGTTCACCGAGACCCCTCGCTGCGGGGACGGTTAGATAATGGCGCCTTACCGGGTTCGGCGCGGTCTTCAATGACTCGTTACGGTCGGTGACTGGCGCTATCGGCGGTGATATCGTGGCGCCGTCCGGGAGCCGTCGGGATAGGAGTTATTTTAGGCCGTGGGACCTTGAGCCGGGATATGGACTACGACCCGCAGGAAATCGAGGAGCGCTGGCGGGAGCGCTGGGCCGAGACGGGCCGGTACGAGGCCGACCCCGACGGCGATGGCGACGCGGAGGACGCGACGTTCATCACCGTCCCCTACCCCTACCCGAGCGGTGGGATGCACATCGGCCACGCCCGGACGTACACCGTCCCGGACGTCTACGCTCGCTATCGACGCCAGCAGGGCGACAACGTGCTCTTTCCCATCGCGTGGCACGTCACCGGCACGCCGATTATCGGCGCCGTCGAGCGCCTGAAAAAAGGCGAGGAAGAACAGCTGTCGGTCCTTCGCGACACGTACGACGTGCCGGAAGACACCCTGCAGGACCTCGAAACGCCGATGGGCTACGCCCGCTACTTCATCGAGGAACACTACAAGCGGGGGATGAAGTCGCTGGGGCTGTCGGTCGACTGGCGCCGCGAGTTCACCACCAACGACGAGCGCTACTCGAAGTTCATCACGTGGCAGTACGAGACGCTTCGTGACCGCGACCGGCTGGAGAAGGGTCTCCACCCGGTGAAATACTGCACGAACGAGGAGCAGCCGGTCACGACACACGACCTGCTCGAAGGCGAGGACGCGGAGTATCAGGAGTACACGCTGGTTCGCTTCGGCCTCGACGACGCGGTGGTGCCGATGGCGACGCTCCGCCCCGAGACGGTTCGGGGCGTGACGAACGCCTACGTGAACCCAGAGGCCACCTACGCCCGCGCCACCGTCGACGGCGAGACGTGGCTGGTCTCGGAGCCGGCGACGGAGAAACTCCGCCTGCAGGCCCACGACGTGACCGTCGAGGAGACGTTCCCCGGCGCCGACTTGGTCGGCGACTCCGTCACCAACCCCGTCACCGGTGACGAGGTGCCGATTCTGCCCGCGACGTTCGTCGACGCCCACAACGCGACGGGTGTCGTCATGTCCGTGCCCGCCCACTCTCCGGACGACTACCTCGCGCTGCAGGAGGCAAAGGCCGACGACGAGCGCATGGCGCGCTACGGCGTCGACCCCGCCGTCGTCGACGCAATCGAGCCCGTCCCCATCCTCGACGTGGAGGGGTACGGAGACGTGCCCGCCCGCGACGCCGTCGACTCGGCAGGGGTTGAGTCCTCGAACGACCCCGAACTCGAAGCGGTGACACAGGACCTGTACAACAGCGAGTTCCACACTGGCCGGCTTCACGACGAGTACGGCGAGTTCGCGGGCGAGGTCATCGAGGAGGTCCGTGACCGCTACCGGGACGAAGGGGTCGAGGCCGGCCACTTCGGGACGATGTACGAGTTCTCGGAGGAAGTCGTCTGTCGGTGCGGCGGCGACGTCGAGGTGGCCGAACAGGACACGTGGTTCCTCAGTTACAACGACGAGGACTGGAAGGAGACGACCCGACGGGTCGTCGAGAACATGGAGTGTATCCCCGAAAACACCCGTGACGAGTACGACCACACCATCGGGTGGCTCAACGAGTGGCCCTGCATCCGCAACTACGGGCTGGGGACGCGCCTGCCGTGGGACGACGACTTCGTCATCGAACCCCTCTCGGACTCGACGATTTACATGGCGTACTACACGCTCGCGCCACGTCTGCGCGAGATTCCGGCCGAGGACCTCGACCGCGAGTTCTTCGACGCGCTGTTCTACGGCGCCGACGCGGTGGAAGACCCCGACCCGCGCGCCCTCGACCTGCGCGAGGAGTGGCTGTACTGGTACCCCGTCGACTACCGCTTCTCCGCGAACGACCTCATCTCGAATCACCTCACGTTCTACCTGTTCCACCACGCGGAACTGTTCGACGAGGCCCAGTGGCCCGAAGGCATCGTCATCATGGGCATGGGCCTGCTGGAGGGCGAGAAGATGTCCTCCTCGAAGGGCCACGTCGTCCTGCCGGGCGAGGCCATCGAGCGTTACGGCGCCGACACGGTGCGCTTTTTCCTGCTCAACTCCGCCGAGCCGTGGCAGGACTACGACTGGCGCGCCGGACAGGTCGAGAGCGTTCGCGACCAGTTAGACCGCTTCTGGAACCGCGCGACCCAACTCATCCCCGAGGAGCCAGCGTCGACGTTCGACGACGAGGTGCCGGCCCTCGAACCCGTCGACCAGTGGCTTCTCTCGAAACTGCAGACGACGGTCCGCGAGGTGACCGAGGCCATGGAGAACTCGGAGACGCGGGCGGCGAGTCAGACCGCCTTCTACGGCTTCGAGGAGTCGCTGCGGTGGTATCGCCGCCGGACCGACCGCGACCGACCCGGCGCGCAGTGGACGCTCCGACACGCGCTGGAGACGCGCCTGCGCCTCCTCGCGCCCTTCGTCCCCTTCCTCGCGAACGAACTCCACGAGCGGCTGACGGGCGAGGCGGCGGAGGACGTCCCGTGGCCGGAGGTCGACCCCGAACTGGAGCGCCCGGCAGTCGAGGTCCGGGAGCGACAGATAGAGCGCCTCACGGAGGACGTCAACGACATCGTCGACGTGACGGGGACCGACCCCGACCGAATCATGGTCTATGTCGCCGCGGACTGGAAGCGAGAGGTGTTCGACGCCGTCGTCGAGGCCGGTCCCGACGTGGGCGCCGCGATGAGCGAGGCGATGAGCAACCCCGACCTCCGGGAGCGTGGCGACGCGGTCAACGACATCGTCGGCGACCTTGTCGAACTCGTCCGTGACTTGGACGAGGAGACGGTCGAGCGACTGCAGGCCCTCGACGAGGGCGACGCCTACGCGGCGGCGGTCGACTTCCTCGAGCGCGAGTTCGACGCCGACGTGGACGTCTACGCCGAGGACGCCGACCCGCCGGACCCCGGTGACCGCGCGAGCAGCGCCGTCCCCTTCCGCCCCGCCATCTATCTGGAGTAAGGCGTTATCCGTCGAGGCGGACGGTGAACGATTGCGAATCGCCGGGCACGACCACCTCGAACTGCAGTCTATCGACGCCGAAATCTTCCTCGACGTGATAGTCGACAGTCTCCTCGTACGTCTCGGAGGCGCCGGAACCGAGCGAGAGCGAGAAGGTGTCACCGCCGTACATCGGCCCGGTGTGGTTGATGGCGCCACGGCAGACGCCGGCCCCCTCGCCCGCGTTGGTCACGTCAACCCGGACGGGAACGGGGTCGTCGCCCCCGACTGCCTCGGGCACGTCGTACGAGACTGAAAACTCCGGGGGTGGCGAGCGAAGGGTGTCGAGTCGCGACGCTGGAATCGCCCAGCGCGCCCGCAGGTCGGTGTCCCGACCCCAAATGACCCCGACCGACTCGGCGTCGAGGGGTGCGGGCACGCGAAAGAGCAGATACCCCTGCGGGTTCGCTTCGGTGTAGCGACTCTCGCCGACGGGGGCGAGGTCACGTTCGGGGACGCCGGCGCGGTCCACGGGTGAGATGGAGTCGTCGTCGACGCGGAGCGCGAAGGCGTCGACCGGCGGCGGTCGCTCGCCCTCCGCGGAGACGCCGACGAACAGAAACTGTCCGTCACCGGCAGATTCGACGCCGAACGCGTCGGGCGCGCTGAGATACTGATACGAGTGGACGGCCGCCGTCTCCGCGACGGTGACCGTCGTCCCGTCGACGTCGACGGACTGGCCGAGCGTCGTCTCGGCCGTTGGCGTCGCCGTGGGCGATTCGCTCGACGTATCGAGACAGCCGGCGAGTCCCACGGCGGCGCCGAGGCTAGCCAACAACGTTCGTCGGGAGGGCATACGTCGGGAGACTCGCGGCGAAAATAAGGGTCTTGTGTCGGTGCGAGCGGAGCGTGGTGGGGTGTGCGCCTAGCTTACATCGCGCCGCCCATGCCACCCATGCCGCCCATGCCGCCAGCGCCGCCGGGGCCGCCCTCGTCTCCGTCACCGGAGGTCGAGAGGTCGCCGGCCGCGATGATGTCGTCGATTTTCAGGACGAGGTTCGCCGCCTCGGTGGCGGAGGACAGCGCCTGCTCTTTCGAGTGTGCGGGTTCGACGACGCCGGCCTCGAAGGTGTCGACGACGTCGCCGGTGAAGACGTTGAGCCCGGCGTGGGGGTCGCCGTCCTCGTGGGCCGCGCGGAGCGAGACCAGCGTGTCGATGCTGTCCAGACCCGCGTTGTTGGCGAGGACGCGCGGGACGACTTCGAGCGCGTCGGCGAAGGCGTTGATGGCGAGCTGTTCGCGCCCGCTGATGTCGTCGGCGTAGTCGCGCAGACGGCTGGCGACTTCCACCTCGATGGCGCCGCCGCCGGCGAGAACGCGGCCGTCGGAGGCCGTGGAGGAGACGACGTCGAGCGCGTCCTGAATGCCGCGTTCGAGTTCGTCGACGACGTGGTCGGTCGAGCCGCGAAGCAGGATGGTCACGCCGTGGGAGTTGTCGCCCTCGACGTAGAACAGGCCGGCGTCGGCGTCACGGGTAATCGACCCGCGGCCGAGGTGGGCGTCGGTCGCGGAGTCGAGGTCCGAGACGATTTCGGCGCCGACGATTTCCTGCAGGAAGGCCATGTCGGACTTCTTCGTCCGTCGCACGGCGAGGATGCCCTCCTTCGCGAGGAGATACTGGGCGAGGTCGTCGATGCCCTTCTGGCAGAAGACGACGTCAGCGCCGGTGGCGACAATCTGGTCGACCTTCTCCCGAAGCTGGCGTTCCTCGCTGTCGAGGAACTGCTGGAGCTGTTCGGGGTTGTCGATGTTGACCTGCGTGTCGGCGTCGGCTTCCTCGACCTCGATGGGGTCGTTGAGGAGGAGCACGTCTGCCGAGTCGAAGTTGACCGGCATGTCGTCGTTGACGGGGTCCTTGTCGATGACCGCGCCGTTGAGGAGTTCGGACTGCGAGACGGACTGCCCGGTCTGGGTTTCGATTTCGACGAATTCGAGGTCGACGACGTGGGAGCCGTCCTCGGCCTCGATGGTGACTGCGCGAACCGCCTCGACGACGAGGTCGGCGAGGAGGTCCTTGTCGAGTTCCGAGCTCTTGCCCGTCATCGACGTCTCGGCGACGTTGCGGAGCAGGTCCTCGTCCGTCGGGTCGACGTCGGTGGCGATGTTGTCGATTTCCGACCGGGCCTGCTCGGAGGCCATGTGGAAGCCCTTGATGATGGCCGTGGGGTGGATGTCCTGACCGAGGAGGTCCTCGGCGTTCTTGAGGAGTTCGCCCGCGATGGCGACGGCCGTCGTCGTGCCGTCACCGGCTTCGTCCTCCTGTGTCTCGGCGACTTCGACAATCATCTCGGCCGTCGGGTTGTCGATGTCCATCTCCTGCAGGATGGTCACACCGTCGTTGGTGATGGTGACGGTGCCCATCGAGTCGACGAGCATCTTGTCCATCCCCTTCGGGCCGAGCGTCGAGCGTACCGACTCGGCGACCGCTTTGGCCGCCGAGATGTTGTACTCCTGAGCGTCCTGGTCCTTGACGCGCTGGGCGTCCTCGCCCATAATAATCATCGGCTGCCCCTGTTGCATTCGCTGACTCATAGTTCATCGAATGATTGTTTGTCCTTCTATATAAAAATGAGTGTTCGGAGGTGCAGTCGCGCCGGCCGCTCGAATCAACTTGCGCGCGAGAAATCGGGCGACGTGGGGCGGATTTCGAGAATCTTGAGACACGTTATCACGACTCTCGACACAGCACCCACGTCGCGCTGATTGGGGGTTTATTAGAGCCGGGCGGTCGGTGTCGGACCAGTCGTATCTCAGCTACCGCTAGAAGGTGAATCGCCGGCCGCCGGGGTCGGAGTCAGCGGTCCAGCTCCTCTGCCGCGTCTTCGCCGAACTCGGGGAGGTCGGCGTCGTCGTCGAGCGACGCCAGTTCCTCCTCGTACAGCTGATTCCGGAGTTGCTCGCGCTTGTTCTTGCCGTTTCGCTCACGACCACTTTTCGTGTCAGGCATTGTCAGTCACACCCACGCTGCCCGACTATATGAAGGTTACTCCGTTTCCGACCCGTCGGGACCATCACCGACCGTCTCGGGGTTCAAATTTTCACAGAAACCTCCGTATTCTACCGTATACCAACAACCAAAATCGCCAGTCTCAGCCCAAATATTAAGTGAGTGGCGTGTGATGAGTTACCATGTCGCTCAGAGAGGGTCGAACCGACTCCGGCCCAGTCGAACCGTCTCCCGTCCAAAAACACGTCGCCGAATGGGTCTGTACGGACTGCGACTACGACGAGTTCCGCACGACGACGGGCGTGGCTGGGTCGCTGGACCGCTGTCCCGCCTGTGGCGGTGACCTGATACTACCTCGTGACGCGATGTCGTAGAAAAACGCCGGGACAGGGATTTGAACCCTGGATCCCAGAGGGAACACGCTTTCCAGGCGTGCGCCTTACCACTCGGCCATCCCGGCTCGCAGTTACGAATACCCGTTCGACCCTTTAACTCCTTCCGTTTTCGTGTATCCGCGGTTCGAGAACGTGGGTCAGACCCGCCGCCGTCGCGCCGACGAGGAGCGCGATACCGCCAATCGTCAGGGCACTCACCGTCAGCGGCGCCACGAGGAGGCGATAGCCCTGCACCAACACGAGGAAGGTGAGTCCTCCCACCAGCCCCCAGAGGAGGCTGGATTTGCGTCGCGCGTTCATCGGCGGGTCACGGCTCGATTACTCGACGTCGGCGATGGCTTCGATTTCGAGTGCGGCGCCTTTCGGGACGTTCCCGACTTCCACCGCGCTCCGGGCCGGCGGCTCCGCGTCGAAGTAGGTGCCGTACGTCTCGTTCATCTCGTCGAAGTCGTCGATGTCGTCGAGGAAGATTGTTACTTTCATAATGTCGCTCGCGTCCGCGCCCTCCTCGGCGAGGATGGCCATGACGTTGTCGAGCGACTGCTCGGTCTGGGTGGCGACGCTCTCGTCGTCGAGGAGTTCGCCGTCCGTCGTAAGCGGGAGCTGGCCCGCGGTAAAGAGCAGCGAGCCGTTGGTCGTCGCCTGACTGTACGCGCCCACCGCCGCGGGGGCATCGTCGGTGCTGATAGTTCGTTTCACGAACGAGGCGTCACGGTCGACGTGGTTAAAAGTACACGTCTGCGCGGTTCCTGCCGTCGCCGTCAGACCGACATCTGGTAGCCGTTGACGATTTCGACGTCGTAGCCCTCCGCCCGCAGCGCCGAGAGGAGTTCGTCGACGTGGTCCGGGCCACGCGTCTCGATTTCGAGTTCGACGCGCGCGTCGTTCATCGCCACGTCCCGCGAGGTGCGGTCGTGGTGGAAGGCGGTGATGTTCGCGCGGTGGTCGGCGATGATGGTGCCGAGGTCGACGAGCGCCCCCGGCTGGTCTTTCAGGATGGTACGGAAGCGGAGATAGCGCCCCGTCGCCACCAGCCCCCGCATCACGACGGTCGTCAACACGTTGAGGTCGATGTTCCCCCCACAGATTGCGGGGACGATGACCTCGTCGTCCTCGTACTCGATGGCGCCCGAGAGCAACGCGGCGAGGGAGATGGCGCCGGCGCCCTCCGCCAGCGCCTTCTCGCGTTCGAGCAGGTAGGTCAGCGCGATGGCGATGGACTCGTCGTCGACGGTCACGATGTCGTCGACCCGCTCTTTGATGACCTCGAAGGTCCGGTCACCGATGCGGCGGGTGGCGATGCCGTCGGCGATGGTGTCGACGCTCTCGCGCTCGTAAATCTCGCCTTTCTGGAGCGACTCGGCGGCGCTCGACGCCCCCTCGGCCTGCACGCCGATGACGCGCACGTCGGGGTCGTAGGCCTTCACCGCCGTCGCGATGCCCGAGATGAGTCCGCCGCCGCCGATGGGGACGATGACCGTCTCCACGTCCGGACAGTCCTCGACGATTTCGAGGCCAATCGTCCCCTGCCCGGCCATCACCATCTCGTCGTCGAAGGCGTGGACGTACGTCTTGCCCTCCTCGCGCTCGATTCGGTGGGCCTCCGCCTGCGCCTCGTTGTAGTCCGCCCCGTGGAGGATGACCTCGCCGCCGTAGCGCTCGGTCGCTTTCACCTTCGACACCGGCGCGTGTTCCGGCATCACGATGGTCGAGTCGACGCCCGCGCGCGTCGCCGCCAGCGCCACGCCCTGTGCGTGGTTGCCGGCGCTCGCGGTGACGACCCCCGCCTCCTGCTGGTCGGCCGAGAGCGTCTCGATGCGGTTGATTGCCCCGCGAATCTTGAACGCGCCCGTGCGCTGGAAGTTCTCGAGTTTGAGATGGACGTTCGCGCCCGTCATCTCGGAGAAGGCGAACGAGTATTCGAGCGGCGTGTGCCGCGCGACGCCCGCAACCCGGTCGCGGGCGTCGAGTACGTCCTCGTGAGAGAGCATACCACCCCTACCCGTCGGTGGCTGTTAACGGTTTATACCGAGCGGCGGCTCGGGAGAATGTGAAGGGGGAATGCACGCGTGTGACGTGCATCTAACTCCAGGTCGTGGAGGGATATAAACGTCATGAAGGCACGGTGAAAGTGAAAGTGGATGACGGAGGCAGGACGTCGCGAGACGTGAAACCCATCCATCAAGAGTGTTCTGGTCGGACGCGGGCGTTCGCGTCCAGATACGCCCTGACACGGTCCGCGAACGACCCCGACCCCGGCCACGTGACAGGCTCCGAGACGTCGAGCGCGTCGGGGTCGCCGACGTAGACGGCGGCCTCCCCGCCGTCGGTTCGGGGGACGGACGCCCGGACGTACAGCCCCTCGTCGACGCCCTCGTAGTCGTCGAGCGCCGCCACGTCGTCGATGCGGAGGAGACGGCCCGCCGTCTCGCCGCCGGGCGCGAGCGTCGGATAGCGGCCGGCGACGGGGTGACAGCCCTCCAGCACGGCGGCGCCGACGAACACGAACGAGTCGAGGACGCTAGCGACGCGGTCGGGTTCCGTGAGCGTTCCGTAGACGAAGACGTCCATCGCCGCCCGACTACCGCTCGTCGAGAGGGACGAACTCGCGGCCCCGGTCACCGATGTAGCGGGCACGGGGACGGATGAGACGGTTGTCTTCGTACTGTTCGAGCATGTGCGCAATCCAGCCGCCGACCCGCGAGAGCGCGAAGATGGGCGTGTAGATGTCCATCGGGATGCCCATCTGGTAGTACATCGACGCCGAGTAGAAGTCGACGTTTGGCGAGAACCGCGTCACTTCGGACATGTGCTCCTCGACGGCGACGGAGTAGTCGTACCACTTGCGGTCGCCCGACTGCTCGCCGAGGCGCTCGGAGTAGGAGGCGAGGATGCCCGCCCGCGGGTCGCGAACGCTGTAGACGCGGTGGCCGAAGCCGGGGATGCGCCGGCCCTCCTCGACGGCCTGCTCTATCCACTCGCCGGGGTCCGCGTCGCTCTCGTCGATTTCCTTCAGCATCCGCATGACGTTCTGGTTGGCGCCGCCGTGGAGGCTGCCGGCAAGCGTGCCGATGGCGCTCGTGACGCCGCTGTGGAGGTCAGAGAGCGTCGAGGTGGTCACCATGGATGCGAAGGTGGAGGCGTTGAGGCCGTGGTCCGCGTGCAACACCAGCGCGGTGTCGAAGGCGTCGGCCGCCACGTCGTCCGGCACCTCGTCGTTCAGCATGTAGAGGAAGTTCTCGGCGTGGCCGAGGTCCTCGCGCGGTTCGACGGGGTCTTTCCCATCGCGAAGCCGCGTGAACGCCGCCAGCACCGTCGGGAGTTTCGCCGTGATGCGACAGCCCTTCGCGATGTTCGCCTCGCGGTCGTCGGGTTCGGCGTCGATATCCGGGTCGTACGCCGAGAGGGAGGACGTGACCGTCCGCAGCATCGCCATCGGGTTCTCGTCGCGGGCCGCGAGCTCCTCGATGAGGTCGTAGACCGGCGGTTCCAAGTCCCGTTGTGCGGCCAGTCGGGCAGCGAACTCCTCGTGCTCTTCGCGAGTCGGCCACGCGCCGTTCCAGAGCAACGACAACACCTCCTCGAAGCTCGCCTCCTGTGCGAAGTCCTCGATGGCGTAGCCGAGATACTCCAACTCGCCGGCGTCGCCGTCGATATAGCTCAGTTGGGACTCGAACACGACGACACCGTCGAGTCCCCGCTTGACCTCATCAGACATACGGTACTGGTTTCGGACCGTCTCAAAAAAGCGTTGCCGTTCCCCACATATCACGTGGCCGGTCGGTCGACGATGAACGAACAGCGACTCGACACCGCCTCGTCGGGGCCAGCCCTGCATCGGGGGGATTTTACTCCTCGGCACCGGGGTCGTAGGTATGATACTGTCGGACACCGACATCCTCGCCCGCCTCGGCGAGGGTGACCTCGTCATCGACCCCCTCGACGACGTGGACCAACAGGTCCAACCCGCGAGCGTCGACCTCCGTCTCGGCTCCGAGTTCCTCGAGTTCCAGCGCACCAACATCTCCTGTATCCACCCGACGCGCGAACAGGAGGTGAGCGAGTACATCAGCGAAACCGTCGTCGAGGAGGGCGACGAGTTCATCCTCCACCCCGGCGACTTCGTCCTCGGCACCACGAAAGAGCGGGTCGAGATGCCCGCGGACCTCGTCGCCAACGTCGAGGGGCGGTCCTCGCTCGGCCGTCTCGCCGTCGTCGTCCACGCCACCGCCGGGTTCGTCGACCCCGGCTACCGCGGGCAGGTGACGCTCGAACTCTCGAATCTCGGCACCGCGCCCGTCGCACTCACGCCCGATATGCGCGTCTCCCAACTCGTCTTCACCGAACTCTCCTCGCCCTCCGAGCGGCCGTACGGAAGCGAGCGCGGCTCGAAGTATCAGGACCAGGACGGCCCGCAGGCCTCCCGAATCGGCTCCGACCCCGAGTTCGAATCATGAAGTTCGTCGAGGAACTGGTGGTCGAGGAGTTTCTCCCCACCGTCCGGTCGATGCTCGCCGCCGACCTCCGGGAGCGAGATTTCACCCAGCGCGAGGTTGCCGACGCCCTCGGCATCTCCCAGTCCGCCGTCTCGAAGTACGCCCACGGCGACGTGGCGACCAGCGACCGATTCAGCGAGGACGAACGCGTGCAGGCGCTCGTCGAGCGAATCGGTGACGGGCTGGCGACGGGCGACATGAGCCGCGTGCAGGCGCTCATCGAAATCGAGGTGTTGATTCGGCGGCTGGAAAACGGCGACAGCCTCGCCGAGCGCCACCGCGAGGTCATGCCCGAACTCCGACAGTACGACGCCTCCTTCGACGTTCACGACCCAGAAAGTGGCGCGCGGACGACCGAGCAGGTCCGCTCGTCGGTCCGGCGCGGCCTGCGCATCCTCCGGAACACCTCCGGCTTCGCGGGACTCGTCCCCAACGTCGGCTCGAACCTCGTGGAGTGTCTGCCCGAGGCGACAGACATCGAGGACGTCGCCGGCGTGCCCGGCCGCATCTTCGACGTGCGCGGGACGGCGACGGTTCCCTCCGACCCCGAGTTCGGCGTCAGCGAACACGTCGCCGCCGTGCTGTTGTCGGCCCGCGAGGCCGGCGCGCCCGTCCGCGGCGCCGTGAACGTCCGATACGACCCGGAACTGGTCGACGACCTTCGAGACGCCGGCTATCCGACCGTCGAGTTCGACGCCGAGCGCGAGGGGTCGGGCGGCGACGCCACCCGCCAGACCATCGTCGACGCCGTGCGCGCGGCGGCCCCGGACGCCCCCTTCGTTCTCTATCAGACCGGCGGCTTCGGCATCGAGCCGATTACTTACGTCCTCGCCGACGACGCCCCGTCGGCGGCCCGAATCGTCCGCGACCGGGCCTAACCGTAGCGTTCGCCGTGCGCCTCGCAGAAGGCCGGGTCGCGCAACTGCGCCCGCACGACGCCCGGCTGGCGGTGGGCGTCGTGGAGGCGGCATCGCTCGTCGTCGCAGAAGGCCGACCCGGTGTCGAGGAAGTCCACCGCGGCGAGCAGATACCCCTTCAGCGCGTCGGTCGTTCGGGGGTCGTCCGCGACGAGGAAGTCGCCGTCGACGTCGGCTTCGAGTACCTCGCGCGGCGGCGTGTCGCCCGTCATCAGGGCGTGTTTGCTCTTGGCCTCGTAGTAGGCTTCGGGCTTCGCGGGCGCCTCGTACAGCCCCGGCACCGAGAGGAGAGTCGGCTGGCCGAGGACGGCCACTCGCTTGTGCCAGCGGCCGTCGTGGTCGCCCCACGTCCCGACGACGCGGTCGAGGAGCGGGACGTGCAGGTGGTCGAGCGACTGCTCGGAGAGGCGAGCGTTCAGCGCTCGCTGGACCGCGCGGCCGTCGTAGACGATACCGCCGGCGCGCTCGGGGGACGCGAGCGCTCGCTCCTCGTAGCGGACGATGCCGGTCATCGTGTTGCCCGTCGACTGCTCGTGGGGGTCCGTGACGCGAGCGGCGGCGAACTCCTCGGCGAGCGTGTCGTCAACGGCGCCGAGCAAGCGGTCGCGCACCCGCACCTCGGCGTCGATTCGGTCGCGGAGCCAGTCGGCAAGGGCGTCCGCGTCCGCGACGGTGGTCGGCGCGCGATAGAGCGTGACCGTCTCGACCATGGACTCAGTTAGTCGTCAGCCGGCGCTCGGGACGTGAGTTCGACGTCGGCCGCGTCGACGCCGAGTTCGTCGATGGCGGCCTGTGCGGCGCGCTTGCCCGAGACGAGCATGGCGCCGAAGGTCGGACCCATGCGCGGCAGGCCGTAGGTGGTGGCGACGGCCATCCCCGTCGCAATCAGGCCGTCGTGGACGACGCCCGTGTGCTCGACGATGGCGTCCTCGCTCTGGCCGACCCACATGGAGTCGTGACCGGGCGAGTCGTGACCGGGGGCGCCGTAGGTGTCGTCGCCGGTGTTGTCCATGCCGGTGTTGTGCTCCTCGGCGTGTTCGATGCCCGGCGCGTCGAGGACGTTGCGCTCGTTGAGTTTGTTGACCGCGACGGCCTCGTGGCCCGTGGCGTCGATGACGAGGTCGGCCTCGACGGCGATGGGGTCGACGCAGGTGATTTCGCGCGGGAGCGCGTGGACCGGCGTCCAGTTCATGACGATGCCGCCGACGCGGTGGTCCTCCCGAATCACGATGTCGGTGAACTCCGTCATGTTCTGCATCTTCGCGCCCGCGTCGCAGGCGGCCTTGATGAGTCCGGAACACGCCTCCGGCCCGTTGGCGACGTACAGGCCCTCCGTATCCTTCGCGGGCTTGTAGTCGACGTCGAGGTCCTCCAGTACGTCCTGCGCGGGGTCACGGACCGTCACCTTGTTCATGAGGAAGCCGCCGAGCCAGAACCCGCCGCCGAGATAGTTGTTCTTCTCGACGACCATCGTCTTCACGCCGCGCTCGGAGAGTTCCTTGGCCGCCATCAGCCCCGACGGCCCACCGCCGATGATGAGCACGTCCGAGTCCGAGAAGTCCATGAACTCCTCGGTCCACTCCTGCCCGATTGCGCGTGTTACGTCTGCTTCTCCAACCTGACTGAACTCGTCGAACGAAGACATACCACTCAGTAGTATTACTAAGTGGTTAATATAGCTTGCGCCACGTCGCCGAGATAGTGTTCAGATAAGCGGGTGAAACTGGGATCACCTCGAAAGCCCCCAGCCGTCTCCTTTTCATCGGACCAGTATCGCCGCCGAAGGCTTTTCGCCGTTCACCACCAGAAACGCGTATGACCATCGAGGTGAGCGACCAGTGAGCCGACTCGTCGACGGCGAGTGGGTCGCCGAGAAGAACATCGAGACGGACGAAGAGGGCAATTTCACCCGACAGGAGTCGGCCTTTCGCGACCGCATCGGCCCGGACGAGGCGTTCCCCGTCGAGTCGGGGCGCTATCACCTCTACATCTCGCGGGCGTGTCCATGGGCACATCGCGTCGCCATGACGCGCGCGCTCAAGGGCCTCGACGATGCCATCTCGCTCTCGCTCGTCGAACCCGTTCGCTACGACGACGGCTGGGAGTTCTCGGATACCTACCCTGACCCGCATCACGACGTGGACTTCCTGCGCGAACTGTACGTCCACGCGGACGACGGGTTCACCGGGCGCCCGACCGTACCCGTCCTCTGGGACCTGAAGCGAGAAACCATCGTCAACAACGAGTCCGAGGAAATCATGCGGATGCTCGACGTCGCCGGGCACGAGTTGGCGACGCGGGACGTCGACCTCTACCCCGAGGGCTACCGGGACGAGGTGGACCGACTCATCGACGACATCTACGACCCCATCAACAACGGCGTCTATCGCGCTGGCTTCGCGGACTCGCAGGCCGCCTACGACGACGCCGTCGCCGACCTGTTCGACGCCCTCGACCGGTACGACGACCGACTCGCCGACCAGCGCTATCTCGCCGGTAACCGCCTCACCGAGGCCGACCTCGCCATGTTCGCGACGCTGGTCCGGTTCGACCACGTCTACCACACCCACTTCAAGTGCAACCGCCGCGCCATCCACGAGTACGACAACCTCTGGGGGTACACGAAAGACATCTACACCACGCCGGGCATCGGGCGAACTGTCAACATGGACCACATCACTCGGCACTACTACGTGAGTCACGGCGACGTGAACCCGAAGCGACTCGTGCCGACCGGCCCGGACATCGACTTCACCGAAGGCCACGACCGGGACCGACTGCCCGGCGGGCCGCCCGAGGCGCTACAACACCGCTAGCACGCCCGCGCTCAGCGCGAGCGTGACGAGCAAGCGGCCCATGCTCCCGACGAACGTCGCCGCGGCAAAACGCACGTAATCTTCTTCGAGGACGGCGAAGGCGTATATCGAGAGCGTGTCGGGGAAGAAGGGAACCGAGAGCGCGAGCGCGAGACCGGCGTACCCCCAGCGCCGCGCGATTTCGACCGTACGTCGCTGGGACCACTCGATGACGTCGAACCGCGACCGTTCGAGCGCCCGAATCACCGGGCCGGCCTCCTTTGCTTCCTGCCCGATGTGGAAGGCGAAGACGCTTCCGGCGGCCTTGCCCGTCGCCGAGACGAGGATGATGATTGCGAGTCGCGCCCACTGTGGCAGTCCCAAATCCAGCGGCGCCAGCAGGACGATTTCGCTCACGCCGGGGAGCGCGAAGGCAATCAGAAACGAGTAGACGAAGATGACGAGGAGTCCGCCCCACCCCGTGGCGGTTCGGACGAGTCGGGTCAGCCACTCGAAGCCGAACAGGTCGGTGACGAGGAGGGGGACCAACGTGTCCACACCCCACACTCACGAGGGGGTAACCTAAGTCTTTCAGATTCGCGCCCGGCACGCGTCGAGGTCACGCAAAAACGCCGACAGCATCTCCCGCGTGACGTGGGGCATACAGACCAGACGGAGTTCGCCACGCTCGGTGCGGGCGAGTCGCCACTCCCGTTCCTGTACCGCGTCGAACAGGGGTTCGGGCAGGTCGACGGCGACCAGCGGTAACACGGGGTCGACGACGTCGAACCCGCGGTCGGCGAGCGCCTCGGCCACCCACTCCGCATTCGCCTGCATGCGCTCGTACGCCTCGCGATACCCGTCGGGCCAGAGCGCGTCGAACGCGGCCGCCGCACTCGCCACGCCCGCCCCGCTCCGGGTGCCGGTGAGCGTCGCCTGCGACGTCGACTCCAGATACGGCGTCTCGACGGCCAGCGCGTCCATCGTCGCCGCGTCCCGCGCCAAAAATCCGCCCGCGGGGACGGCCGCCTGCCCCAACTTGTGCGGGTCGATTGTCATCGTGTCCACGGCGGCGTGCCCGAAGTGCCAGTCGTGGTCCGTGAACGGGAGCGCGAACCCTCCCCACGCGGCGTCGACGTGGAGAAATGCCGACGCGTCGGCCGCCAACTCGGCGAGCGCCGGGATGGGGTCGACCCGGCCGTACTCCGTCGTCCCCGCGACGCCGACGACGAGCGCCGTCTCCTCGTCGACCAGCGACGCCATGGCGTCGAGGTCAGCCCGTCGGTCCGGGCCGACCGGGGCGACGCGAAGGTCGACGTCGAGCACTTCGGCCGCCTTCTGAAAGCTGAAGTGGACGCTCGACGGGACGACGGCGTTCGGGTCGGCGGCGCTCGACCGGTTGCGCGCCGCCCGCATCGCCTGAATGTTGGCTTCGGTCCCCCCGCTCGCGACGTAGCCGTGTGGCTGGTCGAGCCCCGTCATCGTCCCCAGCGTCTCGACGACACGCGACTCCAGGTCGGCGACCGTGCGATACGTCTCCGGGTCGCCGGGGTTCGTCGCGAGAAATCGCTCCGCCGCCTCGCGCGCCGCCGGATGCGGCCGCGTACACATACTGGAGAGAACGCGGTCGAAGGTTTGGGGGACCGCCTGCTCCATGACTACACACTGCCGGCGGCGCCGTTTAGCCGTTGCGCTCCGCGAGTCAGCGCACCGAATCGAGGATGAGCTGCTCCTCGACCGTGTCCACTTCCTCGAACACGTCCGCGACGGCGTCGATGTTGGCGCTTATCGACGTGATGCCCTTGCGGACGAGGAACTCGACCATCTCGGGCTCGGACGCCGCCTGTCCGCAGATGCTGGTGTCGACGCCAGCCTCACGACACTCGTCGATGGTGTCGCCTATCATGTCGAGGACGGCGGGGTGGAGTTCGTCGAAGCGGTCCGAGACGTGCTCGTTGTTGCGGTCGACCGCCAGCACGTACTGCGTGAGGTCGTTCGTCCCGAAGGAGACGAAGTCGACCCCCTCCGCGATGATGTCGTCGACGCCACGGGCGCTCGCCGGCGTCTCTATCATGACGCCCCACTCGCGCTCCTCGGGGTCGATACCGACCGATTCCATGTGCCCGCGGGCCGCGGCCACGTCGTCGCCGTCGGTGACGAGCGGGAACATGATTTCGAGGTTCTCGTAGCCCTGATCGTAGAGCCGTTTGAACGCCTCGAGTTCGTGCTCGAACACGTCGGGCCGGTCGAGGCTCCGTCGAATACCCCGATAGCCGAGCATCGGGTTGTGCTCGTGTGGCTCCTCGTCGCCGCCTTCGAGCTGGCGGAACTCGTCGGTCGGCGCGTCGAGGGTGCGCACCCGAACCGGTCGGGGGTAGAACTCCTCGGCGACCGTCTCGACGCCCTCCATGAGTTCCTCGATATACGCCTCGGCGCCCTCGTCGCGGATGAACCGCTCGGGCGTCTTGCCGAGCGAGAGGACGAGGTGTTCGAGTCGAAGCAGGCCGACACCGTCCGCGCCGGTCTTTGCGGCGCGACTCGCCGCGTCCGGAATCGAGACGTTCACCTTCACCTCAGTCGCGGTGACTGGCTTCGGCTTCGTGCCGACAGCCGTCTCGTCGTCGCCGCTCGGACCCGCGGCCGGCTTGCCGCTCACGGCGCCCTCGCGGACCGTCCCCATCTCGCCGTCGACGGTGACGACCTGCCCGTCTTCGAGCGTGTGGGTCGCGCCGCCGGAGCCGACGACGGCCGGCACGCCGAGTTCGCGCGACACGATGGCCGCGTGGGAGGTCATCCCCCCCTCGTCGGTGACGATGGCGGCGGCGCGTTTCATCGCCGGCACCATGTCGGGCATCGTCATCTCGGTGACGATGACGTCGCCCTGCTGTACCTCGTCAAGGTGGTCGAGTTTGGTCACGACGCGGACGGTGCCCGAGGCGACGCCCGGACTCGCGCCGAGACCGGAGAGAAGGTGTTCGTCGCCGTCTTCGCTCTCCTCGCTCTCGTCGGCGCCGCTCGCGTCGTCGTCGATGGTCGTAATCGGGCGCGACTGGAGCATGAAGACCTCGCCGTCGACGATGGCCCACTCGACGTCCTGTGGCTCGCCGTAGTGGTCTTCGACCATCCGGCCGAGTTCGATGAGACGGTCGATTTCCGACTGGACGAGGACACGCTCGTCGCGTTTCTCCTCGGGGACCTCCGTCTCGATGGTTTCGCCCGTCGCCTCGTCTTTGACGTGCATCACCTTCTTCGTCGCGACGGTCTCCTGTTCGACCTCGCCAGTTTCGCGGTCGACGACGTAGTTGTCGGGAGAGACGGCGCCGGAGACGACGGCCTCACCGAGTCCCCACGCCGCCTCGATGATGATGCGCGGGTCGCCGGTCGACGGGTGGCTGGTGAACATCACGCCGCTCTTTTCGGCGTCGACCATCGTCTGGACGACGACGGCGATGTCGACTTCCTCGTGGGGGAAGCCCTTCTGGTTCCGGTAGTAGATAGCTCGCTGAGAGAACAGCGACGCCCAGCACTCCTGTACGCGGTCGACCAAGTCGTCTTCGGTGACGTTCAGGAACGTCTCCTGCTGCCCGGCGAACGAGGCGTCCGGCAGGTCCTCCGCCGTCGCCGAGGAGCGAACGGCGACGAACTCCTCGCCGTTGCCCATCGAGCGGTAGGCCTCGACGATTTCGTCGCGTACCTTGTCGGGGACCTCCGTCTCGACTATGAGTTCGTGGGCGCGGTCGTGGGCCGCTTCGAGCGCCTCGGAGTCCTCGGAGTCGACGTCGACCGCCGAGAACAGTTCCTCGTCAATGCCAGCCTCTTCGATGAACGTCCGATAGGTGCCAGCCGTCACGACGAATCCCGGCGGAACAGGCAGTCCTGCCCCCGTGAGTTCGCCGAGCGACGCCCCTTTGCCACCGACCGTCCCCAGATCGGCGGATCGCACGTCCTCCAGCCAAGCTACAGCCATTTCGTACGCAGGAATCCCACCAGAACGATAAAGAAGGTTTCGAACCGTGCAACTACGGCCAAATTTGCGGGCCGGACGACGCCCGTCTCAGGCTTCGAGAATGTCGTCCTCGTCGGCCGGCGGGACCACGAGCGACCCGTCGAGCGCCGTGACCGCCCGCCCGCCTACCCGAACCGCGTCGCCGTCGACCTCGACCCGGACCAGCCCCGGCCGGTCGACGAAGTGGCCCTGCTCGAACCGCATCGACTGCGGTGGGTCGTCGAAGGCGTCGACCGCGTGGAGATACGCCCCACACGCCCCGCTCGCTGTCCCCGTCACGGGGTCTTCGGGCACGCCTGCGCCCGGCGCCCACATCCGCGCGTGGAGCGTCGACGCCGCGTCCAGCGCGTCGAACGTGAAGGCGTAGACGCCCGTCGCGTCGTAGTCGTCTGCGAGCGCCGCCACCGCCCCCATGTCCGGGTCGGCCTCGCCCAACCGTTCGAGGAAGTTCACCGGCACGACGAGGAAGGGCAACCCGACGGACGCGACGGCGGCGGGCAGGTCGGCGCCCACGTCCTGCATGGCCGCGGGGTCGATACCCAGCGCCGACCCCACGCGCTCGTAGTCGACATCGACCACCTCGACCGACGGCGTGTCCGTCGCCATCCACGCCACGCCGCCGTCGGTCACTTCGACGTCGAGGACGCCCGCGTTCGTCCGAAGTCGACCCTCGCCCGCGTCGAGCGCGCCCTCGTCGTGGAGGTGGACGAGACTCGCAATCGTCGCGTGACCACAGAGGTCGACCTCCTGCTTGGGTGTGAAATACCGGACGCGTCGGTCCGCGTCGTCGGCGTCGGTGAGGAAGGCCGTCTCGCTCGCGCCGAGTTCGCGAGCGATGGCTAGCATCTGCTCGGCGTCGAGACCCGTCGCGTCGGGGACGATGCCCGCCGCGTTGCCCGCGAGCGGTTCGTCCGCGAACGCGTCAATCAACAGCGTTCGGCGCGTCTCCATGCACCCGACGTGGACGGGCGGCGACAAGACGTTGGGGGTTCGAGCGAGACGGACCCGTAAGCCCTTACCCGCCGGCCGCCGCAGTCGCGGGTATGAGCGACCTCCCGGACGATTTCACCTGCACGATCACCAACTGGGAGTACATCTACGGTCTCTGTCGAGACGTCGCCGACGACGTTCGGGCCGCGGAGTTCGACCCCGACGTCATCGTCGCACTCGCCCGCGGCGGCTGGTTCGCCGGCCGCTGTTGCTGTGACTTCCTCGGCCTCGACGACCTCACCAGTCTGAAGATGGAACACTACGTCGGCACGGCGGCGAAAGGCGCCGACCCCGAGGTTCGCTACCCCATGCCCGAGGGAAGCGTCGAGGACAAGGACGTCCTCATCGTCGACGACATCGCCGACACGGGCGGGTCGCTCAGCCACGCCCACGAGTACGTCACCAGTCGCAACCCCAACGCCGTCCGCACCGCGACCCTCCAACTCCTCGACACCAGCGAGTTCGAACCCGACTTCGTCGGCGAGCGCCTCGACGAGTGGGCGTGGATAGTCTACCCGTGGAACTTCATCGAGGACATGATAGACATCGTCGCCGGTGCGATGGAGCGAGCCGACGCCGACACGTTCGACACCGAGGACATCCGACGCCTGCTCGCGACCGAACACGACATCCAGCGCATCGAGATGGAAATCGCCCAACCCGACCGCCTCGACGAAGTCCTCACCGAGATGGTGCGTCGCGACGTACTCGAACCGGCGGGGACCGATAGCTGGCGGCTCGCGTAACGTGCGCCGCACTGGGCAGACGGAGGCGACGCTGTGAGTTCGCTCCTCTCCATCTTCGCGACGGCCATCCTCCCCATCATCACCCTCGCGGGCGTCGGCGTCGTCCTCGGGCGGACCCGACAAATCGACATCGGCCCGCTCAACACCGTCACGGTGTACGTCCTCGTCCCCGCGCTCATCTTCCACAGCATCGTCACCGCCGAGTTCGGGGGGTCGACGCTCGCCCGCATCGGCGTCGCCACCGCCGTGTACATGGTCGGGATGCTCGTCGTCAGCGAGGTTATCGGCCGCCTCTTCGACCTGAAAGAGCCCATCCTGAGCGCGCTGGTTCTCGTCAGCGCCTTCCCCAACTCCGGGAACTACGGCATCCCGCTCTCGGAGTTCGCCTTCGGCGCCGACGGCCGAAGCACCGCCGTCGTCTACCTGACCGTGCAGACGGTCTTCGTCTACACGATTGGCATCTACATCGCCCAGCGGAGCGGCGGCACCCACGGCCTGAGCGGCATGAAACGCGGTCTCAAGATACCGCTGGTCTACGCCATCGTCGCCGCCGTCCTCGTGCGGTGGCTCGGTATCGCACCCCCCGCAGACGGCACCGCGATGGCGACGCTCGGACTCGTCGGCAACGCCTCCATCCCCCTCATGCTCCTGATTCTGGGCATCCAACTCGCCGACACCAACTACGGCGCCGCCCTCCCGCAGGTGGGGCTCGCCTCGGTGCTGAAGATGGTCGTCGCGCCCGCCGTCGCCGTCGGCGTCGCTATCGCCATCGGCTTCGAGAACCCGACCGTCGCGCGGACGTTCGTCCTCGAATCCGCGACGCCCGCGGCAATCACCCCGCTCTTGCTCGTCGTCGAGTTCGGGAGCGAGGAGGTCGGTGACGGCCTCTCCGTCGCCGAGTACGTCAGCACCACCGTCCTCGTCACGACACTGTTGAGCGTGCCGATACTGACGCTTCTCATCGCGGCGCTCGAATCCGGCCTGCTCGTCTGACCGGAATCAGCGCTGATACCGGGGCCGCGACGCTTAAGCCGCCGGGCAACCCAGCGGGGACGAATGCGACAGAGAGACGGCCTCGACTACCTGCTCGTACTCGTCGTCGCCGTGTTGGCGGCGGTCCACGTTCCACCCTACGCCGTGGCCAAGCGCGAGACGATACGCCTCGCTCACGAGACTGGCGTCGCCGCCGTCATCGATTTCTTCGTCGACATCCGCGTCGCTATCGTCCTGCTCGCGCTCCTCGGTCTGTTCATCATCCTCGTCGTGACCGATAGCGTGCCGACGCGGAATTAGATAGTTTCGTCGCCTACAACATCAATCTGCGATGGCTTCGTCGCCTTCGCCGAGAACCCATCCACCGCATCACCTACCCCATCAATCCGCGATGGCTTCGTCGCCGACCCTCGGCGCCGACGGGTCCCGAATCCACAGGTCGCCGAACAGGTCGTCCTGACGCAGCCGAATCTCGCCCCGATTCGCCAGAAAGAGCAGGGCGAGGAAGGTGTCGACCGGGGCGCCGCCCGCCGTCCGCACCTCCGCGAACAGCACTTCGGCGCGCCCGGCGTCGTAGTGGGCCGAGACGTCCTCCCGGACGGCGTCGATTGTCGTCTCGATGTCCTCCGTGTGCGTGGTGCCGGTCACGTCGTCTTCGGTTGGCTCACCACCGTCGCGGAAGTCGTCGGCGGAGCGGTAGTCGAGGGTCTGGGTCCCGCGGTCGTACCCCTCCGGCGAGCGCGAAGTGTCGTAGGACCGCGACTCCTTCCACCACGAGTCGCGCTCCGCCTCGCGGAGTTCGCGAACCAACTCGTCGAGCGTCTCCGGCGAGCCGCGAGCGTGTTTGCGCTCCAGCCGCCGGTCGAGTTCTTGGTCCAGCGCGTCGATTGGGTCGTGGCCGTCCGGCGGCGGCGCATCCCCACCTTCCATCGCCGCTTCCCACGGCTCCATCTCCGGCTCCGGCTCCTCCGGGCCGTCGTCCAGCAACGCGTCGCTTTTCATCCGCAGGAGGACGCTCGCGTAGAAGAGCGCGCGACCCGACGTTCGGAGGTCCGTCTCGTCGAGATGGTCGAGGAAGGCGTCGGTCACGTCGACGATGTCGATGTCCCACGGGTCGATGTCGCCCTCCTCGGCCAACTGCACCAGCACCTCGACGGGTTCCACCTCGTCGTCGTCGCTCGCCGGCAGGGTCACGTCGTCCGGGACGTGCTCAGTCATCCGCCGTCACCTCCGGGTCGGAGCCGTCCAACTGGATGCCCGTCACGGCGCTCACGTTGTCGCCCTGCATCGTGACGCCGATGGCCCGCTCCGAGCGGTCGAGCAGGGCCGAGCGATGGGAGACGACGACGAACTGCGCCTCACCCGCCAAGTCGTCGACCATCTCGCCCACCCGCTCGGCGTTGGCGGCGTCGAGGAAAGCGTCCACCTCGTCCAGCGCGTAGAAGGGCGCGGGGTTGTGACGCTGGATGGCGAAGATGAAAGCGAGCGCCGTCAGCGACTTCTCGCCGCCGCTCATGGCATCCAGCCGCTGGACGGGCTTGTCGCCCGGCTGTGCCTTCATCGTCAGCCCACCCTCGAAGGGGTCGTCCTCGTTCTCAAGATGCAGTTCACCTGTCCCCGCCGACAGGCGCTCGAAGATGTCCTGAAAGTGGGCGTCGATGGCGTCGAACGCCTCCATGAACGTCTCTTTTTTCATCGCCTCGTACCCCTCGATGCGCTCCTCGATGGCGTCGCGCTCCGAGACGAGGGTGTCGCGACGCTCCTGCAGGTCGTCGAGGGCGTCCTGCACCTCGTCGTACTCGTCGATGGCGAGCATGTTCACCGGCTCCAGCGCCTCCATCTCGGATTCGAGGCGCTCGACGTTCGCCTCCACCTCGTCGTGGTCCGGAATCTCGTCGGCGTCGTAGTCGCCGACCTCTGTCTCGAGTTCGTCTATCTCCCACGACAGGCGTTCGACGTCCTCCTCTAGGTCCTCGATAGCGGATTCGACGTCGGCGACCCGCTCGCGGGCGGTGTCGCGCTCCTCGCGGGCGTCCCGGAGGTCTTCCTGCAGGTCGCTGCGCTCGGCTTTCAGGTCCGCGAGTTCGTCCTCCAACTCCTCGATAGCCGCGCGCTTCTCGTCGAGCGTCGCCTCGTGGTCCTCGATTTCGGCCTCGGCCTCCTCGATGCGCGTTTCGGCCTCTGCCTTCCGGTTCTGGGCGGCCTCGATGGTCGCCTCAAGCTCCTCGATGGACTCTTCGGCGTACTCGACTTCGAGCTGTCGCTCGTTCAACTGGGCGTCGAGGTCGTCCATCCGGTCTTCGAGGTCGGCGATATCGGCCTCGATGTCCTCCTTCTCCGCCGTGAGTTCCGGCACGCGCGAGTCGGCGAGTTCGTCCTCTAGCTCCTCGATGTCGCTCTCGATATCCGCAATCTCGTCGTCGAGGGCGGAAATCTGGTCTTCCAACTCGCCCATCTCCGCGTCCACCTCGTCGCGCTCCGCCCGAAGGTCGTCGAGTTCCGCCTCCAGTTCCTCGATTTCTGCCTCCGCCACGTCGATGTCCTCCTCGACGTCCTCGATGTCGCTTTCGAGGTCCCGAACCCGGTCGGTCGCGTCGCTCTTTCGGTCGCGCGCGTCGTCCAGTCGGGACTCGACGTCGCGCATCTCCTCGCGAACGCGCCGGCGGTCGTCCTCCAGCGACTCGATTTCTTCCGCGAGGCGTTCGAGCCGCCCCTTGCCGCTCTTGGTGAAAGAGTAGCGGGAGCCGCCGCCCGAGCCACCGGTCATGGCGCCGCTTTTCTCCACCAAATCGCCGTCCAGCGTCACCATGCGGTAGTCGCCCATCAGGTCCCGCGCGGTGTCCATGTCCTCGACGACCAGCGTCGAGCCGAGGACATAAGAGAAGATGCCGGCGTAGCGGTCGTCGTAGTCGACGAGGTTGCGCGCGAAGTCGACGACGCCCGAATGCGACGGCTTGTGAGGAAGCCCACGCCGGTCCATCTCCGTCAGCGGGAGGAAGGTTGCCCGGCCCGCGTTGCGGGATTTCAGGTAGTCGATACACGTCGACCCGACGCCGTCGTCGTCGACGACGACGTTGGCCAAGCGACCGCCGGCGGCGGTTTCACACGCGGTGGCGTACTCGGCGTCGACACTGCCCAACTGCCCGACTGCGCCGTGGACGCCGTCGATGCCGCCGTTGAGGACCGTCGTGACAGACCGGGGCCACGAGTCGTCGCCGTCGCGACTCGCCCGCGCTTCGAGTTCCGCGTACTCGTTCTGTTTCGAGCGCAGGTCGTCCTCGATTTCGTCCAGTTCGTCCTGACAGTCGGCTTTCTCCGCCCGCAACTCCTCGATGGCCGACTGAATCTTCTCGCGGTTCGTCTCCGCCCGGTCGAGTTCGCCGTGTAAGTCGGACAGTTCGGCTTTCAGGTCCGGAATCCGCTCGTGGGCCGCTTCGAGTTCCGCTTGGGCCTCGCTGATGCGGTTCGAGCGTCGGCGCGCCTCGTCGAGCAAGCGGTCTTTCTCGCGCTGGGCGTCGTTGCGCTCGGTCTTTTTCTCCTCCAGCGTCTCCTTGCGCGCCGCGAGTTCGTCTTTGAGTTCGTCAAAGGCCGTGTCGACGTTCTCGATTTCCGCCTCGACGGCCGCGAGTTCCTCCTCCTTGTCCGCGATATCGCCTTTGACCGACGCCTTCTCGACCTTGATGGAGCGAATCTCGTCCTCCAACTCGTCGCGTTCCTCGGTCTTACGGTCGAGGGTGACGAAAGCCTCGCGGCGCTCCTGCTCGGCGTCCTCGATTTTCTCCTCCTGATTCTCGATGGTCGCCTCCAACCGACCGATGTCGCCTTTGATTTCCTCGATTTCGCTCTTGATTTGGAGCTGTTCGTCCTCACCTTTCCGCTCGATTTCGCGGGTGAGGTCGTCCAACTCGCTCTCTAACTCGTCGACCGTCGCTTCGGCGTCGTCGAGGGTTGCCTGCCGGTCGGCGAGTTCCTGCTCTTTGGCCTCGATGCGCTTCTCGGTGCGTTCGAGCGCCGCCCGCTTCTCCTCCAGTTCGGCGGCCTTCAGATAGCCTTCGTACTCCGCTTTCTCCTCGCGGAGCGACTGGTATTCGAGCGCCGTCTCGCGCTCGTCTTCGAGTTGGTCGAGGCGGTCCTCTTTCTCCTCGATGCGGAGGTTCGCCTCCTCGATGCGCTCCTCGACGGTTTCGAGTTCGCCGTAGGCGTCTTCCTTCTTCGCGTCGAACTCCGCGACGCCGGCGATTTCGTCGATTATCGTCCGGCGTTGCCCTGCCGACATGTTGATAATCTCGGTCACGTCGCCCTGCATGACGACGTTGTACCCCTCGGGCGTCACGCCCGCCTGCGCCAGCAGGTCGCGGATGTCCGAGAGGTTCACCGAGCGACCGTTGAGGTAGTAGTAGGAGTAGTAGTTGTCCTCGGTCTCTTTGACCCGGCGCTTGATGGCGATTTCGTCGACATCGCCCACGTCCTCGGTGCCGGCGGCGTTGACCACCTGCGAGCGGTCGAGCGTGCCGTCCGAGTTGTCGAGAACGACGGTCACGCTCGCCTCGCGCGGCCCCGAGCGCTCGTCGTCGTCCTCGTGACCGGGGTTGTAGATGAGGTCCGTCAGTTTCTCGGCGCGGATGCCCCGGGTCCGGGCGAGGCCGAGTGCGAAGAGGACGCCGTCGATGATGTTGCTCTTGCCCGAGCCGTTCGGCCCGGTGATGACGGTGAAGTCCTCGTAAAACGGGATGCGCGTCTTTCGGCCGAAGCTCTTGAAATCGTCGAGTACCAGCTCGTTGATATGCATGGGGGGCAGTAACCCCGTTCAGGCGACGATGATGTCGTTCCCGTCGGAGCCGTCGTCGTCTTCGGTGTCTGCTTCTGTCTCCGACTCGGCGTCCGCCTCGGGGGTAGGCTCCGGTTCGGGCTCGGGGTCGGCGTCCGTTTCGGTTTCCGGCTCCGAGTGCTCGACCTCGACGCCGGTGGCCGATTCGCGGCGCTCGGGCGTCCGCGTGTTGTCGACGCCCTCGTCCGATTCGAGCTGTCGGAGGCGCTCTCGCGTCTCGACGAGTTCCTCGGTGAGGCCATCGACGGCGGCCTGCAGTTCCGCGACCTGCGATTCGAGCTCCTCCACCCTGTTGCTCATGCCCGTATCAGGCGCCGCCGGACGTATAAATGTACGTCAGACATCCACTCGGTCGGGGCGCCGAACCGCCGAGCCTTAGTGCGCTCGGCGACGACGACCACCTATGCGCCACCTTGGACTGAAAGCCCGAATGGCGGTCGTCGGCTCGATTCTATTCGCGTTTTACGCGGTCGCGGCGGTCGTCGTGATGGCGATGTTCGGAACCGACATATGGCCACTGGTCATCGTCGGCAGCATCGCCTTCGTCGGCGTCCAGTACAAGGTCGGCAAGTGGATGGCACTTCGGAGCGTCGGCGCCGAAGACCTGTCCGAAGAGCGCGCGCCCGACCTCCATCGCCGCGTCGAATCGCTCTCGCGCGACATGGGCATCGAGAAACCCCGGCTCATGATAGCCCGGATGGGCGTCCCCAACGCCTTCGCCGTCGGGCGCAAGGGCGCGGGCACCGTCGTCGTCAGCGAGGAACTCCTGCGAACGCTCGACGACGCGGAAGTCGAGGGCGTCCTCGCTCACGAACTCGCGCACATCCGCAACCGCGACGTGGTGATGATGGTGCTCGGGCAGGGCGTCGCCTCCATCGTCGCCATCGTCGCCCAGTGGGCCGTTCTCCTCACGGGCGACAACGACATCGCCGACTTCTTCCTCGCCATCATCGTCGGCCAACTCACGCAGATGCTGGTGATGGTCTTTGTCTTCGCCATCTCCCGCTACCGGGAGTACGTCGCCGACGGCGACGCCGCCGACGCCATCGGCAGCGGCGAACCCCTCGCCCGAGCGCTGGAGAAGATTAGCTCCGGCGCCGAGCGACGCGACACCGAGACCGACTCGCAGGTGAACGCGCTCTGTATCTTCGACGACCGCGGCGGCCTCGCGAACCTCCTCTCGACGCACCCGCCGGTCGAGAAACGCATCGAACGCCTCCGCCGATAGATGGCCGACGTTCGGACGCTCTTGGCTGTCGTCCTCGGCGCCCTCCTCGGCCTCGTCTGCATCCTCGCCCCCGGCGCCGTCGTGCGCACCCAGACCGCCGGTCGGCGCCCCAACGGCTCCGGCGGCGAGTACGGCAGTGATTCGGTGGCGACGCGGTGGCGACGGCTGGTGCAGGCGCTCGGCGTTGCCTGCCTCCTCGTCGCCGCCTATCTCGGCTCCACGATGCTTTAGTCGCGCACGACCCGGTCGAACAGGGGTTCGAGGCTGGCGACCACGTCCTCGGTGTGAGCGTCCGCGTGGAGGTGGAAATGTCCCGAGACATCGAACCGGTCGAGATGCCCGACGAGCGTGTGGAGAAACCGGTAGATGGCGTCGGAGTCCGAATACTGTAAGAGAACCGTCAGCGACCGCACACAGAGCGTCGTCGGCGGGTCGTGTTCGCCGTGCGTTTCGAGCAGTTGCGTCAGCGTGACGCCGAGGTCCGTGAGGTTCCGGGGGGAGTCGACGAGTTCGACGCGGACATCCGTCTCGTCGGTCGCCACCGGGTCGAGGCGGTCACGGGGGTGGCCGGCGAGCCACGCCGCGGCGTCGCCGGTGACGACCGTCGCCCGGCTGGGCCGGGCAGCCTCGTCTTGCCAGTCGTCGAGCCATCGGGCTGGCGACCCGGCGAACGAGACGGTGATGACATCCGACCGGTCCGGCTGCGACGCGACTCGAACACACCGCGTGGCCCCAACGGTCGTCGCCGACTCAGTCAGATGAAGCGTGCTCACCGGTCGGGTATCTGATGAAATGAAATCACCCCGTCGTAGGTAGCGGAGCCGGACAATTAACGCCTGTGGCAGAGCCCCCTCAGCGTACCCGCGCGAGGACGATCAGACCGCCCACGACGAGTGTCACGGCCGGCAGTATCGGGATGTCGAACGGCCCGACCACGGGGACCGGAAGGCCGACCGACGCCCCGAGCACCGGCGGGAGCGTCACGCCGAGAAGCGGCACCGTCAGCCCGGAGGTATCGTTAGACGGGGCCGGAGAGGCAGTCGGTGCGGGTGTCGCCGTCGACGTGGCTGTCGGCGTGGCCGTCGGCGTGGATGTCGCCGTCGCCGTCGACGCTGGCGTCTCGGCTTCTAAGGTCCGATTGAGCGAGGTGACGTGTTCGGTCCCGGCGGAGTCGATGACCCGGAGCCGGACCGTGGCCTGCCGACCGGAGGGTGCATCGAGACGCTTCTCGACCGTGATGTCGGTCGTTATCGAGCCGCTGTGGACCGACGCGATGTCGACCACCTCGCCCGTCTCGGGGTCGACCGTCTCGACGGTCGCAGAGGCGATTTCGCCGCCAGCGGCGCGGCCCCGAACGGCGACGGTCCCCTCGTCGACGAAGCGCGTGCCGGCGGGGTTGAGACGGAGTTCGGGCGCGATGGTCCGGGAGACGGTCACCGTTCGCTCGACGGTGTTGCCCGCGGTGTCGGTCGCCTCGATGACGACGGCGGTGCTTCCCGGGTACAGCGTGCGATTCGTCTCGAACGACACGCGCTGGCGGTCCGGGTCGGGGCGACCGAGTCCGGGTTCGACGAGATACGCGGTGCCCGAACTGTCTTCGGGGTGGACGGCGACGTGCTGAATCTGCCCGTTGTCGGTCGCGACACCGCGAATCCGGAGTGTCGTCGGGGAAGTCCGAACCACCGAAACGTCTGACAGCGTCGGCGGCGCCGTGTCCTCGACGACGATTTCGAACTCGTGGGTGCGAACGTAGCCGACGCGGTCGTAGTACCGGGCGGTGATGTTGTTCCGCCCGACGCCGAGGAAGATGGGCTGTGAGAACGAGTCGTCGAACGTCGACGCGGTGTAGGTGTCGCGGTCGGTCCGCGTCTCCGACCCGACGTCGTACTCCGCCTGCCGGACGATGCGGAGGTGGTCGACCCCGGTCACGTCGGTGAAGTTACCGGCGAGATCGATACGCGACCGGTTTACCGTCACCGAGTCCGGCGGCGAGGCGAAGGTGTCGGTCTCGAACGGCGACGAGTACTGGACGTACGGCCGCGCGGTGTCTTTGGTCACCGTCACCGCGTGACTGGTGACGGCGTCCGTCTTGACGACGACCGTGAGCGTGTGCTCGCCGCTCGACATCTCGACGTCGAACGTGTCGTCGAACGTCGTGGCGTTCGGCGTGGCGCGGCGGACGGTGGTGCCGTCGACGCGAATCGAGACGAACTCGATTGACTGCTCGGCGTCGACGGACACGCCGACGGAGGGGGTTCCGTCGACGAGCGTCGAGTCACCGGGCGCGAGCGTCGTCCCGTCGACCGTGACGGTGGTCGTCGGCGACGCCGCGTCGACGACGGCGGTGGCCGGGGCGAACCCGGCAACCACCACGACGACCACCACGAGGACGGCACGGGAAACGGGCGGCATTGGCTACCCGTCCGTGGCCACGGGGTTTCAAGATGTGGGCTACCTTCTCAGGTCTGAGAATCGCGCCGCCGCTACGGGTCGATGCGTCGGTAAAAATGCAGTATCGTATCGAAAACGATCGCCGGTTTAGAGGCGAACGACGTTCGTCGCGCGCGGACCCTTCGGCGAGTCCTCGATTTCGAATTCGAGTTCCTGTCCTTCTTCGAGGTCCGGGCCGCCCACGTCTTCCATGTGGAAGAACACGTCGTCGTCCGCGTCCTCAGTTTCGATAAAGCCGTAACCGCCAGTGTCGTTGAAGAAATCAACCGTACCAGTTGCCATTGCAATTCAACAGAGACCCCGTCAACGGATAAGGCTTCCGTGATGAGAACACACACGGCAACGAGCCGACATCCCGACCGAAGGATTCGTTACGAGACGGGACAGTGATAGACCGTGTCACTGGAAGTGTCGTCCATCGCGGTGTACGCGCTGGTATTTGCGCTGGCCGGTGTCATCTGTCTCGGCGGAATCTATCGGGCCCGCCAAGTAGAGGACGCCGACACACGCCGGGGACTGGTCGCTCTGCTGGCAACGAGCGGTGGGTGGGCAGTCACTCACGCCGCGCTTCTCCTAATACCCGGCAGCGTCGCCAAGACGCAGATGTATCTCGTCGGCCTGATTCTGGGGTTCAGCACCGTCTTCGCGTGGCTCTACTTCTGCTCGGCGTACACCGGGCGGCCGTACCACCGACAGCCGTCGTACCGACAGGCGGCAGTCGTCCTCTACCTGTTCGTCGTCGGGATGAAAGTCACCAACCCGTACCACCACCTCTACTTCACGACGGCCGTCGTGAGCGAACCCTTCCAACATCTGGCGATTCAGCAGGGGCTCTTCCACTGGGTCGTCACCGGCCTCTCGTACGTCCTCGCCGCCATCGGCATGTTCGCGCTCTTCGAAACCTTCGCCGACTCCGAATACGACGCGACGCCGCTCGCGGGCCTCGTCGGACTGGCGGGGCTCCCAGTCGTCCTCGACATCGTCGGCTACGCGACGCCCTATCTGCTCGACATGATTCACGCGCCGCTGGGTGTGGGCCTGTTCACGCTCGGCGTCCTCTTCGTCTTCGAGGACCGCTTTTTCGCCGTCCAGCTTACCGAGGGCGTCGAGGGAGCGACGGTCTTTCTCGACCGTGAGGGACGGATTCGGGAGTACAACCGCGACGCACGGCGGCTGTTCCCGGCACTCGACGGAGCCGTCGGCGAATCGGTCGACGCCGTGCCAGCACTGGCCGACGCGCTCGATAGCGACGCGGGCACCGTCTCGCTCACCGTCGACGGCGAAACCCACCACTACGTGGTGAGCGAGAACTCCTTCGAGGTCGGGCAGGGGTCGCTCGGCCGAATCATCGTCCTCTCCGACGTGACGGCGCTCGAACGCCAGCGACAGGAACTCGAACGCCACAACCGGCAACTGGAGGACCTCGCCAGCGGGATGCGACACGAACTCCGCAACATGGTGACGGTCATCCGCGGGAACGTCCGCTGGGCGACCGAGCAGTTGGAGACGGGCGATATAGCCGACGCCCGAGCCGCCCTGCAGACGGCCACGAACACGACCGACCGAACCACGCGGCTGATGAACGACTTCGCGGCGCTGGCGCAGTACGGGCGGACGATAACCGACGCCAAACCGGTCGATATCGCGGAGACGGCACGGTCGGCATGGCCCGGCGGCGACGACGCCACCCTCACCGTCGACGTCGCGGGCACCGTCGAGGCCGACCCGGCTCGGTTCGAACTCCTCTTCGACCGTGCGTTCGAGTTCTTGCTCGACAACGGCGCCTCGACGGTGGCCGTCGAACCCCACGGCGACGGCATCACGATAACGGGCGACGGCGCGCCGCCACAGGGAGAGCTGGACCGCTACTTCGACTACGACGACGCCGTCTCGAACACGGCCATCGGTACTGCGCTGCCGATGGTGCGAACGCTCGCGCAGGTCCACGGGTGGGACGTGACCATCGACTCCGAGTACCGCTCGGGGGTGCGTCTCGTCCTCACGTGGGACTGACCGGGGACGGCTACTCCGACTCCAAGAGATAGCTGAATGCCCGCCCGGCGTTGCGGCCGGCCTCGGTCGCCCGAACCTGTCGGGTGGTGCCGACGGATTCGACGGTGACAAAGCCGCGGTCCACCAGCGGGTCGACGACGTGGCGCCGGAGCCGAGCGTACGACTGCTTGGTCGGCTTGCCCGACGCGTCGAACGGCCGGTCGCAGTCGCTGACGAAGCACAAATCCCGGTCGGCCCCGAAGCGAATGAGTTCCTTCTTCGAACACGGCCCCGACTCGACCAGTCGGTCGAGGACGGCAATCTGCTGGTAGTCGGGGCGGTCCATCGGGTACGCCGGGAGGTCGATGGCGAGTTCCATCCCGTAGCCGACCGGCTCCGTCCCGGACGCGTAGCGTTCGGCGCGGACGTAGTAGGGCTCGGCGTCGCCCGTGACCATGCAGGCTATCATGCCGCCGATGGCGGTTATCTTGCTCCCCGTCGCGAGGTTCACGTACACGTCGTTGGCGAACTCGTCGCCGTCGTTGGGGGTCGCCTCCTGTGTCACGATTTCGGCGATGACCGCGATTGAGTCGTACAGGTCGAACAGTTCGCACTCGCGGCACTCGGTGTCGATACCGGCCTCTGCGAGGTCCGAGAGCACGTCGTCGTGATACGGGGGGCGCTCGATGTCGTCCGCAATCCAGTCTAACAGAATCACGCGGTCGGCCCGGTACTCCCGCGCGGGTTCAACGATGCGGTCGTGTTCGAACCCGAGCGGCATCACGTGCACACGCTCGGCGACGTTCATGTCGTCCCGTCCCCCTATAGCCTCAATTAAGTTTCGATAGTAACGACGGTAACGTTTGTATCGTAAGTAGTGGATTAACACTCAATAACCGGTGGACCCTACCATTATGTGCGGGAAGCGCGGGTCAGGGGAGGCGGCGGCCGCACAGGGCGTCGTGACTCGGCGAGGGGGTGCCTCCGCCGCACAGCGGCGCCACCCGGGGGGCGTCGAGTCGCGTCGTCCACGGAATCCGTCGCAGCGAGATTCGGGAAACGATTATACCCGTCAGCGCGTGATTCGCTGGTATGTCACTCATCAGGCGGTGTCACGCCTGTGGCGACCACTTCCGGCCATCGCCGGACCGTCGCCACGGCCGGATTCAGTGTCGAGACACCGTAAACGCCGACGTGACGCTCCCCGACCAACGCTTCGTCTGTGCCGACTGCCGCGAGACGGTGGTCGAACTCACGCGCCACTGGAACCGACGCGACGCCACCGACGACCTCTGCAGTTTCTGTGATTCACCCGCCACCGAGACGGGACGGGTCGACCTCACGAGCATCGTCGACGAGCGGGTCGTCTCGCAGGGTCGCTACCGGCTCTGTAGCGAGTGCGAAGTCGTGTTCGAGACGTTCCTGACGGATCTGTACGTCGACATCGACCTACCGGACCCGTGGACACACCGACCCTCGCCGGACGGCGCCGTCTTCGAACGGGAGGGCGACCTGCGAGTCGAGACGACGCCGCTCGCCGCCGCCGAACCCCGCGTCCGACTGTTCATCGAATCGAATCCAGTCGTCGAGGCCGTCCCGACGGGACCACCGCGAGCGCGCGCCCGCGAGTTCGTCGCGGCGTTCGAGGCGTTCTACCCCGACGAGCCACGACCGCTCGGTGAAGACGTCGTCGCCGGCAACCCCGGACTTCGGGGCGTGCGCTGATTCGACGGGAAGTCAGCGCCACGAGGCGTACAGGTCCTCGGCGACGACACCCATGCCGAAGAAGCCGACGAACGTCGTAATCAGGTTGCCGAGGACGGGAATCGCACCGACGACGGCGAGGACGAACGCGCCGGCGACCACCGACAGCGCGTCGGGCGACTCCCGACCCCGAATGAGCGACCCCAGCCAGCAGATGGTGACCGCGTTGCCGACGAGGCCGACGACGAAAAGCACCAAGATGCCGGGGATGGTGACGACGAGGCCGATGATGGTTATCGCGAGCAACACCAGACAGATGGGGACGGCGATACCGGCGAGCAGTCCCCACAGGAAGGCCGCGCCGGCGTCGTCCCGCAACTCGTCGAGCATCCGCTGTGTGTACTCGGGCGCAAGCCCCAGCAACGCCCCGCCCAGAAGCAGGTTGAGGACGAAGACGACGCCGAACTGAAGCCCGAGGCGGACCGCAAGCTCTGATTCGGACCCCATCGGGGACTGTGCAACGGCGACACCCGCGAACGAACACGCGGCGACGGCGCTCGCTATCGAAGCGAGCAATCGAGTGGAGGGCATCGTTCTCGAATCGGACACGGGGGACTAACAGTTTTGCATTCCGAGCCGTCTCTGGAGCCGTCGCTCACAACTGTTGAGAGACGGAGTAGGCCAGCCAACGGAACCCACGTGTCGTTCACGCGGGCTGAAAGGGGTCGGCTGACCGTGCCGTCTGTATTTACTTGTCGGGAGCGACAGAAAACACCTCCGATATGTGGGTTGGGGAGAAGAGTTGAGATACGTGAGTGGTAGTTCGATAGCCAAGCCGCCACGGCTCTTTAGCGTTTCATCGCATAGGTGACAGACAATAGCGTTGGATACATCAATGGCTGATGAGAGACGACGATTGATGCGGACTCAGAGTATACGGCATAAGAAGCTTATCGATAACCAAGATCTTCTAACTGTGAGAGAGTTTCTGAATCAAGATCCATATCAGACTCAGCTCTGTTCCCCTCAGCATTGAAGACGTGTATATCTCTATCGAATGCCGGCTGAAATGCTTCTCTATCGAATTCGGCGTTAGGGAGTTTAGTTTGATAACATGCCCTGCCTGAAATATCATAAACATTTTCTCCACTTTCTGAATCTCTGACTAACTTTTTCCCATCAATATAGACCGCCTGTTGTGCCCGGTCCCAATACTCAGGATCTCTATCTGGGATTCCGCTTGCTGCACCCGCTATTTCTGCTGCAGGTTGCTGAAATTGTATGGATGTGACGGGTTCCCTGTCAATCAAATGAGAAACTATTGTGCCGAGATCAAGGAGTGAGGTCGGTTCTTCAATACTCGAACGTTCACCTGAAGTAATAATATCAAATGGAACATGAAGAACGCCCTCGGACAGACTGCTTGAGTGACCGAAAAGATTATTTTCATGGCCATATCCCAAGTTTTGTCCATGGTCTGCTGTTATTATCACAACCAGCTCCCGTTCTAATTCCGACTTGAGACGTTCGATCGATGAGGATACTATCCGATCCAAATAGTCCACTTCGGCAGCATACAGTCGGCGGATGGTTTCCACCCAAGACGGTGTCGAGGAAGAATCAATAATTGTCCATGGCTCTACATCTGGTGGCTGGAAAAACCACGAGCAGTCGAAGATATCCTTATCCAATCCCCTGTATGGTGGATGCGGTCCGTGAGCATCAACTACATTAACAAATGCGAACGTTGGCTTCTCGGCATTCAAAAGTTGCCGTTCCAGACTTCCCATGATCGCTTTTCCTCCATAATCATATGGCATCGGCCCAGGGAGATCTTGTATTATATGATGAAATTTATGGAAGGCTCCGTTAAGAAGCGTGTGGACCGGAGAATCATGAGAAAGGGCGTCTCTTAGAAAGCCTAGCATATTTTTTTCTTCCCGACTATTTATATGCTCTCGAATATCCATTCCCTGAGCGAATCTGCGTGAAGGAGAGATAGCTGTGGATTCGTCAAAGAATGTATCAAAACCAAATGCAGGACTTATATAGGTATTAGAGGATAGGAGAGCTTTATTCCACCCAGAAAGATCACTTAGCCACGTTTCCGAAGGGTCAAGTGTAGAGAAGTCTTCATCATACGTGTGAAGCCCTGTCTCGTGGGCTAATTTACCAGTCAGCATCCCCGCGTGACTCGGAACACTCCATGATGAGGCAGATCGCATCTCCTCAAACTCAATGGTAGCTAATTCGCTGAGTCGAGTAGCATACTCATCATAGAAATCTTTCCGTACCGTGTCTAAACAGCAAATTACAATGTGCGGCTGCTCGGCCATGTTCTCGTGGAATTGCTCAGAAGATATAACTCTACTCCTGCTTTCTCTATTCCAATATACATCCTAACTAACAGCCATTTTATTAAATATTATCTATAGTTAATTTTTGAGCAGATAATAATGTAATATATGGTTGGATACATTAGCAGAGCCATTCCTGATTGAAACATTATTATACCCTATGATAGGGATTATTGAAGGAGTGACCGATGGGCAATAGAGAAGCTAGTGATGTGAGTCTCGGAGGAGAGACCACCAAAGCGACATTAGCGAAGTTTACGATGGCAGCCGCTGGCTTCGTGGGGACGATAGTCTTTGCCCGACTTCTAGGTCCGTTCGGAATCGGCGGTTACTACCTTCTCATGACCGTCATCCAAGTGAGCAACACGCCGATCAACGGGCTCAGTGCTGCAGTCCAAAAACGCCTCTCAGAATCAAATTTTGAAGGCGCTGAGGCGATGACAATCGCAACTCTTGTAGCTCTTGTTTGGACAGGGATTGGTGTCGCTAGCGCCTATCTATTCCGTGAGAGGTTCGCAGCGTTTGTAGGATTTAGTGAGCCTGTCCTAGCCTTTGGCATACTAATGGGTGCCTTGAACTTGTTTTCTCTTTACCAAGGGGCACTTTCGGCAACGGGTCAGATTGGACGGACTCGCTGGATTGACGCATTCCGTTCTTATCTCACACTTCCGGCCCAACTCGTCTTAGTATGGATTGGACTTGGTGCTGCAGGGATGGCTTATGGCGAAGCAGTTGCGACTTTGCTACTTTTAGCTCCTCTTCTGAATTCTACTGCCAACTTTAGTCAACCGACTTGGGCAACAGCAAAATCACTCTGGGAATACGCTAAGTACAGTATTCCAAACCGATACTTGAGCCGAATGTACGATGAACTGGATATCCTCATTCTCGGTCTACTACTGACAGAGGGGGCAGCAGGCCACTATGGAGTCGCCTTCCGACTCTCGCTCCCAGGTATGTATATTGCAATGGTTGCTAGTTCTGGGCTCTTTTCGCGTGTCAGCAATTTATCGTCAAAGAATGAACCCATTACTGATGATATCCGTAATACACTGGCCTTTACCAGTCTATTTGCTATTCCAATGCTATTCGGCGGCACAATCCTCAACAAAGAAATAGTAACAACGCTGTACGGGTCGGAATTTAAGCCAGCGGCATTACTTCTAACTGGATTGCTCTTTTATCAACTGATTAGAACCCAGTCAACTCCATTGGAGAGAGTCGTCGGTGGACTTGACCGACCAGACGTAGTGACACGGGTATACTTGGTGTTGTTCGTCGTGAACGTCGTGGTTGGTGTCGGATTAACCTATTTGCTTGGTGCAATCGGCGTGGTTTTGGCTACAATCCTTGCGGAGACAATCCGATACGTAGCACTTCTTGTTCATCTCCATCAGGAAGGATTGGGAATCCCATTATTACAGCGACCAATTATAGAACAGATATTTAGTGGTCTCGTAATGGGTGCTGCCCTAATAGGTTTGAAATCCTTCGTTCCGATCAGTTCCTGGTTCGTCCTTGGATGTTTAGTTGCAACGGGCGCAATCACCTATTTCGGAGTCTTGTTCGTAGCGAGCGATCAATTCCGAAATACCGTGTTTGACTCCCTCGATGACATCTATCCGACGTGGCGCGACTTAATGTGACTCAAATACACACGTTATTGAAATCATCTCTATTCTTCTTGGAGTGGGGAGACATGGGTCGATAATGATACTAATCGTTCGGCGAGGGGGCAGCCTTCCTTCGTCCACATCGGAGCCATTCCTCCTCAAACTGCACGAACACATCGAGGATCGGAAGATCACCCATCTAGGGTACACTCGGGGCAGACGCACCGGCTGATACCACCGCGTGACGTGGTCGTGACGAGGCGGGTGCCGAAGGCAGGACAGAAGCGCCTCATGGGCGATACCTCCCGTCGTTCCGCGCTGGAAGCCCGGGCACCCGTCGCAGGGGATGAGTTCGCCGCAGTAGTGCAGACAGCGAGCGGGTAGTCGTCGGTAGGGCGATCGCTCTTACTCATGCCCGGTCATCCCTGACTTAAGCGGGTGCTCGCCGTCGATTGTTTCGCCGGGATAACGGTATGGGACCGCCCGGTTTTCATGTTCTTGCTGTTCGCCGAAGCTGTCTGCTGATTACTATTTATCATCTTCCTGACTATCGAAACCGAGTTTCGAGATATCTCCCTCCCGTCGCTTCCGGAACTCATCAAGCTGAGTCACCTTGTCGTAGTACCGGTCGATCACGTCCGTCGTTGCGTTCACGCGATCAGAGACGTGGTCCGCACGGAGGCCACGATTCAACTGCCACATTATCGATCCCGACCGCACCGGATGGGGCGACGTGCTTGAGGGGCAGCGGAACCCGTTCGTCCGCGAGTAGAATTCGCACGTCTCACGCTCACGGTCGTGCGGGCACGGCCCCCACCGACAGGGCAACGTCCCGAAATACACCGACTGCGTGAGCGTGGAGACGTGGCAACGGCCCTGTCGAGAGGCGAACAGAGGTTCACGGCCGTAGTCGTCAGTCACGGTCGGTCGGTTCTCGTCGATATATCCGCGCAGCGCGTCGACGACATCCTCGCTGATACCGACGATGCGTTCACCATCGGACCCATTCTTCAGCGGCGTCCCAGAATCCGGCCGGTGGTGGAAGTGAACGTAGCCCTCCTCGAGGTTGACGTCGTCCAGGTCGAGCGCACAGAGTCCGCCCTTCCGAGCACCAGTCCACCACACGAGTTCGAACACCGCGTGCTCGCGAGTGTATCGGTCATCACCCGAACGGTACGCATCCAGCAGTCGCCGGGCGTCGTCAGGCGCGAAGAACTCGTCGTCCGTCTCCTCGCCGCTATCCACGGTCGGCGGATCAATCGAGTCCGAGAGGTCCGCCTCCGTCAGTCCAACGCGTTCGCAGTAGTCCAAGAACAGCCGGAGCGTCGTCAACTCGTTGTTGAGGCTGATGGCCTTGATTCCCGTCTTCCTGCGATGCGTATCGTACTCGTCGAGGTCCCACGCAGTGAGTTCGTCGACGTGCTCGAAACCTTCGTCCTCGCACCACTCAACGAAGTGTTTCAGCCGCCGGCGATAGCTCGACACCGTCTGGTCCGAACGGTCCAGTCGGAGACGACCGAGCCAACGGTCAACGGCCTGTCGAACCGAGAGGTCAGGCGCGCCGCCATCCGGTCGCTGGCTCTTGCTCATCGCTCGTGCACCTGCTCGACGCGCTCGCGAGGGATCCAGTTCGGTATCGGGCCACCGAGCCGAATCCAGTCCGGATAGAGTTCGATTGCGCCCTCGTGGCGACACTTGATGTCGGCGTCCTCGCCTTCGAAATACCAACAGACGCCGCCCTCGATGCGCTTGAACGGGCTACTACTCGTCATCGAGCATCGCCTCCCGAGCCCGCTGGACACGCTCGAACTGCTCGCGAGAGCCGCCCTTGTCTGGATGAGCTTCCTGAACTCTCGCCCGATAGGCGTCGCGCACCACCGCATCGGGCGCATCTTCGGCGACTTCGAGGATCTCATGTGGTGGCGCCTCGGCAGCGACGGTGTCCCCGTCACCACTCGGCAGACGAGCGTTCGCGAACTCCGTCTCGCCGGTCGTCACCGGACGGTTGCTCATCTTCCGCTTCTCGCGGATGTAGAGCCCCGCCGTCCGCAGGTTATCCCGAACCCGCGAATAAGCGTCGCACGCGACGGCGTACTGCTCGCCGTCCATCGACCACCGAACCACGACGCCCGGATCGTTCGGCTCGGGCTGGTTCGCGTACGGGTAGTTCGGGTTCCGCGACTGGTGGTCCATCGCGGTCGAGAGGCGCCAGTCGTCGACGCCGAGACGGTCGAGTTCTGCCTCCAGGTCTTCGATAGCCTGCTGGAGTTCGACCTCGTAGTTCCGGTTCTTCGTTCGCTGTCGGGCCGGCGTCCGCTCCCAGCCGGCGGGCCAGTCTATCTGGCTCACGCTGAGTCACCTCGGTGGTCGACGACCGTTTGGACATCATCGGCGCGCTTGTGGGTCCCACAGAGGTCGTCGCTTCCGTACGTCCCGTTGGTACATCGCTCTCCGTCGTTCTTGATCGCGAGACACTGTCCGTCTCCAGCACCGTCGTAACCGCCGTCCGTCACCAGCGGCGCGTCCTCTTCCTCCTCGCAGTCGTGGTCGATCAACTCCTGGATGGTCTCGAACCCGGTCGAGCAGATATCACAGTAGTGCGCCGGGTCGCGGCCGCTCGGAATCCCCTCGCGAACGTCCTCGAGGACGACCTCCGGCTCGACGTCGGCGCGGTCGCACCACTCGACGAGCGAGTGCGCGGCCTGTCGGGCGCGGCGCTCGTGTTCCTCGACGTCGTGACCGCCGTCGGTCCGAATCTGCTCGTCACGAGCGTCGCGAAGCGCCTGCTGGAACGACCAGTCCGGGTCGGAGGTCTCGCACTCACCGGCACAGATGTCACAGTCCTCCAGGTCGTCGGCCTCGTCCGGGTCGGTCACGGCACGAGTCTGCTTCGCCTGCTGGAGCGCGCGACAGTTGCTCTCGGTGTGCAGCACGCGCTGACCGGTGGCGTGTGGATACCGACCGCGCGTCCAGCCAAGGACATCCTCGCCGCCATCGGTGACGAGGTCGCCGTCGACGCCAGCTTCCTCCGCGATGGCCTTCTGGTAGCTCCAGTCGTCGCTCTGGCTCTGGTTCCAGCTGCCGTCCTCATCGGCACAGCACGAACACAGCCGGTCGTCGTCGACCGTCTCGACGTCGACCTCGATAACGTGCCGGCCCTGGTCCAGCAGCGGGCAGTCCCGCTCCGTGTGGAGACTGCGATGGCCGCCGTAGCGACCCGTAGTGCGGTAGACCGTCCTCATGCCGAACCACCGCCGTCGACTCGCAGTTCGTCGGCGAAGCACCTCGAACATGGCTCGGCGAACTCCGCAGCGTCGGTCCGCTTGCGACGCTCGTAGTTGGTTGCCATCGGCCCGCAGAACGGGATGCCCGCGATGCGCTCGCGATGGAAGTGCAGCTCCGAGCGGTCGGCCGTCGGAACGAGGACGTCCTCGGTTCCGCCGTCGGTCATCGCTTATCACGCTCCTCAGCTGCGGCGGCCGCGCGAGCCAGCACGTCAGCGAGATAGGCGGCGTCGTCGGCGTCGAGAATCACTGCATACTCGCCTTCGGGGTCGTCCGAAGCCGAAACCAGCCAGACCTCGCCCGGCGCGATGTCCATTTCGATGTCGGTCTCGAAGCCGTCCACGTCCATGTGGGCGTGGTCGGTGTGGAGACCAAACGTCCCGAAGCCAGTCAGGCCGTCGAGCAGTTCGTTGATTCGTCCGTTGGTCAGCTGCTCCGAGTCGCCACCGTCGGTTCGTAGCCGGTTCGCCGTCTGTCGGTCGGGGGTTTCTTGCCCCCGCGTAGCGTCGTCGTACATGGCTTTCGTGCCTGATTCACGAAGGCCCGCGCGGACCCGCTGGCCCAACAGCGGGGTCCGCTTCAGTTTTCGCGGGTGGACCCATCGGCGAGCGACGGATCCGCGAGTAGCCTTCGTTACTTCACCTCGATGAACGGTAGATACAAATAATTTGCCCCATACTGGATAATTATGTCTGGTAGCAGTCGAAGTTATCCAATAAGTCAGGATCGTGATAGCATCGGTGGTAGTATTTGTCCGGCTACCGATGGAGGTGATATGGGCAAACAGGAGCGGAAACAGCGCGCCCTCGCCTTCCTCGTTGACTCGCGCTTGGCGCTCCCTCGAGCACCGATTTTCCGGAATCTGTCGTATCAGGGAGCCGATTTCAGCGACAGTTCTCTGAAGAACTATCTCGCTGAATTGCGGGATGAAGGCTACGTTGAGCGGATTGACGCCGAGAAATTCGCAGAGGGTGAAGTCGTCGTTTCTGATTCTGATCCTGGGTACTGGGTCGCGACTTCCGAGGGCCGAGAATACATCGAGCGCATCCGCGAGGACCAGCGGAAAGATATCGATATCAGCCATCTTTGACTGGTTCCGGACACTTTTCATCACTGCTCACCCCGAACACCGGTCCGAATCCCTCGCACGCCGAAATCAGCGAGCAGGCTTTCCATCCACGGCGGGTGTGAGCGGTTGTCCCCGCTCGGGTAAGCCCACTCGTCCTCGCCGATCTCCAGTTCCCAGCGCTGCTCACCGTCGACGATGATTCGGGAGTCGTTTTTCGCGTCGACGATGAGGACCGTCACCTGCTGGTCGTCGACCTCGCGCTCGATACGCTGTACGTCGCTCGGGTCTGCGTCCACGGAGTCTACACGACTCATATCCGAGGCGACGGAAGGGGTGACAAAAGAGGACCCGCGCGGATGGACAGAAGTCTTTCTTAAACGCCGATATCGGTGCCGAAGACACGACGAGCATCCGCAAAACCGCATTTGGACAGAAGTGGACAGAAGACCGCCCTCTGTCGATTAGGAGTGGACAGTTCTCAGGGTTCGGCGAACACGTACCGCGTTCCTCGTCCCTGTCCGTTCACGTATATCAGCTCGTACCGCTGGAGCGACTGGAGGTAGTTGCGACGGGTACTCCGGGGCTTCGGGTCACTCACTCGCTGCTCGTACCGGCCATGGAGGTCCGACGCACTGATCTCGCCGACGTCCTTGATTATCTCGTAGAGGTGGCGCTGGTGGGTCCCGAGTGTCTCAACGTGGTGGTCGTGGATACGCTGGCGGGCTTCGTGACGGGCCGACTCGACGTGGTCGAAAGACAGCTGGCCGGCGTCCTCTTGGAGCGCTTCGCTGACGCTCCGGCGCAGTAGCGTAATCCCGTGCCGGGCGTCACCGGCGGCGAGGTCGGCGATACGGTCGACGACACCTTTTTCGACGACTCCGGCCCGCAGTCCCGCGTTGATTCGACCGTCGAGGATGTCACAGAGTTCGTCGTGGTGGTACTTACTGAGTGATATCGTCGCACAGCCACGGAGACGGGAGACTACCCGCGTATCGAGGTCGGCGAAGAGTTCGTCCTCGGAGACGGCGATGAGGATGAGCGTGACGTTCCGGAGGTCGTGTAGCGCGTGCAGGAGCGTGTCGTCCTCGAGGACGTCAACCTCGTCGAGGATGGCGACGAACTCCTGGTCAAGCTCGCGAAGCCGGTTGAGGTAAATCGAGGCGGAGGTACCCTCGGGTCGGAGGTCGTTCGCTCGCCCGGCGTCCTGGAGGAGCGCGTGACAGGCGTTGACCTTCGTGGAGTTCGAGAGGCAGTTCACGTAGCCCGAGCGCACGTCGAGCGCCTGCTGGTTCAGCTTCTGGACGACGTACTTCGCGATGGTCGTCTTCCCGGTGCCAGATGGTCCGGTCACGAGGACGTTCTCGGAGCTAAGTCCGTGAGTGAGCGGCTGGAGTTGAGAGGAAAGTGACTGTATCTGTCCTTCGCGATGATGGAGTTCGCGCGGGACCCAGCCCTCTTCGAGAACGCGGGCGTCTTTGAGCATGGCTGACCTATCAGAGATGAGGGTAATAATCGAAAGCCATCCGGAGTGGAAGTGAAACTGGTAATGAGAATAGTGACGACTTCTCGTACAAGTCGGAAGTCTGTGGAAGGTGGTTCTGGCGCGACCACGTGGGATTTCACAGCGAGAATCTCGCAAGTCCGGTTTTGCACACATCCGAGCCGGGCGAGGCGGGTAAGCGTGTGCAAGATCGACCGGATTCTGAGGATCCGGTTGGCCGGACTTGGGTCGGTCGGAGTGGAGTATATAAAAAACTCCGAGTCAGAAACCTCAGCGAAACACTCTAGGAAACGCCGTGTGCAACATCAGCGTATGCGTATAAGAATGTCTGAGGAACGGGAGGACCGGCTCCGTCGACTGATGCAAGCAACTGGCGAGTCGACGAAGGCTGGCGCTCTCGACGTCGCTGTGAAACACTACCTCGCCGACCTCCAGAACAAAGAGCAGGTCGCCGACGACCTTCCAACCGACTTCCTCAAGGAACTCCACACACCGTGGGTTCCGATGGAGCGCGAGACGACCGTCGGCATCGACGTCGAGGATTAGTGTCCGACCTATCGGAGAACCGGGCATGCTACCCCTCTTGTCACTTGACGCGTCCCTCGATGCTGGACATATCGAGTAGTCAGACGAGTAAGGTACAGTCGCGACTACCTGCGTAGCACGTCGATAAAAGAATTCGTGGTGAGACCGCTTGCGGCGGTCAGTCGTTAGTTGTTGCGTCGGACTGCCAGCAGTGCAGCCGCGATGAGCGCGATGACAGCGACGATGGCACCGAAGCC
>NZ_JBNTJZ010000005.1:0-243817 GCF_051195115.1 Haloplanus sp. C73 | reverse complement strand
AGTACTGGAGTGGGCGACCCTCTGGGAGACCCGATTCGCCGCCTCACCATTCATACTTCATTCACAGGGCCGAGCGATAGCAATGTTGCTCGGCTTTTTGCATACAATCCGACCGCCGACCCGTACGCATAGCGAATTAAACTGGATTTAATCCGGCGTAAACCGGCCCGAACCCGGCTTCAGCGCGTTCCCGATTTAATGGGGTGTAGGGTGTGGGATGGGATGGAATGAACGCACGAACTGGTGCAGTGCTGATGGCAGTCATGCTGGTCGCGTCGGCCGTCGCGCCGGCGGCCGTCGCGGGCCAGACAGGAGAATCGCTCTCGCTCGACGTCGCACAGGACGACGCGGGCGACGTCACGATAACGGTGACGGACAACGGCACGGCCGTCGAGAACGCGACGGTGAACGTAACCAGCGACTCGTACGCGGGCGCTGGTGAGTACGAGACGGACGCGAACGGAACGGTGTCGCTCGCGGCACCCAACGACTCGGTGACGGTCACCGTTGAAGCGACGTACGATAACGCGTCCACGTCGACGACGACGGACCTCGAACCCGCCCTCGACGTGTCCATCGCGGGGGCGGACGACGGGTCGGTCGTCGTCTCGGTGATGCGTGGTGACAGCGCCGTGGAGAACGCGACGGTGAACGTGACGGCGAACGCCACGTACACCGATGCGGGCGAGTACGAGACGGACGAAAACGGGACGGTCACGCTCGCCAACCCCGACCAGACGGTCGAACTGACCGTCACGGCGATGGAGGGTAACGACACGGCGACCACGTCGGTCGTCGTCCGGTCGGTCGACACGTTCGGTGTGGGTGTGGACCAGACTGCCGACGGCACCGTGGTGGTGTCGGTCGGTCGCGCCGGTGAACCGGTCACGAACGCGACAGTGACTGTGGAGAGCGACACCTACGCGGGTGCGGGCGAGTACACGACCGACGACAGCGGCACGGTCACGCTGCCGGCTCCCTCGGAGAACGTCACGGTGGACGTGACGGCGATGGAAGGTAACGACACAGCGACGACGACGGCGGAACTGACGCCGCCCGAACCGACCGGTCCGTTCGGACAGGTCGTGTCGGCGCTCGCCCAGTCGCTGAAGGGGGCGGGCTTCACCGGTATCGGTGAGCAGATGTCGGACTTCGTGACGAGCAACAACCCGTCGAACGCGAGTGACCGTTCGGCGAACGCCTCCAACCCCGGCGTCGGTAATGCGGAGAACGCGACGCCGCCGGGACAGCAGGACAACGAGACCGGTCAGCCGCGAGTCGTGCCGGCGGACCCGCCTGTCAACGACTCCGGTGCGGAGAACGAGAGCGACGCGCCCGGTAACTCTGGCTCTGCGCCGGGACAGGCTGACGACGGCGAGGACGACGCACCCGGTAACTCGGGGAGTGCGCCGGGACAGTCCGGTGAGGAGAGCGACGATTCTGACGACGCGCCCGGCAACTCGGGAAGCGCGCCGGGACAGTCCGGTGAGGAGAGCGACGAATCAGACGACAGCGAAGAGAGTGACGAGTCCGAGGAATCCGAGGCGTCCGACGAAAGTGACGAAGCCGACGAGGCCGACGACTCTGACGGGGACGACGATAGCGACGACGAGAGTTCGGACGGCGGCAACGGCGGTAGCGATAACGCCGGTGGCGGTAACGCCGGTGGCGGTAACGCCGGTGGCAACGGCAACGGCCGATAACTGATTCGGTCACCGACTCTTTTCGCGGCCTCGTTCGACGGCGGTTCGAAGCCTCGCGGGCGCACAGCCGGCGAGTTCGGCGACGTGTTCGACGGCAACGTCGCGACGCCGAACCGTGACGGCGGCGCCGGCGACGACGAGCGGTTCGACATCGTCGCCGGGGTGCCACGCTCGTTCGTCGAGCGTGTGGGTTCGGTCGGCGGCGACACAGGTGATGGCGAGCATCGCCGCGGTGAGCGGAGCGGCCGTCGCTCCGTCGAGGGCGCCGACCAGCGCGAACGCGGGTCGGGGGTCGTCACCGAGTAGCGCGCGGTCGATGGCCGCGGCGCGGACAGGGAGTTCCGTCACGGCTTCGGTCGTTCGAGTGTCTCCTCGACGACGGTGCCGTCGGGTCTGAGTGTCACCGTCCCGAGGTCGACGCGTTCGCCCGTCGAGGCCACCCGAGCGACGGCGCGGAGCGTCGGGTCGCGGTCGAGTCGCTCCCAGACGGCGCGTTCGACCATCTCTTGGAAGGCGTCTCGGTCACGCCAGTCGCCGTCGAGGGCGGAGGGCACGTGGACGAGAAACCGCATGGCGTCGTCGTCGACGCCGATGCTCACGCCGAAGGTGTCTGCGGGCGCTCGGTCGTCGGTCATGGACGCGTTCGGCGCGCGAGGCGCATAAGCGGGCCGGTCACGTGAGAGTGTGACAGGCAGGCGGCGGCGAGATAGCGGCGTTTTTGCCCGCCGACGGCGGACGACTGGTATGAGCTACTCCATCGGTCTGGTCGGCAAGCCCTCGGTGGGCAAGTCGACGTTTTTCAACGCGGCGACGATGAACGACGTCCCCGAGGGGGCGTACCCGTTCACGACTATCGACCCGAGTGTCGGCGAGGCGTACGTCCGGGTCGAGTGTGCGGCCCCGGAGTTCGGCGAGACGTGTACCCCGAGTGTCGGCTACTGCGACGACGGGACGCGATTCGTCCCCGTCAAACTCGTCGATGTCGCCGGGTTGATTCCGGGCGCTCACGAGGGGAAGGGCCTCGGCAACCAGTTCCTGAGCGACCTGAACGAGGCGGACGTGCTGGTTCACGTCGTCGACTTCTCGGGCAAGACCGACAGCAAGGGCGAACAGACCGAGGGTCACGACCCGCGCGACGACATCGACTTCCTCGAAGACGAACTCGACCAGTGGTATCTCGGAGTGCTCGAGAAAGGCATCGAGCGATTCGAGACGAAATACCACGGCGCGGACGCGACAATCGAGACGGACCTCGCCGAGCAGATGAGCGCCTTCCGGACGAACGAGGACGAAATCAAGCAAATCATCCTCGCAGAGGGGTTGGACCTCGACCCGGAGACGTGGGACGCGGCGGACCGCGAGTCGCTGGCGCGCGAGATTCGCAAGCGAACCAAGCCGATGGTCATCGCCGCGAACAAAATCGACGACCCCGCGGCGGCGGCGAACTTCGAGGACGTGACCGCGGACCCCGACTACGACCACCTGACCTTCGTCCCGACGAGCGCCCACGCGGAGAAGGCCCTGAAGACCGCCGAGGAAGCGGGCCAAATCGACTACACGCCGGGCGCCGACGACTTCGAACTTCTCGACGACGTGAGCGCGGAGCAGGAGGCGGGACTGGAGCAGATTCGGTCGCTTCTCGACGAGTTCGGCGGGACGGGCGTGCAGTCGTCGCTGGAGGCGGCGCTGTTCGATGCGCTCGACCTCATCGCGGTGTTCCCCGGCAGCGACGACGGGTCGACATCGGAGAAGGGGGTCTTCCGCGACTGCTTCCTGTTGCCGGCGGGGTCGACGACTCAGGACTTCGCGAACCACATCCACACGGACCTCGGCGACGGGTTGCTCCACGGCATCGACTGCCGGTCGTCGCGCCAGATTGGCGGCGGTCACGAACTCGACGACCGGGACGTCATCGAACTCGTGACGACGACTTAATCCATCTCGTCGGCGAGCGTACGGAGCGCCCAGCGCGCGCTCTCGGATTTGACGGTCGAGCGGTCGCCGTCGAAGACGCGGCGGGTTGCGCGGGCGAAGGAGTCGCCACTGCCCCACGGGGCGGCGTAGGCGACGCCGACGAAGACGAGGCCGACTGGTTTCTCCTCGGTGCCACCGGTTGGCCCGGCGATACCGGTCGTGGCGACGCCCCACGTCGTCTCGGCGTCGTCGCGGACGCCGCGCGCCATCTCGCGAGCGACGGGGGCTGAGACGGCGCCGTGGTCGTCGAGTGACTCGCGAGTGACGCCCAGCGCGTCGAGTTTGGCGTCGTTCGAGTAGGCGACGACGCTCCGGTCGAAGTAGTCGCTGGAGCCCGGCACGTCGGTCAGGAGTGACCCAACGAGTCCGCCGGTGAGCGATTCGGCGACGGCGACCGTCTCGTCGCGTTCGCGGAGCCGGTCACCCAGTCGGCGTTCGATGGGGTCTGTATCCGTCATGGGGCCACGTTGTACGCCCGCGTCCATGAAACGTCCGTGCCCGCACCGTACCCGCTTCCGACTCTTTTATGTCGAATCGGTGGCGTGACATGGATATGGCGGACGAAACAATCGCTTTCGTCGGACTCGGAATCATGGGTGGACCGATGGCGAAGAACCTGCTCGATGCGGGCTACACGGTCATCGGCCACAACCGCTCGCAGGGACCGGTCGACGAACACGTCGACGCCGGCGGTGAGGCGGCCGAGACGCCGAAAGAGGCCGCAGAGCGCGCCGATGTCACCATCATGTGCCTGCCGGACCACGACGTGGTGGCTGAAGTGATGCGAGGCGACGACGGCGTTCTCGCCGGCCTGAGCGAGGGCGACGTAGTCATCGACAACTCGACCATCTCGCCCATCGTCACCGAGGAACTGGCCGAGGAGGTTCGAGAGCGCGGCGCGCACATGCTCGACGCCCCCATCAGCGGCGGCGAGGAAGGCGCCATCGACGCCTCGCTCTCGATTATGGTCGGCGGCGACGAGGACGTCCTCGACCGCTGTCGCCCTATCCTCGAAGTGATGGGCGAGACCATCACCCACTGCGGCGACAACGGCGCGGGACAGGTCACGAAGGCCTGTAACCAAATCGTCGTTGCGGGGACGATGCAGGCCGTGAGCGAGGCGCTGGTCTTCGCGTACAAGGCGGACGCGGACCTCGAAGCCGTCGTCGACGCCATCAGCGGCGGTGCCGCCGGCTGTTGGACGCTCGACAACCGCGCCCCGAGCATGATTCAGGGTGACTTCGAACCCGGCTTCTTCGCGGACTACCAGTACAAGGACCTGCGTATCGCGACCGACGCCGGCGAGGCGTACGAGTCGCCGATGCCCCAGACCGAACTCGTCCACGAGATGTACAAGTCGATGGTCGCGACCGGTCGCGGCAAAGACGACAACTCCGGCGTGATGCAGATTATCGAGGATATGGCGGGTGTCGAAGCACGCGTCGAGGACTGAGACTCGTCGACGCTGGTTCGAAGAAGCACGCGTCGAGGACTGAGACTCGTCGACGCCGGTTCGAAGAAGTGCGTGTCGAGGACTGAGACGCGCTCTGCCCGTTACTCCACGTCGTCGTGGTCCATCAGTTCCCGCTCCCGAGTCTCGGGCGCGGGGTCGTAGGTCACGATTTCGAGGAGGTTCCCCGACGGGTCGAGGAAGTAGAAGCCCTCGAACTCGCCCCAGTCGTAGGGGCCTTGGTTCGGGAACTGTCCCTCTAGCTCGTCCATCAGCGACTGGTACGTGTCGCGGTCGGTTTCGAAGGCGATGTGGGCCTTATCGAGCGGATGGGAGGGGTCTTTTTCGTCCCACTTCTCGGCGCGGCCCGTCTCCATGAGCGTGATGACGGTGCCGGCGCCCGTCTCGAACATGACGTGTGCGCCCTTGAAGTCCTCCGGCGGGCGGAGGAGGTCGAGGTCGAGGACGTCTCGATAGAACTCGTGCGCCGCGTGGAGGTCGTCCACGTCGATGTTGATGTGGTCGACGGCGTCCATGCCACTACTGGCGAGTGGCGACCGATATAGGTTTTCCTCCAACGAATCTATGTGTCCCCCACTCGTTCGTCGGAGCGATGCGACACGCCCACGGTCCCCTCCTCACCATCGACGTCGAGTCACGAGAGTCACACGTCGAGCGCATCGACGCGGCTCGCGAGGCGTTCCTCGGGGGCCGCGGCCTCGGAACGCGGCTGGCCTACGAGCGGATACCGTTCGACGCCGACCCGTTCGGCCCGGAGAACCGGCTGGTGTTTACCGCCGGCCCCCTCCAGACGGCGACGACGAGTTTCGCCGGCCGGCTCTCCTGTACCGGGCTCTCGCCGCTGACCGACGGCCTGTTGTCGTCGAACGCGGGCGGGTTCCTCTCCGGCAACTTCGTCGGGACGGGACACTCGGCGGTCGAACTCAGGGGCGCGAGCGACGGCCCTCTCGCCGTCCACGTCCGCGACGACGGCGTCGCCTTCGAGTCCGTCCCCGAACTCGCGGGCGAACCCGTGTCGGGAGTGTCCGAGTGGGCGCGCGAGCGTCACGGACTCGACGCGGACCACCTCGCCTGCGTCGGCCCCGCGGGCGAGAACCGGGTTCGGTTCGCGGCCATCATGACGAGCGACCATCGAGCGTTCGCGCGCGGCGGCCTCGGCGCGGTGCTGGGGTCGAAGGGGGTGAAGGTGCTGACCTTCGACGGCGACGCGACGCCCGGTCCGAATCTGGACGCCGCGGCGAGCGACGTCGCGAGTGCGGTCCACCGCGAGGCCGCCGAGAGCGACCACATCATGAAATCGCAGGGGACGCCGAGTCTCACGGGCTTTGCAAACGAGATGGAGGCGCTCCCCACCCGCTACTTCTCCGAGCGCTCGTTCGAGGGCGCGGACGCCCTGAGCGGTGAGGCGGTGGCCGAGAAGAAAGACGGTCGGGGAACCTGCTCGCGGTGTGCCTTCGCGTGTAAGTTGCCGACGAGCGACGAGGCGACGGGCGTCGAGACGGAGGGGCCGGAGTTCGAGACGCTCATGGCCTTCGGGAGCAACGCGGGCGTCGACGACCTGCCCGCGGTGATGCACGCGAACGACCGGTGTGACGAACTCGGCCTCGACACCATCTCGTGTGGCGACGTGGTCTCGGCGTATCTCGCCGCGGAGGGTGGCTTCGGTGACGCCGAGTTGGTCCACGACCTCATCGAGCGCATCGCCCACCGCGAGGGGGTCGGCGACCTACTCGCGGAAGGCATCGCCCGCTGTCACGACGAACTCGGCGTCCCCGACTGGACGATGAAGGGGATGGAGTTTGCCGCCCACGACGGGCGCGCGCTCTCGGGACAGGCGCTCGCCTTCGCCACCTCGAACCGCGGCGCCGACCACCTCTACGGGGGAATGTACGTCTACGAGTATCCGCTCGTCGACCGGGAGGATGCCCTGTCGCCCGACACGCTCGACGGCAAGGCGGCGGCACTCGTCGAGTCGGAGAACCACAACGCAGCGCTCGATTCGGCCATCGCCTGCCGGTTCTCGCGCGGGACGCTGACCGACGACCGGTTACGGACGCTTCTCGACGCCGAACCGGGCGAACTGGACGCACTTGGCGCCCGAATCGTCGACTTGGAGCGGGGATTCAACAACCGCCGCGGGCGGGACCGGCGGGACGACGAGGCACTTCCCTACGGCGTCGACGGCCTGAGCGGGGCGCTCGACGCATACTACGAACGGCGCGGATGGCGCGACGACGGAACGGTCCCGCAGAAACGGTGTGTGCGACTCCTCGACGGGCCGGCTTAGGACTGTTTCCAGTCCGGGTCCGAACGGGGTGGTGAGAGGACGCCGATACCGACCGCGGGTTCGTCGCCCCTGTTCTCGGCGCCGTGGAGTTCGCCGGCGGTAAACAGATACGAGTCGCCCGGTTCGAGCGTAATCTCCTCGTCCTCGGTAATCGCCGTGAGAGTCCCCTGTATCATGTAGCCGATTTGCTCGTTGTCGTGCCGGTGGACGGGAAGCGTGGCTCCGGGTTCGACTCGCCAGTGTTTCATCGATGCGCGCTCGCCAGCCGCGAGGTCGGCGAGATACACGCCCGACGCAACTTCCTCACTCTCCGCTCGGTCATCGGTAATCCGCCTCATTCTGTCCCCATCAACTCGATACTGTGGGCCACTAATAAAGGTTCTTGAGGAACTTTTATATTCAATTAGTCGTACCCAATGAGTATGTCTGGCACAGAGACGATCAGGGTGTTCCACCTGCCCTTCTCGTTCATGCTGCCCCAGCGTGTCGCCGCCGAACGTGGCTACTTCGCCGACGAAGGTCTGGACGTCGAGTTAATCGAGCGCGACCGGACCTGCGTGACGAACAAGTACATCCCGGCCGAGGAGACGCTGACCGGCGACAACGACGTCGACCTCTACCCCATCTGCAAGTGGGAGAGCCTCAAGCGGACGTGGGAGTTCGACGACGGCCGCATCGTCGCCAAGGGCACCTTCGCCGACCAGCCGTACGCTGTCTTCGTCCGCCCGGATTCGGGTATCGAGGAGCCGGCCGACTTGGCGAACGAAGCCGTCGGCGTCAACCGCCGAACCGGACAGGAGTACACGGCGATTCGCGCGCTCGAAGCGCACATGGACCCCGACGACGTCGTCATCGAGGGCCACGGGATGCCGACCGACCGACTCCAAGCGCTCCGTGACGGCGACGTGGATGCGGTGACGCTGCTCGACCCGCACATCACGCTCGCAGAACACCTCGGCTTCGAGAAAGTGCTGGAGTTCGAGAACCACATGGGCGTCGTCGGCGCGGAGGCCCTCGAAGGCGAGACGCTCGACGCGTTCATGCGCGCCTACCGCCGCGCGGTCGAAACCATCAACGCCGACCCCGAGGCGTATCGCGACCAGTATCTCGATATGCTCTGGAAAGACGAGGAAGTCGCGCCTGACCTCTTCGAGGACGTCGACACCGACGCCGTCCGCGCGGCCATCGAGGTGCCCGAGTACGAGGTGCCGGAACTCGCGGACCGCGACGACCTCGACTACCACCTCGACTGGATGAAACAGCGGCAGTTGATTGCGGACGACGCCGACATCGACGCCATCGTCTCGCCGCTTCGCTAGCCCGCATGAGTCGGGCCCACATCGACGCCCAGCAGGCCGTCTTCGACGAGCATCACGCCGACCCCGGCGACCGGCCGGTGATGCGCGCCCGCTTCGAGCACAACGGTAGCCCGCGCTACCTGCTCTACACCATCAAGCGATTCGGCCTCGACCACGACCACGGCTTCCACCTCGACATCGAACTCGTCTCCGACGAACTCGAGAGCGGGATGGCGACGATTCGGGACCGCCTCCACGAGGGCGACACCGACCTCGTCGACACCGACTACCTCTCGGTGGCGCGCGAACGCGCCGACGGGGCGGCCATCGTCGCCGTCCATCCCTACGGACGGACGGTCGGCGGCCTCGTCGCCCACGAAGACGGCGATATCGACGGGCTGGCGGACCTGTCGGACCGGCGCATCGGCGTGACGCGCCGCCTCGACAAGAACTGGATTCTGACGCGGGCGGCCTGTCGCGAGTTCCACGACTTCGACCCCGCGGAGACGGCGACGCTCGTCGAGGCCGATTCCCGAGACGACCTCACCCAACTGATTCGCGAGGGCGAGGTCGACGCTGGCTTCCAGTTCTGGCCGCTCGTGCCCGAACTCACGCGGACCGGTCCCTTCGAGGAGGTGGTCTCGGTGTCGACGCTGGTGCAACGGCTCTCGGGCGCCGACGACAAGGTGCCCATCGCCACTTTCCTCACCGGCGAGTCGTATCTCGACGCCCACCCCGACGCAGTGCAGGGCTTCGCGGCGGCGGCGCGCGACGCGACCGACCGCCTCCGCACCGACGACGACCTCTGGACGGACATCGGGGAGCGTCTGATGCGGACGGACGACCCGGTCGTCGTCCGCGCGGTCCGTGACGGGTGGCGCGATATGGCCGTCCGCGACTGGGACGCGGAGCGCATCGACGGAATGTATCGCCTGTTCGACCACCTGAAAGCCGTCGCCGGCGCGGACGCCCTCGGCCTCGACAAGATTCCCGACGGAACCGTTCGCCCCGTCGACACGGACATATGAACGTTCCCAAGGAAATTTTATGCCGGTCCAGTCGTACCCTGCGGGTATGCCGACCGACGAGACCATTGTGACGCGCCGTCGGGCCGCGCCCGACGCCGTCCCCGCCGAACCGGAGTCGCCGCGACGACCATCCCGCGCTCTCTCTCACCGATGAGTCAGGACCACGTCGCCGCTCAGCAGGCCGCACTCGACGAGCATCACGACGACCCGGGCGACCTGCCGGTGATGCGCGCCCGCTTCGAGCACAACGGCAGTCCGCGCTACCTGCTGTACACCATCAAGCGCTTCGGGTTCGACCGGGACCACGGCTTCCACCTTGACGTCGAACTCGTCTCTGACGCGCTCGAAGACGGCATCGAGACGGTCGAGGAACTGCTACAGGAGGGCCACGCCGACCTCATCGACATCGATTACATCTCCATCGCCCGCGAGCGCGCGGGCGGCGCCGACATCGTCGCCTTCCACCCCTACGGGCGGACGGTCGGCGGCCTCGTCGCCCCCGAGGACAGCGACATCGACGGGTTGGAGGACCTCTCGGGCAAGCGCATCGGCGTCGTGCGACGCCTCGACAAGAACTGGATTCTGACGCGGGCGGCCTGCCGCGAGTTCCACGACTTCGACCCCGACGAGACGGCGACGCCCGTGGAGGCCGGCTCGAAGGTCGAACTCACGCGGATGATTCGCGAGGGCGAGGTCGACGCCGGCTTCCAGTTCTGGCAAATCATCCCCGAAATCACGGAGACGGGTCCCTACGAGAACGTCCTGCCCGTCTCGGAGTTGGTCCAGCGACTCTCGAAGACGGACAACAAACTCCCCATCGCCCCCTTCCTCACGAGCGGCGAGTATCTCGACGAGCAGACCGAGACGGTCCGGGCGTTCACCGACGCCTATCGCGACGCCGTCGACCGACTCGTCGAGGACGACGAGATTTGGGAGGAAATCAGCGACCAGTTGATGTCCTACGACGACCCCGAGGTGATGCGCGCGGTCCGTGACGGCTGGCGCGACATGGTCGTCCGCGACTGGGACGAGGACAGCGTCGAGGGGATGTATCGCCTGTTCGACCACCTGAAAGCCGTCGCCGGCGCGGACGCGCTCGGCGTCGAGGAGATTCCCGAGGGCACCTTCGAGGTCGACCCATGACAGACACTGTCACCTTCCAGTTGAACTGGGAACCGAACGGCTTCCAAGCGCCGTACTTCCTCGCGCGCCGCGAGGGCTTCTACGCCGACGAGGGGCTGGACGTGGAGTTCGTCGAGGGCCACGGCTCGCCGTTCGCCGCCGAACAGACCGCCAAGGGGCGGAGCGACCTCGGCCTCGCTGGCGGGAGCGCCGTCCTCTCGGTCCGCAGTCAGGGGCTCGAACCGCTTGCCGTCGCCGCCGTCAGCCAGAAGACGCCGGCGACCATCTACAGCCTCCGCGACGTCTTCGGCGAGCCATTCACCGAACCCGAACAGCTCCGGGGCCGGACCGTCGCGCCGTCGGCGACCAAGACCCGCATCCTCACGCTCCAGTTGCTCGAAGAGCGGGGGATTCGCGACGAGGTCGAGGTTCACGACGTGCAGAAACACACGCATCACCGCGTCGAACACCAGTTGCTCGACGGCGACGTCGACGCGGCGGTGGGCGTGGTCACCAACGGGAAGGAACTCGAACGGGAGTACGACCGGACCGCGGACGAACTCCTCATCGGCGACTATCTCGACGTCTACGGGATGACCGTCGTCACCAACCCCGACTTCGCGGCGTCGAACCCCGACACGATTCGCTCGTTCCTGCGGGCGACGGCTCGCGGGTGGGAACTGGCGACGAACGACCCTGACCGGGCCGTCGACGCGCTCATCGACCGCAACGCGCAACTCGAACACAACCGCGAGGTCGAGCGGATGAAGTTCCTCGCCTCCGCCGAAGACCTGCAGTTCACCGAGTTCGTCCGCGAGGCGGGCTGGGGGCATCACGAGGCCCAGCGCTGGACGAATCTCGGTGAGATGCTCGCCGAGACTGACCTTCTCGAATCGCCGGTCGACCCCGAGGAGGCGTGGACGAACGAGTACGTCGACGACTCCGACCCGGTTATCGCGAACTACGCCGAGCGCATCGGCCGTTAGTCGCCGCGTCGCCACAGCGCCCGGTACACCGTCCACAGGTCGTGGTCGGTCCGGTCGGCGACGGCACGCACCGCGTCGAGATACCGCTTGTAGTCGGCGGCGGTCACGTCCGCCGGATACGGCTCGTCGAGTTCGCCCGCCTCGTGGAGTGCGGTCCACTCTCGCTCACCGATAGCCACGCACTCGTCGGGGTGTGTGTAGGCGAGGAAGGCGGACGCGACGGGGACGTCGACGCCGGTCAGCGAGGTCAGCGCGCCGAGTCGCTCGTCGAACGCCGTCGCCTCCGCGGCGCTCTGGAGTCCGTCGACCATCGTCTCGTAATCGTTGTCGAGAAACCGTTCCTCGGCGGCGCGGCGCTCCGCGTCGTCGACGTCGCCGCGGCGGTAGTACCACTGGACGACCCACTCGGCGTCGCGCCGGCCGAAGTCGCCGGCGGCAAACGCCTTCGGGAGGGTCTGGGTGTGTTCTCGCTCGACGAGGTCGAAAGGCTCGCGACGCTCGTACGCGTCGGCCAACTCGGCTATCTGCTCCGCAGTGAGGGCGTCGTCTCCGCCGTCAGTTCGTGGGATATGACCCGGCATACGTACGCATTCGGCCCGCGAGGGGTGAACGTTTCCCTGTGGCGTCATTTGCCGCAATCACCAACTAACGCCTCCGACGAAGGGGTTTCGCACGGTACCGGATGACAACATTGATGGTTTACCATGTCGATTCTTACATACAATGTCATCCGAATCCAGCGACGAATCGGACGGGCCAGTCAAAACTATCTGCCCGTACTGTGGGGTCGGGTGCGGTATCCAGATAACGAAGGACGACGAGGGTGAAGTGTCCTTCCGACCGTGGGGTGACGCCCCGGTCAACGAGGGGAGTATCTGCATCAAGGGTGGCGCGGCGACCCAGTCGGTCAATCACGAGGACCGCCTGACTGAGCCGCTCATCCGTGACGACGACGGCGAACTCCAGGAAGTCTCTTGGGACGAAGCCTACGACTACGTCGTCAGCGAGATGGAACGCATCCGCGAGGAGCACAGCGCCCAGGGCATGGGCTTCTATGGCTGTTCGAAGGCCATGAACGAGGACAACTACCTCATTCAGAAGCTCGCCCGCCGCTACGGCACCAACAGCATCGACACCTGTACGCGGATGTGTCACTCCTCGACGGTGTACGCGCTCAAAAACAGCCTCGGCGAGGGCGCGATGACCAACAGCATGGAGGACCTCGAAGAGTCTGCGGACGTATTCTGGATTCAGGGCGCCAACCCCGGCGAACAGCACCCCATCGCCAACAGCCAGTACTTCCGACAGGCTGTCCTCGAAGGCGCGACGGTCATCCAGGTCGACCCCCACGCCAACAAGACGACGCGGTCGTTCGAAATCACCGAGACCGACCGTCACATGCATCTCCAGCTCGAGCCGGGGACTGACATCCCGCTGCTCAACATCGTCATCAAGACGATTCTGGAGAACGACTGGGTCGACGAGGAGTTCATCGCAGAGCGCACCGAGGGCTTCGAGCACCTGAAGGAGACGCTCGAAGACTTCGACAAGGAACAGGCCGCCGAGGAGTGTGGCGTCCCCCTCGAAGACATCGAACTCGCCGCCGAGAAGTACGCGATGGCGAACAACGGCTGCATCTTCACTGGCATGGGGATGAGCCAGCACACCTGCGGCGTCGACAACGTCCAGAACGAAATCAACCTCGCGCTCATCACGGGCAACCTCGGCAAGCCGGGAACCGGCGTCAACCCGCTCCGTGGCCAGAACAACGTGCAGGGCGCGTCCGACGTGGGCGCGATGCCGAACGTCCTCCCCGGCTACCGCGATGTCTCGGACCCCGAGGTCCGCGCGGACGTCGAGGAGGTCTGGGACTTCGAGATTCCGGAGACGCCCGGGCTGACGAACGTCGAAGTCTCTCACGAAATCGGCGACACCATCCACGGGCTCTACATCATGGGCGAGAACCCCGTGATGAGCGAACCCGACACCAACCAAGTCGAAAAGCGGTTCGAGGAACTCGACTTCATGGTGGTGCAGGACATCTACGAGACGGAGACGGCCGAGTACGCCGACGTGATTCTGCCCGCCACGACGTGGGCGGAGCGCGACGGCACCGTCGTCAACACCGACCGCCGCACCCAGCGGATGCGCGGCGTCGGCAAGGTTCACCCGAACACGAAACACGACCAGGAAATCCTGTGTGATATCGGCAACCGCCTGTTCGGCGACGGGTCCTTCGACTTCGACGGCCCCGAGGAAGTGTTCGAGGAGCTTCGACAGGTCGCGCCCATCTTCCACGGCATGACCTACGACCGACTCGGCGAGGAGGGTGTCCACTGGCCCTGCTACGAGCCCGGTGACGAGGGTGACGACTACCTCTACGCCGATGGCTTCACGACCGAGAGCGGTCTCGGTCAGATAGAAGGCGTCAAACACCAGCCGCCGAAGGAGACGCCCGACGAGGACTACCCGCTCATCCTCACCACGGGCCGCATCATCGAGCACTACAACACGGGGACGATGAGTCGACGCTCCGCGACGCTCAACCGCGTCGAGCCGGAGAACTTCGTCGACATCCACCCCAACGACGCCGAGACGTACGGCGTCGAGGACGGCGACTACGTGACGCTCAAATCTCGACGCGGCGAAATCGAGGTCCAAGCTCGCGTCACCGAGGACATCAAGGAAGGGACGGTGTGGACGACGCCGCACTTCCCCGAATCCGGTGGGAACCGCCTCACGAACGACGTGCTCGACGAGCGCGCGAAGATTCCGGAGTTCAAGGCTGCCGCAGCCGAAATCGAGGTCACGGTCGACGCGGACGCAAACGCCGACGCGCCCGCCGACGACTAACCCAAGTCCTCGATAAGCCGGATATCGCACTCACTGCACGTCGCCATCAACACGCGCTCGGATTCGGTACAACACGTTTCGACGGTCTCAGTTTTATCGCGAACCAACTCGCCGTCACACAGCGGGCAGTAGCCCAGTAGCTTCCGCAGGTCACGGAGCGTCGCCACGCGTTCGTCGGGGTCGAGCGACGCCCACGCCTCGCCGCCGCGTTCCTCGAGGACGGCCGCTGCCGCGGCGTCGGCGAGCAGTGCCGACTCGGAGAGCCACTGTCTGAGGCCGCCGTCGACGACGTAGGCCACGTCGCCGCGGACGCCGGACGCCTCGTCGACGCCGAGCAGAGTCGCCACGTCGTCGTCGTCGACGCCCCGTTCTCGCATCGCTTCGATTCGCTCGTCCCACGACGACGCGAACGACCCGACGAGACGCCCGCCCTCGGGCGTCGCCCGCACGGCCACGCCGTCGACCGGTTCGAGCGTCTCGCGGAGTTCGAGTTCCTTCCCGAATAGCTCCAGAACCCACGGCGGGAGATACCGCATCGTGAGTTCGGGCGTCCCCGGGACCAGATAGCCGCGGAAGTAGACGGCGCCGAGCGACCCTGCGAGAGCGATTATCCCGCCGAGCGGGCCGAGGGCGACTGTCACCACGCCAGCGACAGCGACGGCGAGACAGACGTTCACGACCGTACAGGGGAGACATCGGTTCTCGCCCGTGTACTCCGGGCGGCGCAGTCGGTCACCGACTGATTGCAGACCCATTGCTACCCGGTTGGGTGTACACCTCGAAAAAAGCTGTGAGCCGTCGGGCGAGTTACTCGTCGCTCTTGCGCTGGAGCGCGCCGTAAGTCGCAGCGCCGAGTGCGGTCACCGCTGCGCCGACGCCGAAGCCGGGGCCGCCCCCGGAGGTTTCGCCGTCGCCGCCACCGCCGCCGTCCCCACCGTCGCCACCGCTCTCGGTGGGCGACGGCGAGGACATTTCCCCGCCATCGCTCTCGGTAGGCGTCGCGGTTGCGCCGCCGGAGACGCTGAAGTCTCCACCTTCGCCCATGTGCTCCTCGCAGTAGTACTCCGAGAGGTTCCCGCTGGCGTTGAACGTCGCCGTTCGGCTGACGCCCGTCTGGAAGACGTACTCCCCGCGTCGGACGATGCGGTCCTCGCGAGCGACCACGAGGTTGTGGCGAGCGGTACCAGACTGCGAGCTCTCCGGAATGAAGCTCGTCGTCCACTCGATGGTGTACTGGTTACCGGCTTCCACTTCCAGCGTCGGGTTGGTCGTTCCCTCAATGCTGGAGGGCGCGCGACCGACGAACCCGTCCTCCGTCAGTTCGAGTTCGAAGGTCTGTGCTTGTGCTGTCGCCGATCCCGCGGCGCCGGCCAGTCCGGTCGTCGCTGCCGCAGCACCGATCAGGAATTGTCTTCGCGTCGCCATACCCGTTCCGTGTATCCCACATTAAATAAAATTAGGGGTACTCGGTACGAGAACACCACTCACACTAGCTCGACGCGTCGCTGTCGGCCGATGAAAAAATGGAGAAGTCGGTCGTCGGATTACTCGCTGAGGCCGAAGACGGCGACGGTGGAGCCACGGCGACCGCCGTGGAGCCAACCGGAGCCACCGACCTGCACTGCGACGTACTGCTTGCCCTCGCCGGGGTCGTACCAGCTAGAGAGCGACGAGCAAATCGGCGCGCCGAGCTGGAACTGCCAGAGACGGTCACCGCTCTCGCCGTCGTAGGCGATGAGGTTCCCGTTCTGCGTGCCGGCGAACATCAGACCGCTCGCGGTCGTGATGGAGCCGCCCCAGAGGTAGTCGCTGGTCTCGTCCGAGGAGATCCAGTCACGCCAGACGCGTTCGCCGGTCGACGGGTCGACGGCGACGATGGCGCTGAGGTTGCCGTTCCAGCCGGACGGTTCGCTGACGTCGGGCCAGTCGTTGAGGCCGCCGCCCCAGTAGGTCTGGCCTGCCTCGTACTGCGCCTCTTCCCAGAAGATTTCGTGCGGCGCGTTGTTCTGGTTCATGTAGACCAGACCCGTCTCGTGGCTGTACGACGGGGGCTGCCAGTCGTTGCCACCGTGGGCACCGGGCACGAAGGAGACACGACGGTCCTCGTCGACGTGAGGGACCATCTTCCACATGTTGATGTGTTGGGTCGTCTCCTCGGAGCGCTCGAGCAGCTGGCCGTTGCCAGCGTCCATCGTGTACACCCAGGCCGTCTTGCCGGGGCTGATGACGACGTCGCTCGTCTCGCCGTCGCTCATCTCCATGTCGTTGACACGGATTTTGGGCGCGGAGGAGTCGTAGTCCCACACGTCGTGGGGGGACTCGCCGTAGTGCCACTGGATGGACCCATCGTCGACGCTGAGCGTCAGCGTCCCGATGGTGTAGCGGTTCGGACCCGGACGGACCGTGCCGTCGAAGTCCGGACCGGGGTTGCCGACCGGTGCGTGGAGCATCCCGCTCTCGGGGTCGAGCGTCGGCGTCATCCACACGGTACCGGCACCGTGTTCGTGGGAGTCGCCGGCCCATTCCTCGGCCGGCGTGGTGTTCGTTCGCCAAATCTCTTCCCCGCTCTCGGGGTCGTGAGCGGCGACGAAGCCACTGACACCGTACTCGCCACCGGCGGAGCCGGTGATGACCATGCCGTCGTGGACGATGGGTGCCCACGTGGCGGAGTAGCCAATCTCGTGGTCGCCGGTCGACTGGTACCACTCTTCTTCCCCGGTGTAGCGGTTGAGCGCCACGATACCGGAGTCGAGGGTGGTCATGTAGACCTTGTCGCCGTGGACAGCGAAGCCACGGTTGTTCGCGTCACAGCAGAGAAGCAGCCCCTGCGGGTTCGCGTACGTGTAGCTCCAGAGGGTCTCACCAGTTCGGGCGTTGATAGCCTTCGCGTGGTTCGGCCCGTTGGTCTGGTACATGACCGGCGGGTCGCCGGGCACGACGATTGGGACGCCCTCCATGCTGGAGGCGACGCCACTCTGGACCAGATATTCGAGTTCGAGGTCTTCGACGTTCTCCGGCGTGATGACGTCCGCGCTGGTGTAGCGCTGCTGCTGATAGTTACCGCCGTACATCAGCCAGCTGGTTTCGTCCTCGGCCGCCGAGGCCTCACGCATCTCCTGCGTGACGTCTTTCTGCGGAATCTGGTCGATGTCGAACTGCTGGGTAATCGACTCGTCGGGAAGGTTGGTCAGGGTGTAGCCGTCCTCAACCTCCACCATCTCGATGTTCTGTGCCGCTTCTACCGCTGCGTCGTGTTGGTGAATGCTAGCCATGCGTTACGCACCTCCCGTGCGTGGGGCGCGCATTTCGTCTGTGATGCGCATCACGTCGTTCGTCAGGTCTTCCTGCCCGACAATCATCATCGCAGCGCCGGCGGACAGCGCAGCGGTGAGCTGCGCGTCGTTGAGCTCCTGAGCGCCCGCGAGGTCTTCGGCCGCGTTCGCGAGCAGGTGAAGACCGGCGTACATCTGCTTGAGGTCGCCGTAGTTGTTGTCGAGGATCGTGTCCGTCAGGAGTACCTCGTTCTGCCAGAGGTACGTGTCGAGGTAGTCCGTCCACAGCAGAACACCGGCCGACGCTCGCTGGTGGAGCGGGGCGATGTTCGCGGGGTCGAACCCTTCGACGCCGGCCGGGATGTTCTTCGTCGGCACCCACGAGGCCAGGCGTTCCTTGTTGTTGACGACGTTGACGACCGTCGACGTTAGCTCTGCTTCGCTGTAGCCGAGTTCGGTCAGCGCGGACGCGAGTGCGCCCGTGTTGATGAACTCACGTGCCGTCGCACCGATGTGCTCGGGCGTGAACTCCGGCAGGTGCTCCTCGACGCTCTCGAAGAAACCGACTTCCGCGAGATGCTCGTGGATGGCCCAACCGGGCTCGGCGAGCTGCTGGTACTCCGTACTTCCTTCAGCCGGGACGCCCATCGCCCGCAGCTCCGGAAGCCGGGAAATCTCTCCTTCGAGGGAGGCGAGCTCGCTACCGAGCAGACCTGCGTCGAGCGTGCCGACGAGGTCCGAGCGGATGGATTCGCCCATCGCGGCGAGTTCCCCCGCCGTTTCCCCTTCTACTTCGCCCCTGAGGTCGCTCAGGGTGAACTCGCTGCCTGCTGCCACTGCGCCTGTGAGCCCGACGACCTTGAGGAACTGACGACGGTCCTCTTGGCCAATCTCGGGCATTCCGTTTACATATTGCGACATGCCATACCACTCCGTACGTAGCGTAGGAATTGTCTATATTTAACTTTGTGATATATTTCACAATTGAGGAGGTTAATTAAATTAAGCTGTATAAGGTTATATGCAGGGAACGAACGTACGGGGGAGGATGGGGGCGTCTAAGCGCCGTTGGCGGATTGCTGCGACCTATCGGACCGTGATACTGCCAACCATACCCGAGGATGCGTGGGGCACGCAGACGTAGGTGTACTCACCGGTCGTCTCGAAGGTGTGGCGATAGGTGGTGCCTGCCTCGTTGAGCGAAACGTGATTGATGTCGTCGCCCGAGATGTCGTAGCTCGCCCACGGTTCGGCGCCTTCGGGGAGTTCGACGCTGCTGTGTGCGTCGGGGTGGCACGAGACGTTGTGGCCGCCGGAGTCGAACACGAACTCCACCGTGTCGCCCTGCGAGACGGCGGTGTTCGATGGCTCGAACTGGAGGCTGCCGCCCGGACCGACCGTAATCGTCGCGTCCGCGGGTTCGCTCGGCGTCGCCGTCGCCGTCGCCGTCGGCTCTGCCGTCTCGGTTGCCGTCGCCGTCGCCGTCGCTTCGTCACCGTTACCGCCACCGCCGTTACAGCCCGCGAGGCCAGCGATAACAGCACTACTCATCGTGGCTGCGAATTTGCGCCGCGACAGGAACTTCTTCGACTGTTTTGAGACCATCGGGTCGAATCTTCGGTTTCGATATAATAAATGTGATGAAGTTGCGTCAGGGACTCCCACACATACGGCCGCTCGTGTCCGTTTTGAAACAGCATCTGTGTGCTTCGCCTACAGTTTATATATCTTGTAGGGCCAAGAGACGAGCGTGCGAGTTCGAGAGTTCCCCATCCTCGGCGACGAGGACGAATCGACGGTCGAGGCCTTCGCCACCGGCCTCGACCGCGAGGCCGCCCGCGTCTTGACGTATCTCGTCGCCCGCGAGGAGTCCGAGCAGTTCTCCGGCGAGGCGGCGTCGCGACTGGCCGTCCGTGTCGGCGTCGACTTGGGCCGCGGGCGCGTCTCGGACGCGCTGGGAACGCTCACCGACTTGGGCCTCGTCACGGAGACGACTGTCGACAGCGAGGCGCCCGGCCGTCCGCCGAAGGGGTGGCGCGCCGACGCCGGCCGTGCCGACACCGCCGCTCGCGTCCGCGCCCTCCACGCCGACGCCTTGCTCGATCAGGCCGCTACGGTCGCCGCTACGCTCGGTGACGACTTCGATGCGACCGACGGCTCCGCCATCCCGGACGACTCTGGCTCCATCTCCGTCGGCCTGAACTGGGACCCGAACGGCCTCCACGCCCCGCTGTTCGCGGGGACGTACGACCTCGACGTGACCTTCACCGGCTGTCGGGGCTCTCACGCCGCCCTCTCCGCCGTCGCCGACAGCGACGTCGACGTTGGCCTCGCCGGCGCCGCCACGCTTCTTCGCGCGCACGCGTCCGGTCACGACGTCGTTCCACTTGCGCTGTGCTACCAGCGCGCGATGGTCGTCCTCTACACCACCCGCTCGGCCTTCGACGGCCCCCTTCGGAGTGTCGAGGACGTCCGCGGGCGTCGCGTAGCGATGCCCGCAGGGTCCGAAACCGGGGCACTCGGTCGCCTCTTCCTGTCGCAGGCCGGCGTCGTCGACGACGTCACCGTCATCCGGGCCGACGGCGAGGAGCGCGCCGCGTTGCTCGACGGCGACGCAGACGTTGCGACCGGCGTCTTTACCGACCCGCTCGAACTAGAGGGGATGGGCCACGACGTCGACTCGGTGTTGCTGGCCGACCACTTCCCCGTCCCCGGACCCGCCTTCGTCGTGCGTCGCGAGACGCTCCGAAACCGCCCCGACGCGCTCCGGGGCTTCCTCGAAGGCGCGATGGACGGCTGGGCGACTGCACGGACCGACCCTGCCGCCGCCGCGACGGCCGTCGCCGAGCAGTGTGGCGCCCCCCTCGACGACGAGCGCCGCAAACTCGAACAGGCGCTCGACCGCTTCGCGGGCGGCGACGCCGTCGCGAAGAACGGCTGGGGGTGGCACTCCGCGGACACGTGGGAGCGTCTGCGCGTCGCCCTCGACCAAGCCGCGGCCCTCGGGCGAACATGATTCGCGTCGACGACCTCTCGATCACGTACGGCGACCTCCGCGCGCTCGACGACGTCTCGCTCGACATCGAAGACGGCGAGTTCGTCACCATCGTCGGCCCCTCGGGCTGTGGCAAGACCACGCTCCTGCGGACCATCGGCGGCTTGGAGACGCCGACCACCGGGTCGGTTCGCGTCGACGGCGACTCGCCCGACGCCGCCCAGTCCGACGCCCGTCTCGGCTTCGTCTTTCAGGACCACACCCTCCTCCCGTGGAAGACGGCGCTGGAGAACGTGACCTTCCTCCGCCGGATGGCGGGCAAAGACCCCGACCCGGAGGGCGCCCGCGACCTGCTGGCGACGACCGGACTCGACGGGTTCGGGGACGCCCGACCCGCCGAACTCTCCGGGGGTATGAAACAGCGCGTCGCCATCGCCCGCGCCATCCACCTCGGCGCCGACGTGTTGCTCATGGACGAACCGTTCGGCGAACTCGACGAAATCACGCGCGACGAGATGAGCGTCGAAATCCTCCGACTGTGGCGCGAGAACCGCAAGACCGTCGTCTTCGTCACTCACAGCGTCCCCGAGGCGGTTTTCCTCGGCGACCGCTGTCTCGTCGTCTCCGGGTCCTCGGCCGCCGGTGGCGCCGGCCGAATCGTCGCCGAGTTCGACATCGACCTGCCGCGGCCGCGCGACGAGTCGGTCTTCGGTAGCGAAGCCTTCGGCCAGCAGGTGGCTCGGGTTCGGAGCGCGCTTCACGACGACGCATGAGGCGTGGCTCCGCCGCTCTCGGCCTCCCGTTACTCGGACTCGCTGTCGCCGTCGGCCTCTGGTGGGCGCTCACCGTCGTCTTCGCCATCCCGCCCTTTCTCCTGCCCTCGCCCGCCGCGGTGGTCGCGCGCCTCGCCGGCAACCCCGACCTGTATCTGGCAAACGCCGTCCAGACGCTCTATAAGATTTTGATTGGGGGCGCCACCGGCATCGCCGTCGGCTTCACGCTCGCACTCGTCGTCTGGGCGGTCCCGCTTCTCGAACGCGCCATCTACCCCTATCTCGTCGCGGCGCGCGTCCTCCCGAAAATCGCTATCGCGCCCGTCTTCCTCATCTACTTCGGCGTCGGCTTCGAGACGGCCATCCTCTTCGTCGCCGTCATCGTCTTCTTTCCCGTCGTCGTCGGGACGGCGGCGGGGCTGGACCGAACTCCCGAGTCACATCTCGACTTGCTTCGCTCCGTCGACGCCAGCCCGGTACAGACCTTTCTCGCCGTTCGCCTGCCACACGCCCTCCCGGACGTGTTCGCGGGCGTGAAGCAGTCGGTCACGCTGGCCGTCGTCGGCGCCGTCGTCGCCGAGTGGATTCTCTCGAACGACGGCCTCGGCTCGCTGATTCTCGTCGCCTCCGAGAACGTGCAGGTGGACGTCATGCTCGCCGCGCTGACCGTCCTCCTCGCGATGGGGCTGTGTCTGTACGGCGGCGTCGCGCTATGTTATCGGGCCGTCGCGTGGCAGTAATCAGCCCCAGTCAAGCCGGCGTTCGACCGCCGCCGGGAGCAGGTAGAACGTGAGGCCAAGCGCCGTGAGGAGAGCCAACGCCGCGAACGTCGTACTCGTCTGGAGATACTCCGCGGTGTGAAAGAGTTGGTAGCCCAGCCCCGATTCGAGGGTGAGAAACTCCGCGACGACGGTGCCGACGACGGCGAGTGCCGCCCCGAGTTTCACGCCCGCGAACACGCTCGGTGCGGCGGCGGGAACACGAACCCGGAGGAAGACGCGGGCTGGTGGCGCGTCTACCGACTCGGCGAGGTCCGTGTACTCCTCGGGCACCGCCCGGAGGCCGTCGACGGAGGCGATGGCCACCGGAAAGACCGTCATCGTCGTGACGAGCGCCGCCCGCGCGAGGACGCCGTCGCCAATCCAGAGGAAGACGAGCGGCGCGATGGCGACGAGCGGCGCGATGCGAAGTGCGATGAGATACGGGTGGACGAGCGCCGACGCCGTCTGCGATCCGACCATGGCGAACGCGAGCGTGAGGCCGACGACGACGCCGCCGAGCAGGCCGATTCCCGCCGTCAGCGCCGTCGTCGCCGCCGCGGCGACTAGCGTCTCTCTGGCCGCCAGCCCCGCCGCGAACACGTCACCCGGCGCGGGCAGGATGACTTCGGGGACGCCCGTCGACCGGACGAACCACTCCCAGCCGAGAAGCGCGAGGACGGCGACGGCCGCGGGCGGCCAGACGCGAGCGAAGACAGTCCGTACCGCGCCACCGCTCACCGAGGGCGTCGTCGCCGCCGTCAGCCGCCGGTCGCTCGTCGCCATCAGACCATATCGGTGTACGAGCCCACGTACTCGTCGTCGGTGTCGAGATACTCGTTGGTCCAGACGGTCGATGGGTCCACCTCGCCGCCGAGGGCATCGGCGTTCGCGAGGGCGTCGTGGGTGACCTGCCACGGCTCGGACCGGCTCCACCCCCAGCCGTGTTCCGCGACGGCGTCACCGGTCATGAACTCCGTCGCCAGCGTCTCCCACTTCTGTTGCTGTTGGTCCCGCGACTCCTCGAGGACGCCGTTGGCCTCGACGAGCAGGTCCGTCGCCTCCCCGGGTCGCTGCTGAGCCCACGCCGCCCCGCGGGCGGTGCCGCGGAGGAACGCCCGCACCGCCTCGCCGTTCTCGCTCGTCCACGACTGGTCGGCAGCGAGGACGTGGCCGTAGGAGGGGACGGTGTCGCCGACGCTGATGCTGTCGACGGTGTAGCCCTGCGCTTCCGCGCTGATGGCGTCGCCGAAGACGCCGCCCGCGGCGTCGATTTCGCCCGAGAGAAGCTGTTGGACGGTGTCGTAGCCGGTGTCGACGAGTTCGACGTCCTCGCGAACGCCCGCCTCGTCGAGGAGCAGCGTCGTCAGCGTTCGAACCATCCCCGGCCCGGTACCGACCGTCTTGCCCGCGAGTTGGTCGGCGCTCGTCAACTCCCCGCCGAAGGTGTCTCGCGTCGAGAACACCACCATCGGGCTCTTCTGCATCACGACCCCCACCGACTGCGGGGAGAGGTCGCGGCTGTTGACGTTCAGCACTTGGTCGCTGCTCGTGACCGCGAACTCGACGTTGCCGAGGCCGGCCTGTTTGGCCGAGAACGTCGACCCCTCGCCCGTCTGGATGGTTCCAAGCGTCAGGCCCTCCTCCTCGTAGAACCCGTTGGCCTTCGCGGCGAAGTAGGGAACGTGTAGCCCGTTCGGCTTCCAGTTGAGCAGGAGCGTCGACTCGCCCGGAATCGCGGTGCCCGTCGTCGTCCCCGTCGACGTGGCGCCGCCCGTGCCGAGACAGCCGGCAAGCCCGCTCGCGCCCACGCCAGCGGCGGCGAGAAACGCGCGCCGCGTCGGTGTCCGTCTCATACGCGGCTATCAGGACAGGATTAGTATAACGATTCCGGTGAAATATTTATATACCTCAGCTCACGTCGAGTTCGTCTTCCGGCGGCGACCACTCGAACTCCAGTTCCAGTTCGAGTTGGCGGTGGGTTTCGCCGACGAACTCCACCTCGACTTCGATTGGTTCGTCGAACTCGAACGGAATCTTCCACTCGTCGGTCGAGATGGTCAGGCGGGGTTCGGACTCGATTTGGTCGGCGAGGTCACGGAGAAACGCCGCGGTGCCCTCTCGGGAGAGTCGCACCTCGCGCTCGAAGTAGCCATCTGTGACGGTTCGCGGCCCGTCGTTCGCGTCCGGAAGGTCGGCCATGGAGGAGCTATAGAGGAGAGAGGTAAAATAGTGTGCGTCCCTAGGACGGGTAACCGATGTCTCTGTTCGACGTTCTCGGGAGCAAGGCGCGGCTGAAAATCATCCGCGAACTGTCCTCCGAGCCCCGATACGTCTCCGAACTCGCCGATAGCGTCGGTATGGACGGCAAGACGGCGGTCCATCACCTCTCGACGCTGGAGGAAGCCGGTATCGTCGAGAGCTATCGGACCAGCCGTCGGAAGTACTACCGCCTGACAAAACGCATCGAGCTCCGAGCCTCGCCCGGCCCGGACCCCATGTTTCTACTCCACGCCGACGACGTCGAGGAGACTGACTAGCCCTCGACGGGAAGCGTCGCGAAGTAGCGGATGTTGACGGCCAGATAGAGGACGTACATCCCGAGTAGCAAGGCTCCGTGGCGCCGCGACACCTCGCCTTTCCAGAACAGATACCCCGCGAGACCGGTGAACACGAACAGCGACGGCAAGTGGAAAAACACCGTCTCCCACCGGAAGTTGATGGTTCCCACCAGTCCGATGATGCCGATATTGGCGGTGACGAAAAAGAGGAGGCTCCCGATGACGCCGCCGACGGCGACGTCGTAGTACCCCAATCGGAGTGGCTCGATTATCAGGAGGAGGTCGTCGAGCGTGAGCAACACCGTCACCAGCGTCACCCCGATGAACGTGCCGGTGAGGTTCCACGTCGCCTGAATCCCTTCGACACCGGTCGAAGCGCTCTCCGCACCGACGACGATGCCGCCGATGCCGACTAGCAACATCGCCGGCCAGAACCAGCGAATCTCGGTCAGGCGTCGAATCGGGGCCGGCACGTACGACGGCACGCTGGCTTCGCCCTGCCCGTCCGCCGCCGAGATGACCTCCTTCACCTCGTCGGACTCCATGAACGTCCGGTCCATCTCACCCTCTCGCCGGTAGATGTACGCGAAGATTATCACGTACATGGCGATGAACGCGAGCGAAAGCGCCGGCGTCAACGACCCGGAGAGTAAGGGCGGAATCAACAACAGGGGCGCCCCAACCATCATGAGCAGATAGTCCCGTGGCACGTCGACGGCGAAGGGCACCGCGATGGCGCCCAGTGCGAGCGTCATGCCGAAAATCGAGACGGAGTTACCGATGGCCAGTCCGAAGGCCACGTTCTGCATCTCCGCGAACCCCGTGAAGAGACCAAACGCGACGTTGTCGAACTCCCATCCCGAGAAGATGATGGCGAGTAAGAACGCCGAGACGCCGAACCGGAGCGCCGTCCGAATCAGCGCGTGAATCAGAAGTTCGATACTCGCGAGGAGTATCAACGACCCCACCAACAGCGTCGCCACCGCGGCCCACCCCGACACTTCGAGGAGTTCACCCCCCTCTTCTCCCCCCTCTTCCTGTGCCGTGGCGAGGCCCGTTCCGACTGCCGAGAGCAGTAATAGTGCAATCAACACGACGCCCAGCCGACGATTCGCGAATCGCATCGCCGGTCTTTGCGAGTGGTCTGCCTTATGTGTCTCTGTCCGTGTATCGCTGTACGTTGAATTATTATACATACAACGTTTCGGCTTCCGTTTCGGCGGTACTCGCCTTCGAGCGCCCGTTTCCTCGGGGACGACGGAATGTAGATGTCTTCACCGTACCGAGTTCAGCGAACCCCCCTACCCCAGAACGGAGGTATAAGCCCCTGTTCGCCAACGTCAGGGTGAATGCCATCTCACGGTCGAACTATCGTTGCGGTCGCACTGCTCCTGTCGCTCCTTCTCGCGTCGCCGGCGGCGTCTGCCGTCGCAGGCAGTCTCGGCGTCGACGGCCCCGTCGGCACCGTCGCGGCACAGGAAGACGGTGAGGAAGGCGGCATCGAGGGTGCTATCTCCGGATTCGTCGAAGCACAGGGGACTATCGGGGCGGTACTCGTGCTTCTCGGCGGCGTCTTGCTCCTGACGGCGTGTACGGAGAAACTCATCAGCTACCTCGCGCGCGCATCGATTAACATGAAGATGTCGCTGTTCGCACTCGCCATCGTCTTCACCGGCTTCGAGTTCGACGACACGATTCTCGCACTCGTCCTCTCCGGCGGCGGGTTGGAGCAAGCCGCGCTGGGGACGGCGCTCGGAACCGGTTTGGCGATTATCGGCGTGACGCTCGCGGTGGCGGCGATGATTAAGCCGTTCCCGGTCGACCTGCCCACCGACTACATCGCCATCTTCGGCCTCGCGCCTATCGTCCTCGTCCCCTTCGTCATGCTCGGGACGCTCACGTTCGTCCACGGCCTGATTCTGACGGCCTTCTTCGTCTTCGCCTTCGGCTACTTCATCGTCCGCGAGCGCCAGCGCGAGATTCCGGTGTTTCGCGACACGGAACTCGGCAAAGAAATCCAGCCCGACGGCGGGGTAGCCCGCCCCAACTCGCTCGAAGAGATACCCGAGGACCGCGTACTCGGTGACCTCGCCGACTCCGGGTTCGTCTGGATTGGCCTCGCCATCGTCGCGCTCGCGGGCATCGTCTTCGCCGCAATGTTGCTGGAGGGTGGCTCGGAAGTCGTCATCGAAGGCTTCGGCATCGAGGAAACCGTCTTCGGCGCCACCTTCCTCACCCTCATCCTCACCTTCGAGGACATCATGCTCACCATCGAACCGGTCCGCCGGGGGTTCCCCGAAATCGGCGTCGGCAACGTCATCGGGAGCGTCCTCTTCTCCGTCACCGGCAACATCGGTGTCATCATGTTCCTCAGCGACGTGACCATCTCCTCGTCGGTGCTCACGTTCCACCTCCCCGCCATGATTGTCGTGACGGCGCTCGCCGCCTACTTCTTCTACACGAAGCGCGTCGAGCGCTGGCACGGCGCCCTCCTCGGCGGCCTCTACGTCGCCTACTGGGTCGTCTCCCTCGTCGTCCTGAGCGGGGTGCCAATCGGCGAGTAGACGCTCACACCGCGTAGTTCGCCACCCAGTACGCCGCGTAGGCGCCGAGGAGGAGGACGCCGGTCGGCCGACCCACTTTTCCGCGGTAGAACGCGAGGGCGACGACGAGCATCGTCCCGAAGAAGAAGGGCCAGTGAACGGTCATGACCGTTCCCGCCGTGTTCAGCGGATGGACGAGCGCTATCAGCCCCGCGTTGGCGCTGACGAAAAAGAGCATGCTCCCGACGACGTTGCCCACGCCGATGTGGGGGCGCCCCTGCCGGACCGGCTCGACCGTCAGAAACAGTTCTTCGAGCGACGCGATGAAGCTCATGACCGTCGCGCCGAAGGCCAGCCCCGTCACGCCGAGCAGCGTCAGTAGTTCCTGTGCTCCCTCGACGGCGAGTTCAGAGCCGACCGTCATGCCGACGGTGGCGAGGAGGGCGATGCCGAGAAACGCCGGCCCTTCGTAGCGCTCGGGGACGTGTTCCTCGACCAAGTCGTCGACGTCGATATCGAGGTCGAACCACCCTTCGTCTTCCTCCTCGTCCTCCATCGCCGCCTCCCGCTCGGCTTCCATGACCTCTACCTCCTCGGACGAGAGGTATCGCGTGTCCGTGTAGCGTTCGAGCGTGTAGATAATCGCGAGATAGGGAATGAACGTCGCGGTGAGAATCGCGCCGTCGAATCGGGAGAGGGTGCCGTCGAGCGCGAGCGCGAAAAAGAGAAAGGGGGCGAGTAGCATGAGGCCGAGGTAGTTCCGCGGCACCTCCGTCTCGAAGGGGACCACCACGCCCGCGAGGCCGACGGCGGCGCCGAGGATGAAAAGCGCCTCGCCGAAGACGGTGCCGAGCGCGAGGTCCGGGAGTTCGCCGTACGCCGCCGCGACGCCCAAGATGACGTTTTCGAGGTCCGTCCCCGCGAGGACGACGGTGAGGAAGAACCCCGAGATACCGAACGCCAGCGCCCCCTCGGCCACTGCCTCGATGAACGTCTCGACGCTCACGATGACGATAGTGACGCCGACCAAGAACAACACGACCGAAACCAGCTCTCCGGACAGTCCCAACACCATGCGAGTTGCAGGGTTGTACGACGGATGTTACATAAACCCCAAGCGTCCGACTCAGAGGTTCGAGGCGTGGTCGCCGCCGTCGACGGGGATGGCCGCGCCGTTGACGTAACTCGCGCGTTCAGACGAGAGGAAGGCGACGACATCGCCGAACTCCTCGGGCTGGCCGATTCGCTCCTGTGGGTTGCCGGCGCTCCACTCCTCGACACCTGTCTCGTAGTCGGGGTAGTCGCCCCGCTCGACGCCCTGTTCGACGAGTTCCTCGATGCGCGGCGTCTCGTGGGTTCCGGGCAACACCGCGTTCGCCCGGACGTCCGGTGCGAGTTCCTCGGACAGCGTCTTCTCCAGTCCGACGACGCTCATCCGCACCGAGTTCGAGAGGACGAGGCCGTCGATGGCCTCCTTGACGCTCCCCGACGCCACGTTGACGATGGTGCCGCCGCCGTCCTGCAGATGTGGGGCGGCCTCTCGAACCAGTCGCACGACGCTCATCACGAGGAGGTCGTACGCCTCGTACCAGTCCTCGTCGGTGGTGTCGAGGAAGGGGCCGCTCGGCGGGCCGCCGGCGCTCGTCACGAGGTGGTCGAGGCCGCCGAACTCCTCGACCGTCCGCTCGACGAGCGCCGTCACGTCGTCGGGGTCGGTGATGTCGCCTTGGATGCCCACCACGTCGCCCGTCGCCGTCTCGCGAACGTCGCTCACGGCGTCGGCGAGACGGTCCGGGTCGCGCCCGTTCATGACGACGTTTGCGCCCTCGGCGGCGAGCGCCGCCGCCGACGCTTTCCCCAGCCCGCTACTGGAGGCCGATACCAGTGCCGCGTTGCCGTCGAGTCCGAGGTCCATGCCGGGATTGTCGTGGCGGCGGTCAAAGAGCCACCGGAGTCGGAAAATCGCTCGAAACGATAAAGTCGGCGGGCGTGCCAGAGTAGGCGTATGCACGGGCGCATCGCATCGCGTGCCGGAGGGGCGGCGTGAGCCTCGTCGCCGTCGTCGACCTCGCCCACCCCGACCTCGCGCTGACGCCGACGATTCGGTCGACCGACGCGTCGATTCAGGTCGTCTCGCACACCGCGACCGACCCCGAGACGGGGATGTTCTTCTTCCTCGTCGAGGCGGACTCGTTCCCGGAGTTCGAGGCGGCGCTCGAAGCCGACCACACCGTCTCGGAGTCGATGCTCGTCGCCGAGGCGTCGACGACGCGCATCTACCGCCTCGGCCACACGCCGGGGACGAAACTCGTCTCGCCGCCGGTGACGGAGATGGGCGGGCTGATGCTCGAAGCCGAGAGCACGAGCGATGGGTGGTCAGTTCGGATGCAACTCCCCGACCGCGAGACGCTGGGCGCGCTCTGGGAGCACTGTGAGAACGAGGGCATCCAGTTCGAGTTGGGTCACATCTACTCGCTCGATGACTTCTCGCTCGACGGCGTGGGCCTCACCGACGCGCAACACGACGCGCTCATCATGGCCTACGAGGCGGGATATTTCGAGGAGCCGCGCGGAACGTCGCTGGAGGAACTCGCCGACGAACTCGACATCTCGCCGACGGCCGTCGGTGGCCGCATCCGCCGCGGCACCGCCCGGCTCATCGAGCGGACGCTTCTCGACGAGGAGTGAGCTACACCGCGGACACGTAGTCGTCCTGTGGCTCCCAGAGCGCGCCCCGCATCCGATGGTCGTACACGGCGTCGAGCGTTTCGCCGACCGTCCACCCGAACTCGCTCATGGCGGCGCTGAGTGCGCCGAGCGAGACGCCCTCGTCGGGGTCCGAAACGAGACTCGCCACCGCCGACGGGACGTCCTTGCTCGCCCCGTCGAAGTCGTCCGGCGTCTCCGTCCACGTCACGTCGTGGCCGGTCACCGAGTTGTGACGCCGGTAGAAGCGGACGATTTCGTTCGGGTCTCTCGCCGTCCGCTCCTCGTCGCACTCGACGCAGGTGGCGACGAACGACGACGTCACGCCTCGTACGCCTCCTGCACGAGCCGGTGGAACCGGTGGAGCGTGTGCTCGTTGGGGCCGAGTTGTGCCTGTGCGAGCGCTCCCGAGCGAAGCCCGTCGTACTGGCGCTCGACGAGTTCGAAGTCCTCTTCCTGCAGTTGGCGGCTGGTGCGGACGAACTCCTCTTCCTCCTCGCTCAGGTCGGGGTCGGCGAAGTAGTAGTCCGCGATTAGCTGGAAGCGCTCCTCGTCGATGGGGTCGATGATGTACGTCCCGTAGCCGTCCGCGGTGCCGTACATGTTGACCGTGAAGTTGGGCCAGAAGTAGTGGAACTGCGCCTCGTGTTCGTCGTGGATGCGGAGTTCGTCCTCGACGTCCTCCTCGTGGGTGTAGTGAAGCACCCAGTGGTAGTCGTTGACTTCGAGTTCGGACTCGTCGAGCTGGATGCCCTTTATCCAGTCCTGATGATTCGCCTGACAGTGGTCACATTCGGAGTAGTTGCCCGCGAACGTCTTCCAGTTGCATTCGACCTCCGAGACGTAGCGTCGCGCGTGTTCGTACTCTCCCAGCGGGAGCGATTCGAGGCGCGTCTTCATCTTGCCCGCCTGCTCGTCCAGCGAAACCGGTGGGTCGTCGGAGAAGTTGAGGAAGACGAGCGGGCCGATGTTGTCGGTCTGGACTTCGAGCAGTCCGTTCTCGTCTGGGTCGAGTCCGGACACCTCGTCGTCGTCGAGGTCAGGGTTGAGACTCGCCTCCTCGAAGCTCTTGGGCGTGCTCCGCAGACTGCCGTCCAGGTCGTAGGTCCAGAGGTGGTACGGACACTGGATGCGACCCATGTTGTCGGGGTCGCTCATCGGCGTCTCCTCGACCATCTTCGAGCCGCGGTGGGCACAGACGTTGTAGAACACGCGGACCTCACCCTCCTTGTCGCGAGCGACGATGACCTGCCGGTCACCGATGGTGCGCGTGAAGTAATCGCCCGCCTCGGGAATGCAGTTCGCGTGGCCCGCATAGAGCCAGTAATCCTCGAAAATCGTCTCTTTCTCCAACTCCCATATCTCGGGGTCGGTGAAGCAGTCTGCGGGAAGTGCGTTCGTCTCGTCCGTGATGTCCGGACTCACAGCGCTCGTTTCGTCAACTCCGTTCGTCCACCGGGTCATGTTAATTCATGCCTCACGGATGGGGCATAAGCATAAGTCCGTCTCAATTGAGGTATTTATATAATTCGGGCAGAAAGGCGGCGAAACTGAGGTGTACGAACAGTTTTGTCACTCGCCCAGCCGCTCCCGACGCCACGCCTCGGTGTCGCTCACCTGATTGAACGTGTAGATGTGCAGGCCCCGAACGTCGTACTCCGAGGCGTAGGGCACGAGGCCGTCGACGAGGTTGTCGGGGGTGTACGTCCCGCGCGACCCGACGAGTTGGCGCAGGAAGCCGAGGACGCCGCTCGTCTTCCGAAGGAATCGGATGGAGTCGCCGACGCCCACCTTCTGCGAGATGTTCAGGAGGCGCTGGTACTTCATGACGCCGGGGATGCCCACCTCGACGGGGAGGTCGATGCCGCGGTCACGGACCCCTTCAATCCAGTCGCCGATGGCGTCGGGGTCGTAACAGAGCTGAGTCGTGATGTAGGTGGCGTGGGGCGCTTTCCGTGCCATCGCCTCGGCGAGCGTGGCGTCGTCGAGGAAGTCGTGACCCTCCGGGTAGCCGGTAATACCCACCTCCTCGAACTCGTGGCCGAGACGGTCGAGCGCCGTGAGGAGTTGGTACGCCGATTCGAACTCCCCCACCGGTTCCTCGCGGTCACCGCCGGGGACGAAGATGTCGGTCACGCCCGCCTCGGTGAGGCGGGTGGCCACCTCGTCGAGGTGGTCGTCGTCGCGGACGTATCGCGCCGCGACGTGAGGAACCGGCTCGTAGTCGCGGGCCGCGGCTCGCTCGCTCCACTCGACCGTCGCGTCGAGGCCGAGTTGTGGCGAGGCCGTCACAGCAATCGTCGCGCCGTCCGGAAGCTGTTCCATCTGCTCCTCGAAGCTGTCGAACGGCATCAGCTCGAAGCGTGGGTCGCGGAGCAGGCTCGTCGCGTCGGCGTGGGTGCTACGTGACATGAGAGTGGCCGGCGTACGACGCCGTAGTGGGCGGGTTGGGTTACTCCTTCCGGGCGTTCAGCTTCGCCTGTTCCCGTGCGCTCGGGTTCACCGACTCCTTGAACGGCACCTCCGCAACCGTCGCGTACGCCGGTTCGCCCGCCTCCGTCGCGTACTCGTCGGGTAGGTGGACCGCAAACTCTAGGTCCAAATCCTCCTCGTAGATTTCGTCGTTGAGCAGGGCGTCGCTCTCGGCTTGCAGTTTCTCCGCCGGCACGAACCCGAGGCCGATGTTCGTCTCCAAGTCCGGGTTCCACCACGGCGACGTCATGTAGCCACACTCCGTGCCCGTCTCGGGGTCGGAGATAATCCAGAAGTCGGGCGCGTAGTCCCGAATCGGTTCGCCCGCGATTTTCAGTCCCACGAGCTTCAGGTTGAAGGGGTACTCGCCGCCTTCTATCAGCTCTTTCTGTCGTTCGAGTTCTTCCTTGCCGATGTAATCGGCATCCTTGTCGTCGGGGACCTGATACCCGAGATTCACTTGGAACGGCGACGTCTCGTGGTCCATATCCTGCCCCCACGAGAGGATTCCGGCGGCGATGCGGCGGTGGTGGCCCGGCGCAATCTGTCGCCCCCCGTGGTCTTTGACCGACGCCATCACGGGGTCCCAGACGCGCTCGGCGTTCTTGCTCGCGTCTTTGACGTAGATTTCGAAGCCCTTCTCGCCGGAGAAGCCGGTCTGACTCACCAGCACGTCACATCCGTTTATCTCCGCGTCCAGCAACCCGTAGTAGGGGATGTCGCTCACCTCCTCGCCGACGACGTCGACCATCACGTCCTCAGAAAGTGGCCCCTGAATCTGCATCGGCGCCACGTCGATTTCGTCGATGTCGACGTCGAAGTCCGTCCCGACGGCGACGCCCTGCAGCCACTGCATGAGCGTCGAATCCGAAATCGAGAACCAGAACTCGTCCTCCGCGACCCGCAGGAGAATCGGGTCGTTCAGGATGCCGCCGTCCTCGTTACAGAGGATAACGTACTTGCCGTGCATCGGCTCGATATCCGTCGCGTCTCGCGTGATGACGTAGTTCGTGAGCGCTTCGGCGTCGGGGCCTCGGACGCGAATCTGTCGCTCGACGGCGACGTCCCAGAGTGTCACGCTCTCGGTCAGCGCCTCGTACTCAGCCATCGCGCCGCCGTCCTCCGGTTCGACGAGGCCACGGGGGTGGTAAATTCGGTTGTAGACGGTACAGCGCCACGCACCCTCCTCGTTGAACGACTTGTGGAAGAACGGCGACTTCCGCACGCGCGTCGAGACGAGCATCTCGATGCCCGGGTCGCCGGTCTGTCGCAGGTTCCGGGGCAGCGTCCGGTCCGACTGGTCTATCTCCGGGTGGTTCGGGTGGTCGTCGGGGGTTGGGGAATCGTTCGCCATCAACAATGATAGTTGGTTTACATATCCATAAACGTCGACCACAGCTATCTCAGGTGTATAAGTCAGATGGCGGAAATCCCGCGCGTGGGCGCCCGTAACGCCGGTTGCTGGCGTCCAAAGCATCAAAACCCTCCCCGTCAAACGGGGCGGTATGAGTCATCGTGACGAGCGACGTGACGTCATCGTCGTCGGCGTCGGCGGCATGGGAAGTGCAACCGCGTACCACCTCGCCTCTCGCGGGGTGGACGTCCTCGGGTTGGAGCGATTCGACATCCCGCACACGCAAGGCTCCTCCCACGGCATCACGCGCATCATCCGCCGGGCGTACTACGAACACCCCTCTTACATCCCGCTGATAGAGCGGGCGTACGACCTCTGGGACGAACTCGCCGAGGAGACGGGCCGGGAGGTCATCCACCGAACCGGCTCAATCGACGCCGGCCCGCAGGGCAACGTCGTCTTCGAGGGGTCGCGACGCTCCTGTGAGGAACACGACATCCCACACGAGGTGCTGACGGGCGCGGAACTGAACGAGCGGTTCCCCGGCTACAACCTCCCCGACGACTACCGCGCGCTCTATCAGGAGGACGGCGGCTTCGTCGTCCCCGAACAGTCCATCGTCGGCCACACCGAGGCGGCGCAGGCGGCGGGCGCCGAAATCCGCGCTCGGGAGGGGGTCCACGACTGGGCGCCCACGCCCGACGGCGGCGTTCGGGTCTGGACCGGGACGGACACGTACGAGGCCGACCGCCTCGTCCTCGCGGCCGGCGCGTGGAACTACAAACTCGCCGACGCGCTCGACGGCCTCGCCGTCCCCGAGCGACAGGTGCTCGCGTGGTTCCAGCCCGACACGCCCGAACTGTTCGAACCCGACTCGCTCCCCGTGTGGAACATCGCCGTCCCCGAGGGGCGGTTCTACGGCCTCCCCATCTACGACGTCCCCGGCTTCAAACTGGGCAAGTACCACCACCTCGGCGAGGCGGTCAACCCCGACAGCTACGACACCGAACCCAACGACGCCGACGAGGTGCTGCTCCGTGACTTCACCGAGAAATACTTCCCGAAGGCGGCCGGGCCGACGATGCGACTCGCCACCTGTATGTTCACCAACTCCCCCGACGAGCATTTCATCCTCGACCAGTTGCCCGAGCATCCGCAGGTGGTCGTCGGCGCCGGCTTCTCCGGCCACGGCTTCAAGTTCGCGACGGTCATCGGCGAAATCCTCGCCGACCTCGCCGCCGACGGCGAGACGGACCACCCCATCGATATGTTCAGTCTCGACCGCTTCGAGTGAGCGATTCGGCGGCTTTTGACGCGCCTCGTTTAAACACCACAGGTGAGCAACCTAGGGGCTTTTGCATCGGTCGGCGAGATACTTCCCCCATGAGTGCCGATAGCACACTCCCGTCGTCCGCGGCAACCGTCGTCGTCGGAGCCGGGGCCGTCGGGTGTAGCGTCGCCTACCACCTCTCCGAGTTAGGGGCCGAGGACATCGTCGTCGTCGACCAAGGACCGCTCCCGGTCACGGGCGGGTCGTCGACTCACGCCCCGGGCATCATGTTCCAAACGTCGCCGTCGAAACTGATGACGAAGACGGCTCACTACACGTCGCGGCTCCTCTCCGACGCCGGCGTCTACGACGAAGTCGGTGGTATCGAAGTCGCTCGCTCCGAGGAGCGCATGGACTTCCTCCAGCGACGGGTCGAACACGCGACGGCGTACGGCCTCCCCGACCCTCAACTCCTCTCGCCTGCGGAGGTGGCCGACTACCTGCCCCTCGTCGACGAGGACGAAATCCTCGGCGGCTACTACTCGCCGACCGACGGGCGGGTGGACGGCGTCGCCGCCCTCCAGTGGTACATCGAGCAGTCCGACGCCGACTTCTACGGCCACACCACTGTGACGGACCTCGACGTCTCGGGCGGCGAAATCACCGCCGTCGAAACCGACCGCGGGCGCATCGAGTGTGGGCGCTGTGTCCTCGCCACCAACAACTGGGGGTATCAGACCGGCCAGATGGCGGGACTCGACCTTCCCATCGCCCCCGTTCAGCACCAGTACGCCGTCACCGAACCCCTCGACGAACTGGCGGGGGAGGCGGTCGCGCCCCGCGTCGACACCGCGGACATGGACGTGCCCGGCGACCACAGCATCGCCGACGCCATGAGCCAACCTCCCTCTCGCCCGGTGGGTCGCGACCAGGACCACTCGCTTTACTTCCGCACCCACGGCGACGCCCTCGGTCTCGGGTCGTACAACCACGAGGCGCTGACCGTCGACCCCCGGAAGATGGGGACGAACACCGAGAAGCGGCAGGCGTCGGTCCGGGACTTCACGGACGACCACTGGGAGCGCGCCACCCACCCCGACCGCGACACCTCGCCCAAGCGAGCGTTCGAGGAACTGCTCCCGGTCACCGCGGAGACGAACCTCGAAACGCGAGAGAACGGCATCTTCGTGTTCACGCCCGACGGGATGCCCGTCCTCGGCGAACCGGAGGCGGTGGACGACCTGTGGACGGCGCTCGCCATTTGGTGGACTCACTCCGGAGGGTACGGCAAGGTTCTCGCCGAGTGGATGGAGACGGGAACCCCGAAACTCCCCTCCGGTCCCGTCGAGGTGGGCGGGATTCACGTCGACCGCTTCGAGCCTCACGCCGGCAGTCCGGACTACTTCGTCGACCGGGGGGCAACCCGGTATCGGCAGGTGTACAGCATCGTCGAACCGGGGTGGCAGCCGGACGACCACCGGACGCTCCGGCGGAGCCCGTTCTATCACCACCAGCAGGACCTCGGCGCGGAGTTCTACCAGTCCGGCGGCTGGGAGACGCCGCAGTGGTACGAGTCCAACGCCGACTTGGTCGACCGCTACGCCGACCGCATCCCGGAGCAGGAGGGCTGGCAGGGGGTGAATCGCTCGCCCATCGAGGGCGCCGAACACCTCCACACCCGCGAACACGTCTCGATGTACGACATGACGTCGTTCAGTTCCATCGTCGTCGAGGGCGACGACGCCGCGGCGTTCCTCCAGCGGATGTGTACGAACGACGTCGACATCGACCCCGGACGGGTTCGCTACTCCCTGCTCTGTAACGAGGGTGGCACCGTCCTCGGCGACGTGACCGTCGTTCGCCTCGCGCCCGACGAGTTCGTCGTGACGACCGGCGGCGGCAACTCGCCGGGGATTCACGGCGGCTGGCTGCAGAAACACGCGCCCGAGACGGTGTCGGTCACCGTCGAGGAGGGGTCGCGGGCGACGGTCGGTCTGTGGGGGCCGAAGTCCCGGCTCCTCCTCCAGCGCGTGACGGACGCCGACGTCACTGCCGAATCGTTCCCCTACTTCAGCGCGAAGCAACTCTACGTCGGCGACGTGCCCGTCCTCGCGCTCCGCGTGTCGTACGTGGGCGAACTCGGCTGGGAACTGTGGGCGCCGACGGAGTACGGCGGCCGTCTCTGGGAGACGCTGTGGGAGGCGGGGCAGGACCTCGACGTGCGTCCGATGGGCGGTGGCGCGCTCGAATCGATGCGGTTGGAGAAGGGGTACCGGCTCTGGGGGACCGACCTCGACACCGACAGCGACCCCTTCGCCGCCGGCCTCTCCTTTGCCGTCGACATGGACACCGACTTCGTCGGCCGGGACGCACTCGTCGACATCCAGCAGGAAGGCCCCGACACCAAACTCGTCCCGATGACGCTCGACGACTCCTCGGACGCCGTTCTCGGCGGGCGCCCCGTCCTCTCGGACGGGTCGGCGCTCGGCTACGTCGTCGCCGGCGACTACGGCTACAGCATCGGCGAGTCAATCGCCTACGCCTACCTGCCCACCGAGTACGCGGAGGCGGGCACCGCCGTCCAGATTCGCTGTGAGGGAGAGACGTACGACGCGACGGTACGCGACGAACCGCTGTTCGACCCCGGCCGGTCGAAAATATTGCGATAAGCTGACACCAAACTTTATTTGAAACAATGAGTAGAACTATGTGTCCCTCTGTCACGGGCATCGGTACCGATGCACGTGGCAATGGTAACTCGCCTCGCAGTGCGCGACCAGCGGCCGCAAACCGACCAACAGATACGCACATGATACACCGACATCGACCTATCGATCATCGGCGGATGGGGGTATGGCATGGCTGATTCAGACGAGCGGTCCGGCGAGATGTCCGAGGGACTGCAGGTGGACCTGTTCCACCCCGAGTCCGACCGCGAACCCGGCGATACCAACATTCAGGCGCTGGGCTTTGACATCCATCCGGTCGTCTTCCCGGTGGCGCTGGTGCTAATCGGGCTGTTCATCGGCGTTACGCTGCTTCTCGGCGAGCAGGCCTCGTCGGTGTACACTGGCCTGTTCAACTTCATCGGGGACAACTTCGGCTGGTTCTACCTCCTGTCGGTGAACCTCTTTATCCTCGTGCTCCTGTACTTCGCGTTCAGCAAGTACGGCAAAATCAAGATTGGCGGCGTCGAGGCCGAGAAGGAGTTCAGCGACTTCTCGTGGATGGCCATGCTGTTCAGCGCCGGCATGGGTATCGGTCTCATGTTCTTCAGCGTCTCCGAACCGCTGTACTACTTCCAGAACGTCCCCGGCTTCTGGTCGGCCCAGCCCGAAACTGGCGCGGCGGGCTCTGCGGCCATGGCCCAGACGTTCTTCCACTGGGGGCTTCACCCGTGGGCGATTTACGGCCTCGTCGGCCTCGGCCTCGCGTTCTTCTCGTTCAACCGGGGCCTGCCGCTGACGTTCCGGTCTATCTTCTGGCCCCTGCTCGGTGACCGAATCTACGGCTGGCCGGGCCACATCATCGACCTCGTGACGGTGTTCGCGACGCTGTTCGGTCTCGCGACGTCGCTCGGTCTCGGCGTCGCACAGATTAACACCGGCCTCTCCTACGTCGGCGGCGACCTGCTTGGCGTGGCCTCCGTCCCCACCAACTCCGCCGTCCAAGTGGCTCTCATCGCGGTCATCACGCTCATCGCGACGCTCTCCGTCGCCGCCGGTCTCGACGGCGGCGTCAAGCGCCTGAGCACCATCAATCTCTATCTGATGTTCGCGCTCCTCGGCTTCCTGCTCATCGTGGGGCCGACCGTGTTCATCCTCGGCACGTGGGTCGAAGGCCTCGGTGCCTACCTCAACAACATCGTCGCACTCGGGTTCTTCCGTGGCGCGCTCGCGCCCGGCGGTGGCACCGTCACCGCGTGGACCGTCTTCTACTGGGGCTGGTGGATAGCGTGGTCGCCCTTCGTCGGGATGTTCATCGCCCGCATCTCGAAGGGGCGGACCGTCCGCGAGTTCGTCATGGGCGTGCTGGTGTTGCCCGCGCTGTTCTCGACCATCTGGCTCTCGACGTTCGGCGGGAGCGCCCTCTTCAACTCGATTCAGGGCAACGGCGCGGCGCTCGCGACGTACAACGAGGTCGGCCAGACCGTCGCCATGTTCGCCATGCTCGAACAGTTCCCGCTCGGGGCGCTATCGGGTATTCTGGCGACGCTACTCGTCGTCACCTTCTTCGTCACGTCCTCCGACTCGGGGTCGCTCGTCATCGACCACCTGACCTCCGGCGGGAAACACGACGTGCCCCGCGCCCAGCGCATCTTCTGGGCGCTCATCGAGGGTCTCGTCGCCGCCATCCTGCTCTGGGGCGGCGGGCTGACCGCGCTCCAGACGGCCGCCATCACGACCGGCCTCCCATTCGCCGTCATCCTCTGTCTGATGTGTTACACCGTCTATCTCGGCCTCAGCAACGAGTACGAAATCCTCGAATCGGAGGAGTTCGCCGAATCCATCGAGGAACTCTCCGACGACGAGAACGTCGACGTCGTGACCGCGGGCGACGAGATGGTGACCGACATCAAAGAGAGCGACGACCCCGCGAGCAGCGACTGACCCGGCCCGACGATTTATGCGGATTCCCCACCCATAACTGCGCGTGGCCGACCAGTCGCGCGGCTTCGTCCGAGCGCTCGGCGCCGCGACCGGGCACGTCCTCGCGTCGCTCAGATGGCTCGGGACGCGCCTCGTCGCACCCCTCCGGACCGGCGACGGCCCAAACGAGTTCCGCCTGTCGAGCGTCGAGACGCACACGACGACCATCGACGGCGACACCGGGTGGGCCCACCGCCCGCCTGCGACGCTCCGGTGTCCCGAGTGCGGCGACGAGATTCTGCAGGCCGACTCCAGCGCACCTATCGACTGCCCTCGCTGTCGCGTCGACCTGCCGGCAGACCGATTCACCGACCTCGACCTCCTCGCGCTCACTTGCCCCGTCTGTCGGTCAGGGATGCAGTACGGACGGCGCCATCCCGAGTTCGGCGTCCCCGAGTGGGCGAACTGTCCGAACTGCCAGTATCACTGGGAGTTCAAACACTCCTACTAGAACGGAGAGCCGGTGTGCACGTCTCTCGACGCTACTCGTTCATCTTCTGGCGGACCGTAATCACCGGCACCTCGGCGGTGCGGACCACTTTCTCCGCCGTACTCCCGAGAATCGCGCGGAACTTCCCGCGGTACGCGCTCCCGAGGACGATAGCGTCGATATCCTCCGATTTGGCGTAGTCGACGATTTCCTCGCCGGGCGAGCCGCTTCGAATCGCCGTGACACACTCGACGCCCTCCTCGGACGCCATCTCACAGAGGTCCTCGGTGACCTCCTCCCCGTACTCGCGGTAGCGCTCGCGCATCTCGTCCTCGTCGTCCCGGAGATACACCGTCCGCGGAGCGCCCGGTAAGTCGATGACATAGAGCGCGTGGACCGTCGCGTCACACGTCGCTGCGAGGCCGATACCGTGGTTGGCCCCCTTCATCGCCTCGTCGCTCCCGTCGAACGGAATTAGAATGTTATCGTACATCGCGTCGGGCCGTACCAGTCGTTCGACTGACGAGAGCAAATAAGTTGGGGCAAAGACCCGGTCAGCGGGAGACGGCTACGCTGGCCCCTCACTCGTCCGGCTCCGGGAACGACCAGTCCGCGAAGGGCGCTTTCACGAGGGTATCCTCCTCGAAGGTGAGGTGGATGAACGGCTGGGTGTGACCGTTCGGAAGCTGATATGCCGTGTTGACCGCCTCGTGGATGGGGCCGTCCGGGCCGACGGTGATTGGCGGCACTATCAGCTGAGTGTGGTGGGCCTGCCCGCTGAACGTCTCCGACGGCGCGAGCGGCATCTCCGACTGCAGCGCGAGCGACTCGTCCGACTTTCGCATGTTCCCAATCGTCATCGCGTGGATGACTTTGTTCTCGTCGACAACGTCGCCCTCGACGACCACGTCACAGAGCCCCCAGAATGCCGCGTACGTGTAGACCCGGGGCAACAGCGGCGACTCCGTCCTCGTGGTGCCGTGAATCCACGTATCCGTGACGACGCCCCCGCCCGTCTCCCACGTCGGTATCGGTGGCTGGATGGTGTGATGGATATCGAGCGTGTAGCGGTTGCCGTCGGGGTCCGTGAACTCGACGTCGAACGACACCTCGTCGGGCGACTCGCCGTACTCAGACGGGAGGTCGTAGGGGCGCCGGTCTCGATATCTCGCCTCCATCTCTCCCGACACCCGGACCACGTCGTCGCTGAACGGCGTCGGCACTGCCGTCTGCGTGTACGCCGACTCGTCATCGGTCGTCTCCCGCGCTTCCGGTGGAAGCCCGACCAGAATGGGTACTTCCTCGAGTAGCGTCGCGACCGGGCCGTCGTCGAGTAAGTCGAGAATCGGCGCGACTGTCGCGCGCGGGCGCTCCGGCGTCCCGAAGACCGTCGGGTCGATTCGTCGCGGCCCCGGCAACGACCAGTGGACGACGCCCTCGGTCTGCCGGGCGATTACGTCCACGCCGGCGTTGCTCTCGCCCCCGCCGCGGCCGCGACCCGCGTCGCTCTGAGCGACTGCCCGCCCCCCGAAGGCGGCGGCGACGCCACCCGCACCGATAGCTTGCAGGACTCGCCGTCTGTCACACGCTCCGTCGACCGAGTCGCTCGACTCGTCGAACATACCAAAAAATAATGTTGTTATTTCGATTAGTGTTCTCACGAACATGTTCCTGAATGGGTTCGTCGTCGGCTGGGTCGAGTCGAGATATCACCACCTCTCACAGCCGGCAGCGTTAACCGAACGCTGACCCCAGTGCCGACCGAATGTCGACGTTCCGCTCGCGGATGGCGTGGCGCCCCTCCGACCCCGGCCTCGCGGTGTTCGTCTCCGGCGTGGCCAGCATGGGCCTCGAAATCCTCGCGGGCCGCATCGTCGCGCCGCAGTTCGGAAGCAGTATCTACACGTGGGGCAGCATCATCGCCGTCTTCCTCGCGGCGCTGAGTCTCGGCTACCACTTCGGCGGGAAGCGCGCGACCCGGCGCGCGACCGACGAGCGCCTCGCGTGGCTCCTCATCGGGACGGCGGCCTACGTCGCACTCGTCGTCTTCGCCGCCGATATGATGCTCTCGATGGCCGGCGCCGTCCCGCTTCCCAGCCGGTTCGCCTCGCTCCCGGCGGTGACCCTGCTGTTCGGGCCGCCGACCTACCTCCTCGGGTTCGTCAGCCCCTACGCCGCCCAGCTCACCGACCGCGAGGGGGTCGGCGAAGCCTCCGGTCACGTCTACGCCGTCGGCACCGTCGGCAGCATCGTCGGCGCGTTCGGAACGACCTTCTTCCTGATTCCCTCCTTCGGCGTCGAATCCATCGGCGTCGGCTTCGGCCTCCTGCTCGTCGGCACCGCGCTCTGGCTCGTCCGCGACGCCAAGTGGCACGGCCCGCCGCTCACGGGCGTCGCCGTTGCCGTCCTCGTCGTCGCCGCGGGCTTCAGCGGCGCCTTCGGCGTCTCCGCCGGCGGCCACGTCCTCTATCACACCCAGACGCCGTATCAGGAACTCGAAGTCACACAGGTCGGTGACGTGCGGACGCTGTATCTCGACGGCCAACCCCACAGCGCGATGGACGTCACCGAGCCGAACCGCCACGTCTTCGAGTACACTCGCTCCTTCCATCTCCCGTTGCTCATGACGGAGGACGTGGACCGGGTGCTGTTCGTCGGCGGCGGCGGCTTCACCGGCCCGAAACACTTCGCCGACGCCTACAACGTCACTGTGGATGTCGCCGAACTCGACCCCGAAGTGATTCGGACGTCGAAGGAGTATTTCGGCCTCGAAGAGTCTCCGAACCTGAACGTCTACAACACCGGTGGGCGGCAGTTCCTTCAGGAGACCAACCGCACCTACGACCTGATAATCCTCGACGCGTACAAGAAAGACAAGGTACCCTTCCAGTTGACCACCGTCGAATTCATGCGCCTCGCCGAGTCACGACTCGACGACGACGGCGTCCTCTTCGCCAACCTAATCTCCGCGCCCAGCGGCCCCGCTTCCGAGTTCTACCGCGCCGAGTACGCGACGATGGCGGAGGTGTACCCGCAGGTCTACACCTTCCCGACGGCACAGGACGGCGTCGTCCAGAACATCGAGGTGGTCGCCACGAAGCGGTCGGACCGACTCTCGCCCGCCGAGTTACGGCGCCGGAACGAGCGCCGCGACATCGGTATCGACCTCAGTCCCGAGATAGCGTCGTACCGACAGCCGCCACCGACCGACGACGTGCCGGTGCTTCGCGACGATAGAGCGCCCGTCGATGACCTCCTCGACCCGATGGTCGGCCAGCGATACGTAATTCAGCGCACGGGCGCGAACGACACCGCTGCCGAGCGAGGGACGTAGGCGTCGGCGGGCGAGACCCGTCGCTCACACGTCGAAAACGTAGTGTCGCCCGCGCCGGTCGCGAGGAGACACGAAAAACGTTGGTGCAGTCCGTCGCCTCAGGCGACGGGCAACTCCTATTTAAACGCGAACGACGTTCGTCGCGCGCGGGCCCTTGGGGGCCTGTTCGATGTCGAACTCGATTTCGGTGCCTTCCGTCAGATCCTCACCACCAACGTCCTCCATGTGGAAGAAAACGTCGTCGTCAGCATCCTCAGTCTCGATGAAACCGTAACCGCCTGTGTCGTTGAAGAAATCAACCTTACCGTTTGCCATTGCAATTACACAAACTCCGAGTACACGGTTAAGGGTTGCCATCTGTTTTCTCTATCGGCTAGTTGGAAGAACGAACGATTCGACATCTGGGGTTTTTCTTTCTAATCGTGCCATTGTATCGATTATTCGCTAGTTCGATGCCCAAACCGACACGTGAGGGCGATACTTTCGCTGGGTACGAACACACCGGCTTTCTTCACCCGCCGGCGTGAGCAGCGGGCATGTCACGCGCCGAGGACCTCGACCGCTTCTACGACTTGCTCGCCGACCTCGACGAGCGCGTCGGCGGGGCGCGAGCGCTCAAGGACTGCACTGGCTACATGGACTGGCCCGACCGCGGCGTCTACTTCCTGCTCGAACCCGGCGAGACACACGCGCCCGGCCAGCACCGCGTCACTCGCGTCGGCACGCACGCCGTCTCGGCGGGGAGTAGCACGTCGCTCTGGGACCGACTCAAACAGCACTTCGGCACCGGCAGCCGAAGCGCCGACCACCCACACGGCGGCAACCACCGCGGCTCCGTCTATCGCAAGCGCGTCGGCGAGGCGCTCATCGAGAAACACGCGCTCCACGACGACTACCCCGACTGGGACGCGCGCTGGGCGGCCATCGAGCGCGACCGGGACGACGTTCGCGACGAGGAGTATCTCCTCGAACGGCGCGTGAGCGCCTACCTCCGCGAACAGCGCGTCCTCTGGATAGCCATCGACGACGAACCGGGGACCGACAGCGACCGGGCGGTCGTCGAGCGAAACGCTATCGCGCTGCTCAGCAACGTCGACACCCCCGCTATCGACGCCCGAGCGGACGACTGGCTCGGCCACCACAGTCGCAGCCCACAGATTCGCCGGTCCGGACTGTGGAACGTGAACCACACCGAGGAGTCGTACGACCCCGACTTTCTGTCGCGTCTGGAAACCGCCATCGCCGAGACGGCTTCGGCGTGAATCCGCCTCGCCCCGCCTACGTCCAGTGGAGGCTGTAGAGCAGGTAGAGACTCGCCCCGACGACGAGCGCTCCTATCAGACTCAACCCAATCATGGCGGGGATAGAGACCGTGTACAGCGCCATCTGGAGCAGTTGGAGGCCGACGAGCACGGCGACGACGGCGAGCAGCGTCCAGAAAACGAGTCCCAGCAGCGTTCGACTCGTCCCGACGACTTCCTCGCGGACGATGGTCCGCACCCGCTCTTCGCTGAGTTCATCGGAGGGCATATCGACCGCTGGGGCGGCCAGATAGAATAATATGTCGGCTGGGTTTCGTAATCGGATTCTGCGAGTCGCCCGCGCGGAACCGACCTCGACACTCTGATAAACACTAACACAGATGAAATATTAAAAATTTGATATTATCCCTCGGGGTGTACGGAGGCGAAGAGGATTCTCCCGCCGGTTACTCGGCTGCCGCAGTTCGGGGCAGCGTAATGGAGAAGATCGTCCCGGTCGGGTCGCGGTCCTGAACGGTAATACCGCCGTCGTAGATGTCGACGATCTCCCGGACAAGATGGAGCCCGAACCCGGTTCCGGGGCTTTCGAATCCTTTCTGTCCTTTCTCGAAGATGGTTTCCTGCATCTGTTCGGGGATGCCTGGCCCGTTGTCGATGAAGTGAACGGTCGCCGTGTCCGGCTCGACGTCGATATCGACGATGACCTGCGGGTCGTCCTTGTCGTTGTGTCGGACGGCGTTGACCAGCAGGTTTTCGAACACCTCCTCCAGCAGGTCGTCGGCGAGAACCGTCGGCGCGTCGGCGAGATCGGCTCTGGTCTCGAAGATGGCGCTCTCGTAAGATTCCTGTGCCCGGTCGAGTTCGTCCTGCAGCGTCGTTTCGAGATTGACTGGTTCGAGTTCGTAGTCGTCGGCGATGAGCTTCTCGGTCAGCGAGCGCAAGGTCTGGATAAGGTCGATCATCTCGTCGGTTCGGCTTTCCGCGACGGTGAGATGGTCGCTGACCTCGTAGTCGACGCGGCCGTTGAGAATATCGAGGCGGGCCTCCACCACATTCAGTCCGTTGAGGAGGTTGTGCCTGAGCAACCGATTTATCAGTTCGAGTCGCTCGCGCTCGTGCTGGAGTTGCGCCTCGCGTTCCTCGCGCTCGGTGACGTCCTGCATGAGCGACATTACGGCCGAAACCACGCCGGAGTCGTCCCGAATCGGGAGGAATTGGACGTCGAACGTCCGCCCCTCAAGCTGGCACTGGATGGTGTGAGACTGGCCGTCGAGAGCCACTTGGATGGCGTCTTTCATCGTCCAGACCAGATCCCGTGGAAGCGCGTCGATCTCGTCGAGGCGGTTCCCCTCGAGGGTATCCGGAGCGATCGAGAGGTCGTCGTATATAGTGCCGGCGGCGGTCAGGTACCGACAGTCGGTGTCGAACAGTGCGACCGATCCGTTGGGGATATTCTCCGCGAGCGCCCGGTAGCGGCGCTGGTTCTCGACAGCAGCGATTGTGAGACCGATCATCTTCCCGAGCTGGGCGATGACGTCTCGCTCCTCCTCGTCGAAGGCGTTCGTCCGGGCCGAGTAGATGTTCAACACGCCGTACGTATGGTCCTCGTAGGTGATCGGAACTGACGCCGAGGCCTCGATCCCGCGTTTGCTCGCCGATTCACGCCACGGAGCGAACTCCGGGTCGTTCTCGATGTCCTGTAAGACCTGTGTTTGGCCGGTACGGATGGCCTGACCGGTCGGTCCCCGTCCCGTGTCGCTGTCGTCGGCCGTGATAGTCACTTCATCCAGATAGCCGTCGGTGTTGACAGCAGTCGACGGAACGACTCCGTCGGTATCTTCGTCGACAGCGCCGATCCACGCGAACTCGTAGGAATCTGATGTCGCCAGATGCTCACAGACGACCTGCTCGATTTCCTCGCGCGTCGACTGATCCGCAAGCGCTCGGTTGATATCGCGGGCGACCGCATTGAGGTTGTTCAGTGCGTCGAGCCGGTCGGTGTCACGCTGTTTTTCGAGTTCGGAGCCGATCCAGTCACTCAGCAGGTCTACGAACGTGACTTCCCAGTCAGAGAAGTCCTCGCTGTGGGTCTCCATATCGTGGAAGCAGAAGGTGCCGTACACCTCGTTGTCGACCGTCACCGGCGTCCCCAGATAGCAGGCGATACCCCAGTCAGCGTTGCCCGCGCGGTCGGCCAACTCGGGCGCATCGCTGTCGACATCTCGAAGAACCAGATTCTCGCTGGTCTCGACGACACGCTCGCAGTTGGTCGCTTCGAGCGGGATCGAATCACCGGCTTCGAGGTCGGCCTCGTCGGGTGCGGCGACCCGTTCGAAGACATATTCGTCGGTGTTTTCGTAAACGCGGGACAGATTCGCGTAGTCGACACCGAGTGTCTCCCGACCCAGTTCGAGCAGGTCGTCGATCTTGGCCCCGAACGAGCGGTCGGCATCAGCGATAATACTGTAGGCGTCTCGCAGGGCCCGCTCCTGTCGAACGCGCTCGGTGACATCGTGGCCGCTGGCGAGAATCGTCCTGACCTCCCCGTCTTCACAAACGGGTTCGAGCATCGCGTCGACGATCATCGTCTCGCCATCCGGTGCCTGATGTGGGATTTCCGCCTGCACGTACTCGCCCGCAGCGGCACGGGCGACAGCCTCCCGGACGTTCTCCCGGACCGTTTCGGAATGTGTGAACCACGGCGTCTCCCAGAACTTCTCGCCCTCGACGTCCTCGTTCGTGACGCCGACGAACTGGCGGGCGTTCTCGTTGATCCGCTGTACCGTCCCGTCCGGATTGAGCAACCCCATAAACGAGATAGGGTTGTTGAACGTCGCTTCGAACTGCCGCTCGGTTCGTTCGAGTTCACGCTGCTGTTCTTTGCGCTCGCTGATGTCCCGAACGATCGCCAGCATACACTCCCGACCGTCGTACTCGATGGTCGACGCCGACATCTCGACCGGGATACGATTACCGTCACTTCGGAGGCACGTGAGTTCGTCCGTCCATCCGGCCTCCATCTCGAAGACGGTATTGACGAACTCGCGAAAGCGTTCCATCTCGTCGGGGTGAACGTCCGACGGCCCTCGGGACAGAATCTCCGCTCTGTCGTATCCCAGCATCTCACACCCGGCCGGGTTCACCTCAAGGATTTCGTCCCCGTGAGGCTCGACGATGAAAATGGCGTCCTGGCTGTTCTCGAAAATCCGCTGGAAGCGCTGTTTCGAGCGTTCGAGTCGCTTCTCGCGCTGTTTCCGCTCGAGTTCGTATTTCACCCACTGTCCCATCATCTCGATATACGCTCGGTCTTCCGCGGAGAACGGCTCTACTCGCGGTTCCGAGCTGATGAATGCGAGCGTCCGATCCTCGTCTCCCGAAATCGAGATGTACGTCCCGAGATACGCCTTCGCACCGTGCTCCTCGTAGACGGCGATATCGTCGAAGCCGTCGTCGACCGGTTCCGACACGCTCGCCGTGGCCACCGTTTCGGACGGCGCGCGACAGTATGTCTCCGACAGCGGCAGTTCGAGCCCAGGTTCGAAGAAGTCGTGCTCGCCGCTGACATACTCGACCTCGAAGCGGTCGTTCTCGCGGTCGACGCGGTTCACCCCGCCGAGTTCGAGGTCGAAGCGCTCGCATCCGAGTTCGAACAGCGCCTGCAGCTTCTCCTCGAAGGAGCGGCCCTGGCTGGCCATGATTTCGTTCAGGTCCCGGAGCAAGCGCTCGTGTACGGCCAGTTCCGTCTTCGCCTTCGTTCGATCCTGCAGCGTCCGCAGCATGCGGTCGGCCTCGTTTCTCTTCCCGTTGTCGACGAGCTCCTCCGGCGACGTATAGTAGAAGTTGTGCGAGACGCTGTCGTCGTAGATCAGATGTGGGTGGGTCCGGATGACGTCCCGTATCACGTCCGAAGATAGCGTTGTTCGGTCGTAGTGGCAGATCGCCATCGCGTCGTGCTCGTCGAAGAGGGTGTTGACTCGTCCCTCGTACTCCATGAACGTCTCGAAGGGGACTTCGTCGATCCAGTTCGTTCCCGCGACGACCCGAAAGGCATCGTACTCCGTGAGTACGTCCTCGATATACTCGCTGTAAAACGAGAGCACCTGATCGGGGTCGAACGATCCCGACCGGAAATAGACCTCCTCGACGGTGTAGAACGCTAACGCCCCCGCATCGAGATAGGTGTCGACGTCGACACCGGATTCCCGGAGCGCGTCGACCATCGTCTCTCGTTCAGACGCATCTTCGACCACGTAAACACACTTTTCTCCCCGTCGGAGTCCCTGTCGAACGAACGGAATCGTAGCGGCGAGTCGCTCTTCGAGCGTGTCGTAGATAAGCGCGAAGTGCCCGTTTGCGTGATCGTGGTCATCGATCGGCTCAACCGGCCCGCGAAACCCGGGACTCTCACGTAACGCATCGAGCCCGAGCTTCCGGTCCATCCCACCGAGATCCGAGACAGCCCCAGTTTCGGAGTTCACTTCTAGGCAATGAGCAAGCGGCCGTCATAAAAAGAGGGCGCCTAATCCGCCGGGAACGGGGAGAGAAATAGATGTCACTATGGTGCTTTGTAGAGGACCGTTCTCAAAAGTCGCTCAAGTACGTAACCTGAAGGCTTGGAAGAAACGCTTAAAATTAAACTCTACTTCGTCTCTAATGGCATTTCCATCCATTTTAGGATACATAACGGGACCGGAATAGTCGGCCTCGGCACTCATAGGGCTCGTCATCACCGGGAGCCACCCCGACTCGGAGTGGTGCACTCGTCATCGGCCACTCACACCTCCGACCGCCGGCCTCAAACGCGTTTCTGTCCAGTCACTCGATTCGGTCCCGGGCCGCCGCCACGAGGAGGGGGAGCGTGATGGTCGCGTCGCCGACGACGGTGACGTTTTTCGCCGACTTCTCCATCTTGCCCCACGAGCGCGCTTCGTCGAGTGTCGCGCCCGATAGCCCGCCGGTCGTGGCGGGGTCGGTCGTGAGTTGGACGCCGTAGTCGTACGCGTCGGGGACGGTGAGCATCGTCTGGAGGACGAAGTTCTTTGGCACGCCCCCGCCGACGACCGTCGCGCCGGCCTTCTCGGCGTCGAAGGCGACGTCCGTGATGTTCGTCAGGTCCGCGAGGGCGTCGAGCGTAAAGGCAGAGACTTGAGAGTGCATCCACGCCTGAATCCCGAGGACGGAGTCCTGTATCGCGGGCACGAACACCGGCACGTCGTGTTCGTAGGCCGCGGCGGCGATGCCCGCATCCTCCGAGACGTCGTTTTCGTCGTTGGCTTCGAGATTCGCCCGCCCCAGCGCGTGCGTGAACTCGCTGGTGGCGACGACGCCGTCGAACTCGTCGAAGACGCGCTCTCGGAGGTGGTTCTCGAACAGCGTGAAATGCTCCTGCGGAAGATAGACGTTGTAGATGCGGTCGACGCCCTCGTCGCGCAGTTGCTCGTCGTGGTCGCGCTCGTGGCCGGAGTCGGCGGTCCGGCCGTGGTGATGTTTGCCCCCGATAGCCTCGATGGAATCGTGGGTGAGGTTCGCGCCCGTCGTCACCAGCGCGTCGATGTGGCCGTCGCGAATCAGGTCGGTCACCACCTGTCGCATCCCGCCGGGCACCATCGCGCCCGCGAGGCCGAAGAAGTTGGTCACGTCGTCTCGGCCGAGCATCTCGGCGTACACGTCGACCGCCCGCCCCATCTCCGCCGCGCCGATGCCGGCCTTGCCGTACTCCGTGGCGAGGTCACCGACGCTCATGCCCGCCCACACGTCGGCGTGGCCGAGTGGGTCCTCGTGGAACTCCTCGCGCGAGTGGTGGCCGTTCGAATCGTCGCTCATTGCTCGGTTCTGCGCGCCCCAGAGGTTTCAACGGCGCGGTCGGGCGTCAGAGTCCGGTCGGGTGGTCGATGTACGTCGTCTCCACGCCCCACTCCTCGGCGAGGCGGCCGAGTGCGCGGACGCCGAACGTCTCCGTCGCGTAGTGGCCGGCGAGGAAGACGTTCAGCCCCCGGTCCCGCGCTTCGTGATACGCCTGCTGTTTCCCCTCGCCCGTAACGAGGGCGTCGAGGCCCGCCTCGGCCGCCGCCTCAATCCAGTCCACGCCGCTCCCGGTGACGATACCCACTTCTCGAATCGTCTCGGGACCGAACGGCAGCACCTGCGTCTCGGTGTCGAGTTCTCGGTCCAGTCGGTCGGCCAGTTCCTCGACACCGTAGCCCTCGGGCGCCGTCCCCTGCGTCCCGATGACTTCGGGGCCGTACTCGCCGAAGGGGTCGCGGTCGGTCAGTCCCAGAACGTCCGCGACGCCGGCGGCGTTACCGAGTTCCTGATGGCCGTCGAGTGGCAGATGCGAGACGTAGAGCGCCACGTCGTTCGCGACCAGCGGCTCGATACGGTCGTAGTGGAGGCCGGTGAGGCGGTCGAACCCGCCCCACGCGAGGCCGTGGTGGACGAGGAGGACGTCCGCGTCGCACTCGACCGCTCGCTCGATGGTTGCCTCCGCGGCGTCGACGGCGAGGGCGACGCGTTCGACGTCGCCCTCGGCGCGCCCGACCTGCAATCCGTTCGCGCTCGCGTCCACGTCGGCGTAGTCGTCGGTGCGAAGTCGCTCGTCAAGTCGGTCGACGAACTCGCTGCGGTCCATACCTCCCCCTCACGGGGCACGGATTTGTAACCTTAGGACTCGGCGTGTGCGAAGACGATATCCCGAAGGAGTTTCGCGCCCAGCGTCGCCGCCTGCCCGTCGTCGCGGTCGTTCACCTCGACCACGTCGGCGCCGTCGACGTCCGGGGCGACGGCCCGCACCACCGCGCGGGCCTCGCGGGCCGACAGCCCGCCGGGCTCCATCGTCCCCGTACCGGGCGCGAACCCGGGGTCGACGGCGTCGATGTCGACGCTCAGATACGTCGTCGGGGCGGGGTCGTCGACGGCGGCGTCGATGGCGTCGCGGACGGCTTCGACTCCCTTCGCGGTGACTGCCTCGGGCGTGACGAGAGTCACGTCCGGCGCGTCGGCGCGGTCCCACTCGGCCTCGCTCCCGGCGCGGGCGCCGACGACTATCGCGTGGTCCGCGTGGTCGAGCGCTCGGTGTGTGACGCAGGCGTGACTCCACGGGTCGCCGTCGAACTCGGTCCGCAGGTCGAGATGAGCGTCCAGACAGACAAAGAGGTCGGGGTCGACTGCGCGCACGCCCGCGACGGTGACGGTGTGTTCCCCGCCGAGGAGGAGCGGCACGGCGTCGATATCGCGGAGCGTGCCCGCGAGATACTCGACGTACTCGGCGGCGTCGCTCCAAGCGTGGACGTCACCGGCGTCGTGAACGTCGAGCGCGGAGAAGTGCTGGTCGGTTCGGTGGTCGTAATCCTCGAACGACCGGGCGAACTGCCGGATTCTGTCGGGGCCGAACCGGGTGCCGGGTTGAAACGTCGTCGAGATATCGAGCGGTGCGCCGACGACGACGTACTCTGCCGCTTCGCGGTCGGCTGTTGCACCGGGAAACATTAGTTAGGGTGTCGCGGGGCACCGGCGAGTCGCCGTGGCGGTCGGACGGCCCGCCGATGCTGACACGCGACCATCGGCCTCAGACGATTTTCCGCTGGCCTTCGTACTCCAGATACTCGATTTCGTCGTCGGGCGACAGGTCGGCGTCCTCCGGGACGCGCATCGTGAACGTCTCGAAGGTGTCGAGGTCCATAATCTGGGCGTCGTCACCGGAGACGGAGACGACCTGCCCGCCCTTGCGTTCGACGATGGGGACCCACACCTTCGCGTCGACTGGCTGACTGAGCGAGCGCTTCTTGCCGTCGAAGACGCCCGTGCCCTCGATTCGGGCCTTGGCGCTGCCGTGTTTCCCCGGCTTGGCCGTGCTGTACGAATTGATTTTGCAGGGGGAGTCTTCCATCATGACGTAGCTCCCCTCCTGTAGTTCCCGCACCTGCTTTTGCTCTCGCGCCATACCGTCCGATAGCGGAAGGCGGGGTATAAACGGTTTGGAACGCGCTCTGGCGACTATTCGTCGCCGCGGCGCCGGCGCATCTCCTGTCGGGTGAACTGCGGGCGCGCTTTGACGCCCCGTTTCTGCCGGAGCGACCGATAGAGGAGCAGGCCCACCGGCATCGTCACGACGCCGGCGACGATGGCGGCTTCCGGCGTCTCGTTGAACGAGTAGAGGATGGCCGTCGAGAGCAGTCCGACCGCGACGAGGATGCTGTAGGCGATGCGCTTTGCCAACTGGTCTAACACGTCGTGGTCGTCGTCGAGGCGCACCTCGACGGTCAGGTCGTCGCGATTCACCCGGTCCAGCGTCTCGTCGAGTTTCGGGGGGACGGTCACGAGCGACCGCATCGTCTCCTCGAACTGGTCGCCCGCGGACTCGACGGCCTGCTTCACGCCCTCCTCGCGATACCCCTGTTCGGTGAGGTAGTCGGTGGCGACGCTGATGAAGTCGAAATCGGGGTCGAGCGTGATACACACGCCCTCGACCACCGTCGCCACCCGGAGGATGAGCGCGAAGTTCCGGGGCAGGCGCAGGGGGAACTCGTAGATGGTGTCTTCCACCTGCTGGATGACCTGCTGGACGCGGTACTGTTCTAGGTCCTCGCCCCGAACGTCGGCGATGGCGAGTTCCATCACGTTGCCCATCACCTCGCGGTCGGCGTTCGGGCTGAGCGTCCCCATCTCCACCATCGCGTCGAGGATGCCGTCGATGTCCTGATTCGCGATGGCGACGTAGAACTCGACGATTTTGTCCTGGAAGAACGCGTCGACGCGCCCACTCATCCCGAAGTCGTAGAAGATAATCGCGCCGTCCTCGTCGACGGCTAGATTGCCGGGATGCGGGTCGGCGTGGAAGACGCCGTCCTCGATTATCATCTGGAGATAGATGCGCTGGAGGCTCTCGGCGAGTTCGCTCCGGTCTAACCCCCGTTCGTCGAGGGCGTCCACGTCGTTGATTTTGACGCCCGAGAGATACTCCATCGTCAACACGCGCTCGCCGGAGAGGTCGGGTTCCGCCTGCGGGATGCGGATGCGGTCGTTGCCCGCGAAGTTCTCGCGAATCTCGTCGAGCATCCGCCGCTCCCGGCTGTAATCCATCTCCTGTCGGATGGTCGTGTCGAACTCGTCGGCGAGATTCGACAGCGAGAAGCGCCGCGCCTCGTCGGTAAAGCGCAGGAGGACGGGCAGGAGCCACTTGAGTGCGCGCAGGTCCGCCTCGACGAGTGCCTCGACGCCGGGGCGACGCACCTTGATAGCCACTTCCTCGCCCTCGTAGGTGGCGTGATACACCTGCCCGAGACTCGCGCCGCTGATGGCGTCGCGGTCGAAGTCGTCGAACACCTCGTCGACCGGCCCCACCTCGTCTTCGAGGACAGGTTTGGTGTCGTCCCACGGCGCCGGCGGCACGTCGTCTTGCAGACTGCTCAGCACCTCGATGTACGCGGGTGGGAGGACGTCCGGCCGCGTCGACAGCAGTTGCCCGAGTTTGATGAACGTCGGCCCGAGCGTGAGCAGCGAGGTGAGGAGACGGTCCGCTCGCTCCCGCTGTGTGTCGGGACTGACCGCCCGCGACCCGCCGACGACGAGATACTTCCGTCGGTCGCGGGCGTACGTGAGCAGGAGCGGGAGGAACTGGTGGATGACGCGCACGAACCGCCAGTAGGCACGGAGATTGACCAGCGTGACCACCCCGGCTTACGCGTCCTCGATGGGGATGGACTGTTCCGGTGCGGCCTCGTACTTCGGGAGACGGAGTTCGAGAACGCCACGCTCCATCGACCCTTCGGCGCCGGCGCCCGTCGCGTCCGGCGGCAGGGGGAGTTCGGCGTCGAGAAAGAGCGGGCGGTCCTCGCGCACGTACTCGAACGACGTGGGCAGTTCCTTCTCGCGGCGCGCTTCGATGAAGAGCCGTCCCTTCTCGATTCGCGTATCGACCGTCTCGGACGTGGCACCGGGCAGGTCGATGACGAGTAGGTACGCGTCGTCGCTCTCGAGCAAGTCCGCGAACACCGCTTCGGGGAGGTCCCGAAGCGCGTCCCGCAGTGCTGACATGCCCGCCCGTACGGTCCGGGTGTCGAAAAAGGCCGCGGTGTGTGAGACACCGTCGACGCGGATACTGTTCAGACTAGTGCACTCGGACTAAAGACACCTCGAAAGCCCCGACTCGCTGGAGTCGGGGGGCTCGCTGCGCGCGCTCGCTTTGCTCGCGTGCTTGCGTCACCGGGAGAGCGAAGCTCTCCCGAGCTCACGGCGGCTTCGCCGCCGTGAACGCCCGCCTTCCTCCAGCAGCGAGGGTGCGAAGCTCCCTCGGGCAATCGGGCGGCGAAGCCGCCCGATGACGAGTCGCCCCTTTCAGTCCCGCCCGCATCGGCTGGCCGGACGGCCGCCACAGGGTGGGACTGAAAGGGGCCGGCGTCTCGGCGTACCCGGACGAAGCAAGCACCGCAACGCAGTGAGGAGCGTGGTTCGAGAGAGCGAAGCTCTCTCGTCATCACGAAAGAGTGCGTTGCACTCTTTCGAACGACAGCGAGTCCCGGGAGTCGAGACGCCGGGGGCTTTCGAGGTAGTCCTAGCTTCACCTGCGTATCTGAACACTACCTCGGCGCGCCAGCACGGGTTTTTGTATCCCCGAACGCAAGGGCGGGTATGAGCCACGACGACCTCGAACACGCGGGCTTCAAGGACCGCACCCGCGTCGACGAGGCTCTCGAGACGATTTGCGAGGCCGTGTCGGCACACGACCGAACCGAGCGCGTCGCGCTCGGCCGGGCCGACGGCCGGACGCTCGCCGAGCGAGTGGTCGCGCCCGCGCCCGTCCCCGGATACGACCGCGCCGCGATGGACGGCTACGCCGTCCGCGCCGAGGACACCTTCGGCGCCACGGGCCGGTCGCCGACCGTCCTCCGCGAGAGCGAGGGGCCAGTCACGCCCGGCGAAGCCGTCCGCGTCCACACCGGGAGTGACCTGCCCGAGGGCGCCGACGCCGTCGTCATGATAGAGGAGACGGAGCGCGTCGGCGACGAACTCGAAGTGTTCGACGCCGTCGCCGAGGGGGAGAACGTCGGCGAGGTAGGCGAAGACGTCGCCGAAGGCGCCGAACTCTACGAACCCGGCCACCGAATCCGGCCCTCCGACCTCGGCCTGCTGAAGTCGGTCGGCGTCGACCAAGTGAGCGTCTACGAACCACCCACCATCGGCGTGATTCCGACGGGCGAGGAACTCGTCCAGCGGGACCCCGACCCCGGCGAGGTCATCGAGACGAACGGGCTGACTGTCTCCCGGTTGGCCGACCGCTGGGGCGGCGTCCCCAGTTATCGGAACGTCGTCGACGACGACCCCAACGCCATCCGCGCGGCCATCCAGCGCGACTTGGCGAAAGACGTCGTTGTCACTACCGGCGGCTCGTCGGTGGGCGAGCGCGACTACACGCCCGAAGTCGTCGACGAGTTGGGCGAGGTGCTCGTCCACGGCGTCGCGCTCAAGCCGGGCCACCCCGTCGCACTCGGCGTCGTCGAGGACACGCCGGTCGTCATGCTCCCCGGCTACCCCGTCGCCTGCATCATCAACGCCGTCCAGTTCCTCCGGCCCGTCCTCAAACGCGCGGGCAACATGCCCGTCCCGTCCCACCCGACCGTCGAGGCGCGCTTGGAGCGAAAGATATCGAGCGAGCCGGGCACCCGGACGTTCGCCCGCGTCCGCCTCCACGAGGACGAGGGCGAGCGAACCGCCGAGCCAACCCGTGCCAGCGGGTCGGGCGTCCTCTCCAGCGTCGCTCTCGCGGATGGCTGGGTGGTCGTCCCCGAGGGGCGCGAGGGGTACGACGCCGGCGAGACAGTTCCCGTCGAGAACTGGGAGTGGTCGGCATGAGCGGAGTCGGAGGGAAACGATGACGGACCGACGCGAGTTCCGTGACCTCGCCTCGCCCGCCGAGGCGCGCGACGCCATCGACAGCCTCGACCTCTCCCCTGCCGACGAGACGGTCCCGCTCGACGAGGCGCGGGGGCGCGTCCTCGCCGAGCGAATCGACGCCGGTCTCGACGTGCCGGGGTTCGACCGCGCGAGCATGGACGGCTACGCCGTCCGCGCCCGCGACACCTTCGGTGCCGACGAGGCCGACCCGGTCGTCCTCGACCGAATCGGCGCCGTCCACGCCGGGGCCGAACCCGACGTGCGCGTCACGGAGGGGACCTGCGCCGAAATCTCGACCGGTGCGGTGATGCCGCCCGGTGCCGACGCCGTGGTGAAAGTCGAGCGCACCGACGAAGTCGAGGCGGGCATCGCCATCCGAACCTCGGTCGCGCCGGGCGACGCCGTGATGGTCGCGGGCGCCGACGTGGCCGCCGGGTCGCGCGCGCTCGGCCCCGGCACGCTCCTCACGCCGCGAGAAATCGGGTTGCTGTCGGCGCTCGGCGTCGACGAGGTGCCAGTCCGCGGCCGGCCCACCGTCGGTATCGTCTCTACCGGCGACGAACTCGTTCGCCCCGGCGGCGACCTGAACAGCGACGCCGGCCAGATTTACGACGTCAACTCCTACACCATCGCCGCGGGCGTCGAGGAGGCAGGGGGCGAAGCGCGGCTCTACCCCCACGCCGGCGACGACTACGACGAGATGGAGCGCCTGCTTCTCGAAGCCGCCGAGGAGTGTGACCTCGTCCTCTCCTCCGGGTCCACCTCCGCGAGCGCCGTCGACGTCATCTACCGCGTCATCGAGAGCGAGGGTGACCTCCTGCTTCACGGCGTCTCGGTCAAGCCCGGCAAGCCGATGCTCGTGGGCCGACTCGACGACTCCGCGTACGTCGGCCTCCCCGGCTACCCCGTCTCCGCGCTCACCATCTTCCAAGCCTTCGTCGCGCCCGCGATTCGCTCCGCGGCGGCGCTTCCCGAACCCCAGACGGCGAGCGTCGCGGGCGAGATGGCCGTGCAAGAGCGCTACGGCGAGGGTCGCACTCGCCTCATGCCCGTCGGCCTCGTCGACGACGGCGACGGCACCCGCCTCGTCTACCCCGTCGACAAGGGCAGCGGCGCGACGACGAGTCTGGTTGAGGCCGACGGCGTCGTGGAAGTCGACGCCGACACCGCCTATCTCGCCGCCGGCGAGCGAGTGACGGTGGACCTGTTCTCGCCCGACGTGCGCCCCCCCGAACTCCTCGGTGTCGGCGAGGACGACCCCGCGCTCTCCCGACTCCTCGATTACGTCCCCCGACCGCGGTATCTCGACGTCGGGAGCCGACAGGGGCGGCGTCGACTCCGCGACGGCGTGCCCGACGTGGCCGTCGTCAGCGGGCCGTCGGACCGTGACCTCGACGCCGTCGATATCGGCGGCTGGACCCGCGAGTGGGGGCTGGTCGTCCCCGCCGGCAACCCGGACGGCGTGTCGGGACTTGCGGACCTCGTCGACCGCGACTTGCGCTTCGTCAACCGGGGCACCGACGCCGGCCTGCGCGCCAGCCTCGACGCCGAACTCGACGACTTGGCCGTGGACCGCGGTGTCGACCGTCGCGACCTGACCGACGACATCGACGGCTACAGCCTCACGGTCAAGGGGTTCGAAAGCCCCGCACACAAGGTACTCGGGGGTGATGCCGATGTCGGACTCGGTCTCCGAGCGACGGCGGACACCCTCGACTGCGGGTTCGTCCCCCTCGGCACCGAATCCGTCCGCGTCCTCGCCGACCCGGAGCGGACGGGCAAACCCGGCGTCGATTCCCTGCGCGACGCGCTTGACGCCCATCTCGACGACGTGGTCGCGTCGCTCTCCGGCTACGATGCCTGAGCGGTCGCCGTCGCCAACGGTTATTTGTGAGTCGGTCCCAAACTGAATCGCGTGTCGAGCCAGCGTGTCGTGTTGCACGTGGATGACGACCCGGACATACTCTCGCTGTCGAGCGACTGGGCCGCCGTTCACGACGACGTCACGTGGCTGACGGCGCCGGACGCCGGCACCGGCCTCGAACTCCTCTCGACTCGCGATGTCGACTGCCTCGTCAGCGATTCGTTCCGGGCCGCCGACGGAGAGCCGTTCGTCACGCGCGCCGTCGACGCCTTCCCCGACCTCCCGGTCGTCCTCTTCACCTCGACGGACGAAGCCGCACTCGACGCCGACGTTCGTGCGTCGGCGACGGGATACGTTATGAAAGGCGCGTCGGACCCTCTCGACGCCCTGTTCGAACGCATCACCACGACGTTCGGCACCGGGTCATGTGACGTGCCCGACGTGATGCCACGGGTCGGCGTGCGCGCCGATGGCGCCGACGTGGTCGACGACTGGGCGATACTCGGCCGCTACGAGGCGGCCGACCCGGACGACGACTTGGCGACGACCATCGTCACCGCTCTCGAGGCGTACACGGGGCGCGACGGGGCCGAGTTCGACCCGCTCTACGGCTCAATCGACGCCGACGCCCTCGCGGCACTCCTCCGAACGCCCCACGGTGACCTGCGCGACGACGTGCAGGTTCGATTCGGCTACGCGGACCACGAACTCGTGGTGACCGGCGACGGGTTGGTGCTCGTTCGGATGGATTAGTCGCTCGCGACGCGGCGCGCCCGCAGTTCGTCGAACGACTCGACGCGATAGTCACCGAGTACGCAGCGGCCGCGCCGATGCGGGCCGTGACGCTCGACGTGGATACCGTCGAGGCCGGCGTTCCACGCGGCGCCGATGTCGTTCGGCCCGTCGCCCGCGAGGACGCCCGCGGCGTCGTCGCCGACGTCCAAATCCGACATGGCCAGATACACCGGCGCGGGGTCGGGTTTCCACCCCACGTCGTGGGTACAGGAGACGATGGTGTCGAACCAGTCGCGGATGTCGAGGCTGTCGAGTACGGGGTCGACCAGATACTCCTGACAGTGCGTGACCAGCCCGACGGGCCGGTCGAGTTCGGCGACGAACTCGGCGTCGTCGTGGAGGAAGGTTGCCTCGGCGCGGGCTTCGGGGTCCTCGGCCTCGTGGAGCGCGGCCCAAAACGCCTCGGGGTCGATACCCCACTCGCGCAACTGGGGGGTTCGCTCCCCCGAGAGGCCGTGCCAGAGCACTTCGACCTCGCGGTCCGAGAAGGAGCGGCCGAGCCTGTCGCCGACGCGGTCGAACACCGCGTCCGCGTAGTCCGGGTCGACGTCCACCAGCGTCCCGTCGAGGTCGAACAGCCAGAAGTCGTAGGCGTGTGCGACCATTCACGCTCAGATACGCGCGCGCCAAACAAGTGTGTTGCGCCCTACTCGACGCGGATGGAACTTCCGAGATGGGCGTGCAACACCGTCTGGGGGCTGTCATCGAACGCATCCTCCTCGCTGATGGCGTCCCGGAGCGCGTCGAGATACGCCTCGTCCGCGCGCAACTCGCTGAACGTCGCCTCTCGGACGGGGACCGAAAGCCAGTCTTCGGCCAGCGACCGCAGGTGTTCCTCGTCGCTCGCCTCGCCCCGCCAGAGGACTTCCTCGAAGAACCGCCAGCCCTCGGTCCCCGGTGCGGCGGCGGGCTTTCGAACCACCGTCTCGAACGTCGCGGGGTCGGTGACGACGCCCGAGGCGTCGAGTTCGAACGTGACGCGAAAGACGTAGGCGGCGTGCATCAGCGCTCGCTGTCGAACAGGTTGGCCAGCCGGATATCCGTCTCGGTGATGCCACCCGCTTCGTGACTCGTCAGCCGCACCTCCACCTCGTCGTACCGGATGCGAATCTCGGGGTGGTGAAACTCCTCGTCGGCAACCTCCGCGACGCTCGTCGCGAAGGTGACGCCGTCGAGATAGTCCTCGAACTCGTAGACGCGGACGATTTCGTCGCCGTCGCGCTCCCACCCTTCGGGAAGCTGACGGTCGAGTTCGTCGTCGTCGAGCACGTCGGCCATGATCGCATGTCGACTGCGCGAAAAGATAAGGTTGGGGCCTACTCGTCGGCGAGGCGGTCGATGGCGTGTTGGGGCATCTCGGCGTCGGAATCCAGCGCCTCGCGCGGGCGTTCGGTCGTCGTCGGCGCCGAGTCGTCGCCGAACTCGGGTTCGAACAGCTCGAGTGCGGTCTGAATCGTCGTCCAGTCGTCTTCAGCGGCGGCGTCGCGAAGGCTCTTCGTCGGCGCCGCGAGCAACTGCCCGACCAGCGAGTCGGCGAGCGACTCAATCGTCGCTCGCTGCTCGTCGGTCAGGTCACCCTGTGCCTCCAGTCGCGAGAAGGCGGTCCGAAGCTCTCGCTCCTTGACGAGTTCGGCGCTCTCGTACATCGCGCTGATGGCCTCGTCGGCCTGCTGGCGCTTGAACGAGTCGAGCAGGCGGTCGAGTTCGTCGTCTATCATCTCCTCGACCGTCGCCGCGGCCTCGCGACGCTGGGCGCGCGTCTCGTCCGTGATGGACTGCAGCGAATCGATGTCGTAGGCGTCGATGTCGTCGAGGTCGGCCGCCGCGGGCGCGACGTCTCGGGGCTGGGCGAGGTCGATGACGAGCGTCTGCCCAGCGTCGGCCAAGTCGTCGCCATCGAGAACGGGGTCCGGACTGTTCGTCGCGGTGACGAGGACGTCGGCCTCCGTCGCGGCGGTGGGCGTCGCGTCGAGCGATATCGCCCGGGCGTCGGCGTCTGCCTCGTCGGCGAGGCTCGCGGCCTTCGGCACCGTCCGATTGGCGACGACGAGCGTCGACACGCCCGCGTCGTCGAACGCTCGGGCGGCGATGCGGCCCATCTCGCCCGCGCCGACGACGAGCGCCGTCGACCCCAGCAGCGCCTGCTTCCGGTCGGCGAGTTCGACCGCCGCGCTCCCGAGCGAGACGACGCCCTCGTTGATACGTGTCTCCGTCCGCGCTCGCTCGCCCACGTGAAGCGCCTTCGTGATGGCGGGGTCGAGGACGGGGCCGATTCCCCCGACGCCCCGCGCCGTCTCGAAGGCCGTCCGCAGTTGGCCGATAATCTGGTCCTCGCCGAGGACGAGCGACTCCAATCCCGCGGCGACACGCATCAGATGCCGGAGACTCGTCTCGTGGTCCATCTCGTGGACGGCGCCGTCCCGAACCGACGACGCGAACCCGTCGAGGGCCGCCCGGCCGTCGGCCGCCGACTCGGTGACGACGTACGCCTCCGCGCGGTTACACGTCTGGAGGGCGAAGGCCTCGTCGACGCCCTCTCGCGACAGCAAATCGCGGACGACCGTCTCCTCGTCGTCAACCGTCGCCGACTCGATTTCGTCGACAGTCGCCCGCTGGTGGGCCACGGTAACGCCGCGGATTACGCCCGTCGTCACAGTCGATCACTCCGAGACACGCCTATCATACCGTTCGGTTCGCGTCCGGCTTTGCGTCCGTCCTACCTAAACTCTTCCAATGACGTCGCCACGAGGTCGCGGCGACGCCGCCTTCCGGCGCCGCCGACCCGACCGACTGGCGAGCCCCGCGGAACCGTTGCATACCGACACCTCGTGGGTGTGGGGGCTTAAACGTCTCGTCGTCTCCCGGCTTCCGATAATCGACCGACTGCGTGGCATCGCGGCGCGGCGGAACGCTCATACACCATCCGTGCCTACTGGCGCCAATGACGTTCACTCGACGCACGGCCCTCGCGAGTGCGGGTGTCGCCCTCGGGAGCCTCGCTGGCTGTCTCGGCGGCGACAGCGACACCTCCTCTCTCGACCGCTATCGAACCGTCGGCGTCGACGACCAGTCCGTCCCCCTCGCCCCACTCGCTCACGTCCACGAGTGGTATCAGTCCGACGAGGCTCGTATCGTCGACGCCCGCTCACAGGCCGCCTACGCCGAATCCCACGTCGAGGGGGCCGTCTGGAGCCCCGCCCGTCACGGGCAGGCGGAAGACGACCCCGTCGCCGAGTGGCCCACCGACACGCTGATAGTCACCTACTGTGGCTGTCCGCACCATCTCTCGGCGATGCGGGCCGCGGCGCTCATCGACGCCGGCTACGAGAACGTCGCCGCCCTCGACGAGGGCTTCTGGGCGTGGCAGGACGCGGGCTACCCCGTCGCCGGCGGCCGCCCCGACTACGAACCGCCGCTTCGCGTCGTCGAGGGCCGGACCGACCCCACCTTCGCCGGCGAGTTGGCGTGGGTGCGTCACGAACCCTCCGGTCAGCGGGAGGTCACGCCCATCGCCGACGACGGTACCTACGCGCTCAACGTTCGCTTCGCCGACGTGGCCGACGACGACCCGATTCGACTCACGACGCCCGCGTACGACCTGTCGGCGTCGCTCGGGGCGCTCGCATCGAGCGTCGTCGGCGTCGACGGCCGACTCTAGGCCTCGCTCGCGGTCAGTTCCTCGTCTTCGAGGACGACGCTCGTCACTTCGTACCCTCTATCGCGGATGTCGTCGACGAGCGCCGCTTGGTCGACGTCGGCTTCGTAGTAGAACACGATGTCGAAGGTGCCGTCGCGGAGCAGTTGCTGGCACTCCCAGACGAACTCGTCGTCGTCGAGGCTGCGACCCTGAAACTGGTTCGAGGAGAAGTTGGGGTCGTCGTTGCCGGCGTGGATGTACGACTCGCCCTTGCCGGCGTGGGCCGCGATGATTTCGTTGAGGTCGACCGTCAGCTCCTGCATCTCCAAATCTTCCTGTCCGGTGAGGTCGGTGTGGACGATGGCCCCCGAGAGGTCGATGTCGCCGGGTTCGAGCAGCGCCTTCGTCCGTCGGTAGAGGTCCGCGTCGAGTACGTCCGAACCGTCGTCGCTATCGCTCATACGTTCACTCCGTGTGGCGTCGGTTTACCGATGACGGTTTTCGGGAGACTTTAGCCCATCTGCTCGTTGAGAATCAGTCGGGTCTTCGTGTTCTGCACCTCGTCCAAGTCCCGCGCTTTCGTGATGAGGTCGTTCACCGCGCCCGTATCCGCCGCGTCGACGACCATGACGATATCCGCCTCGCCCGAGACTTGCCAGACGAAATCCACCTCGTTCCACTCGGCCATCCGCCCCGACACGTCGGCGGTGTCGACGTCGACGGCGACCGACACCTCAATCATCGCCTTCACGTTGCCGGTGCGAGTCGCGACCGTGAACCGCTCGATAATCCCCTCGTCAACGAGGCGTTCGACCCGATTTCGGACCGTTCCCTCCGACGTTCCGACTCGGTCCGCAATCTCCGTGTAGGGCGTCCGCGAGTCCCGCCGGAGAATCCCCAGAATCCGCCGGTCCAAATCGTCCATACGACGGGTATCACCGGCAGCAACTTACCGATTACGAAATTCGTAACTCAACTACGAAAGGAAGGCTTAATGGCCGCGGCTCACTGTGTATCTCGTAATGTCGGACGCCTACCTAGCTCTGGAGGACGGCCGCGTCGTCGAGGCGCGTGGCCGTGCTCCGGGTCGTACGCGCGGCGAACTGGTCTTTACGACCGCATACACCGGATACGAGGAGAGCCTGACCGACCCCTCCTACGAGGAACAGGTGCTCACCTTCTCGTACCCACTCATCGGCAACTACGGCGTCCGCTCCGAGCGGTTCGAATCCGACCGCATCCACCCCCGTGCCGCCATCGCCCGCGAGTTCACCGAGGACGTCGTCGACTGGTTGGACGAGGAGGGTATCCCCGCCATCGACCACCTCGATACGCGCGAACTCGTCACCTCCATCCGCGAGGAGGGGGCGATGAAGTGCGGCATCGCCGTCGGCCCCGACGCCACGCCCGAGGACGCCAAGGAAGAACTCGACGCCTGCAAGGGCATGAGCGAGCACACGGACATCGGCGCGCAGGTGAGCGTCGACGAACCCGCCGTCTACGAGGGCGGCGACGAGGCCACCGTCGCCCTCATCGACTGCGGCGCGAAAGGCTCTATCATCGAGTCACTCTGTGACCGCGACGCGACGGTGCACGTCCTGCCCTACGACGCGACCCGCGAAGACGTCGAGGCCGTCGACCCCGACGTCCTCTTCATCTCGAACGGCCCCGGCGACCCCAAGAACTTCGAGGCCGCCGAGGCGCTGGTCGACTCCTACATCGGCGACCTGCCCGTCGCCGGCATCTGTCTCGGCCAACAGGTCGTCGCCAACGCCCTCGGCGGCACTACCGAGAAGATGGCCTTCGGCCACCGCGGCGTCAACCAACCGGTCCGTGACCTCGAATCGGGCCGCGTCGTCATGACCACGCAGAACCACGGCTACACCGTCGGCGAACCCGGAGACCGACTCGACGTGACGCAGGTCAACGTCAACGACGGCACCGCCGAGGGCCTCGCCAACGACGAACTCGGCGTCCTCACCCGTCAGTACCACCCCGAAGCCAACCCCGGTCCCCACGACTCGCTCGACTTCTTCGACGACGTACTCGACCTCGTGTCGACCGACGCCGCCGTCGCAACGTCGGACTAACGCCGTCGCACCGCTTCTATCAGCAGTCCGATTACCGGCAGGACGACCACGCTCCCGAGGACGAACGGCGACCAGTCGGCCACCGCGTACAGCGCCGCCGCCACCGGCGGGCCGACGGTCCGTCCCAGACTCCCCGCGCCCTGCGTGACGCCGAAGGCGGTCCCCTGTGTCTCTGCACTCGCGTTCGACGACACCAGCGTCGCCAGCGACGGGTTCAGCAGGCCGTTGCCCGCCGAAAGGACGGCGAGGACGGCCAGCAGCGCGACCAGTTCTCGCGTGACCCACGCCGGGCCGCCGACCGGCGGCAAGAATCCCCCGAGCGCCGGGGCGAAGGGAAGCGCCGCCAGCGCGACGGCGAGTAGCGCCGCCCCGACGACGGCGAGGCGGGCCGAGCCGAACCGCTTCGCCAGCCGTCCGACGAGAAGCCCCTGATTGACCGCGCCGAGGACGCCGACGTAGGTGAGCAAGAGCGCGGCCGCGGAGGCGTCGAAGCGGTAGGCCGCGGTGTCGGCGACGAAGGGGATGAACATGACCTGCACGCCCGCGAACGCGACGGAGACGAGGAAGAAGGCGACCACGAATCCCCGGAGGTCGGTGTCCCGGAGCGCCGTCGCGAAGTCGGCCACCAGCGACGACCGCTCCCCCGTCGACCGGCGCCGACTCGGCTCTTCGAGCGCGACCAGCGTGACGGCGAGAGCGGCGAGGCTCATCGCCGCCGCCCCGAACGCGGGCAGGGAGAAACGGGTCGCGGGGATGGGGAGCGACGACGCCAGCCTCACCGCCGTCTCGCTCGCGAGGGCGCCGCCGATGGCCGGGCCGAAGATGAACCCGAGGCTGAACGAGGCGCCGACGAGGCCGAGTGCCCCCGCTCGCCGCTCCGGCGGCGTCACGTCGGCGACGTAGGCCTGTGCGGCCGCGATGTTGCCACCCATCGCCCCCGCGAGCGCTCGCGACCCGAAGAGGACGGCAACGCCCGCGGCCGGTCCCGCCACCTCGCCGACGGCGTCGCCGAGGCCGAAGACGGTCCACGCGACGGCGCTTCCGGCGAGCGACAGCGTGACGACCGGCCGTCGCCCCCAGCGGTCCGAGGCCCGGCCCAGCGCGGGCGCCGCGAGAAACTGCGTGAGGGAGTACGTCGCCGCCAGCAGGCCGATGAACACGTCGCCGACGCCGAAGCTTCGGACGTAGTACGGGAGGATGGGGACGACGATGCCGAAGCCGACGAGGTCGAGGAAGACGACGAACACCATCATCGCCACGGCTCGGCGAGGGCGGTCGATGCGCGCCGTCGCGCCGGGAACCCCCATACCGACACCGGCGCCGCCAGCGGGGTATAGGTTCGGCTCGCGACCGCCCGAACCCTTCGGCAGGTTTTTGACCCGACTCGCGCAACTCCGGGGCATGGTTACGGTCAGGGCTCCGGCCACGAGTGCGAACCTCGGTAGCGGGTTCGACGTGTTCGGCGCGGCCCTCGACCGGCCGGCGGACATCGTCCGCGTCGAGAAGGCCGACCGGACGACGATAGACGTGACGGGCTACGGGAGCGAGTTCATCCCCGAAGACCCGGAGGCAAACACCGTCGGCGCGGTCGCCGAGGCGCTCGACGCCCCGGCACACATCCGGATAGACAAGGGCATCCGCCCCTCGTCCGGACTGGGGTCGTCCGGTGCCAGCGCCGCCGCGGCGGCGCTCGCGCTCAACGAACTCTACGACCGGGGACTCTCGCGGCGGGACCTCGTCCCCATCGCCGGGAAGGGCGAAGCGACCGTCTCCGGCGAGGTCCACCTCGACAACGTGGCGCCGGCACTTCTTGGCGGGTTCACCGTCGCCACCGGGCGCGACGTCACCGTCGTCGACGCCGACATCCCCCTCGTGGCCTGTCTTCCCGAGATAGCAGTCTCGACGCGTGACGCCCGCGACGTCGTTCCCGCGGGCGCGACGATGGACCAGTTGATATACACCGTCGGCCGGGCGGCCACGCTGACGACCGGGATGTGTCGCGACGACCCCCGCCTCGTGGGCAAGGGGATGCACGACCGTCTCGTCACGCCCGCGCGCGCCGACCTCATTTCGGGCTACAACGAGGTTCGAGAGGCCGCCCTCGCCGCGGGCGCGACGGGCGTTACCGTCTCCGGTGCCGGCCCGGGCATCCTCGCGGCCTGCCATCCCGGCGACCGCCGAGAAATCGCGGCGGCGATGGTCGCCGCGTTCGCCGACGTGGGCGTGGATTCGCGGGCCTACCAGACCAAAATCGGCCGCGGTGCGACGCTGTACCCCGACGAATAACTCGCCACAAGACGTATCTTTTCTGACAGCCGTTCTCGAACTGTGGACTCCAACAGCCTGCCGATGGTCCCCGACCTCCACGTCCTCTCCAAGCCGGTCCGGTACCTCCTCCTCGGCGTCCTCGGCTCCGCTGTCCTCCTGTTTGCCGTCCTCGTGTTGCTCGGTCTGGCGAGTACCCCGACGGTCACCGTGGAGGCGACTGTCGTCGGCGGCGTCCCCCCCGACGCGGCGGCGGAGGACGTCTACCCGCTATCGCGGTTCTCGGCCGACAGCCCGGTGCGGGCGGCCGTCGAGGCGGCGCTTCGGTCGGGGTCCGGGTCGGTAGAGACGACGACCGAACGGTATCGGGCCGAGAACGTGCCGACGGCGTTCTACGTGCGCCACGACGGCGACGTGGTTCGGGTGTCGGTCGACGCCGGCAGTTAGACGCCGCGACCCTGCAGTTTGTCCTCGTCGGCCATGTCGGCGTTCGACTGGCCTTTCATCCCCTTGCCGACGTTGGTCGCAATCTCGGCGAGTCGGTCGGGGTCGTCCCAGTTGTTGACGGCCTCGACGATGGCCGTCCCCATCGCTTCGGGGTTCTCGGCGCCGAAGATGCCGGACCCGACGAAGATGCCGTCACAGCCGTGATGCATCATGAGGGCCGCGTCGGCGGGCGTCGCGATGCCGCCCGCGGCGAAGTTGACGACGGGCAGTCGGCCCATCTCCGCCGTCTCGTGGACCAAGTCGCGCGGCGCGCCGTGTTCGCGCGCCCAGCGCTCGCGTTCCTCGTACGCCATCCCCTCGAGTTTCCGGATGGCGCCCTTGATGGCGCGCTGGTGGGTGACGGCCTGATTCACGTCGCCGGTCCCAGCCTCGCCTTTGGTTCGAATCATCGCCGCGCCCTCGTCGATGCGCCGGAGCGCCTCGCCCAGATTGCGCGCGCCACACACGAACGGCGCCGTGAACTCTCGCTTGTCGATGTGGTAGTCGTCGTCCGCGGGCGTGAGCACCTCGCTCTCGTCTATCATGTCCGCGCCGGTTGCCTGCAGAATCTCGGCCTCCTTCTGGTGGCCGATTCGAGCTTTCCCCATGACGGGAATGGACACTTCCTCCAGAATCTCGGTGAGTGCCGCGGGGTCGGCCATCCGGGCCACGCCGCCGCGCTTCCGGATGTCCGCCGGGACGGCTTCGAGACTCATCACCGCGACGGCGCCACAGTCCTCCGCGATGCGGGCCTGTTCGGCGTTGACGACGTCCATGATGACGCCGCCTTTCTGCATCTGCGCGAAGCCGCGTTTCACCAACTCCGTGCCGCGTCGCAGTTCCTCGATATCGGTCATATTCTTCGTTACGGAGCGACCCACTTAACCCCGGTCTTTGGGTCGATATTGCCGCATATCGTATCGCTCCGCGCTGAGAAGGCATATCTGTCTGGACGACTACACGTCGGCCATGGTCGACCGCAACGACCCCCTCTCGCCGTACTACCCCTCGGAGACTCCCGACGTTCCCGGCGACGGACGGACGTGGTTCGCGGTTCTGGTCGTTCTCCTACTTCTGACCGGGACGGTGTACGGGTTCCTCGTGCTTCTCGTGTGACCGTCACCGATTTATCGCCACGCGCCAACCCACCGACAATGAGTTCCGGGTTGGCGTCGCTCGTTGACCGCCTCGACGGCACGCTCCCCGCGCCCGACCCGCTTCCTCGATGGCTGGCGCCCCTGCCCCGGACCGTCGAGGATGTCGGGCTTTCGCTCGCGTGGGCCATCGTCGCTATCAACCTCGTCGGAACCGCCTTCGGCTTCTGGTACTACCGCTTCCAGTTTTCCGCCGAACCCGCGGTCATCTGGCCGCTCGTCCCCGACAGCCCCGTCGCCACCCTCTTCATCGCACTCTCGCTCGCCAGTTGGAAACTGGGGCGACAGAGCGAGACGCTGAACGCACTCGCCTTCTTTGGCTGCTGGAAACTCGGTCTCTGGACGCCTTTCGTCCTCGTCGTCTTCGCCGACGGCTTTCTGGCCGCCAACTCGATTCCGATGTACGCGTTCCTCCTCGGCAGTCACCTCATGATGGCCGTGGAGGCGTTTCTCATCCACCGTTACAGCGACTTTCCCGTCGCCGCCGTCGCCGCCGCCGTCGCGTGGTACGGCCTGAACGACCTCGTTGACTACTTCGTGCCGGTCGTTGGCACGCCACACCACACCCTCCTGCCCGGTCAGCGCGTCGTCGACGGGGCTATTACCCACCTCTCGCCGACACACGAACTCGCCGCCGCGGGCGCCGTCGTCCTGACGCTTACGGCCACCTTCCTGACGCTCGCGACTCGCGTGAAGAAACTCGAAGCCGGCCGCGTCCGGTGACCGTCACAGCACGTTCCGGCGTTCCGTGAACGTCGTCGTCCGCTGGTCGGACTCGACGGCCATCCGGACCGTTATCCACCCGTCGGCCTGCTGAACGGCGAACGCCTCCGTCACCGACAGTTCGACCCGCTCGGTCGTGGTGTAGGAGTCGTCGGCCGCGAGGTCACCGACCGGTTCGGTTCCCTCCCAGACCACCTGCCCGTCGGTGCCGTTGCCGGCGTGAATCCGGGTGTAGACGGTGACGTTCGTCGCGCCACCGCCGTCGTTGTTCAGCGTCGTCGTCACGTCCCGACACGTCTCGCCACAGCTCTCGATTTGGTCGATGGTGAACCCGAACTCGGGGCCGGTGTCGTTCGTCGCGGCCCCGTCGCTGTCGTTCGGCGACGCCGTCGGCTCGGTGGCCGTCGGGAACGACTCGACGCCGCTCTCGGCGTCTCCTTGACCCGCGTTGCCGACGTCGAGCACCAGCGACGCGCCGAGCGCGCCTATCGCCGCGACCACGATGACGGCGATGACGAGTGAACTCCGCTGCACGCTACCCCCCCACGTGACCGGCGACGGTGGTCACGACGAACTCCCGAATCGACCCGAGAAGCTCCTCGACGAAGCCCGGGACCGGACCCGGAAGGTCAGCCGGCGGTCCGGCGCGGTCGCTCGGCGCCGCGTCGCCACCGTCCGCTCCAGTCGCCGCCGCGGGCATCGCTATCGCTCCGGCCAGCAGCGCGAACACTACGACTGCCGCGAGCCACGTTCCGGTTGTGCGCATCTCGCTCGGAGCGAGGGACTGCAACCGCATATAACCAGACCTCGCTAAACGCCAGTTCGGCGGGCTTTATCCGGATTAAGTCGGATTAGGCGAGCGCCGTGCCACACGTTTTCCGTCCCGACCGTCTGCATCCCGTATGAGCGCGTACGACCGGCTCGCGGACCTGCCGCTCCGCATCGACCGCGAGACTCGTTCCCGACACGAGCGCGACACGTCGAGTGGCTTCACCCGCGTCACCACCGTCTTCGAACTTCACGGCGACGACTGTGTGGGCCGCGGCGAGGACGTCACCTACGACGCCGTCGACCACGACGCTCTCGCCGAAACCGAATCGCTCGTCCCGACCGGCGAGTTCACGGTCGACGAGTTCTCGGCGGCGCTCGACGACGTCGACCTCTTTCCCACCAAGGACCCGGAACAGCCCTCGGCCCGCCACTATCGCCGCTGGGGTATCGAGAGCGCGGCCCTCGACCTCGCCCTCCGGCAGGCCGACACCGACCTCGCGTCGGCGCTGGGCCGAGAGCGCGACCCCGTCCGGTTCGTCGTCAGCACCCGCCTCGGCGACCCCCCGACTATCGACCGGGTCGAGGAGATTCTCGGCCGGCATCCCGACCTCGAACTGAAACTCGACCCCACCAGCGCGTGGGACGACGCCCTCGTCGCCGCCCTCGCCGACACCGGCGCCGTCCGACTGCTCGACCTGAAGGGCCAGTACGTCGGCACGTCTGTCGACCAGCCACCGGACTCGGCCCTCTACGAGCGCGTGTTCGAGGGCTTTCCCGACGCCGTCGTCGAGGACCCCGCGGTCACCGACGAGACACGAACCTTGGTCGCCGCCGAGCGTGACCGCCTCTCGTGGGACGCCCCGATTACCGGCGTCGAGAGCGTGCGTGACCTGCCGTTCGAGCCGCGATGGCTCAACATCAAACCCTCCCGGTTCGGCACGGTCGAGTCACTACTCGACACTATCGAGTACGCCCGCGACGCCGGCATCATCTGCTACGGCGGCGGACAGTTCGAACTCGGCGTCGGGCGAGACCATATCCAGACGCTCGCGGCGACGTTCTACCCCGACGCGCCCAACGACGTCGCGCCCGGCGGGTACAACCTGCCCGCCCTCCCACCGGACCTGCCGGACAGCCCGCTCGTTCCCAACACAGAGCCGCGCGGCCTCGCGTTCTAGTCGACGACCGGTGCGTCTTCGTCGTTCGCGTGCGAGCGCACCCAGAGTTCGCCGATGCGTGACAGCCGCGTCCGGTAGGACTTGCCGTGTTCCTCCTGTTCGATGTACCCCTTCCCGCCCGGGCCGAGGCGGTCGACGTTGTAGATGACTTTCGACCGGAAGCTGTCGGTGTACTCCTCGCCGAGTTCGGCGGCGAGCGCCTCCGCGAGTTCGGAGACGGATTCGAACTCGCCGTGTTCGCCCAGTTCGAACAGGATGACCTCCTCGAAGGGCTTGACGTTCGAGAAGGAAGCGACGGGCAACTCGACGATGTGGTTGTCGCCGATGCGCTTGGCGCCGATGGTGGTCCCGCGCTCGTCGAACTCGTTGAGGAGGTCGGTCGTCCCCTCCAGTCGCTCGCGAATCCGTTCGTCGTCGACCGACTCCTCCTCCATCAGGTCGGTCAGGAGAGCGCAGTTCGCCCGCAGTTCCTCGGCGAGTTCGGTCTCCAGATACTTCTCGGGGGCGGTGTAGTAGGTGTGGATTCGGTCGCGGTCGGCCTGTCGTTCGAGCGTGATGGAGTGGGCCGCGGTGGCGAACGCGAAACTCACGGGCCGGGGCATCGAACTCACGTTGACCCACACCTCGCCGTCGGGCGCGCCCTCGTCCAACTGGTCGTTGATGAGGTCGTACGCCTGTTCGAAGGCGGCGTCGTAGTCGTAGACGTCTGCAACGACGACGCGCCGAGTCTCGGCACCGAGCAGGTTCTGGAAGTCCTGCTCTAGCTTGGCCGAGATGTTGCGCGAGTACTCCACGTTGGCCTCGCTCCCGACGGCGCCCTCCAGCAGAATCACCCGGTCCACGTCGAACTGGTCGCGAATCAGGGGCGCGATCAGCCGGTCGTAGTCGAAGCCGACCGGGACGATGTGGGTCTGCATACGGACGACGTAGCGGCGCAGTTTATAAAAAGTACCAGTCTGGGCGTCGCATCACTCCACGACCTGCACTTCGTCTCCGACCCGAAGCGTCTGCCCCCGGGACGCCTCCGGCACCCGCGAGATGAGCATGAGCGTGTAGTAATGTGGGAAGGCGTCGTCGTCGGCCCAGTCCGGGAACGTCGCTTCGCGGCGCTCGATGAATCGCTCTCGGAACTCGGGGAGCGGGTCGCCCGTCTCCGGGTCGCGGCTGGGGACGACACACCGCGCGCAGGGCTCGGCACCCTCGAATCGAATCCCGCCGGCGACGAAGGCCGGCGCGTCCGCTCCCGCGAAGCGGTCCTCCCAGAACGCGGGAACGCCGCCCACCTCGACGTTAGCGCGGAGGCGACGGCGCGCGCCCTCGATAGTCATGTCTTCGAACCACGAGGCGACTTCCTCCAGCGTCGCCGTGCTGATGACGGAGGGACCGGCGTCGGGCCGGTCGACGAACGCCGGTGGCTCTCGCCGCCGCAGGTCGACGGGGTCGCCGACGAACTCGCCCAGCCATTCGCTCGCCGCCGCCATCCCAGTATCAGTCCCGAGGTCGAACGTTCGCGTCTCGCCGTCGTCCGGGCGGACGGTCAGCGTCTCCGTCGAGGGGTCGAAGTCGGTCCGGACGTCGTGAATCCGGCCGGTCTGCTTGCCGTTGTACGCGAGCGTCTGCATATCCGACCCCGTCTCGATGCGGTCCGCATCGGGGTCGCACATGGCGTACGCCCGGTCGCCGGCGACCGTGCCTGCGTCGGTGATGCGGGCGCTCTCGACGTCCATGCCGTCGAAGCCCTTGAGTGGATAACACCGCACTCGATCGATATGCGCCATCGATGCCGGATTCGAACGGCGGCGATATAACGGTGGTCCCCCCACCGAGTACGACAGGTATTTCCGGCCTCCCCGAAAATTATATAGGTATCCATGGGGCGACTCATGGGCTCATCATCACCATCACCACCCCCACGAGGGGATTATCATGGACGACACAGCCAAATACCTCATTCACGCATCGATTGCGGCCGACGGCGTCGTGGAGCGAAGCGACGTGGTCGGCGCCGTCTTCGGGCAGACTGAGGGACTGCTCGGCGACGAACTCGACCTGCGTGACCTCCAGCAGTCCTCGAAAGTCGGTCGGATAGACGTACAGATAGACAGCGAAAACGGCCAGTCGTTTGGCCGCATCACCATCGCCACTAGCCTCGACAAGGTGGAGACGGCCATCCTCGCGGCGTCGCTCGAAACAATCGACCGCGTCGGCCCCTGTCAGGCCTCGGTCGAAGTCACCAACATCGAGGACGTCCGCGAGGCCAAGCGCCGGAAAGTCATCGACCGCGCCAAGGAACTGCTCGCGGGGTCGTTCGACGAGAGCGTTATGGACTCCTCGAAAATCCTCGAAGAGGTCCGCGAGAGCGTCCGCATCGAGGACATCACCGAGTATCACGGCCTTCCTGCCGGCCCGCGCGTCGCCGACTCCGACGCCATCATCGTCGTCGAGGGCCGGGCGGACGTCCTCACGCTCCTCCAGTACGGCATCAAAAACGCCATCGGCGTCGAGGGAACGAACGTCCCCGACCCCGTCGCGGACCTGACCGAGGAGCGAACGGTCACGGCCTTCCTCGACGGTGACCGCGGCGGCGAACTCATCCTGCGCGAACTCGCACAGGTCGGCGACGTCGACTACGTCGTCTTCGCGCCCGAAAACCGGTCGGTCGAGGACCTCGAACGCCACGAAGTCATGTCGGCGCTCCGGAACAAGACGCCGTACGGCGACATCGTCGGCGAGGGCGACGAATCGGTCGCCCCGCCCGCAGAGGAGGGCGCGGCGACCACGACGGCCGTCTCCATCGGCGACGGTGCCGTCGCAGAGGCGACGGCCGGTGCCGCGAGCGGGGAAACCACCGCGAACGGCGAGAGCGCCGACGCTCCCGCTACGAGCACTCCGGCCGAAGCGTCGGCGAGTGCGGACACCCCGTCTGAGGATACGACCGCGGACAAATCGTCCGAGACGCAGTCGGACGAGGGAGCGCCCCCGTCGACGCTTCGGGAACACGTCCGCGCAATCGTCGACGCCGAGACGGCGTCGGCGCGCCTCCTCGACGCCGACTACGACGTCATCGACACCGTGCCCGTCGACGACGCCTTCGACGCCATCGCGAACGCCGACCCGTCGCCGTACGCCGTCGTCGTCGACGGCGAAGTGAGCCAGCGCATCCTCGACGTGGCGGCCCAGCGCGGCGTCGAGCAGATAATCGCGCGCTCGGCGGGTGAGACGGTGAAAACGCCCGTCGACGTTCGGGTTCGAACCGTCGACCAGTTCGCCGCGACCGAGTGATATCGGCGATACTGAATCGCCGCTCCTTCTACCGGCGACGATACTGAATCGCCGCCCCTTCTACCGGCGACGATACTGAATCGCCGCCCCTTCTACCGGCGACGATACTGAATCGCCGCCCCCTCCTCGAAGAAGTCCGGCAGCCGCTGGACGCGCTCGAAGCCACACGACCGGTAGAGCGACTGCGCCGCCTCGTTGTCGGGCGCGACGGTGACCGTCAGCGTGTCCGCTCGCTCCCCACACCGCTCCAGCAGTGCCCGCGCCCGCCCCTCCCGGCGGTGGGCCGGCGCGACGACCAGTTCCGCGACGTACGCGGTGTCGTCGCCGGGGACGGCGAGGAGGTAGCCGACTACGGCGCCGTCGGCCGTCGAGACGAGCGCTGTCGCGGGCGCGGGCGCCTCCGTGGCGAGTGCGCTCTCTAAGAGCGTCGGACTCGGCTCGGGGAGTAGCGATTGGAGGCGAACGAGTGCGTCCTCGTCGTCGGGCGTTGCGACGCGAATCACAGCAGGAGGACCGCGAGGGCGGCGCTCGCGACGGCGCCAGCGAGCGTGCCGAAGAAGTTGACCGTCTGGTTGCCGACGCGCCCACCCTCCAGCGTCGCCCCGAGGACGCTGTCGACGGTCATGCCGGCGACGCCGCCGGCGACGACGGTGAGGGCGGCGAGCGCCGGCGCGTCGAAGGTGAAGACGGCGACGGCGACGGCGGCGACGAGGCCGGCGCCGACGACGCCGACGACGTAGCCCTGCCACGTGATGCCGCCGTCGGTGCCGGGGTCGACGCGTTCGAGCGTCGTGATGAGTCGCGGCTCGTCGAACAGGACGCCGATTTCGCTGGAGAGCGTGTCGCTCATGGCGGCCGCGAGCGACCCGGTGAAGGCAAAGCGAAAGAGAGTGGCGTCCATCTGCAGGTTGGCGCTGGCGGCGAAGCCGATGACGGCCACGAGGGCGACGGCGGCGTTCCCGAGGACGTTCCCGCTCCCGCGGGCGCCCTCGTTGTCCTCGGCGACGCCCCGCTTGTTTTTCTCGGCGTAGCGATACTTGGCGGAGAGGCCGCCGATACCGAAGAAGGCGATAAGGATGGCGAACCAGCCGACGCCGCCGAAGACGATGGTGAGCAGGCCGAGTAGGACGCCGGTCACCATCCCCGGCACCGACGCGGTGCCGGTGCGATAGGAGACGTAGCCGAGTGCGACGGTCACGAGGAGTGCGGCGCCGACAGCTACGACCCCGGCGTCGACGCCGATGGTGTGGAACAGCCACAGCAGGAGTCCGGTCGAGAGCAACACGATGGGGTCGTCGCGCTCGTAGAGCATCGACCGCAGGAGCGCGGCGACGAGCGCGCCCGCGGCGGCGAGGAAGACGACGGCGGCTGGCGCGGGCGCTCGGCCCACCGTCCACGCGATGACGAGTTGGCCGGCAGCGGCGGCGAGGAAGGCGGCGAAGCTGAAGCCGGCGACCGACCGGCCGGGGTCGCTCCACAGGCGCTCGACGGCGCGGGCGCCCACGTTCCCGTAGGCGACGACGAGAATCGCCGCGACGAACACTTCCGTCGGCATCGACTCTCGGGGCGCCGTCGAGAGAATCGCGAGTCCGGTCGCGGCCAGCGCGAATCCGGCGAGGCCGTTGAGCTGGCCGTCGCGGCGGTCCTGCGCTCGGGCGAAGAGCTCGAACACCGGCCCGTCGTCGATGACGAAGGCGGCGAGGAGCGCGACGATAGCGAAGGGGGCCGCCGCTGCCTTCCCGAGTTCGGGTGCGGCGAGCGCGAGCGTGCCCACCGCCGCGAACCCTCCGGCCCGTCGAAGGGGGGACGTCACACCGTTCGGTATCTTGGACGGCCACTTAACGCTCCCGACACGGGCCTTCGCCCGACCCGTTGGGCTTTTGGGATGTCGACGCCTGTCTCAGCTGTGGGCCTGTACGACCGCTATCTCGCGCTCAGACAGCGCTTTCACGGCGCCGACCCGCCCGCACACGTCGCGCTCGTCCTCACCGAGCGTGACCTGCTGGAACAGGGGGCGTACGACCGCCTCGAACGCCTCCTTGGCTGGGTGTTCGACTACGGCGCCGAGCGAGCCACCGTCTCGGTGAGCGTCCTCGACGAGTCCGTGGTGCCGACGCTAGAGCGTGAACTCCGCGCCATCTCCGCCCCGCGCCCCGTCGCCGTCCGCGCCCCCGACGACACCGACCCCGTCTCCGCCCCGGTGCAGGTGAACGTCGGGCTGGGGGGGAAGGGGGAGTTCGCCGCCGCCGTCCGGTCGCTGGCCGAGGAGGTCGACGCCGGCGAACTCGACCCCGACGCAGTCGACGGGGCAGACGTCGAGCGGCGACTCGTCTTCCCCGACGAACCGGACCTGCTCATCAAGACGGGCGCTGAACGCCTCTCCGATTTCATGATTTGGCAGTCCGTCTACTCCGAACTCTACTTCATCGACCTGAACTGGCGGGACGTCCGCGAGCGGGACTACCTCCGGGCGGTGCTGGATTACCAGAACCGGCAGCGGCGGTTCGGCCGGTAAGCGCTACTCGCCCGATTCGGTCGCCGTCGCCTCGACCGACTCGTAACTCACGGTCGTCTCGCTCGCCACCGGCTGGAGCAGGTACGACCCGGTCTGCCCCCGCTTGACGGGCGTGAAGTCGGCGGTGAACTGCGTCCGCGTGTCCTCCCGAATCTCGAACGACTGCTTGAACTGGAGGGGGGCGTTGCCCGGCGTCGTCACCGTCGCCTCGCCGCCGTCGGCGAGCGTGGCGTCGACGCCCGTCACGTCCAACTGGAGGTACGCGTACGTCCCCGTTTCGAGTTCCTGCTCGCCGATGAGCGCCGAGCGGTCGCCCTGTAGCTCCACCAAATCGGCCTCCTGTGGGCTCTCTAGCTCGTAGTACTCGCGCTCGTCGCTCTCGTCGGGGGTTTCGGTGCCGTCTGACTCCGATTCTGTCGTCGTTGCCGTCGCCGTCGTGTCATTATCCTCGTCGTCTTCGTCCTCTGTCCCCGGCTTCACCCAGAACCCGGCGATGGTGACGACACAGGTTTCGAAGTCGCCGATGTCGCCCGGCTGGTCGCTCACACGCGTCGCCAGCGTCCCCGTCGTCGCTTGGGCGCTCGAACAGCCGGCCAGCCCGGTCAGCCCCGCGGCGGCGAGACCCGTGGTCGCCCGCAGGTAGTCGCGTCTCGATGCCGAGGGAGTATCGCTCTCGTGCATGGATGGAGCCACCGCCTCCGAGAGTATAAACCGGGGCGACGGTTCGTGGCGAGTAAACCCGAATTTAGCCGGATTACGCGGGTATCGCACGGATTGGCGGTTCGTCCCGCCCCACTTGAACGGGTTATACTCATATCCGGCAGGTAGTTGTCGCAGGCGACGCTGGATGGGGTATGGCGCAGACGACGCTCGATGCGGACTCGACGGCGTCCCTGCTCGCGACCATCGCGCGCGACGACTGACTACGCCGCGCCGTCCGCAATCTCGATTCGCCCCTGCAGTTCGCGCTTCGACGCGGGGCTGATGGCGATGCCGGCGTCGTCGAGGCGGCGCTTGACCGCGCGGGCGTACGCCGAACGAATCCCGAAGACGTCTCGCTTGCGCGGGTCGCTAATCCAGTAGTGGACGCGGATGACGACGGCGTCGGAGCCAAAGTCGTCGACGTAGGCCTTCGGCGTCGGTTCGCCCTCGATACCTTCGATGGCCTCCGTCGCCGCCGTGAGGTGGTCGAGCGTGTCGCTCACGTCTGCCTCGTAGGCGATGCCGACGTGTTCGACGACGCGTCGGCGTCCCCGTCCGTACGGGCGGGTGATGGCCTGCCCCGTCAACACCGTGTTCGGAACCGTGACGAGTTCGCCGTCCGGCGTCAACACGCGTGTCACCCGGAGCGTGATGGACTGAACCGTCCCCTCGTTGTCCGCCCACTCGATGTAGTTGCCGACGTTGAACTCGGGGTCGACGACGAGGACGAGGCCGCTGACGATGGAGCCGATGACGGTCTGGCCGGCCACGCCGACGGCGAGCGTCCCGGCGGCGATGACGAGCGCGGAATCGCCGATGAACCGGCCGTAGCCTGCGATGCCCGCGGCGACGAAGAAGGCGACGACGAGGACGGTCAAGCGGACGTACCGCGAGACGGCCTCCTGAATCGTCGGGTTGTTGCGGTTTCGCCGCTGGACGTACCGCCCGACGAGGGGTTCGACCACGAACCACCCGACGAGCGCGGTAACGACGAACCCGCCGACGAACCACACCCCGCGTCGGACCAGCGGCCAGTAGTCCGCGAGCCCCCCGGGACCGACCGCCGACGGCGTCGGCGTGGCTGTCTGGAGCAACAGGTCGAGCATACCACCCGTTCGCGCCGGTGGGTACAAAGGTTCTCGCCAGCCCTACTCCACGGCGCCGTCGCTGCGCTCTGCCTCCGCGGCGAGTTCGTCCGTGAGTTCGTCGGCGCCGACGTGTGGCAGTTGCTCGCGCAGTCGCCCGACCACCTCCCGCGTCTCGACGAGCGACGACCCCGCGACGGCCCGAACCAGCGCGGCGGCGCGCTCTCGGCGCGTGTGTCGCCACGACGCCTCTCGCGACTCGTAAGTGCGAATCGCGCGCAGGAAGTCGATTTTCGAGAACTCGGGCCAGTAGGGCGCACAGAAGAAGACGGCGGCCTCGTTGCCGTTGGCGTGCCACGGCAGGAAGTTGCTCGTTCGCTCGTCCCCGCCGGTGCGGACGATGAGGTCCACGTCGCGGACCGGGCGGGCGTAGAGGCGTTGCTCGATGGTCTCGACGGTCACGTCCTCCGGGTCGAGACGCCCGTCGTCGACGGCGCGGAGCGTGTCGCGAGCGGCGCCGAGGAGTTCGGCCCGCCCCCCGTAGGCGAGTGCGACGTTCAGTCGGAAGCGGTCGTAGTCGGCCGTCTCCGACTCCGCGTACGCGACGGCGTCGCGGACGCGTTCGGGCAGGCGGTTGACCTCCCCGAGTGCGCGGATACACACCTCGTTCTCGTGAATCTGCTCGTTGTCCGCGAACTCCCAGAGCTTCGATTCGATGAGGTCGAACAGGTGTTCGCGCTCCTCGGGCGGGCGCTCGAAGTTCTCCGTCGAGAAGGCATAGAGCGTGAGTTCCTCGACGCCCAACTCCTGACACCACCGGAGCACCTGCTCGGTCGTTCGGGCGCCCTCGCGGTAGCCGTCGGTGCTCCTGTCGCCCCGCTCTCGGGCGTAGCGGCGGTTGCCGTCCTGAATGATGGCGACGTGGCTCGGGCCGCCGTCGATGTCCCGGCGGAGGAGACGCTCGTAGGCGCGCTCTCCCAGTCGACGGACCCAGCCTCGCATACCTACCCCCTCGGCACCGACTGGTATGGGTCTTTTGACGTGTGACGGCAACCCCTATTAGTCTCGGGCGTCTCCCCTGTTACGATGAGCGACACGCCCGACGCGGCGGCTACGGGCTTCGATTTCGACCACGTCCCGGAGACCGAGCAGTCGTTCGAGAACGCCCTCGCGAAGGCTCGGGACGGGCACCGCCTCACCGTCGACGACGGGGTCGAACTCCTGACGACCGGCACCGACCACGACGGCATCGACCCCGTCCGAAAGGAGCGAGTGCTGGAGGCGGCCGACCACCGCCGCGCCGACGTCGTCGGCGACGACGTCACCTTCGTCGCCAACCTCAACAACAACGTCACGACGGCCTGTGACACCGGCTGTCAGTTCTGTAACTTCAAGGACCGCGCCTCGGCGTTCGAGACGGACGCCCCCGACGACCACGGCGGCTTCACCAAGACGCCCGCCGAGTCGCGACAGGCCGTCGCCGACGCCCTCGAACTCGGCATCTCCGAGGTGTGTTCGGTCAGCGGTCTCCACCCGGCTTTCGCCCTCGATTCCGAGCATCGCGAACTGCTCGAAGCGGCGTCCGACCCGGAGCAGGTGAACTACCGCCCCCCGTCGGCCTACACCACCTCGCCGGGCACCTACGTCGACCAGATTCGGGCGATGTCCGTCGACGGCGTCCACGTCCACTCGATGACGCCCGAGGAGGCCTACCACGCCCGCCGGGGCACCGACTGGTCGTACGAGACGGTGTATCGCCGCCTGCGAGACGCGGGCCTCGACAGCGCCCCCGGCACCGCCGCCGAGATTCTCGTCGACGAGGTGCGCGAGGTCATCTGTCCGGGGAAGATGGACACGGAGGCGTGGCTCGACGCGATGGAGGGGGCGATGGCCGCCGGCCTGCCCGTCACCGCGACCATCATGTACGGCCACGTCGAGAACGAGATGCACCGGGTCATGCACCTGAAGCGGGTGCGCGACCTGCAGGACCGGACCGGCGGCATCACGGAGTTCGTCCCCCTCTCGTTTATCCACGAACAGACGCCGCTGTACGAACACGGACTGGTGTCGGGCGGGGCGACGGACGCGGAGGACGAACTCATGATTGCCGTCTCGCGGCTCTTTCTCGACAACATCGAGAACGTTCAGACCTCGTGGGTGAAGTTCGGCGACGAGAAGTCGCTGAAGACCCTCTCCTGTGGCGCCAACGACTTCATGGGGACGCTCCTCTCCGAGGAGATAACCAAGCGCGCCGGCGGCGACTACGGCGAGTTCCGCTCGGTCGCCGACTACGTCGACATGGTGACCGCCATCGGTCGGCGCCCGGTCGAGCGCTCGACGGATTACGAGCGGCGCCGCCCCCTCACCGACGACCCGCCGTACGGGCCCGGCCTCGGCCCCCGCGCTGACGGAACGCCGATGCTCGACCGCCGGACTCCTACTCCCGGTGACGACTAACCAGTCATGATGGCGACGACGCACGCGGCGGTCGGCCTCCTCCTCGCCCTCCCGCTGACCGTCGTCGCCCCCGAGCTGGCGCCGGTGGCCGCGCTCGCCGGCCTCGCCGGCGGCATCTTTCCGGACCTCGACCTCCTCGCCGGCGTCCACCGCCGGACGCTTCACTTCCCCGACTACTACTGGCTGGGCGCGCTCCCCGCTCTCGCGCTCGCCGTCGTCGACCCCCGTCCTGCGACCGTCGCCGTCGCGTGGTTCTTCCTCGCGGCCGCCGTCCACTCCGTGACCGACGTGTTCGGCGCGGGAACTGAGGCCCGGCCGTGGGAGCGTACCTCCGTCGAGGCGGTGTATCTCCACTCGCGCCGGCGCTGGATTCGCCCCCGCTACTGGGTGCGCTACGACGGCGCCCCGGAGGATTTCCTGCTCACCGTCGTCTGTTTCGCGCCGGGACTGACGCAGTTCGGGCCGACCCTTCGACGCCTCAGCCTCGTCGGCATCGCCGTCGGCGGCGGGTACACGCTCGTCCGAAAGCGACTGCCGGCGGTCGAAGAGCGATGGCTGTGAGCCTCACTCGTGAACGGGTGGCCCGCCGGCGAACCGCGCCATCGAGTCGGCCAGCGTCTCGCTGACCGCCGGGTGGAGCCACGACCCCGCCGCCGGCGTCACGTCATCCCGTCTGAACGCCGCCGGCAGATAGCGCTCGTGTGTGGGGAGCCGTTCCCGCAGCGGCACGCCGGCGTCGGCCGCGAGCGACGTGAGTTCGTCGAGCGCGGGCCACGCGTAGTCGGGGTTGATGTAGTCGTCCGTGACGGGCGACACCCCGCCGAGGTCGTCGACGCCGCAGTCCAGCAGTTCCGCCGTCGGCGAGAGGTTCGGTGGCACCTGCACCGACACCTCGGACGGGAGCGCCGCCCGCGCCATCGCCACCGTCTCGCGCATCGTCTCGACGCTCGGCCGGTCGAAGTCCGAGCGCTCGTTCGGCACGACGTTCTGGACGATGACCTCCTGCACGTGGTCGTAGCGCTCGTGGAGTTCGCCGATGGCGAGCAGGCTCTCGGCGCGGTCCCGCCGAGTCTCGCCGATGCCGACGAGGATACCCGTCGTAAAGGGCACGCCAGCCGCGCCGGCGGCGCGAATCGTCCCCAGACGGCGCTCGGGCGTCTTCCGTCGCCCGCCGGCGTGGGCGTCCACGTCCGCCGTCGTCTCCAGCATGACGCCCATGCTCGCGTTGACCGCGGCGAGGCGGTCGAGTTCGTCTTCCCGGAGGTCACCCGGGTTGCTGTGAGGGAGCAGTCCCACGTCGAGTGCCATCTCGCAGGCCTCGACGAGGTAGTCGAGAACGGTGTCGTGACCCCACTCGTCGAGTTGCTCGTGCACCTGCGTGTAGCGCTCGTCGGGCGCGTCGCCGAAGGTGAAGAGCGCCTCCGTACAGCCCGCTTCGGCGCCGTACTGGAGTTGCTCGCGCACCGCCTCGGGCGGCATCAGCGTCGCCTCGCCGGGCACGTCGTAGAACGAGCAGTAGGTGCAGGTGTAGCGGCAGGCGGTCGTCAGCGGGAGGAAGACGTTGCGCGCGAAGGTGAGTTCGGGCGCCGAATCGACGTCCGCGGGCGTCACGTCGAGGAGGGCGTCGACCGCGCCGTCGTCGACGAGTGTCGACGGGTCGACGCGTTCGTCGTCCGTCTCCGGGGCCCGTACCATAGGTCGACTCGCGCCCCGACGGGCAAAAAACCCGCTCTCTGCCGTTACTCGCGCCGCACTCCGACCCGGCCACCGCTCGCGTCGAGTTCGAACCCCGCCGCCCGGAGCCACGACGCCGCCTCGCCGTCGCCGTGGAGGAGTACCTCGACCAAATCAGCCGGTACGTCCACGTCGGTCGCCAGCCGCATCGAGTCGACGACCCCAATCGATGCACCGATCTCGCGGGCGAGCGCTCGGTGGTCACGATAGGAGACGCCGTGGAAGTCGACGCGAAACTCGGGGTGGTCGACGACGAGGGCGTTCGTCCCGCCGCCCCGTCCCGGCGCGATGGCGACGTCGGCGTCGGCCGCGGCGTCGGTGAGACGGTCGACCGCCGCCGATGTCACCAGCGCGAGGTCAGCGACGACGATTCCGACCCGTTCGTCGCCGAGGCGGGCGTTTATCGCCGCCGAGAGCGGGCGCTCGTCGACGGTTACGGACGTATCGACCGACACCGGAGCAGTCGCGAGTACCTCGGCGGTGTGGCCCGCATCGGCGACTGCCTCACACACGTCACGGAGCATCGCCCGCGAGAAGGCGCCGCGTTCCGCGGCGTCGAGAACCCCGTCGAGTCGCGTCTTCGGCGTCGTCGACTCGAAGGGGACGAGAAATCGCATCCCTAACTGAGCGGGTCTTCCGGGCCCTGCTGGGAGCGCCAGTAGAGGATGCCACCCACTAGCAGGGCGAGGACGACCAGCCCGACACCGGCGTAGATGAGCAGTTGTTGGGTCTGCTGGGACTGCTGGGCCTGTTCGGCCTGACTCGCCGACCGGTTGGCGAGGTTGGTCGCCACGTCGAAGCTCCCGTCTTCGTACGCCGCGATGGCGTCGTCGTAGTTCGCCTGTGCGTCGCTCGGGTTCGCGCCGCTCGCCCGGGCCTGTTCGAGTTCGTCGCCCGCGCGGTCGATGGCCTCACGCGCCGACGCGCTCTGTTCGGTGTAGTGGTGGGTCTGCCACGTGTCGATGGTGTTGCTCGCACCGCCCGCCTGCCCGCGCTGGAGTTGTAGCAACTGGAACTCCTGTGCCGGGTCGTAGCTGTAGGTGTCGACGGCGGGGACCGTCCCCGTGACCCGGACTTCGACCTCCGAGATGCCGTCGCTGGCCCGAATCCCGACGTTCGAGAAGGACTGTCCCGTCGGCTCTATCAAGTCGACCTGTGACCCCGTCTGGTCGTAGAACACGATGGTCCACGAGACGTCGGTCAGTTCGGTCGACCCGGAGAGCTGCCACTGCTCGCTCTGGGGGTTCTGATACAGTTCGTCAAGCGTGACGGATGCCGATACCTGCGTTCCGACTTGGGCTTCTTCGGGGACGTCCTCGCCAGTGACGCTGACCGCTGCGGCCGGAACGGTCGCAGCGAGCAACACGACGACTGTGGCGAGGACGACCCTAGAAGAGTGACTCGAGTTCGTCCTCGTCATCTTCGACTAAGTTCTGGAGGTTGGCTTCGCTCTCTTCGCGGATTTCGTTGATGTTGTCCTGCGCTTCGATGGCGACCTGCTGTAGCTCTTTGATGCGGGGAACGTTCGTGACGCCGGACAGCAGGATGGCGGAGGCGACGAAGTCGCTGTTGTTGATGGGGTAGTCGCCGCCACGGACTTCCATGCTTCCGGTCTGCTCTTCGAGCCACTTCCGCCCGCGCTCGATGCCTTTCCGGTTGAGGTAGGCGGAGGGCCCGGCCATCACGAGCAGCGCGCGCTCGGTGCCGTCGATTTCACAAGGGAGGGTCAGACGCCCGAGCGCCGCCTTGCGGACGAGGCTGGTGATGCGGTTCGTGGTGTTCGCGGAGTCGAGTTGGTCCTCGATGGACTCGTCGTTGCCCGTAAAGCGCGAGAGCAAGCCGCCCGACTGCTGTTTGCGCTCGACCGTCTCCCGGGCGTAGCCGACGGTGGAGACGCCGCCGCCCGAGAGCGTGTTGATAATCTCCGAGCTGTCGACGACGGATTCGGCGACCTCTTGGCCCTGTTTGACCTCGCCGGCGCCGAAGAGGATGCCGAACCGCTTGACGATTTCCTCGTTTATCTCGTCGTAGCCGCTCTGGACGGACTCGCCCGTCTGTCGCCACGCGTCGTTGTCGAAAACGAGCAGGTTGTCCACCTCGTTGACGAGCGTCTGGAAGGAGCGAGCGGCATTGAGCGTGTAAATCCCTCCCTCGTCGCTGCCGGGGAGGATGCCGAGGCCGTAGACTGGTTCCGTGTAGATGCGCTTGAGGTGTTTCGCGAGGACGGGCGCGCCACCGCTCCCCGTCCCGCCGCCGAGGCCGGCGACGATGAGGAAGGCGTCGACTTCGTGGACCGGAATGCCGTCGATGGCGCCCTGTACCTCGCCGATGTCCTCCTCGGCGACTTCTGCGCCGAGTTCGTTGTCGGCGCCGACGCCGTGTCCTTTCACGCGGGACTGGCCGATGAGCACCCGCTGGTCCTGTGGGATGTGCTCTAAGCCCATCAGGTCGGCCTTCGCCGTGTTCACCGCCACGGCCGCGCGGACGATTTCGCTCCCCGTACGCTGGTCGTACTCGAGGAACTTATCGACGATTTTGCCCCCGGCCTGACCGAATCCAATCATGGCCAGTTTCATAGTTTCAGACCCCGTTTCATTGGGAAGAACCCAAGCGCAAAACGACCATAAACCTTGTGGGCGTGCGCACTTCCGCTCCCAAATTCTATCGTCGATATCGCCCGACGGCGCGACGATTCGACTCGTCGCGGCGATGTCGGACGGGCGTCTGCCGCTCGTCAGTCAGCGAGGTACCCGCCGAGCGTCTGTAGCTCCGACTCCTCGACGCCGAACGCCTCGATGTCGTTGTGGTCGGTGGTGTTGTCGAAGCGCAGCGAGCGGTACTGGTCGGCGCCCATCGGCGCCCCGGGAAGCGCTCCGAGCGCCGACAGGCCGACTTTCGCCAGCGCCATCGGAACCGGGATGACCGTCGCCGGCCGCCCCTCGCTCCCGTGGACGATGCGCGCAATCTCCGCGAGCGTCAGTTTCTCCGGCCCGCCGAGTTCGTACACGCCCTCGTCGTAGGCGTCGTCCTCGATGGCCGTCGCGAGCATCGGCACCAAGTCGCCAATCCAGAGTGGCTGGAACCGTGTCTTCCCGCCGCCGGGGAGCGGCGTCAGATACGGTGGCGCGAGTTTCTTCGTGAACGAGACGAACTCGCCGCCGTCGCCGAAGATGACCGACGGGCGGAAAATGACGTAGCGAAGCGAGGACGACCGGACGATTTCCTCGGCCTCGCCCTTTGCGCGGATGTACGCTGTATCCCCGTTCGGGTCCGCGCCCAGCGCACTCATCTGGGCGATTTTCTCGACGCCCATCTCCTCGGCCGCCTGCACGACGTTTTCCGTTCCCTGTCGATGCACCCGGTCGTGCATCTCGTCGCCGCCCGAGGGCTTGAACAGTGGCGAGAGCGCGACCAAGTTGACGACGATATCCTGCCCTCGCATCGGTTCGAGCAGCGAGTCGTAGGCCGTCACGTCGCCCATCGCCTTCTCGACGCCGCCCGGCAGGTCGCCCTCGCTCGGCCGCCGCGCGAGCGCCGTCACCGAGTGGCCCCGCGATTTCAACTCACGGCACAGATGTCGACCGACGAAGCCGCTCCCACCGGTCACCAGAATCTTCATAGGCTATACATTTCCGTGAATCGACCTAAACCTAACGCGCCGTCAACGGTTCACACGGCGGCGTCGCCCGCGGCCACTCGTGTCGGCCGCCGAAGGGGTCGGCCGCGGACCCCGGCAGTTAACCCCCCGCCCCGGCAACTCCGGCTATGCTCCTCACGCTGGAGGGACTCGACGGCAGCGGCAAGACGACGGCTTGGCGGGCGCTTCGTGACCGCTATCCATCCGCCGTGTTCACTCGCGAACCCACCGATTCGTGGTACGGCGACGCCGTCTACCGCTCCGTCGACGACGAGGACGCCGACCCGCTGGCCGAACTGTTTCTCTACACCGCCGACCACGCCGACCACCTCTCGCGTGTCGTGCGCCCGGCGCTCGAAGACGGGTCGCTCGTCGTCTCCGACCGCTACTCCGACTCGCGAATCGCGTATCAGGCCGCGACGCTCGCCGACTCCCCCATCGACGACCCCTTCGACTACATCCACGACCTTCACGAACCCTTCTCGCGGGCGCCCGACGCGACGCTGTATTTCGATATCGACCCCGAGACGGCGGCGGAGCGAAGCGGCGAGACGAACAAGTTCGAGCGCGCCGACTACCTCCGGACCGTCCGCGAACAGTACGAGCGACTCATCGAAGCGGAGCCGGATCGGTTCGTCCGCATCGACGCCACACGGACCCGGGAAGCCGTCCTCGACGACGTCTTCGACGCCGTCGAGCGTCTCTAGGTGTCCGGGAGGTCGTACTCCGCCGGAGACGGCAGGTACAGCACGTCGATGCTCACCCCGAGCGCCATCGGGAGCGCGACCATCAGGCCGAGGACGGCGGCCGCGCTACCGAGGTCGATGCCCACGCCGAGGCTGAACGACACGATGGTCGTCACGACGAGAACGACGGGGACCAAGAACCCGACGTAGACGGCACTCCCCCAGCGCGTCGCGAGTTGGAGGCGGAGAAATCGGGTCAACACCGCCGCGAGAAGCGTGTTGACCGCGAAGACGGCGGCCATCAGCGCGACATCCAGAATCGTCGCCATGCCGGAGGAAGACGCTCCACCGGCTTTTCGCTGTCGGCTTACTGGCCGGCCCGTCGCGCTTGGTCGAGCAGTCCCGCGACCGGGTCGACGTACTCGTAGCCCGGGATGATTCCCTGCACGTACGTCCCCTCGACGTAGTCGACGATTGCCGCCGCGTCGTCGACGCCCCGCTGCTCGTTGATGTCGGTGAACGTGAACTCGGCGACCACCTTCCCGTCTCGAACCTCGACCCGCGGGTCGAAGTCGTGGTCGCCGCGAACGACGCCGTCGGCGTCGGCGACGCGGAGTTCGAACGTCTCGACCCATCCCTCCTCAACGACGTCGGCGACGTCGCCGTCGACGGCCGCCGAGAGCGTGGGCACGCGAATCTGTACCGTGTAGTCGATGCGGCCCTCGACTTCCTCCGCTTCGACCGTCGCGTCGAAGGTGGTCGTCGTCGACGCGAAGCGACCGTCGTCAATCCGCTCGAAGGAATCGTGGCTGCGGAACGCACGGGCGGCTCTGCCGGCTGTCTCGCTCATACTCCCATCAGGGGGTGCGCGGCCAAAAGCCCCTCGCGTTGGGTCGCGGTTTCGGCATCCCACTCATCCTGCCGCCGGCGGCAACGTTAAGTTCCTTCCCCCGTTCGTACCATGTGACGCTTCGTCTGGAGGGCCGAAGCGTCAGCGGGGACCAATTCAGGGCGGCAAGCGAACGTACGGACCCTCTTTCCCCGTACGCTCGCTTTTCGCTTTGTCAGTACACTACCGAGCCACCGGCTCGCGATTCGTTCTATGCACAGCAGTTTCTTCTCGGCACGCTCTGCACGTTCGGAGACAGTGCGAGGGAGGGGATTCTCACCACGGTCGTTTCGCTCGCGTTCGCTCGCTCCACTTTCCGGTTCGAATCCTGGACGCACTGCTCCTCACGTTCGTTCGGAGACAGTGCGAGGGAGGGGATTCGAACCCCCGAACTCCTTCGAGAGCGGGTCTTAAGCCCGCCGCCTTTGGCCTGGCTCGGCCACCCTCGCCCGACTGCCCGTTTCCCGCACCTCCGCAAGTGGCTTTCGGTCGGGGAACTCACGCTCGTCGTCCGGTCGCCGCCTCGCGGCGTCGACACCGGGGGCGGCGTAGTCGACGACCGCCCGGCTAACTGGTGTACTGCGACTCGACTCGCCGGTCGAACGCCGCCGCGAGACGGTCCGTTATCGGCCCGCCGCCGACGGAAACCCCGTCGACTGTCGCTATCGGGCGCAGTTCCCACGTCGTGTTCGTCAGGAACGCCTCGTCGGCGCTCCGGACCGCGCTCACCCCGTAGGTCCCCGTCTCGACCGGAATCCCGAGGTCGGCGGCGAGTTCGAGGACGACCGCTCGCGTCACGCCCGGCAGAATCGGCCCCGCGAGCGACGGCGTCCGGAGTATCCCGTCGTCGACGAAGAAGACGTTGCTCGTCGCGCCCTCCGCGACGGCGCCGTCGACGTCCCGGACGAGCGCCTCGTCGGCGTCGGTCCCCCGGAGTTCGAGTCGAGCCAGAATCCCGTCGAGGTAGTTGTGTGTCTTGGCCTCTGCCGGCATCGCCGACTCGGGAATCCGCCGGCGTTCGACCGTCCGCACGGTGGCGGGGGCTTCCCACACCGATTCGCCGTCGACACCCCCTCGGGGAAGCGGTTTGACGATGACGACGACCGACGGGTCGACGTCCTCGGCGGGGGTCAGCTTCCCCGGTTGGACGCCGCGGGTCACCGACGCGCGGACGTACGCGTCGTCGAGGCCGTTCGCGTCGAGCGTCGCCGCGATTCGGTCGTGCATATCTTCGGGCACGGCCTCGGCCATCCCCAGCGTCTCGCAGGTGCGTTCGAGTCGGTCGCGGTGGGCCGCCCACTCGAAGACGTCGCCGCCGTAGGCGCGACACGTCTCGAAGGCGGCGTCGCCGTAGAGGAAGCCGCGGTCCTCGACGCTGACCGTCGCCTCGCTCGCGTCGACCAGCCGACCGTTCACGTGGTACTGCATAGGTCCAAGAAGTTGCGGATGAGTCGTTTGCCGCCGTCCGTCAGGATGCTCTCGGGGTGGAACTGCACGCCGATGTGAGGTTGCTCCCGGTGGCGAACGCCCATCACGATGCCACGGTCGTCGTCCGTCCACGCCGTCTCGACGAGGCTGTCGGGTACGTCGCCGCGCTCGACCGCCAGCGAGTGATAGCGCCCCACTTCGAACCGGTCGGGTAGCCCGGCGAACACGCCCTGTCCGTCGTGGCGAATAGTCGACCGCTTACCGTGGACGACTTCGGGCGCGTGCCCGACCGTCGCGCCGTGGACCGCACACAGCGCTTGGTGGCCGAGACAGACGCCCAGCGTCGGATACTCGCGCTCGGCGAAGACAGGCATCGACACGCCCGCGTCCTCGGGCGTCCCCGGCCCCGGCGAGACGACGATGCCGTCCGGGTCGAGCGCGTCGATATCCGCGAGGTCGACGGCGTCGTTCCGGCGGACGAGTACCTCGTCGGCCGCCTCGCCCACGTACTGGACGAGGTTGTACGCGAAGGAGTCGTAGTTGTCGACGACGAGCACTCGCGTCACTCCCCCACCTCCATCTCTTGGTCGTCGTCGAGCGCGGTGTCGACGGCGGTGACGAGCGCTCGCGCCTTCGCCAGCGTCTCGTCGTACTCCCGGTCGGGGTCCGAGTCGTGGACGACGCCCCCGCCCACCCGGAGGTGGTACTCGTCGCCGTGCCGCACCAGCGTCCGGATGATGATGTTGAGCGTCGCGCGCCCGTCGAAGCCGATAATCGCCATACTGCCCGTGTACGGGCCGCGCCGGCGCTGTTCGACCTCGTCGATTATCTCCATCGTCCGCGGCTTGGGTGCGCCGGTAATCGTCCCGCCGGGGAACGTCGCGCCGATGGCGTCGGCGAGGTCGTACTCCGCTGCGAGGTCACCCGTCACCGAGGAGACGAGGTGAAACACCTCGGAGTAGCGGTCGACGCGGCGGTACTCGTCGACCGTGACCGAGCCGTACTCGCTCACCTTCCCGAGGTCGTTGCGTTCGAGGTCGACCAGCATGGCGTGTTCCGCGCGCTCTTTCTCGTCGCTCTGTAGGTCGGCTTCGAGCCGCCGGTCCTCGGCGTCGTCCGCACCCCGCGGCCGCGTCCCCGCAATCGGCTCCGTCCGCAGGAAGTCGCCGTCGCGTTCGAGGAGGAGTTCCGGGCTCGCGCTCACGAGGTCGACTCCGGGGAACTCCAGCAGTCCGGAGTACGGCGCCGGATTCACCGTCCGGAGCGCGGCGAAGACGTCGACCGGGTGGACCGCCGCGGGCGCGGTCAGCCGATGCGAGATGTTCGCCTGAAACGTGTCGCCGTCGCGGATGTACTCCTGCACCCGCCGGACGCGGTCACCGTACGCCGCCCGGTCACAGGAACTCTCGAAACTCACCGGCCCCGACACGGGCGGGTCGCCGACCGAGGGGTCGCCCGTCGTCGCGGCATCGGCGAGTTCCCGTGCCCGTTTCACGCCCCGCTCGTACGCCGCCTCGGGGTCGTCACCGACTCGCGGCGTCGCGACGGCACGGAGCGTCGACTCGCCCGCCTCCCACGCCACGAGACACGTGTAGCGGGCGAGTTGGAGCCGCGGTAGCCCCCGGTCGTCGACGGTGGTCGACGGCAGGGCTTCGATTTCTCTGACCGTGTCGTACGACAGCCACCCGAAGAAGCCGCCGGGGTAGGGTATCTCGCAGTCGCCACGCGCCAGCGACTCCCCGGCCGTCAACTCCCGTATCGTGTCGAGGACGCCCGGCGACTCGTCCGCGCCCACCTCGTGAACCGCGTCGGGGTCGACGCCGAAATAGCCCCAGCCGGGCTGGCCGCCGGACGTTTCGAGGAAGACCGACGGCGCACCGCGTCGGGCACGTCGATAGGCGTCGAACGGGTCCGCCTCGAACGACACCTCGATTGGCACGCGCGCCTCGGGTGTTGCGTCCGCGGCCGCGGCGCGGAACGCGTCGAGCGACGTCTCGACCTCTCCGCTCACGCGTTCCCTCCCGCCGCCTCAGCGGTCCACATCGACGGATTCGAGCCGAACGTCGTCGAGCGGCTGGTCGTCCGTGTCCGTCTTCACCGACCCGAGTTCTTCGACGACGTCCATGCCGTCGACGACTTCGCCGAAGACGGCGTGGCTATCGTCGAGGTGGGGCTGGGCGTCCAGCGTGATGAAAAACTGCGAGCCGTTGGTGTCCGGGCCGCGGTTGGCCATCGAGAGCATCCCCGCCTTGTCGTGTCGGAGGTCGGGGTGGAACTCGTCGTCGAAGGTGTAGCCGGGGCCGCCGCGCCCGGTTCCGGTCGGGTCCCCGCCCTGAATCATGAAGTCGTGGATGATGCGATGGAAGGGGATGTCGGCATAGAGCGCGTCACCGCGCGTCTCGCCCGAGTCGGGGTCCTCCCACGTCGTCGTCTCGGGTGCGGGGTCGTCGTTCGCCGCCGGGTCGTGTTCGGCGAGATTGATGAAGTTCTCGACTGTCGTCGGCGCCCGGTCCGCGAACAGTTCGACCGTGATGTCGCCGTGTGTCGTGTGCAGCGTCGCAGTTGGGTTGCTCATACGCTCATCTGGCGGTCCGACGTGATAACCCTGTCCCGTGACAGACGGGCCGTCGCGTTGTTTCCGTCGTCCTCGTCCGCCCCTGTCGACGACCCGCCGGGCGCCTGATAGTCGCCCTCAATCATGAACTCGGCCACGTAGGCAAGCAGGTCCTCGTTGTCGGCGACGCGGTAGCGGTCGCCGCGCATGAACGTCTTGTCCCCGAGCAACAGGGTGTTTCCGCGACGCACCGCCACGCCGTACTCGCCGGTCACGTCGTCGCTCCCCGACTTGTGCGTGTTCGGGGCGCTCCGGAGTAGAACGGTTCCGTCGCGGGCGCTGACGGCCGCCGCCGTGTACATCGCCGCGCGGTCGACGTTCTCGACGTTACCGGCGCCCGTCGGACGGACGAGGACGTGCTTGAACGTCCCGTCGGCGTGTTCCTGATTGTAGAGATACTGCGTCTCGATGCTCATCTGGTAGCTGGAGGCGAGGGTCGTGAGTCGGCTCTCCTGATTCTGGACGCTGGTGCCGACGAGCGTGGCGCTGACCGTCGTCCGGTCCGGTTCGCCGACCATCACGAGCCGGCCGCCATTGCCCGTGAACTGGCGCACGTCGCTGATATCTCCGGGCAGGTACTCCGTCCCGGGGTCGATGACGAGGAAGGCGTCCGCGTCTTCGAGATGCGTCGCCAAGTCGCCGTCGGTGTAGAACTCGACGTGATAGCCCGCGCCGACCAGCGCGTCCACGAGCGGTTCGATATCCGCCCGCGAGAAGCGATTGGAGTGACCGCGGTCGATGAGAATCGTCCCGCTGGCGTCGGCCGCGGGGTCGGGGTTCGGCTCGACCGTCCCCGTCGCGTCGATGGGGTCGGTGGCGATGGTGTCGGGGTCGTACTCGGGGTTCTGGAGCGACTCGTCGTCGCCGCCGTCACTCTGGAGTAGTAGCGGCGCGCCGGTCACCACCGCGACGACGACGGCCGCGGTCAGAACGAGGACGACGAGTCGCGTCCCCAGTTCACGCAGCATGGCTGACCTCCGTTTCACTCGTCGCCGTCAGGGCTGGTTCAGCCGAGGCGTTCGCCGTTGCCCCGCCGCCAGCCGAGTCGTTCGCCGCCGGGTCGACGTACGCCGCCGGGACCATGAGGAACACCGGCTCCGTGGGCGTCTCGCCGTAGAGATACGACGCAGACACCATCGTCTTGTTCGGCGCCGTCGAGGCGACGTAGTTCGACCGCGAGAGGAAGCGCGTGGTGCCGCCGGGGCGCATCACTCGCACGTCGTAGTTGTCGAGGTCTGCCTCGTTCGCCGCGTGTTCGACGGCGGCCTGTCGCCCGCCGATGGAGTCGGCCATGCCGTTCTGGACGGCCTGCGTCCCGCTGTAGAGACGCGCCTGTTCGACTTCGGTTCGCGAGAGCGACAGTTCGTCGCCCCGCTGTTCGAACACGGCGCTGATGAAGGCGTTCCCCAGTGATTCGAGGATGTAGTTGAACTCCCGTTCGTCACCGCCGGTCAGTTTGTTCGGTCCCGTCGTCGAGACGACGCCCGTCGGTTCGAGTTCCTGTGGCGTCGTCGCGAGGACGCCGACGCTCCCGACGGTCGACGCCGGCTTGGTGTAGATGTGGTCGCTCGGCGCAATCGTGTAGTACGCGCCCGAGGCCGCCGAGGCGTCGACGCTCGTGACGAGCGGCATCTCGTTCGCGGTGCGTTTGGTCTGGAGATACAACTCCTCGCTGGCGGCGGCGCCACCACCCCCGCTGTTTACGAGCAATACGACTGCTTTCACGTCCGGGTCGGCGCGGGCTTGCTGGAGCATCGACGACACGCCGGCGGCAGTCGCGCCGTCGATAGTGCCGGAGACGGGGACGACTGCGACGGTCCCCTCGGTCGAGGTTGCGTCCCACGCCACCGGCGCCACCGCCAGCCCGACGACGACTCCGATGACGACGAACAGCACGTACGACCGTGCGATTCGCGTCAGGAGGGCTCGAATTCTGCTCGCCATGCCTACCCGTTAGCATACCACTACAAAAAACGTCGGACGGCCCTGCTATCGCGGCGACAACCGCGCCAAGAGTTGCGCCCCTCGGAGGACGCCCGCCCGTGCCGCGGCCTGTCCCTTGAATGCCCCGGCCTTCGCGTAGTAGCCGCTCTTGCGCGCCGAGCCGATGGCGTAGTGATGGGCCGACGTGGCGATGGGCTGGCTCCGCCCGCGCATCCGCGTGTTGCCCGAACGCATCGCGTCGAGCACTCGGTCGCCGTCGAGGTCGTCGCGCGCGTCGTCGACGACGAGTTCCGTGAACGCCCGCCCCACGTGTGGGACGGAGTGGGCGTCGCTGGCGGCGAGCGCCGGGTAGTCGTGCTCTTCGGCGAAGCGCCGCGCCCGCCGGTTCCGAAAGCCCGTGAACAGCCACGAGTTGAACACCTCGATTGCGTCGCAGTCTACGAGATGGCGGCGGGGGACGCCGTGTCGACTCCGCTGGAACGGGTGGGGGACGACGGCGAGGCCGCCGTGGTCGCGCACCCACGCCACCGTCTCGTCGAGCGGTGCGCGCCGCGGCGGCATCTCGCGGACGCCGATGGCGAGCAGGTGGCCCACCGCCGTCGACACCTCCACGCCCGGAATGCCGACGAGGCCGTACTCCGGCGCGAGTTCCGCCGCCCGGAGCGATTCGTGAATCACGTCGTGGTCGGTGACGACGATTCCGTCGAGGCCAATCTCTGCCGCCTGCTCCAACAGGAGTTCGGCGGGGTCGTGGCCGTCGTAGGAGGCCGCCGAGTGGACGTGGGGGTCGATACGGAGCGTCGTCTGGCTCACACCGATACTCGGTCGCTGAGAGGCATAAGCCTCGTGGCTCGACCACCTTCAGGTGCGCGCGGGCGTCTCGGCGCGGCCGTCGAGGAACGCCTGCACCCGCTCCGACGCCGTGTCGAGGACGATGAGCGTCGGCGGGAGCGTCGCGAGCGCCGCCACCAGCGTCAGGAAGATGACGCCGACGGTCAGGTAGCCGAAGTCCGCGAGGATGGGGAACGGCGACAGTGTCAGCGCCGAGAACCCGAACACGGTGGTCATGCCCGAGACGGAGATGGCCTTGCCGACGCGGGTTGCCGCCGTCTCCACCGCATCGAGTTTGCTCACGCCTGTCCGCGCTTTCTCCTCGTAGTACCGCTCCATCACGATGATGGTGTACTCGGCGCCGATACCGACGGTCATCGCGCCGAGCGACGCCCCCAGCGGCGAGACGGGGATGTTGAGCGCCGCCATGTAGAGGTTCTGCCAGCCGATGACGAACAGCATCGGCACCAGCGGCGCAATCGCTTTCACGAGGTTCCGGTAGTACGCCAACAGGAGGCCGAAGACGAACAGCACGCCCAGCCCCGTCGTCGTGTTCCGGTTCTCGATTTGGTCGACGATAGAGGGCGTCGAGATGACCGCGGACCCCGTCAGCGTCGCGTCGACGCCCGGCGGCGGGTTGCTGAATCGAATCGACTCGCGGACGTTCGAGATGAACGACAGCGTCTCGCCGGTGGTCATGTCCTGTGCCCCGATGACGGTGATGTGGGCCGCGCCGTCGTTGTAGTACCGGGCGCGCTCCTGTTCGGGCACGTCGTCGAGGACGCGCTCGACGCCCCCTCTCGTCTCGGGTATCTCGCCGCCGTTGTGTTCGGCGACGAGCGTCGCCGGCGAGTCGACGCCCTGAATCAGGGGTGCTCCGGTGGCGACCCCCTCGAACCGCTGCATCCAGCGCAACACCTCCGGCTCTTTGAGCCCCTCGCCGGTGACGAGGACGTCGTACTGGACGGCGCTGCCGCCACCGGTCACGGAGCGGAACTGCTGGAGGTCGACGTACGCCGGCAGGTCCTGCGGGACGAACTCCTCGGTGTCGGCCAGCGTATCGAGGCCCTGCCCGGCCTGAACCCCCGCGCCCATCAGCAACAGCGCGACGAGCAACACGATGCCGGGGTTGGCGGCGAGCGTCCGCGACCCGCGACCGAGCGCTCGGCCGACCGTGCCGACGCGGTCAGATTCGGCCGGGTCTGGATTGGTGTCGGCCGCCGACGCGTCTGCGTCCGTTTCAGTCTCGCCAGTTTCGGCCTCGACTTCGTGGCTTCCGAGTTCGCCGAGCCCCCGTCGCCTGAACCGCGCGTACAGCGTCAGGATGGGGAGCAAGACGATGATGCCCGCCAAGAACGTCAACAGGACGCCGAAGATGGACGTCTGGGCGAACCAGACGAACGCGGGCGACCCGATGGTCGATATCCACGTCGCGCCGAAGCCGAGCGCCGCGGCGAGCATCGCGATGAACACCGGCGGCCCGATGCCCGAGAGCGCCCGCGGGAGCGCCGTTCGGGGCGGCGCCGACTCCAGTTCCTCCTCGTAGCGCTCGTGGAACTGCACCGAGTAGTCGATGCCGAGGCCGATGAGGATGGGGAAGACCGAACTCGTCAGCGTCGAGTTCGGAACGCCCGCGTAGCCAATCGCGCCGAACGTGTAGATGACGCCGGTAAACACCGCCACGATGGGGAGCAGACGCAGGCGCACACCCCTGAAGAGGAAAAAGAGCGCGACTATCATCAGCCCCACCGCGAGCCCGAGCAACTGGTTCGTGCTCTGGCCGATGAGCTCCGAGAGTTGCGCGGAGAAGGCGGCCGAGCCGGTGATGATTACGTCGACGCCCGCGGGGAAGCGCGACCACTCCTTGGCGTCCAGCGCCTCGGTGTAGATGGGTCGCTCCTCGGGCTGGGTGAGTCCCGGCTCGAACACCACCTGAATGAACGTCACGTCGGGCGAGCCGACTACCCGCTCTATTTTCGCCTGCGAGTCGGGAATGCGCCCGTACTCGGCCCGGACTTGGTCGGCCGGGCTGGAGACGTAGGCCACGTCCTCGACGCTCGACATCCGGTCGTCGAATCTCGCAATCGCCCTGAGCGTCGCCGGGTTCGTCGTCTCACCCCGGAGCAACACCGAGATAGAGCCGCGGTCGAAAGCGTCGTCGAACCGCTCCAGCGTCGGGTTCTCGGCGGTGAACGCTTGGTCGCCCGTGACGCTCGTAATCTGGGCGGCGCCGCCCAGCGCGGCGAAAAGCAACACCAGCGCGAGCAAGAGGGTGGCGAAGGGGTGGGCCTGAATCTCGTGGCCGACCGAGCGAAACACTCGTCTGAGCGTCCCCATCAGTTCACCTCCCGCTCACCGCTTGCAGTCGGTCGCCCCGTACGACTCGCTTCCGCCGTCATCGCCGGCGATACCAGATACCGCCACCGATTACGAGGACGAGCACCACCGCGACGACGATGGGCACGACCGGCGGCCCCCCTTCGGGTTCGTTCACCGAGACGCCGATGGACATGCCGTCGGTGAACTCCGTGTCGCCGTCGGTTTCGTCGTAGCGCACCTCGATAGACGAGGCGTACTCCTTCGGAAGCGCATCGCTCGTCGCGCTGATTCGGAAGGTCGCGGTGTCCGTCTCACCCGGCTCCATCTGGCCGAGGTAGGCCCCGTCGTCGGACGTCGACAGCGGGTCGCTCGTGAACAGGCGAGCGTTGACGGCAGAGATTGGGTCGTCGCCCACGTACTGCACCTCGGCGCTGAGTTGGGCGGTGCCGCCGGGGGTCACCGTCGTCGAGATGTTCGTCACTTCGAACCGGTCGCGTTCGGGTTCGATGGCGACTGTCTTGCGAATCGGGTTCGACGTCGTCCGCACGTCGCCGTCTGCGTTCTCGTACTCCACGTCGAAGCCGACGGAGTTCGACCCGGGTTCGGCCTCGCTCGGGATGACCGCGGTGAACGACACCTGCGCGGACTCGCCGGGTGCCAGCGTGCCGACTGCGGCCTCACCGTTCGTCGGCGACACCGAGCCGTGGTTCCGCATCCGGACGACGACGTTCCGCGCGGGGGCCGGTCCCGTGTTGACGACGCGGCCCGAGATGGTCGCCTCCGACTCGTCGACGCGGAAGTTCGACGTCGAGAGGTCCTCCAAGGCGAAGGTTCGCTCGCCCCGGACCTCGACGCCCGTCGTCAGCGTGTCCGACTGCTGGCCGATGTCGTTCTCGTCCCGGTACGAGACGACGGCGTCGACCGGATACTCACCGGGCGAGACGTCGCTGGTCGCGCCGACCTGTACCGACACTCGGCGCGTCTCGTTCGGGGCGAGCGACTGCACGAACACGCTCGTCTCCCGCGAGGGAGCCGACGGCGACCCGAAGAAGACGCCCTCGCCGCCCGAGGATAGCTGTACCGACGCGTTCCGCGCCGTCTGTGTCCCCGTGTTCTTGATGGTGAACGCGAGCGACCCCGTGTCGCCGCTGAACAGCCGGTTCGTCCCCTCAGAGACGACGTCGAACTCGGCGCGCTCGTCGATGTGAATCGTCAGGTCGACGGTCTTGGTGCGCTCGGTCCAGACGTACTCGATTTCGGCCGGCCCCGACGGTGTCTCGTCGTAGATGACGGCGCTCGCGTGTCGGTACGTCACTTCGACCGGCACGGTGTAGGTTCCGGGTTCGGCGTCACCGATTTCGAGGTTGAAATCGAACCGGGCGGTGCCGCCCGGCCCGATGCTCCCCGCCGTCACCGTCCCCGTCTTCACGTCGATGGTCGAATCGAGTTGTCCCTCGCGGATGTCCATCTGGACGCTCCGGGCCGTCTGCACTTGGTCTTCGAACCGCCCAATTCCCCCGTCTTCGATGTTGCCATCGTTGCTCGCGACGACGCTCAGAGTCGCTCGCTCGTTCGCCTGAAACGTGTCGTCGGCGACGCTGTACTGTAGCTCCGGGTTCCCCGTGACGACGCTCGACGCCACCGCAGGAACGACCGGCGCCAGCAACAGAAGCCCGACGACCGCCAGAATCGTTATCCGCCTCATAGTCGCTCCTGCGTTCCGTCAGTCATAACGATGACGATTAGCCACATTCCACAGAAACAGAGTTAAACTATACTCAGGTTTTCTTCGGCGACAATTACCGCGGAGTGCCGGATACCGCGCGTCTCGAACTCAGTACGTCACCCGGACCGTTCGGTCAGTGTCACCGTCGACGAGTTTCAACGTGTCGTGGTCGTTATCGAGGATGGGCCGGGGGGCGCCCCAGTACACCACGCCGGCGGCGTCCTGCCCCGACCCGACGCGGACGACGAGTTCCTCGCCCGGTCGGAGCGTCCGGTCACCGAAGAAGTAGTAGTTCTCGTCGGCGATGAGATACCAGTCCGAGAGGTCGACCGTCCGCTCGCCGGCGTTCTCGATGACGACGTACTCGTCGGTCAGCGACGCCGCGTCGTCACCCGGCGGGTTCGGGTGGACGGTGTCGATGCGGACGTTCGAGGTGTTTGCCTCCCGGAGCGGCGACGTCGGTTCCACGACCGCACACGACCAGACGCCGAGTCGAGCGCTCCGGGCAGACCGCTCGGCGTCCGCGTACGTCTCGCCCGTCGCCCGGGCGGCGCCCCGCTCGACCAGTTGCCGGTTGAGCGAGCGGCCGTCCACGCGGACGGTGGCTCCGTCCGCGTCCACCGACTGAACCGACACCGACTCGCCGACGAGACGCGTTCGCGTCTCGATGAGTGCCCGTCGACCCTGCTGGGCGAGACAGGTCCGGCCTCGGCTGCCGGTCAGGACGCCGTCGAACCGGGCCGGGTCGGCGCCGCCGGCGCTCGGCACGTCGAGGCCGGCGAGGCGAACCGTCTGCTGGTCACCCCCGGCGGTCCGGTACGTGAGTCGTCCGCCGTCGCCGATGCCGAGGACCGTCGCGTTCGTCCCGTTCGCTGTCGCGTTGCCCGTCGCCGTCGGGTTCGGCGCTGTCGCGGCCGCCAATCTCGTCGGGTCGTCGCTCCCCGTCGCCGCGTCGACGGCACTCGCCGGCGACTCGGTGGGCGCCACCTGCGCCGTCGCTCCGCCCACGGCCAGCGCCACGGCGACGGCGACGAGCGCGACGCGATAGTCCAGCGCGTCGACTCGCGCGGCAGCCACGGCGCTGGCGACGAGAACGAGCGCGACGGCGAGAGCGATGAGCGAGAGCATGTGAGGCGTCGGCCGCGTTGCTCACGCTGGACGGTCGAGCGACTTAGTTATTCGCCCACACCTACACGAACCGCACCCGACGCACGGTGAGTTCGAGGCTGAAGCGGTCCGAGTCGGTCGACTCCTGAGCGCGTCCGTCCCGCTCGAACCGCACGTCGTTCCGCACCCGCTCCGTCGACCCGGTGCCGAGGCCGTCGTCGTCGTCGCCCGTGTCGAACCAGAACCGGGGGTAGTCCGTGGCGACGATTCGCGCGTAGTCCTCGTGTTCGTACCGGACGCGGACCCGGAACTCGACGTCCCGTATCACTCGGTCGCTGGTGTTTTCGACGTCGAATCGATAGACGACGGTCGCGTACTTCTCCAGCCGGTCCAGTTCGATGACGAACCCCCGGTTGTCTACCTCGACGTCGTCGCTCGCCGCCGGCGCTTCGGTTTCCGTCGGTGACCGTCGTCGCGTCGCCGTCGCCGTCGTCGTCGCCGTCGGTCTCGGCGTCGCTGTCGGCGTCGACGTGCCTCCCGGTGTCGCCGTCTCCTCGATGAACAGCCCGCTACAGCCGCTCAGCGACGCCAGCAGTCCCGCACTCGCTCCGAGAAGCGTCCGGCGCCCGATACGGTCATCCTCCATCGGCCCGGACATAGACCGACGGACGGATTAAACCTCTCCCTTCCCCGAAGACGGCCGGCGCGACCCCTGAACCTTTTGCGCTCTCGACACCAACCTCGACCATGACTTACGAGGCAGTCCTGTTCGACAACGACGGCGTCCTCGTCGAACCGGTCGGGCGGGCGGTCCTCGAACGGGCGACGTGGGAAGCGTTCGACGCACTGGGCGTGCCCGACCCCGCATCCGACGACGTCGAACGGCTCTCTATCGGCGTCACGCCCGACGTCCTCGCCGAGGTGTGTGGCGCGTACGGCATCGACCCCGAGCGGTTCTGGCGCGCCCGCGACTACCACTCCTCTCACGCTCAGCGGGCCGAACTCCGGGCCGGTCGGGCCGCCCTCTACGACGACTTCGACGCCATCCGCGACATCGACGCCCCGCGCGGCATCGTCAGTTCGAACCAGCAGGACACCGTCGAGTTCATGCACGACTTCTTCGCGACGCGTGACCTGTTTCAGACGGCCTACGGACGCACGCCGACCATCCAGAGCCTCGAACGCAAGAAGCCCGAACCGTACTACCTCCGGCGCGCGCTCACCGACCTCGACGTCGACAGCGCGCTCTTCGTCGGCGACAGCGAGAGCGACCTGCTGGCCGCCCGCAACGCCGGCCTCGACGCCGCCTTCGTCCGCCGCCCCCACCGCGAGTCGTACACCCTCTCGGTCACGCCCACCTACGAACTCGACGGCCTCACCGACCTGCTCTCTCTCGACGACGTGCCCGTCCGCGGCCGGTAGTCGGCGCCGAGGCTAAGCCCCTCCAGTCCCTACCACGAGTATGAGCAACGACCAGCGGTCACTCGGTGACCTCTCCGAGGACGAGTGGCGCGAGCGACTCACCGAAGAGGAGTACCACATCCTGCGCGAACAGGGCACCGAACCGAAGTTCAGCGGTGACCTTCTCGACGAGAAAGGCGACGGCACCTTCGTCTGTGCGGGGTGTGGCGCCGAACTCTTCGACGCCGACACCAAGTTCGGCTCCGGAACCGGCTGGCCGAGTTTCTACGACGCGCTCGACGGTGCCGTCGAGTTCGAAACCGACACCAGTCACGGCATGACGCGGACGGAGGTGCGGTGTGCCACCTGCGACGGCCACCTCGGCCACGTCTTCGAGGACGGCCCCGACCCCACCGGCGAGCGCTACTGCATCAACTCCGTCGCGCTGGATTTCGACCCCGATTAGTCCCGTTCGCTGATGTTGACGGTCAGCACCGGCACCGCTGACATCGTCACGACCTTCTGCGAGACGCTGCCGAGCATGTTTCGCTCGTAGTCGGCGCCGTGCGTTCCCATGACGACGAGGTCGATTCCCGCCTCGTCGATGTAGTCGAGGACTTCGTCGGCGGGGTTGCCCTTCCGAATCGCCGTCCGGACGGTGACGCCCTCGCTTTCGAGTCGACTCGCAACTTCGGTGGTCGCGGTTTCGCCCTCCTCGCGGAGGCCGGCGACGACGTCCGATTTCATGCCCTCCTGCAGCGTCAGAAAGGAGCGGTCGTCGACGACGTACAGGGCGTGGACCGTCGCATCGCGGCGCGCGGCGATATCTGCTGCGTGGTCGACCACCGCGTCCATCGACTCGCTCCCGTCCGTCGGGAGCAGAATGTCGTCGTACATCGTGTGCCCGCCGGTTCGGCGCGTACCCCCACACCCTTTTCGGTTCGATTCGCTCAGTGCGTCAACAGGAGCACCCGCTCCGCCGTCCGCGCGAGACAGAAGGGGGCGTCCGGCGGGTTGCCGAAGGTAACCCGGTCGTCGGTCGAGACGAACAGGCGGTCGAACGGGCGGTCACACGCCGGGCAGACATAGTCCGACCGGTTTTCGAGATACATCGACGCGCCGTCCTGTCGCTGGAGTTTGAGTCCCGCGCGGTAGTCGTGAACGTCGAACCCGTCCGAGAGGTCGAGTCGCTCGCCGTCGGCCATGCCACGTGACCGCAGGCGACGACGAAAGGCGTTACGCCTACACGATGTCGTTGCGGAGCGTTCCGACGCCCTCGTAGGTGATTTCGATGGTGTCACCGCGTTCGAGGAGGCCGGGGTTCGCCGGGCTTCCGAAGGAGATGACGTCGCCGGGCCGGAAGGTGTATCGCTCCGAGAGGAAGGCGACGATTTCCTCGGGCGAGAAAATCATCTCATCGGTCGTCGCCGACTGGCGTTGCTCGCCCGAGATGACCGTCTCCATCGCCATCCCGTCGAGGTTGGCCTCTGTCTCTATCCACGGCCCGAGCGGTGCCGCGCCGTCGAAGGTCTTCCGGGCCGTCCGGCGGTCTTGGTCGTACGCGTCGAGGTCGTTCAGAATCGTGTACCCGCGGAGCGCGTCGTCCACCTCGTCGACCGAGAGGTCGTGACATCGCTCGTCGATGACGGCGGCGAGTTCGCCCGCGTAGGTAAAGGAACTCACCCAGTCGGGGTACTCGATTGGCTCCTCCGGCGGGTGAAGTGAGTGGGGTGGCTTGATGAACCAGTCCGGGCGGTCGGGCTTGTCGCCCTCGCCCATCTGCTCGATTTTCGCGCCGAAGTTTCGCCCGGTACAGAAGATTGCGTCGGGGTCACACGGCGCCATCAACTGGGCGTCCTCGCCGACCGTGTAGGTGTCGCCCTCGACGGTCACGCGCCCGTCGTCGTACTCGCCGGTGAGAATCCCCTTCGACGTCGCAATCCGTGCCAGTTTCATGGGCCGACGACGGCCGCCCCCCGTCTATCGTTTTCGCTTTATGCCAACTGCGCGAACGCGAGCGTCCCGCTGATGTTGTCGATGTACGCCTCGACGACCTGCCCCTCCTGTGCGCCGGGGACGAAGATGGTGTACTTTCCTTTCTCCGCGACGCCGTCGCCCTTGCGCCCGGTGCCCGTAATCTCGACTTGGTAGGTCTTGCCCTCCTCCAGCGTCGCCTGCTCGGCCGCCGACGTCTGCTGCGGCCGCTTCTGGACCGGTCGGAAGGCCCCACACGCCGTACAGCGGAGCATGTCCACGCCGTCCTCGCGGACGAGGTTGGTGTCGGGCAGGCCACACTCGGAACACGTGACGTACTCCGTGACGTAGGCGTCGAGCGCGGCGTCGAAGTCGTCGACCGTGAACGAGCCGTTGTAGCGGGCGCGGTCACCGTCGAACTGGCCGTTGGTGCCGAGTTCGCGCTGGATGGAGCGGTGGAGATGTTCGGGGTCGCGGTCGAGCGCTTCCGCGATGTCGCCGAGGTTGGTCAGCCGAGTGAACGCGCCGTCGGTTTCGCCCGCCGGGTCGGGTACCTGCAGTCGGTCGCCCGCCTCGCGGGTCCGCTCCGGGAGCGTGTCGTACGCCCGGTCGAGTGCCGAATCGTAGTTCATACGTTTATGATGGTCCGGCGTCGTAAATCCGTTCCGTGACCCGCGCTCACACGGCGCGTCAGTTCCCTCGTTCGAACGTCTCCCTGACTAGCGCCGTCGCCGCATCGGCGTCCAGCGGCCCCGCCTCGGCCAGCCGGTCGAGCAGGGTCGCCACCCGCTCGTCGGTCACCTCGACTCCCGCCGCCTCCAGCAGTGCGCGCGCACTCCCTCGTCCGCTCCCAGCGCCGAACACCAGCCGTCGCTCCCCGCCGAACGTCGCGGGGTCGAACGGCTCGAACGTCCCCGGGTCGTCAAGCATCGCGGCGGTGTGGATGCCCGACTCGTGCGTCGTCACCGCCTCGCCGAGGACGGGCGTCCGCGGCTCGACCGACTCGCCGAGTGCGTCGAGCACCGACCGACAGGCGGGGACCAGTTCCGAGCGGTCGACGGCCGCGGCGCAGTCGCCACCCGACTCGCCGCCCGCGTGTCGCGCCTCGCCGTCGACGGCGTCCGCGACGACGACCCGCTCCAGCGCCGCGTTGCCCGCGCGCTCGCCCAGCGACGCGACGCTCACGTCCGCCGTCGTCGCGCCCGCGTTCACCGCCGCCAGCGTGTTCGCCACCGCGACGCCCAAATCGTCGTGGAAGTGGACGCCCACCCGGTCACCGTCGACCCGGTCACACAGGTCCGAGACGACGGTTCGGACGGGGTCGGGCGTCCGCGCCCCCACCGTGTCCGCGACGGTTATCGTCGCCACCGCGGGAAACGCCGCGAACGCCTCGACCAGCCGGTCCGTCGGCGTTCGGAACCCGTCGACGAGCGTGAGATGCGCCGTCGCGCCGCCGTCGCGCGCCCGGTCCAGCGCCTCGCCCGCCATCGACAGCGCCGTCTCCCACGACTCGCCGAGGACGTGGGTCAACTGTCGCTCCGAGGTGGGGACGATGACCTCGACGACGTCCGCGTCGGCGTCGAGGGCGGCGTCGACATCGCCGGTCGTGGCGCGAGCGAGTCCCACCACGTCGGCGTCGACGCCCCCACTCAGCCGCCGAATCGCCTCGCGGTCCGTCTCGCCGACGACCGGGAACCCCGCTTGAATCGCGTCGACGCCGAGTCGGTCGAGCGCGCGTCCCGCCTCGATACGCGCGTCGACGCCGTACTCCCGGCCGGGCATCTGCGCACCCTCCCGAATCGTCACGTCGCGGAGGGAGACGCCAGCCATCAGATGACACCCTCCTCGCGGAGGCGGTCGTACGCCTCCTCGTCGAGGCCGAGTTCGTCGCGGAACACCTCGCCGTTGTGCTGGCCGTGGCGCGGCCCGGCGTGGTCGACGGCCCCCGGCGTCCGACTGAATCGCGGCACCGGCGCCGCCGTCTTCAGGCTTCCAAGCTCCGGGTCATCGACTTCGACGATGTCGTTCCGGGCCGCGTACTGCTCGTCTTCGAAGATGTCGGCCATGTCGTAGACGGGGCCGACGATGGCGTCTGCCGCCTCCATCGCCTCGATGGCCGCCTCGGTGGTTCGCTCGCGCGTCCACGCTTCGATTATCTCGTCCAGCGCGTCCGCGTTGTCGACTCGGCGCTCGTTGTCGGCGAAGCGAGCGTCGTCGACGATGTCCGGCCGGCCGATGGCGTCGGCGACGTTCTCGAAGATGGACTGAGCCGACGCCGAGAGCGTCATGTAACCGTCTTTCGTCTCGTAGACGTTCCGCGGGGCCGCGCTCTCGTGGTGGTTGCCGATGCGCTCCCGAACCTCGCCCAGTCGGTCGTAAGCCTCTACCTCCGAGAGAAAGAGCCGAAAGAGGGGTTCGTAGAGGCTCATGTCGATTACCTGTCCCTCGCCGCTTCCCCCTCCGCGGCCGACGTCTCGCTCGAAGATGGCGAACATGACGCCCTGCACGGCGAAGTTCGCCGCCGTCAGGTCGGCGAGACTGATTGGCGGCAGGAGCGGCTTGCTGTCCGGAAAGCCGTTGACGTGCGCCCAGTTCGTGATGCCTTCCGCGACGGTGCCGAAGCCCGGTTTATCCGACTTGGGGCCGGTCTGGCCGTAGCCCGACTGCCGGACGACGATGAGTCCCGGATTCTCCGCGTGCAGGTCGTCGGGGCCGAGCCCCCACTTCTCCATCGTCCCCGGCCGGAAGTTCTCGAAGAGGACGTCGGCGTCGGCGATTAAATCGAGGAGGAGCGCGCTCCCCTCGGCCGTGCTCAGGTCGAGGGTCACACAGCGTTTGTTCCGGCCGATGGACTTCCACCAGAGCGACACGTCTCGGTCGTCCGAGGAACGTGATTCCTCGTCCGTTTCCGAGGAGCGTGGCTCCTCGCGCTCGTCGTAGGGCGGCCACTCGCGGAGCGGGTCGCCCCCCTCGGGGTGTTCCACCTTGATGACGTCGGCGCCGAAGTCGGCGAGTTGCGTCGTGGCGAAGCCGCCGGCAATCATGCCCGAGCAGTCGACCACCCGCAGGCCGTCGAGCGGGCCCTGATGGTCGCGTGCGGTCGTCATGCGAGTCGGATTCCCGCCCGCCACCTTAAGCGACACGCTCCACCCAACCGCCGCTCGTCGCGGCCGGCAGTATATGTGGGTGTGGTGCGTACACACGACTCATGGCCATCGCCCGGCACGGCTCCGGCGTCCGCGCCTCGGTCGGCGCCGTCGCGTCCCAGATTCATCCGGTGTTCATGCTCCCGCCACTGGCCGCGTCCGGGTTCGGCGCCGTCCTCGCCGGCTTCGGCGCGCCCCGCCTTGCCCTCCTCCACGTCGCCGTCGCCTTCTGTGCGCTCTACACCGCCCACGTCAAGGACGGCCTCGTCGACTTCCACCACCGCGGCGAGGACGACGACCACCCGCTCACCCGCCGGGGCTGTCACCTCGCGCTCGCCGGGTCGACGGCGCTGTTTTTCGTCGGCGTCGCCGCTCTCGCTCTCCGCGTCGACGCCGTCGCCGCGATACTCGCGCTCCCGGGCTGGGTCGTCGCCGTCCTCCACGCCCCCCACCTCGACACCAACCCGTTCGGCGCGACGCTCGGCTACCCAGTCGGCATCGGCTTCGCCCTGCTGGGCGGCTACTACGTCCAGTCGCGGACGCTCTCGACGACCGCTCTCGCCTTCGCCGCCGTCTTCGTCGTCGTCCTCGCGGGCATCAAAGTCGTCGACGACACGACCGACTACGACTACGACCGCTCGGTCGACAAGCGAACCGTCGCGGTGGTCGTCGGCCGCCACCGGGCGCGCGTCGTCGCCGGGACGCTGATGACCGCCGGAATGGTCGCCGTCGTCGCCCTCTCCGTGACGGGTGTCCTCCCCCGCGGCTCGGCGTTCGCGACGCTCCCGTTCCTCACCGTCGCCGTCGTCGCCCGCCGGGCCGACGCCGAACTCGCGACGATGCTTCTCGTCCGCGCCTCCTACCTCTTTTTCGCGCTCTTGGTCGTCGTCGCGTGGCTCCGGCCGCTCGCCGGCGTCGCCGTCCCCGACATCACCGTCCTCGGTCCCTACACCTACCTCGCGACCGAACTACTCTGGGGGGCCGCCGCCCTCGGACTGGTGGTTCGCGCGGGCGCGCTCCGGGCCGCCGCGCGGACCGCCGCCGTCCTCTATCCCTTTGCCTACGTCTGGGACTGGTACACGCTGTCGGTCGGCGTCTTCGCCATCCCGATGCGAACCGGCATCGACCTGCTTGGCATCCCGCTGGAGGAACACCTGTTCATGCTCGTCGTCCCGACGATGGTCGTCGGCGTCCACGAGACGCTTCGGGAACTGGACGATAGCGACTCCACGGAAGAAAACGCGTAGCGCCGAGTCAGTCCTGTTTCGCCGCGGGATTCGTCACTGCGCCGTTTTCCGCCGAGTCGAACATCTGACCGTACTTCGCCAGCACGCCCGAGGTGTAGTTCGGCTCGACGTCGTGATTTTCGAGACGCGCTTCGAGTTCCTCGTCGGTGAGGTTCACCGAGAGTTCGAGCGTGTCGATGTCGATGGTGACCACGTCGCCGTCTTCGAGTGCGGCGATGGGGCCGCCGACGAACGCCTCGGGGGCGACGTGGCCGATGGAGAAGCCGCGGGTCGCGCCCGAGAACCGCCCGTCGGTAAAGAGCGCCACGTCCTCGGCGTGGCCCTGTCCGGCGACAGCCGAAGTGACGCCGAGCATCTCCCGCATACCCGGACCGCCGCGCGGCCCCTCGTTCCGGATGCAGATGACGTCGCCCGATTCGACGTGGCCCTCTTGGACGTACTCCATCGCGTTTTTCTCCTCCTCGAACACCTGCACCGGCCCCTCGTGGTGGAGGTGGTCCTCGCCGGTGATTTTGATGACCGCGCCGCCGGGGGCGAGGTTGCCGGTGAGGATGCGGATGGCGCCGCGCTCGTGAATCGGGTCGTCGACCGTGTGGAGGAAGTCGGCGTCCACGTCCTCGATTGCCGGCGGGTCGTAGCGCTCGATGGCCTCGGCCATCGTCTCGCCCGTCACGGTCAGGGCGTCGCCGTGGAGCAGGTCGGCGTCGAGCAGTTCCCGCAGGACGACGGGCACGCCGCCCACCTCGTGCAGGTCGTTCATCACCCGTTCGCCGCCGGGCTGGAGGTTGGCTATTTTGGGCGTCCGGGCGCTGATGCGGTTGAAGTCCTCGATATCGAGGTCGACGCCTGCCTCCGCGGCCATCGCGAGCAGGTGCAGGACGGCGTTGGTCGAGCCGCCAACCGCAACCTGTAGCGCGATGGCGTTCTCGAAGGATTCGATAGAGAGGAAATCGGAGGGGGTGCGCCCCGCCTCGACCACGTCGAGGATGACCTCGCCCGCCCCGCGTGCCACGTCGTAGCGCGCCTCGTCCTCCGCGGGCGGCGAGGCGGAGCCGAGCGGCGCGAAGCCGATGGCCTCGCTAATCGACGCCATCGTGTTCGCGGTGAACATCCCGCCACACGACCCCGCGCCGGGGCAGGCGTTTCGCTCCAGCGTGTCGAGTTCGTCGTCGGACATGTCGCCGTCGGCGACGGCGCCGACGCCCTCGAAGACGTTCTGGATGGTGACCTCGCGCCCGTCGTGTTCGCCGGGCATAATCGACCCGCCGTAGAGGAAGACGGAGGGCAGGTCGGTCCGAATCGCGGCCATCATCATGCCGGGCATGTTCTTGTCACAGCCGCCGATGGTGACCAGTGCGTCCATGCGCTCGCCGAACGAGACGAGTTCGACCGAATCCGCGATGACCTCTCGGGAGATGAGCGACGATTTCATCCCCTCGGTTCCCATCGAGATAGCGTCGGAGATGGTGATGGTGCCGAACTCGATGGGCATCCCGCCGGCTTCGTCGATACCCTCGATGGCCGCGCTGGCGACGTCGTCGAGGTGGACGTTACACGGCGTGATGTCGGCGGCGGGGTTGGGGACGCCGACCATGGGCGATTCCAAGTCGTCGTCGTCGAACCCCATCGCACGGAACATCGACCGGTGTGGCGCCCGGTCGCGCCCCTCCGTCACTTCGCGGCTCCGGAGACTCGGGTCCTTGTTCCCCGCGTAGGGCTCGTCGGACTCGGTCTCCGACCGCTCTGGTTCCTGCTGACTCATGTGCCGACCCTACTCGCTCCGGGTGTTAAAACCCTGCCGGCGACGGCCAGAGCGCGGGACTGTGCCTCACTCCTCGCGTGTCGCCAGCCCCGACAGGTGGCCCGCCTCCGGAACGATGACCTCCTCCGCGCCGAGCGTCGCCGCGTTCTCGCTCCCGGGCAGGCAGAACACGGGCGTCCCCTCCACGATGCCGGCGACGGCCCGCGTTCCGACCACTTTCGTCCCGATTTCGTCGTACGAGAGCCGGCGGAACAGTTCGCCGAACCCGGGCAGGGTCTTCGCGAACAGCGATTCCGCGGCCTCGACGGTCACGTCGTCCGGCGTCACGCCCGTCCCGCCGGTGCTTACGACCACGTCGACGCCGTCGGCGAGCGTCTGGAGCGTCGACCGCACCTCGTCGTAGTCGTCCGAAACCAGTTCCCGCGCCGCCACGTCGTGGCCCTCTGCTTCGAAGGCGGCGGCGATGGCGTCGCCTGCGGGGTCGTCGTCGAGCGTTCGCGACGACGAGACGGTGACGATGCCCGCTTCGAGCGTCTCGACGTCGTGATGGTGGTGGCCGTGGTCGTGGTCACTCATACCTCCAAGTTCGAGACTCGGCCACTAAACGGTGGGCGGTCCGACTCCATGCACAGCGTTTTGTCCGTCGCCGCCGTCGATGACAGGTATGTCCACGGCACCGGACGACGAAGGCCTCGGCCGCGCGGGCTGGGTGCTGGTCGCCGCCGTCGTCGTCGCCGTCCTCGTCGTCCCCGGGCTGATTTATCTCTGGCCCGCCGGTGGCCGCGTCCTCGGCGCCTCCTACCGCTCCGCGATGCTCGTCCTCCCGATGTTCCCCGCGGTGTTGCTCGGCCTCGTCGCCGTCTGGGCCATGCGCGACCGACGCTGAGCCGACTTGCGCTTCGACATAAAGCCTGCCGACAAGACTTATACCGTGTGACACGGTACCACACACCGAATAGCATGTTCGAAGAGTTCTCCTCGGGCTACTACCTCGGTCGACTGTACGTCGAACCCCACGACGGCGACCATGCCGTCATCCAGCAGACGGACCACGAACGGATGAACCGACGGCTCTACACCGACGGCGAGGGGGTCGAGCGCCTCGACGCGCCCCTCGTGATGAAACTCGACGGGCGACACTTCCCGGTCGTCGGGCGCGAGGGCGTCCCCTCCGGCACGCTCGCACTCCCGCCGAGCGTCACGGACACGACGCTCCCCGACCGCTGTGAGGTGTTTCTCGCCAAACCCGACCGCGCGGCGGAACTCCTTCGGTACGTGGGCTACGAGCAGGGTCACGCCGAGGCCGTCTGACGCCGCAGGGTAGAAGGCACCCGCGCTCGTCGTGGGCGTATGCTCGATTCGTTGCTCGGGCGCGCCGAACTCAAGGCGCGCATCGAGGAACTCGAAGAGGAAAAGCGCCACCTCGAACGCCGCCTCGACGCCGAGAGCGAGCGCCGGTCGGAAGCCGTCACGGAGCGACAAGAGGCCGAAGAGCGGGTCAACCGCCTCGAAGACCGCATCGCCGACCTCGAAGGCCGGGTGGCCGAGGAGCGCGACGGCAGCGACCTCACCCCTCGCGGCACCGAGTCGATTCGGGGCGACCGACTCGACGACGTCCTCTCGCGACTCCGGAGCGTCGAGACCAGTCCGGAGGGAGCGCTGACCGCGATGGTGACCGACGACGTGCCCGACGCCGTCGCCTCGCTTCTCGGCGACCGGTCGTCGCTCGTCGCCGACGCCGCCCCGTGTCTGGTCTGTGTCGACGACGCCAAACTCGTGAGCGTCGCCCTCGACCCGCCGCTGGCCCCCGATTCCTTCGTCGAGTGGGCGGACGGCTTCCGCGTCGACGAGGACTGGTTTCACCCGCCGGACGGCCTCTCCGTGGCCTTGGTGCGCTCCGACCGCTTCGCCATCGGCGTCGTCGACGACGGCGACCTGACCGACGTGGAGACGGTGGAGACGGACGTCAAGGCCACGCACTCGAAGGGCGGGTTCTCGCAGTCGCGGTTCGAGCGCCGGCGCGACGAGCAGATAACCGCCCATCTGGACGACTGCCGGGACGTGGTCGACCGCCGCGACCCCGACCGACTCGTCCTCCTCGGCGAGCGCACCGTCCTCGACGACTTGGACTGGCCGACCGTCGCCCGCGCCGCCGTCGACGCGAGCGGCCCGCCCCGCGAGGCACTGGTCGACGCCCTCGACTCGTTTTTCACGACCCGACTCACGCTGCTGTGAGGGCGCCGCACTCACGACACCGTTTTGCGTGATTGGCGTCGACACCGGGATATGACGGCATCGACCGGCGGGACGTACACGCTCGTCCTCGCGCTGGCGTGCCCGGCCAGCATCGAGGTGGGTGCGCTCGGCATCCACGAGTTCGAAGCGGGCGCCTACGCCTACACGGGGAGTGCGCTCGGGAGCGGCGGGTTCGCTCGCGTCGACCGCCACCGCCGGGTGGCCGCGGGCGAACACGACGTCTCTCACTGGCACGTCGACTACCTCACCGGCCACCCGGCCGTCGAACTGGTCGACGTCGTCACGTCTCCCGGGGCCGACGTCGAGTGTGCCGTCGCCGCGCGCCTCCCCGACGGCCCGGTCGCTGGCTTCGGCGCCTCGGCCTGTGACTGTCGCTCGCATCTCGCGGGCGGGTCGAGCGTCGACCGACTCCGCGAGCGAGTCACGTCGGCACACCGAGCGGTCACGGAGGAGTAGTCGCGTCGACCGGGGCTGTCCGACGGTATGGGTCCGGGCGAATCCACGACCGTCGGACGCCAACGGGCGGCGGGCCGGGCAACCCGCCGCGACCGAGTGTCAGAGGCACCCCGGCGCTGTTACAGACAGTCGTCGATACCTTCATGATTCCCGCTGCTGAAGTCGTCAGGAAGTGAAGGCTCACATATATCTGTTTCGGAACCTGTCGGTTATGGTATGACTGACGCCACACCGACGGCAGTCGTCGAGCGCCGCGTCGACGCGCTCCGAACGCTCGTCTCGGCTCCAGCCTCGACGACAGACGTAGCCACTCGGCTCGACGTGTCGCGCTCGACGGCGGACCGCGCGCTCCGCGAACTGGCGACGGTCGGGTTCGTGACGGCCGACGACGACGGCTATCGCCCGACGGTCGCGGGACGCGCCGCGCTTGACGCTTACGACCGGTACACACGGCAGGTCGAGGGCGCCGCCGACGCGGCCGCCCTGTTCGACGGCGTCAGTCTCGGGTTCGACGTCGACCCTGCCGTCTTCGACGGCGCCCGCGTCGTCGAGGCGCGGCCGCACGCGCCGAACCGACCCGTCGAGTGCCTCGCCGCCCTCGTCGCCGACGCCACGCACGCCTCGGTGTACGCGGGCCGAGCGCCCGCCGTTCGTGTCTGCAACGACCGGCTCCGCGACGGGATGACGGGCACCGTCATCGTCTCCGAGCGCGCGCTGGACCGGAAGCGCGCGTCCGACGCCGGGGACTGGCGAGCGACGGGACTCGAACGCGCGGCGATTCGGCGCACCGACCGTGACGACCCCGTCGCGCTCGTACTGGCAGAGACTGACGACGGGCCGGAGATGGGACTGGTCGTCTTCTCTGACGAGATGCCGCGGGGGTTCGTCGGCGCCGACGACCCCGCGCCGACGCGGTGGGCGCGCGCCCTTCACGAGCGCGTCTGGGCCGAAGCGACGCCGCTCGACGGTTAGTCGAGGGCGCTCGCGAGCGCCTCGACGGGCGTCGGGGGCTTTTCGTCGTACTCGTCGCCGAGTTGGGTTCGACAGGAGGCGCCGGGGGCGACGAGTCGGTCGCCGTCGCTCTCGTCTACCTGCCCGAAGAGCACGTCGCCGATGGCCTGACTCATCGAGTAGTGTTCGGCCTCGTAGCCGAAGGAGCCGGCCATCCCACAGCAGCCGGAGTCGAGGGGGTCGACCCCGTAGCCGGCGCGGCGCAACACGCCGACTGCGTGGTGGTCCTTCCGGGTCGATTTCTGGTGGCAGTGACCGTGATACGTCAGCGTCTCGGCCGGGGCGTCGGTCGCGAGCGCCTCGTCCAGCCGGAAGGTGTCCAGATACTCCATGACGCCGTAGGTGTTTGCCGCCACCGCGTCGACGTCGTCGCCGTCGAGCAAGTCGCGGTAGTCCGACTGCAGCATGACCGCGTCGGACGGTTCGACGACGACCACGTCCCACCCGTCGTCGACACGCGGCGCGAGGGCGTCGACGTTCGTCCGCGCTTGCTCGCGGGCTTGGTCGAGAAAGCCCTTCGAGAACGGGGGGCGGCCGCTCCCGGTGACGTCGTCCGGAATCCCGACGTGGACGTTCGCGGCTTCGAGGACGCGGACCGCGGCCTTCCCCGCGTCCGGGGCGTTGTAGGTGGTGTAGGTGTCGGGAAAGAGCAGGACGCGGTGGTCGGCTTCCGCGGCGCTCACCTGCGCGCCGCCCCGGCTCTCGAACCAGTCGACGAGCGACTCGCGGTGGAACTCGGGGAGCGAGCGCTCGCTCGCGATGCCCACCGTCTTCTCCATGACGGTGCGGGCACCGGGCACCTTCGCCAGCCAGTTCGAGAGGGGAGCGAGCGCCGACCCGACGGCGTTCAGCGCGTCGATGTTCGCGAACAGGCGGTCACGGAGGCTGGAGCCGTGACGCTGGTGGTGTTCGTGCGTGACCTCCGCTTTCAGTTTCGCGAGGTCGACTTCGCTCGGACAGTCTTTCGAACAGCCCTTGCAGCCGATACAGAGGTCGAGCACCTCGTGCATGAACTCCACGTCGGCGGCCTCTTGGTCCAAGTCGCCGCTCATCGCCTGCCTGAGCAGGTTCGCCCGGCCGCGGGTGGCGGTGATTTCCTCCTGACTCGCGCGGTACGTTGGACACATGACGCCGCCGGTGGTCTCCTGCGGGCCGCGACAGCCCCCACAGCCGTGACAGAGTTCGACCATGCCCTGCATGCCGTTCTCGTTGTCCCACTCGAGGACGGAGTCGAACCCGGCGTCGAACTCGTAGTCGGGGTCGAACCGGAGATTCTCCGTCATGTCCATGTCCCCGCAGATGTTCCCCGGATTCAGGAGCCAGTCGGGGTCGACTGCGGTCTTGAGGTCGCGAAACGCCTGCCAGAGGCGGTCGCCGTACAGTTTCCGGTTCCACTGGGTGCGCGCCCGGCCGTCGCCGTGTTCGCCCGAGACGGAGCCGTCGTATTTCACCACGAGGTCCGTCGCGGCGTCGGCGATGGACTCCATCTGCTCGATGCCCTCGACCGTCTTCGTGTTGATGAGCGGGCGGATGTGGAGGACGCCCGGCCCGGCGTGGGCGTAGTAACTCGCGAAGGTGTCGTGGTCCTCGAGTATCTCCTGAAAGTCCGCGACGTAGTCGGGGAGGTTCTCGGCGGGAATCGCGGTGTCCTCGATGAACGCGATGTGTTTCGCGTCGCTGGTGCGCCCGAGGAGGATGGGCAGGCCCGCCTTCCGCATCTTCCAGAACTTCTCGCGCGTCTCGGCGTCGTGGGCCTCCATCGCCGCCCGGGCGCGCGGTGGCGCGTCTGTTCGGTCGGCGGCGTCGGCGCTCGGGTCGGCCTCGGCGTCGTCGCCGGGCACCCGGTCGGCGATGAGGTCCGCCACCTTCTGTCGGCCCGCCTCGTCGCTGTCGGCGTAGAACTCCACGAGCAGGACCGAGTCGGTGTTCTCGGGTAGCATGCCGACGACGTCCGCGAACTCGGACGTATCTCGGGCGAGGTCGAGCAAGACGTCGTCCATCACCTCGACGGCGGCGGGGTCGTGTTCGAGGATGGGCGCCACGTCCGACATCGCATCCAGCAGGTCGTCGTAGGTCAGGAGACCGATGGCCTTCGTCTCGGGCACGGGTTCGAGCGAGACGGTCGCCGCCGTGATGACGGCGAGCGTTCCCTCGCTGCCCGCGAGGAGGCGCGCGAGGTTGACCGACCCCGTCTCCGCCTCGTCGACGAGGCGGTCCAGATTGTAGCCCGAGACGTTACGCTTCAGGTCGGGGTACTGCTCGCGCACCTCGTCGGCCTCCTCCTCGACGATGCGGTTCACCTCGGCGTAGAAGCGGGCTTCGAGGTCGCCGTCCGGGTCGGCGCGGGCGCGGAGGTCGGACAGGCTCACCTCGCCGAACGTCGTCACCGTCCCGTCGGCGAGGACGACTTCCACCTCCTCGACGTAGGCGTCGGTCTTGCCGTATTTCAGGGAGTGCGAGCCAGTGGAGTTGTTGCCGATGGCGCCGCCGAGGACGCTCTTGTCGCCCCACGCGGGGTCGGGGGCGAACTTCAGCCCGTGGGGCGCGAGTTCGCGGTTGAGGTCGCCGAGTTTCACGCCCGGTTGGGCGCGAGCGCGCCGGGCGTCGGGGTCCATCTCCAGCACGTCGGTCATCTCCTTCGAGAAGTCGAGGACGACCGCCTCGTTGACCGTCTGCCCGGCGAGGCTGGTGCCGCCGCCGCGGGGAAGCACGGGAATCTCTCGCTCGGCGCAGTATTCGATGACGGCGGCGACGTCCGCCGTCGACGTCGGGATGACGACGCCGATTGGCGTCATCTCGTAGGCGCTCGCGTCCGTGGCGTACAGTTGCCGAGAGTAGTCGTCGAACCGCACGTCGCCGTCGATGAGTTGAGCGAGGTCGTCGACCATCCCCGGTCGGTCGACGTCGTCGCTCTGATAGTCGTAATCGCCCGCCTGCGCGGGTTCGTCGGCGGAGTCGCCTCTCGTTGCCATTGGCGCCCCGTTAGTGTATAACCGCTTAAAATGCCGGTTCTCGCTCTCGGATGTGAGTCGAGAGAGACACGATTCCTCGACGCAAATGTTTCGCTCACAATATAATATAAACATCATCGATTGTTTGGTATAAAAACTGACATCACGAATTCCATGATGATTTATAAGGTATGAGTAAGACGGCGTGAGTGAACTATGCGCACACTAGTTCGGACTGCTGTCGGGCCATCGACAGCACAGACGTTCGGGGTGGCTTACCAATGGTAACGACAGTCGAAACTGCCCTCGCGGCCTTGCCGCTGCTTCTCGCCGGCATACTGCTGGTCGGGTTCCTCTGGCCTGCGACGCGAGCGATGCCGATTGCGTGGGTCTCCGCGCTCGCCGTCGGCTATGTCGCGTGGGATATGCCCACGGACTGGCTGGCGGCCGCATCGATATCCGGCGTCATGACCGCCGTCGAGATTCTCTGGATTGTCTTCGGGGCGCTACTGCTCCTGTACACGCTCATGGAGGCTGGCGCCTTCTCCCGAATCAACCGCGGCTTTGCAGCGGTCAGCGACGACCGCCGGGTGCAAATCGTCCTGATTGGCTTCTTCCTCGCGACGTTCATCGAGGGGGCGGCCGGGTTCGGGACGCCCGCGGCAGTCGTCGCACCGCTGATGCTGGGACTCGGCTTCCCGGCGCTGGCGGCCGTCATCGCAGCAATCATCGGCCACATCATCGCCGTCACGTATGGGGCGGTCGGGACGCCAATCGTCGTCGGTATTCGCGACCCGCTGTCCACAGCTGGCTTCGGTGAAGCGATTCAGGCTGGCGGGTTCACCGTCACCGAGTACTCGAATCAGGTCGCCGCGTGGGCCGCGACGTATCACGCGCTGGTCGGATTCGTGATGCCGCTGTTCGCCGTCGGGATGGTCGTCTACTTCTTCGGCGGCGAAGACCGCTCGCTGAAGCCGGCGTGGGAAGTCGCGCCGCTCTGCCTGTTCGCAGGCATCAGCTTCGCCGTTCCCTACTGGCTCTCTGCGTGGTTCATCACCGCCGAGTTCCCGAGCCTCATCGGCTCCATGGTCGGTGGCGCTATCGTGGTGAGCACGCTCCGAGCCGGCTACCTCCTGCCCGACTCTCACTGGGACTTCCCGCCCCGTGAGGAGTGGCCCGACCACTGGGTCGGAACCATCGAACCCGGTCAGGGTGCTAGCGCCGCTAAAGACGCCGTCACGGACGGCGGCGTCGCGGATAACTCCGAGATGTCGCTCCTGAAGGCGTGGTCGCCGTACGTGATTCTCGTCGTGCTGCTCGTGGTCACGCGCGCCGTTGGTCCCATCTCGTCGTTCATCAACAGTTCGTGGTTCGTCCTCTCGTGGAGCGGTATCCTCGGGACGTCACTCGGTGGCAGTATCGCGTGGATGAACGTGCCGGGCTTCTGGCTCATCATTAGCGCCATCCTCGCCATCCCCATCTTCGGGATGTCGGGCGACGAAGTCTCCGCCGCGTGGGCCGAGACGGCACGGAAAATCGTCTCGCCGTTCATCGCGCTGATTTTCGTCATCGCGATGGTGCAGGTGATGCTCAACTCCGGAGCCCACCCCGGTGCACCCGAGGCCGGCAGCATGATTGTCGTTCTCGCGACTCTCACCGCCGACTTCCTCGGTCCGGTCTATCCGTTCTTCGCCGCGCTCATCGGTGCGCTCGGCGCTGCGATGGCCGGCTCCAACACCGTCTCGAACATCACCTTCGGTGGCTTCCAGTTCGAAGCCGCCCAGCAACTCGGTCTCCCGACGCAGATTATCGTCGGTGCACAGGCCGTCGGTGGTGCAATCGGTAACTTGGTCGCCGTCCACAACGTCGTCGCCGCCGTGGCGACCGTCGGCCTCGTCGGTGAAGAGGGACGGGTGATGCGGTACAACCTCATCCCGCTCGCCTACTACGCAACGGGCGTCGGCATCCTCGCGATGCTGTTCAGTTACGTCCTGTTCTCGGGGCTGTTCTAACCGGCCCCCTGCGGTTCCGTCTCGACTCGTTCTTTTTTTGACGCCGACGCGCTCGGACCGAAGGTACAAAGCCGTCGCACTGCTTCGGGTCGCGTATGGCAACGACGACCACGACACTCTCGACGTTCGAGGAGTCGCTCTCGGCGCTCGGCGTCGACCTCACGCGAACGACGGTCGACGACTTCGCGGACACGCTCGACGACATCGTCCGTGACCCCGCCGTCGGCGTCGCGCTCCCCTTCGACGTCGAGTACCCCGACAGCGTCACGGTCGACCCGACGCCCGCCGCGCTGGAGCGGGCGACGACCGGCGTCACCCCCGCCACCTACGGCGTCGCCAACTACGGCAGCGTCATCCTCCCCTCCACCGACTCCGGCGCCGAACCCGTCAGCCTCTACCCCGAACTCCACGTACCCGTCGTCCACGCGGACGACGTCCTGCCGGACCTGCCCACGGCGCTCGACCACTTCGGCGACGCCGCCCGCGACGACGATGCGAGCGTCGTCGTCGGCACCGGCCCCAGCGCCACCGCCGACATGGGTGACCTCGTCCTCGGTGCGCACGGCCCGAAGGCGGTCCACGTGGTGATGCTCGATGAGTAAGGGCGACCGAGCCGCCGAAATCCGGCGGCTCATGGCGACCGAAGGCCCCGCTATCGAAGAAAACACCAAAGGGTTCAACCGGAAGCGACAGGAGGCCGTCGCGGGCCTCGAGAACTACGAGGAACTCCGGACCCGCGCCCGCGAAATCAAGGAAGACGCCATCGACCGCCTCCCGGAACTCATCGACGAGTTGCGCGAGACCGTCGAGGCAAACGGCGGCACCCTCTACATCGCCGACGACGCCGAAGACGCCAACCGCTACATCCGCGACGTGGCCGCGTCGAAAGACGCCGAGCGCGTCGTCAAGAGCAAGTCGATGACGACGGAGGAACTCGACGTCAACGACGCCCTCGAAGCGGACGGCGTCGACGTCGTCGAGACGGACCTCGGGGAGTGGGTGGTCCAACTCGCCGACGAATCCCCCTCCCATCTCATCGCCCCCGCCATCCACCGCTCCCGGGAGAGCATCGCCGAACTGTTCGAGACGGTGTTCGACCCCGCCGACCCGCCGGAGACGGCGAGCGAACTCACCATGTTCGCCCGCGAGAAACTGGGCGAGCGCATTCGCGACGCCGACATCGGCATGACCGGCGCCAACTTCATCACCGCCGACTCCGGGACGCTCGCACTCGTCACCAGCGAGGGCAACGCCCGGAAATGCGCGGTCACGCCCGACACCCACGTCGCCGTCGCCGGCGTCGAGAAAATCGTCCCCTCGACGGACGACCTCTCGCCGTTCCTCGAACTGCTCGCGCGCTCCGGCACGGGACAGGACCTCACCGCCTACGTCTCGATGCTCACCCCGCCCGTCGACTCGCCCACACTCGATTTCGACGACGACGAGACGCCACTGTCGGAGCGGGACTCGGACCGCGAGTTCCACCTCGTCCTCGTCGACAACGGCCGGATGGCGATGCGCGAGGACGACCAACTCCGCGAGACGCTCTACTGCATCCGGTGTGGGCAGTGTTCGAACTCCTGTGCCAACTTCCAGCACGTCGGCGGCCACGGCTTCGGCGGCGAAACCTACTCCGGCGGCATCGGCACTGGCTGGGAGGCGGGCATCGAAGGCCTCGACACCGCCGCCGAGTTCAACGACCTCTGTACCGGTTGCTCGCGGTGTGTGAACGGCTGTCCCACCAAAATAGACATCCCGTGGATAAACACGGTCGTCCGCGACCGAATCAACCGCGGCGAGGAACCCGAGGGGGCGGACTTCCTCGTGGAGGGGCTGACCCCCGACGAGGAGCCCGGCGGACTCGACCTGAGCAAGCGCCTGTTCGGCAACTTCGAGACGCTCGCCAAACTCGGGAGCGCAACGGCGCCCGTCTCCAACTGGGTCGCCGACGCCGCGCCCGCCCGGTGGGCGCTCGAACGCGTCGCGGGCGTCGACGCCCGTCGTGACCTCCCCGAGTTCCAGCGCGAAACGCTCGTCGACTGGGCCGAGAACCGCGTCTCGACCGTCTCCGACCCGACCCGCGAGGTGGTCCTCTATCCCGACGTCTACACCAACCACGTGCAGGTCGAACGCGGGAAGGCGGCGGTCCGAACGCTCGAAGCCCTCGGCGTCTCGGTCCGGGTTCCGTCGGTTCGGTCCAGTGGTCGTGCCCCGCTCTCGCAGGGGATGATAGCCACCGCCGAGGACCACGCCCACGACGTCTACGGGAGTCTGGCCGAACACCTCGACGCCGGGCGCGACGTGGTGGTCATCGAACCCTCCGACATCGCCATGTTCGAGTCCGAGTACGAGCGGTTCCTCCCGGAATCGTCGGCCGAGCGCCTCCGCGACAACGCCTACGAGATTATGGAGTACGTCTACGGCCTGTTGGAGAACGGCGCCGACGCCGACACGCTCCGTGGCGGGTCGGGTCGCGAAATCGCGTATCACGCCCACTGCCAGCAGCGCACCCTCGGCCTCGAAGCCCACACCGTCGCGGTGCTCGAAGACCTCGGCTACGACGTCGTCACCTCCGACGTGGAGTGCTGTGGGATGGCCGGCTCCTTCGGCTACAAAGACACCTACTACGAACTGAGCATGGACGTGGGCGACGACCTCGCCGAGCAGTTCTCGGAGCCCGAAACCCGCGACCGAACGGTCGTCGCCAGCGGCACCTCGTGTCTGGAACAACTCGACGCCCTGCTCTCCCGCCCCGCGACCCACCCCATCCAACTCGTCGAGCCCTAGCCGTCACCTGCCGTCGACGACGCGCAAGGCGTCCTCGACCAACTCGTTCGGCCGGTATCGGATTCGCTCGCGTTCTGGGTCGTAGTCGACGATTTCTGCCTCCTTCAGTATCGGCAGTATCGTGTGCGTGAGCGGTATCGCCGCCGACTGTGCATCCTCGCTGGCGAGGGCGTCGGTCACCTCTCGGTAGGACGCGACCCCGTCAGCCTCGTTCATCAGATACCGGACGACCAGCCGCCGTCGTCTGTCGGCGAGCGCGCGGAAAACCTCGTCCGTCGGCCGTGTCTGCATATAATCGAGCGTTCGGCCGATGGCTACAAATTGTCATCCCGTAACGCGACGACAACCCCTGTCGTGTTACTCCGGCGACTTCAGCGTCGCCTCGGCGCGGAACCGTTCGTACACCGCCGTAACCGCCTCGTGTAGGTCCGGGTCGTCCGACACCGCAAGCGCGTACGGCTGGCCGTCTTTGGAGACGCCGATGGCCGCCGTTTCGTCCATGACGCCCGCGAAAAACGACAGCTCTGACGGGTGGATGTAGATGTCGACGGCGTTCGATTCGACCGTCGTCGCGTGGCCGTCGCGGTAGTCGAGATTGTCTTCGGCCGCGTCGCTCGCCTGTCGCGAGATGACCGTCTCGACGTCTACGTCCTCCCCCGCTCGAACTCGTTCTGCCAGTTGGTCGATGCTCTCTTTCTGGACGCCGGGGGCAACCTCCCGGATTCGCGTCGCCTCCGCGCGGAGCGTAAGCACCCGGTCGAGGATACTGAACGGGTCCACGTCCGAGGCGACGAGTAGGTCGGCGCCCGCCAGACTCTCGACTGGGATGTCCGCCAGCGCCGGTGGTGCGTGCCGGAGCAACTCCCGGAACTCGACCGCCGTCTCCGTCGACGCGGTGACCCGGTCCAGCTGGGTTGCGAGGTGGTCGCCGAACGGCGTGAGCCGGACGCCCTCGCCGGTCTCTCGTAGATAGCCCCGCTCTTCGAGCGAGTTCACGACGCGAATGACCGTTCTGCGCGAGGCGTCGATGCGTGACTCCAGTTCTCGCGTCTCGATGGGCGCGCTCTCGTAGATGACCGCGAGTGCCGCCGCTCGATTCTCGGACTGCGTGACGAACCGAAGCTCCGCGATGGCGCTCCCCATGTCCGTGACTGCCGGAGCTAGCACTTAAATCGGCCCCTGCGATACCCCCGTGGTGAGTCTCGGCGGCGCGCCGCGACCCTTCCGCGAACTATTAAGACCCGCGGCGAACAGGTGGTTCGTATGGACGGTACGCCACAGGAGATAACGACGCTGGTCGGGCGTGAGGTGTATTCGAACAACGGGGTTTTCGTCGGCGAAGTCGAAGACGTTCGCCTCGACTTGAGCCAGCAGACGGTCACGGGGCTGGCGCTCGGTGAACTGAGTCAGGAGCTGTTTGCCGGGCGCATCGAGTCCGGGAAGGGTGTGATGATTCCGTACCGATGGGTGCGTGCCGTCGGTGACGTCATCCTCATCAACGACGTGGTCGAGCGACTCGAAGAGGACGGTGAGGACGAAGAAGTAATCGCCTAACTCCCGTTTCCGGATTCGGCCGTGGTGCTTTCCACGCCCATCGCGTCGAACAACTTTTTCCGCACTGCTTCCTCGGCCAGCGAGAGGAGCGTGTCGCGATTGTCCTCGCTCGCCTCGATACCCGTGAACAGGCCGAGCGGAATCTCGACGCTCCCCTGCGTCGAGTGGCCGCCCGCCTCGCCGATGGTGCCGTAGGCGTCTTCGAGGACTTTCCCGATGTTGATACGGATGTCCTTCGAGCGCGCGGCGAGATAGATGGTGTCGTCGGCGATGCCGAACACCGCCGTCGTCGTGATGCCTTCGAGGTTGAGGAGGTGTTGGGCGGCCTGTGCCAGCGCGTCGCGGTCACGGATGAACCCCGCGTTCGAGACGAGATGGCTCCCCTGCACCTGCCGGTTCTGGATGGCCTCCGCGAGGACGTCGAGTGTCTCCGGGGACATCGACGGCGACTCCACCTGCTCCAGCGTGTCGTGGTTGGCGAAGGGGTAGAGATACGCCGCCGCCGTCAGGTCCGCGGGCGTCGTATCGCGCTTGAAGTCCAAGGTTTCGGCTCGAATCCCGTACAGGAGCGCTGTCGCCACCGCTTCGTCCGGCGAGAGGTCGAACTCCTGAATGTACTTCGTGAGGATGGTCGACGTCGAGGAGACGTTGGGGCGGACGTCCATGAAGTCGGCGTCGTACTCGGACTCCGGCTCGTAGTGGTCGATGAAGACGTCGACGCCGGTTTCGAGGCCGATATCCCCCGATTTCATGTGGTCGACGAGCGCGACGAGGGCGTAGTCGTCGAGCGATTCGATGTCCGTCAGTGGCAGGAGTTCGATACCCAACAGGTTCACGAAGGCCCGGTTCTCCTGATGCCCGATATCGCCGTGATAGAGGATATCGGCGTCGACGTCGTGGGCCTCGGCGATGGCCTGCAACGCCACCGCGCTGGCGATGGAGTCGGGGTCCGGGTTGTCGTGAGTGAGGATGGCCAGCGTTCCGTCGCCGGCGGTGCGAAGCAGTTCGGCGAGTTGCTGGGCCTTGTATTCGAGTTCACCCGTCTCCAGCGCCCGGAGCGCGGATTCGGCGATGACCTGCGAGGGGTTGATGACGACGTCTGCGCCCGCTTCGGTGAGTTCGTCCTCCGAGACGGGGTCGGACGCGCGCACGATGATGAACTGCTCACCGCCGCGCTCTCGAATCGTCGACACCGCCGCCTTGTTCGCCTCGACGTCCGACGCGAGGATGAGAAGCACCTCGCGGTCGGCGACCATGTCGGCCACTTCGTCGTCGCGGATGTCGACCTGACGCGCGTCGAGGTCCTGGTCGCGCAGCGCTTCGACGCGGCTCTCGTCCCGGTCGAGAATCAGCACGTTCTTGCCCTCGTCCGCGAGGTCCTCGGCGACCGCGTGCCCGACGCTCCCGCACCCGAGAATCGCGTACGACGACATCGTCGAGACAGTAGCCGCGTTACTCATATGTCCCGAATATTCCCGCCATCTCACTTAACGCCGTCCCTTCGGTCTATCAACCCCGAATGGAAACGCCTTTGAGTAGCCCTCCGGTAGCGAAAGGCGAGGGCCGGTAGCTCAGTTAGGTAGAGCGACGGACTCTTAATCCGTCGGTCGGGGGTTCAACTCCCTCCCGGCCCGCTTCTGCGCGACACAACACGACGAGCGGAGCGAACGAAGTGAGCGACGCGAGGAGTCGTGTCGCGCGAACGGTATACGGTGGGAGTTGAATCAGGGAGTGGAGCGAACGAAGTGAGCGAAACGACCGTGGTTCAACTCCCTCCCGGCCCGCTCTTTGTGCGAACGTAGTGAGCCAAAGAGCGACGGCTGGAGGGTGTTGAACGAGAGAACGCCGAGCGTCAGCGAGGCGTTCGCGTGGTTCAACTCCCTCCCGGCCCTAAACCAGTCGTTCGCCACCAACCCACGACCCTAATATACCATCCTCCCCTCACCGCCACGTATGCACCGCGCGCACCTCACGACCGGGTTCGTGTTGCTACTCGTCGTCGTGGCTGGCTGTACCGGCCCGGCGTCCGAATCTGGCGGACCGGCCACGCCGACCGAGACGCCAGCCGAGACGCCCACGCCGACACCCGCATCGACGCTCGACTCGTACCCCGACGGGTGGTCGGAGTCGGGTGTCGAGGACGCGCAGGCGGCGCGTGACGCGCACTACCGAGCCGTCCTCGCCGGCCCGTCGGCGACCATCGAGTACCGGTCACGCGTCATCGAATCGGAGAACAACACCGGCAGTGACACCACGCTCCAGATGGCGCTCGACACCGAGACACAGCGACTTCTGGCCGATATCGACGGGCGGGACACGCATCGCGAGGCGTACTTCGCCGACGGGCGACTCTCGCGGTGGGACGTGGTGAATCGGACCGTGGTCTCCGAGTCCCAGACGGAGTTCCGGTTGGTAGCGCAGTCTATCGATAGAGGCGTCCTCATCTCGCATCTCCTCCTCTACCAACTCGAACAGAACGGCACGGTCCGATACGAGGGCGCCACGGCCCGTCGCTACGAGGTCACGGGCGTCCACCCGAACACGCTCTCGAACGCCTACGGCGCGGCGTCGTCGGGGGAGGGTCACATCGTCGTCGGCCCGAACGGGCGGATTCTCGAACTGGAGACGACGGTGACCTACGAGCGCGCGACGGTCAGATACCGCTACGCACACACCCGTCTCGGCGAGACGACGGTGAGCGCCCCCGACTGGCGGTCTTAGCTGAATTGAGGCCTAAGCCCCCTTCCTCAAGGAGTCGTTCGAGAGAGCGAAGCTCTCTCGTGATCACGAAAATCGAAGATTTTCGGACGACAACGCAGGGAGCAAAGCGACCGAGTAGCGCAGTAGGGAGGGGATACAGCGTCCCCAGAAATCTTCGATTTCTGGTGTGCGAACGAGACGCTCCGCGTCTCGTCAACGCCGCACAGTTCTCAAACACGTTCGACGCTCGGCCCACAGGCCCACGCCACCGAAGACACTATATGTATAATGTGCATAGTGTGCATTACGGTGAAACGGAAGACAATCACCATTCGGGAGGACCAAGACGAGTGGATTGAGGACCAACACCTCAACCTCTCGTCGTTTGTCCGCGAAAAACTGGACGAACTAATTGAAGAACGAGCGTAACAGATGTACTACGCCTACAATTACCGTCTCAAGCCGTCCGACGCCCACCGCGAGGAATTGGACCGCCACCGAGACATTTGTAGGCAACTCTACAACCACACGCTCTACCGCCTCAACGAGCACCGAGAGAACCACGGCGAATTGCCGTCCATGACTACCCTGCGGTCGGAACTTCCCGACCTCAAACAGTGGTGGGACGACCTCTCCGACGTGTACTCGAAAGTTCTCCAAACCGTCGTTGAACGGTTGTTCGACAACCTCAAAGGACTCTCCAAGCTCAAGGAGAACGGGTACGGCGTCGGCCAACTCAAATGGAAGCCACCACGGGAGTTCCGCAGTTTCACGTATAGTCAGTCTGGCTTCAAGCTTGACAAGAAGAGCGGTCAGACTGTCCTATCACTCTCGAAACTCGGAGAGATACCGATTCGACTCCACCGCGCCATCCCTGACGACGCGACACTCAAGCAGGTCACGCTCAAGAAGGAGCCGACGGGCGAGTGGTTCGCCTCCTTCGGCGTCGAAATGGACCGCGAACCACCCGCGAAGCCCGAAAACCCCGAGAAGTGCGTCGGTATCGACATAGGGATTCTGAAGTACGTCCACGACACCGACGGCACGGCGGTCGGGTCGCCAGACCTCTCTGACGAGCGCGAACGGCTCGAAAGCGAACACCGCGACCTCTCGCGGAAGGAACACGGCTCCGCGAATTGGGAGAAACAACGGCAGGTCGTGGCTGAACGCCACGCCGCCCTCAAGCGAAAGCGCGGCGACTTCTTGCACAAACTCTCGAACTACTACGCTCGGGAGTACGACCTAGTGGCGGTAGAAGACCTGAACGTGAAGGGGATGATGGAGTCGCCGTCAAACAGCCGCAACACGGCATCTGCCGCGTGGCGGACGTTCCTCTCGTTGCTCGAATACAAGTGCAAGCGAGAGGGAACGCACTTCGTCGCGGTCAACCCGAGCGGCACGACCAAGGGGTGCGCGTCGTGCGGCGTCTCGACGGAGAAACCGCTGTGGGTTCGGGAGCACTCCTGTCCTGCCTGCGGGTTTGAGACGGACAGGGACGCGAACGCGGCGTGGAATATCCTTTCTCGCGGTATCGAAAAAGTAGGAGTGGGACACTCCGAACGAACGCCTGTGGAGACTGCGCTTCCTGTGGATACCGATTCGGTATCTGCAAAGCGCGTCATAGAAGCAGGAAACCCTACCCTCAAGGAGCGAACCGCGTCAGCGGTGAGCGAGTAGGGTAGGGTAGTTCACTCGAGGCTGATGACGACTTTGCCTTGGTGCTTGCCGGCGTCGACGTAGCGATAGGCGTCGCGAGCGTCCTCGAAGTCGAAGACGCGGTCGATGACTGGCTGTAGTTCGGCGACGGCCATCGCGTCGAGCATCCGGTCGAACATGGCGCGACTGCCGACGCCCATGACGCCCTCGACATCGAGCCCTTTGTGAAGAATCGCGCTGGGGTCGACCTGCCCGGCCTGTCCGGCGAGGACGCCGATGAGGTGGACGTGGCCGCCGAAGGCCGCCGCCTCCAGCGAGCGTTCGAGCGTGCCGGGACCGCCGACTTCGACGACGTGGTCGACGCCGCCGGTTCGCTCCACGATGGCCTCGCCCCACTCGGGCGTCCGCTCGTAGTTCAGCGTCTCGTCGGCGCCGAGTTCTCGCGCCCGGTCGAGTTTCTCGTCGCTGGACGAGGTCACGATGGTTTCGGCGCCGTGGAGGGAGGCGAACTGAAGGGCGAAGGTGGAGACGCCGCCGGTGCCGAGCGCAAGCACTGTCTCGCCGGCACCGAGGTCACCGTCTTCGGCGAGCGCGCGCCACGCCGTGAGTCCCGCACACGACAGCGTCGCGCCGTCCTCGTAGGAGAGGTAGTCGGGGAGGACAGGGAGGCTCTCGGCGGGGAACGTCGCGTACTCCGCGAGTGCGCCGTCGACGTTGCCACCGGTCGTGCGCCGAATCTTCTCGGTGGTCGCGGGGCCGTCTATCCAGTCGGGGGCAAAGGGCGTCGCGACGCGGTCGCCGGCGGCGAGTCGGTCGACGTCCGCGCCGACGTCGACGACGTCGCCCGCGCCGTCCGAGAGGGGGACGACGGGTAGCGACATGCCGGGGTAGGCGAGGTCGGCGTTCGCGATGGCGAGGTCGCGGTAGTTGAGCGACGCGGCTCGAATCCGGACGAGTACCTCGTCAGCGGCCGGCGTCGGGCGCTCGCGGTCGACTTCGACGACGCCCTCGTAGTCGGTGTCGGTGTCCTGAACTTCGTAGGCTCGCATCGCCTCATCACGGGGGCGGCCGTATTTGAGCGCTGTGGAGGGCCGACTCGGCTAGCGTCTACGCCTGTCGTGACCGTGTGCCACGATTACGCCCGAGAATGCCGCGCGAATAGAAACTGGCTTTTGCGTGGATTGCTGAGTCTCACGCACACACACAGATGAGCTATCCGTCTACCCTCCCCCAACGGGTTCCGAGGTGATCAGCACGTGCGAATCGAACGCGAAACGATTCTGATCGTCGTCCTCATCGGACTCGTTCTCGCCCCGATGTGGTATTTCGCGCTGGCGAGTGGCGAGCCGACTCCGGGCGTTCAGTTACAGAGTGACTCCGATACGGAAATCGCGCCGACAGAGACGTTCCTCCCGACGCCGAACGAGGTCAACACTAACGTCTCCGGCGTCGTGACGTGGCTCGCCCTCTTCGTCCTCGTGGCGATGATAGTCTACACGAGGCGATTCACGGAGCGGGTCGGCCGCGCGACAGACGTACTCAGACTCGACGACGCCGTTCTGCCGTCGTGGCTGACGTCCGAACACCGGTCCGTGCTGTCGTACTGGCCGGCGCGAACGCCCTCTGCCGGGCTGATAACGCTCGGTCTCCTCACGTGGGCCGTCGTGGCCTTCGCCGGCCTCCTCGCGTGGGAGGGGCTCAACTACGCTCGGACCCAGTTCCTCGGCGTCTACATGGGCATGATGCTGCTCACGATGGGCGTCTGGATGGCCGTCTACACCACTTGGTTCATGCCGAGTATCACCGTCGCAGAACGACGCGAACACTAACCAATGACTTCCGACGATATCCCCGACGACGCTGTATCGCTTGACGAGACGGACCACGATATATCGGTGTCGACCCGCCGTAACGTCGCCAAAGTTCTCGGCGTGATGGGCGGTGCCGCCGCCATCGGTGCGTTCTCGGTCAACTACGTTACTGGCTTGGCCGACGCCGGCTTCGCGACCGGTGAGGAAGACCTCACCTACGAGAACATCTACGTCGAGGGCACGCACCTCGTCGACCAAGAGGGCGAGCGCGTCTCCGCGGACCAGCTCGAACAGGGCAGCGGCGAGAGCCTCACCGTCCTGCCGGAGCAAGAGGGCGGCGGCGCCCTCGCGGAGAAGAAGGCGACGACCCTGCTCGTCCGGTTCGGCCCCGACGACTTCGAGGAGCCGACGGAGCTCGACTGGACGGCCAACGGCTACGTCGCCTACTCGATGGTCTGTACCCACGAGGAGTGTCTCGTGTCGGGCCGGGACGGAGAGGACCTGTTCTGCCCCTGTCACGGCACGTCTTACGACCCGCTCCGTGGCGCCGAGGTAGTCGGCGGTCCCGCTCCCAGTCCGCTCCCACAGCTCCCAATCGGCATCAGCGACGAGGGCAACCTCCTGCTCGCGACCGGCCCCTTCGAAGGGCCCATCGGAGCCTCGCACTAACATGACCGACGACACTGACGACACGACGGACGCGGCCGACACGCTCCCCGACGGCGGCACCGAGCGGTACGAACACAGCCGGCTCTATCGCTGGCTCGACGACCGACTCGACCTCGACGACGACTCGTTCGGGAAGGCGTTCCCCGACGACCGATACGGCTCGTTCCTGCTCGGCGAGGTGGCGCTTTTCTCCTTCGTCATCCTCGCCGCGACGGGGACCTTCCTCGGGCTGATGTACACGCCCCACGCCTCCACCGTCGTCTATCAGGGGCAGGTCGCACAGTACTCCGGGACCGAGGTGCCCGGCGCGTTCGCGAGCGTCCTGCGTATCTCCTACGACGTCCGCTTCGGGATGTTCATCCGGATGGCCCACCACTGGGCGGCGTATCTCTTCCTCGCCGCCATCGGCCTCCACATGTTCCGCGTGTTCTTCACCGGTTCCTACCGGAACCCGCGCGAGGCGAACTGGCTCGTCGGGAGCACCCTCCTCCTGTTAGCGCTCGGTGAGGGTTATTTCGGATACGCGCTCCCGTACGACGACTTCAGCGAAACCGCGACCACCATCGGGTTCCAGATGACCTCCTCTATCCCGGTTCTGGGGACGACGCTGAAGAACCTCATCTTCGGCGGTAACTTCCCCGCCGACGCGACGTACATCCTGCCGAGATTCTTCTTCTATCACGTCTTCCTACTGCCGGCTATCATGGCCGGTCTCATCGGGCTCCACATGTTCATCCTGCTCCGACAGAAGCACACGGAGCACCCGGAGAGTTCGCGCGAGGCCGACTCGCCGGTCGGTCCCGACCCCGACGACGAGAGCGTCGTCGTCGGCGTGCCGATGTGGCCGAATCAGGCCGCCATGTCCGTCATCGTCTTCCTCTTTACCGCCTCTATCGTCTCCTTCCTCGCGGCGCTGTTCCCGGTCCAGCGCGTCGCCATCATCGGGCCGGCGTCGCCGCTCACCCAACCATCTGGCGTCCGTCCAGACTGGTTCTTCATGTGGGTGTTCGGCGCCCTGAACATGACGCCCAACATCTTCGCCGGCTACGGGCGATTCATCGGGGGCGTGCTCTTCCCCGGTATCGTCGTCGGCGTGATGATGATGTGGGCGTTCATCGACCGCCACGAGGAGCCGGTTCACTTCACCGCGAACCCGCTCGACCGGCCGATGCCGACCGCCGTCGGCGTCGCCGCCATCTCGATGATTATCGTCCTCTCCATCGCCGGGATGAACACGTTCATCGCCGAGACGCTGGGCGTGAGCGGAGGTGCCATCTACCCCTACCTGCTCGCGATGACGATACTCGTCCCGCCGATACAGGGCTTGCTAGTCTACGTCGCGCTTCGCCGACGGCAGGCGCGACTGGAGGCGTAGCGTGCAGTTGTCCCCGCGGGCGTACTTCGCCGTCGACCGCGTGACGAAACTCGTCGGTCTGCTCGCGCTGGCTGGCGGCATCGCGGGGGCGTTCGGCCCCATGTCGCCCGCCGTCGCTATCGCCGGCGCCGTCGTCGGCGTCGCGACGGTGTTCGTCGAACCGGCGGACTAACCGAGTATCTGCCGCGCCCGCACGCCGAGCAACCAGAGGCCGCAGGCCGTAAGCAGGGCCATCCCGCCGAGGCCGGCGAGCCCCGACAGGAAAAAGAGCGTCCCGCTCGTCGTCGGCGCGGTGCCGCGAAGCCCCAGTCCGACGGCCGCGACGAGGAACGACCCGGCCCACAGCGCCGCGCCGGCGGTGGCGATTCGGGCGAGACGCGGATGGACGAACCGGTCGAAAAACGACGCCATACCCCCTTCTTCTCGTCGGCACCCAACATCGTTGCGATTCGTTGTCGAAGGAGTTAGGAGCGAGCGAGGGCTACGCGGGCGTGTGTCTGCCGACGAGTCGTCCCCGGAGCCAGCCACCGTTACCGTCTACACGCGAGAGAACTGTCACCTCTGTCACGAGGCCATCGAGACCATCGAGCGCGTCGCCGCGGGCGTCGCGCGCGAGGTGTCGGTCGAGACAGTCGACGTCGACACCGACCCGGCCCTCCGCGAGGAGTACGGCGAGCGCGTGCCCTACGTCCTCGTCGACGACCGCCCGGCGTTCAAGTATCGGGTCGACGCCGACGAGTTGCGCGCCACGCTGTCCGGGTAGCCCTGTCGATTCCGAAATGGATTCAAGGGTACTCCTCCGAGATAGGATATATGGTTCAGAACGGCGCGAATCGGTCGACCGGCGGGCGGAGTCGTCGGGGCTTTCTGCGGGCTGTCGGCGGCGTGACCGCGGGCGCCCTCGCTGCCACTCCCGCCACGGCCCAGAGCGGCGGCGGAACGACGCATACGGTCGCGATGGTGACCGAAAGTGGCTCCTACTACTTCGACCCCATCGGCCTGCACGTCGAACCCGGCGACACCGTCGAGTGGGTCAACGAGAGCGGCCAGCACTCGGCCACCTCCTACACGTCGGACAACCCCCGATACGACGGTGACCGTCGCATCCCCGAGGGCGCGGCGTCGTGGAACAGCGGCGTCTTCGAGGAACAGGGCGCGACCTTTTCCTACACCTTCGAGGAGACGGGCACGTACGACTACTACTGCATCCCCCACCGCACCCTCGGCATGGTCGGCCGCATCGTCTGTGGCGAACCCGGCGGCCCCGCCGAGGAGAGTTCGCTCCCCGAATCCGACTCGCCGCGCGGCGTCATGCCGCCATCCGACGTCATCGTCGAAGAGGGGAGTCTCGAATGGCCGTACGTCCCCTCGTCGGACCACGGCGGCCCGCCGCTCCTGTTCTGGGGCGGCCTCGGCGTCGTCGGCGCGACGAGTGCGTACCTGTTCTCGGTGTACGACCGCTCCTCGGGCCGTTACGCCGACGCCAACGTCTGGGAAGACGACTGAGCCCCCGACCCGATAGCTTCTTAGTTGCGCCCGCGCAATTACTGCCGTGCATTCAGACGGTTCGCTGTCGATTCTCCACGTCGACGACGACGAGTCCTTCGGCGATTTGGTGCAGACGTATCTCGAACGGGCGACCGACCTCGACTGTGAAATTCGGTCGCGCACCTCGCCCGCCGACGCGCTCGACGTGCTCCGCGACGACGACACAGACGTCGACTGTGTCGTCAGCGACTACCGGATGCCCGGCACCGACGGCATCGAATTCCTGCGCGCCGTTCGCGAGACGCATCCCGAACTCCCCTTCCTGCTGTTCTCGGGGGAGCGAACCGACGATGTGGCCGCCGAAATCGTCCGCGCCGGCGTGACGGATTACATCCAGAAGGGGTACGGCACCGACCAGTACACCATGCTCGTCCGCCGGGTCGAACACGCCGTCGACGCCGACGGGCGCTTCGACGCGGACGAGTCGCTGGAACTCGACGCCGTGGGTATCGTCGGCTCGGACGAGCGATTCGACCGCGTCGACCCCGGGTACGCCGGACTCTACGACTACGACCCCGCCGAGGTAGAGGGCAAACGCTGGACCGAACTCCATCCGGACGACGAGGTTCGGCACATCCGAACTCACGTCCTGCCGGTGGTACAGGGGGGCGGCCAGTGGACCGGTCGGAGCACCGGTCTCCGCGCCGACGGCAGTACCTTCACCGAGTCGAAACTGGTGACCGCGCTCGACGACGACCGACTCCTCATCGCCGTGTCGGCGGTCTCTCCGTAGTGAACGCCCCCGACCATTTATCATCCCGCGCGTCAACGCGGAGACGATACACGTGACACAGGTACTGCTCGCTCATCCGTCGGCGGAGGCGGCGACCGGTCTCGCCGCCGAACTCGACGACGCGGCGCCCGCCGTCTCAGTCGCGGTGGCGACGACCCTCGACGACGCGGTCGATTGCCTTCGGAATTCGGGGGTCGACTGCATCGTCGTCGCGTTCGACCCCGTCGAGCAGTCGGGTGTCGACCTGCTTCGAGCGCTCCGCGAGACAGACGCCGACGTCCCGCAGGTACTCGCCCCGGACGCGACTCCCGACGACGCCGAGACGCTCGCCAACCGCGTCACGGCGGCGACGTCGGCGCCCGCGGGCGACCTCCTCGATGCTATTCCCGGCGTCGCCTGTCTCGTCACGCCCGACGGCGAGGTCGTTCGGGCCAACGACCGGGCGGCCGACGTCCTCGGCGACGACGCCGACGTGACCGACCTCGTCCCCCCGGCGGACCGCGTCCAGTTCTCGGAGACGCTCGACGAGGCCATCGCCGAAGGGCGAGCCACGATACAGGCGCCGCTGGCGGCGGACGAACAGCTCTCTCACGAGTGGACGCTCACCCGACTCGATGGCGTCGTCTGTGCCGTCGGCATCGATATCTCCTCGCGTGTCGCCTTCGCCGCGGAACTCCGTGAGACCGAGGCGTCGCTGGCGGCGCTCTACGACACGCTCTCGAATCGCGACATCTCCTTCGAGGAGCGCTTGGAGCGGATTCTCGAACTCGGCTGTGACTGGCTCGGGGTCGATTACGGCTTCCTCACGCGCATCAACGGCAACACCCAGCACGTCGTCGCCGCACACGGCTCGCATCCACTGCTCCAGCCCGGCGAGCAGTGCCCGCTCTCGGAGGCCTACTGCCGCAAGACCATCAAGGGCGAGGGACTGCTCGGCGTCCACGACGCCATCGCGGCGGGCTGGGAGTCAGACCCCGCCTACGACGCCTTCGGCCTCGGCTGCTATCTCGGCGGGAAGGTGCTCGCCGACGGTCGCCTCTACGGCACGCTCTGTTTCGCCGACGCCGACCCTCGCGGCACCTCCTTTACCGACACCGAGCGGACGTTCGTCGAACTGCTGACGCGGTGGGTGAGTTACGAACTCGAAGAGCGGATGGCACGGGAGGAGTTGGAGCGCCAGAACGACCGCCTCTCCGAGTTCGCGAGCATCGTCTCTCACGACATCCGCAACCCGCTGAACGTCGCGAAGGGGAAGTTGCAAATCGCACGCGAGACGGGCGATACGGACCATCTCGACGAGGCTGGCGAGGCGCTCGACCGGATGGAACAGCTCGTGACCGGGCTTCTCGACCTCGCCAAACAGGGGACGGTCATCGAGGACGTCGAGGACGTGACGCTGAGCGAGGCGGCAAGCGACGCGTGGGGGAACGTGGCGACCGACGATGCCGAGTTGGTCGTCGACGCCGACGGCGTCATCGAAGCTGACCGCGAACGGCTCCTGCAGTTGTTGGAGAATCTGTTTCGGAACAGCGTCGAACATAGTTCGACGGATAGCCGGACGGAGTCCGGCGATAGTGTGGAACATAGTTCCATAAACAATCGGCGCGCTGAACGCGCCGATGATAGCGTCGAACACGGTTCCACGACCGCCGACCCGCTCACCGTCCACGTCGGCGTCCTCGACGACGGTTTCTACGTCGCCGACACGGGACCGGGCATCGACCCCGACCAGCGCGAGGCCATCTTCGAGCGGGGTCACACCACGGGCGGCGGCTCCGGCCTCGGGTTGACCATCGTCCGCGCCGTCGCCGACGCCCACGGGTGGTCGACTGCCGTCACCGACAGCGACGCCGGCGGCGCTCGCTTCGAGTTCTCCGGCGTCGACCGACCGGTCGCCGCCAGATAAACAGGAACGTTTATGATAGATGCGGCGCTCGTGTGAAGTGATGCGACCTCACGTCGTACCTGTACGCGACTGACCCCTTCTCCATCGACAGGTATCGACGTTCAACTGATTTCGAAGCCATCTCCCGAATGAGCACACCTTACACGCCCCAGACCGACCGCACCGCTACCGAACCGACGCTCACCGACGGCCGCTGGCGGGCCGACCCATCGGCCGCCTCCGACTCCCTTGTTCACGACGCGCCGCGACAGTTCTCCCTCTCGACCCAGCGTCTCTACAACCTCATCGACGACGAAAACCGTGCGATGCTCGATTAATCCAAGAAGTCCGGTTCGACTCGCTTCTCGTCGCGTTCCTCGCGGATGTGGGTCGCGAACGCTTCCATCTCGACGTCCTTCCGTTCGCGCTCCTTTCGGTCACGGACCGAGACGGTGCCGCTCTCCTCCTCGTCGTCGCCGACGATGAGCATATAGGGTACACGGTCGCTGTGTGCCTGCTGAATCTTGCGGCCGACCGTCCACGACCGGTCTTCGACTTCGACGCGGAAGTCGTCGATTTCGTTTTTGAGGCGGTGTGCGTAGCCCAGATTCTCGTCGCTGACGGGGAGGATGCGCACCTGTTCGGGCGCCAGCCAGAGCGGGAACTTCCCGTTGAAGTGCTCGATGAGCACCATCAGGAATCGCTCGTAACTCCCGTAGAGGGCGCGGTGGAGCATGACTGGGCGGTGGTCCTCGTTGTCCTCGCCGGTGTAGGTGAGGTCGAACCGCTCGGGCATATTGAAATCGAGTTGGACGGTCGGGCCGTCCCACTTGCGGCCGAGGGCGTCCTCGAACGCGAAGTCGATTTTGGGGCCGTAGAAGGCGCCGTCGCCGGCTTCGACGTCGTAGTCGATGCCCTGCGAGTCGAGGACGGACCGAAGCTGCGATTCGGCGCGCTCCCAGATTTCGTCGCTCCCGACCGACTTCTCTGGACGGGTCGCGAGCGCCACCTCCGCGTCGAGGTCGAACGTCTCGAAGACGCGGAAGATGTTGTCCATCACGAGATTCACCTCGGACTCGATTTGGTCCGGGCGGACGAACACGTGGCCGTCGTCGATGGTGAACGCCCAGACGCGCGAGAGCCCCGAGAGTTCGCCGCGCTGCTCTTTGCGGTACACCTTGCCGTCCTCGAAGTAGCGGACGGGCAGGTCGCGGTAGCTCCACGACGACTGGTCGAAGATGGTGGCGTGGCCCGGGCAGTTCATCGGCTTCAGGCCGTACTCCTCGTCGTTGACGTCGAGGAGGAACATGTCGTCGACGTAGTTCTCGTAGTGGCCCGACTTCTTCCACAGCTCCGTCCGGAAGAGATGCGGCGTCTCGACGGGGTCGTAGCCGGCGTCGAGGTTCATGTCCCGCGCGAACGCCGAGAGTTCGTCCAGAATCCGCTTGCCGTTGGGATGATAGAGCGGCAGGCCCGGCCCCGTCGTCTCGTCGATGGAGAAGATATCGAGTTCCTGCCCGAGTTTGCGGTGGTCGCGCTCCTCGGCCTTCCGTCGCCGTTCGAGGTAGTCCTCCATCGACGACTCGTCGGCGAAGGCCGTCCCGTAGACCCGGGTCAGCGTGTCGTTGTCCTCCTCGCCCCGCCAGTACGCCGAGGAGATGTTGAGGAGGGAAAAGGCGCCGATTTCGCCCGTCGAGTCGACGTGGGGACCTTGACAGAGGTCCTCGAACTCGCCCTGCTTGTAGAGGGTGACGGGGTCCTCGCCCGCCGCCTCGGTGTCGAGGATATCGAGTTTGTAGGGGTTGTCGGCGTACTGCTCGCGAACGTCCTCGCGCGAGCGCTCGATTCGCTCGATATCGAGGTCGGCCTCGATGATGTCTTCGGCCTCCGCCTCGATGTCCTCCAAGTCCTCGCTGTCGAGGTCGACGCCCGTCACGTCGTAGTAGAAGCCGTCGTCGGTCGGGGGACCGATGGCGAGTTTGGCGTCGGGGTACAGTCGCTGGAGTGCCTGTGCGAAGACGTGTGCCGCCGAGTGGCGTAACACGCGCAGATACTCGTCGCTGTCTTCGGTGACGATGACGAGGTCGACGTCCTCGTGTAGCGGGGTGTCCTTGTCGACGAGTTCGCCGTCGACGACCCCAGCCACCGTGTCGCGGCCGAGACCGGGGCCGATTTCGAAGGCGACGTCCTCGACCGTCGACCCCTCCGCGACGGTGAGTTCCGAGCCGTCGGGAAGCGTCACTACGATCTCACTCATACCCGGAGGAAATCGGACGAACGGAATAATACTGTCGAACAGGAGGCGTGAGGGGGTTTCACGCGGGTGGGCAGGTATCGCGACGCCCAAAGCGAAACCGGGAAACCCCGAGCCGCCAACTCCGTGGCATGGAACGCGGCGCCATCCCCCTCACCGACCTCGACGGCCCCTTCGACCTGCAGGCGACCGTCGAGAGCGGGCAGAGCTACCTCTGGGACCGGTCGGACGGCGGGATGTACGACCAGATGGACGTCCACGGCGGCGACGCGTGGTACGAGACGGTCGTCCCGCCCATCGAGGGCGTCGGTAACGACCGCGCCGTCGTCCGCGTCCGCCAGACCGACGACCGACTGGAGTGGGAGTCGACGACCGACGCCGTCCCCCTCCTGACGCATCTCCTGCGGCTGGACGACGACCTCGACGCCATCCTCGACGCGACGCCCGACGACTCGCTTCTGGACCGTGCGTACGACGCCTACCGGGGGATGCGGCTGGTTCGGGACCCACCCTTCCCCTGTCTCGTCTCCTTCATCTGCTCCGCCCAGATGCGGGTGTCGCGCATCCACGGGATGCAACGGGCGCTCGCCCGGGCCTACGGCGACGAACTCGCCGTCGACGGGCGGACGTACCACGCCTTCCCGACGCCCGACCAACTCGCGGCCCAGAGTGAGGACGCCCTCCGCGACCTGAAACTCGGCTACCGGGCGCCCTACGTCCAGCGGACGGCGACGATGGTCGCCGACGGCGAGGCCGCGCCCGAGGACGCCCGTGGCCGCCCGTACGAGGCGGCCCGCGAGCATCTCACGACGTTCGTCGGCGTCGGCGACAAAGTGGCCGACTGCGTGCTGTTGTTCTCGCTGGGCTATCTCGAAGCCGTCCCGCTCGATACGTGGATTCGCTCGGCCATCGCGGACCACTACCCCGACTGCGACCGGGGGTCGTACGCCGACACCTCGCGCGCGATTCGCGAGCGACTCGGTGGCGAGTACGCCGGCTACGCCCAGACCTACCTGTTCTACTACCTCCGCGCGAACGGGGAGTGACGAGGCCTCACTCGGTGACTTCGTCGAACAGGGCGACGATCCGACGCTCCACCTCGTCCCGAATCTCGCGGACCCGCTCCGGGTCCTCGCCGTCGGGGTCGTCGAGCGCCCAGTCGCGAACCACCGTGTCGACGTCGCCCAACTCCAGCGTCGAACAGCCCATCGTGGCGACGTAGCCACAGGCCCGGAGTTCGTCGTCGGTAATCCGTCGCGGGGTTCGGTCCGAGAGGTCGATTCCCACCTCGGCCATCGCGTCGATGACTTCGTCGTGGACGTGGTCGGCGGGGTGGGTGCCCCCGGTCAGGAGTTCGACGTCGAGCCCTCGCCGGTCACGTTCGCGCTCGGCGAAGGCCCTAGCCATCTGCGAGCGGCCGGCGTTCTGGACACAGACGAAGGCGATGCGTTCGGGCGTGGTGGTGTCTGTCATGGTCAGTCGGTGGTGATGAGTGGGTCGTCGTCAGCGCCGCTCCAGTCGAATCGGCGCTGGAAGTAGAGCGCGACGTTGACCAGCGCGAGCAGGACGGGGACTTCGATGAGCGGGCCGACGACGGTGGTGAAAGCGACGCCGGAGCCGACGCCGAAGACGGCGACGGCGACGGCGATGGCGAGTTCGAAGTTGTTCGAGGCGGCGGTGAAGCCGATGGCGGTGGTCGTCGAGTAGTCGGCACCGATGCTCCGTCCCATGCCGAAGCTCACGAAGAACATCACGACGAAGTAGATGGTGAGCGGGACGGCGATGAGGAGGACGTCACCCGGCGCGGCGACGATGGCGCCGCCCTGTGTCGCGAACATGACGATGACCGTAAACAGGAGCGCGACGAGCGTCAGCGGGTCGATTCGAGGGATAAAGACCTCGTCGTACCACGTCTCGCCGTTGACGCGCGTGCCGACGTAGCGGGTGAGGACGCCCGCCGCGAAGGGGATGCCGAGGAAGACGGCGATGGCGCGGACGACCTGCAGCGGCGTCACGTCGAAGGCGGTGACGCCGGCGACGAGCGACTCCAGTCCGAGCAGCGGTGGGAGGACGAGGCCGAACAGCCAGACGTAGACGCCGTAAGTGACGATTTGAAAGAGGCTGTTGAACGCCACCAGCCCCGTGACGTACTCCGTCGACCCGTCCGCGAGGTCGTTCCAGACGAGGACCATCGCGATACACCGGGCCATGCCGATGAAGACGAGACCGAGGAAATATTCGGGGCGCGCGGGCAGGCCGGGGACGACGCCGCCGAAGAAGACGACGGCGAGGCCGAACATGAGCGTCGGCCCGATGAGCCAGTTCTGGACGAGGCTCAGCCCAAGTACCTGCCAGTTTCGAAGCACGATCCACAGCTTCGAGTAGTCTGCCTTGGCCAGCGGCGGATACATCATCACGACGAGGCCGAGTTCGACGAGATGGAGGGACTCGATTCGGCCGGGTGCCGACGGGACGGCGTACCCGAGGCCGACGCCGACGGCCATCGCTCCGAGAATCCAGACGGTGAGATACTTATCGAGGAGGTCCATCGTCCGCGGGTCGCCACAGCTCCGACACTCGCAGTTCGGGCCGTGGGCGTTACTCATTCACACAGCCCTCCAGCACCGTCACGAGCGCGACGGCGCGGTTGGTCGCGCGGTACTTCTTCCACCGGCCCTCTTTCCGGCCGTCGACCAGTCCGGCGTCGACGAGCGTCGAGAGGGCGTGACTCAGGCCGCTCTCGCTCACGTCGACGACGGCGTGTAACTCGCACACGCAGAGTTCCTCCGCCGCGGCGACGAGTGCGCGGACGAGCGTGTAGCGCGTCTCGTTGGCGAGCGCCGAGAGCACGTCGAGTTCGGCCCGCGCTTGTGCCGTCCCGAGACTGGCTTCGAGCGTGCCGAGTTCGTCGAGTCGCTCCTCGACGTCCTCGGTCCGACACTCCCCGAGTTCGTCGGCGAGATATCGCCGCAGTCGGTCTGTCCCCTGACTCATACGACTCGATTCAGTATCTGTTCAAGTAACTATTCCGGTCGAGCGATAAAAGGCGGATATAGGGCGGTACATAGACTATATACAGAACTCTGTTGAACGGATACTCAACTATACTCCGACAGATATGCATGTGCCGACTCCCCGTGGTACGATGGGCGAAAATTCATGACGGTGGACGTACAATTAGTGTGTGGTATGGATTGTCGAGTCGTCGTTGAGGCCGCAGTTCCGGTGTACGACGTAGCGACCCCCGACGAGGCGATTCGGATTGCTATCGCCAAAACCGGCGAAATGCTGAATCCGGACCTCAACTACGTCGAAATCGAGATGGGGTCACGGACATCGCCGTCGGGCGAAGAACTCCCGCCCGCGTTCATCGCCGCCGACGAGGCGCTGGTCGCACTCGAACTCGAGATGAAGGTGTTCAACGTCGAGCAGGAGGAACACGCCTCGCGCATCGCGCGCAAGGAAATCGGTCAGCGTCTCGACAACGTTCCGCTCACCGTGCTTCGCACTGACCCCATCGAGTCGGCGGACGACGACTCGGCCGACGCCGATTCGACGGCGACCGACGACGCGAGCGAGGACGACGAGGACCTGATTCCGGAGTTCGAGGAACTGGTCGACGAATGAGAGCGCGGCCGCTGGTCGGGTCGGGCGTCAGGTCGGCACTGCGCCGCGCCGTCGAACTCAGTCGGCGTGAGGAGCGACGCGCTCCTCGGGCGTCTCCAGCGAAGAAGTAATCCCCTTTGCCAGTTTGAAAACAGCCGCCTTGTGGTCCGTTTTCGATTTGTGAATAGATGTAGGTCGTACCCCCATCTCCTCATAGGCGGTCAGGTCAATTTCGTCGTCGTGCCACGCTGCGCACTGTTTCTCTACCTCCGCGAGGAGGCCGTGCAGGTGAATGAGCTCCTGCTTCTTCATAACAACACACCATAGCGATTCGAAGGTTATATTATTATCTTGAGGAAGGTTAACACGCGTCTCTCGAAATCCGGGCTTAATTGGGTAGCTTTGGCGATATTTGCCAGCCGCTCGTCTCCATGGGTGGAATTGACACGGGTCGCCGTGCCGACACCATCGACTCGTTTTGAAACGTTTTAGTCGTGCGAACTGTCACGTTGACACATGGACTACGAAAACAGCCTCGACCGCGCGCTGACCGAGACGCCCGAGGTTGGCGACGCCGCCGACCGGTTTCAGGTCCCCGACCCCGAGGTTCGTCCGGAGGGCAACGTCACCATCTACGAGAACTTTCAGGCGACCTACGACCGACTGAACCGCGACGAGGAACATTTCCTCAAGTTCTTCCAGTCGGAACTCGGCACCAGCGCCAGCATCGACGACCGGGGGCGCGCGCGGTTCACCGGCGACTTCAAGCAGTCGCGCGTCGCCGACGCCCTCGACGAGTACGTCGACTCGTTCGTGACGTGTTCGGAGTGTGACTCGCCGGACACGCGACTGGTCGAGGAACAGGGGGCGACGGTGCTGAAATGCGATGCCTGCGGGGCGCTCTCTGCGATTCCCGACCTCTGATTACTCCTCGAACTGCTTGACGAGTTCCAAGTCGCGCTCGGTTCGCATGAACTCCGCGAGCCGTCTGGTCGCGTGACAGTTCGGGCAGTCGAAGTTCTTCCGGTGACCGGGGAGGTCGGTCGGCCCTTCCTCCCAATCCTTTCCACATTCGGGACACTGCAGTCTGACAAACGCTTCGACCATACCACGTCTGCACCCGCGAGTCTCATTAAACGTTCGCCGAAGATGCTACGTCGACCGAGGTGTTTTGGTCGCCCGTCTCGTTCGTGGCGTCGTGCCCGGAGACGTCGCGCTGGCCGGCGACCACGACGCCCCGCTCCGTCGCGTGCTGACCACCTACGGACGCCCCTATCTCCCCGAGTTCCTCCTCGGCGGCGTCGCCAGCGCCCTCTCCATCGCGCTCGAACTCGTGCCCTCCTACCTGCTGGGCGTGGCCATCGACGTGTTCTTCACAAACGAACGCCCCTTCTCGCTTCCGCTGGTGCCCGACGCGTGGCTCCCCACCGCCACCCGTGAGCAGTTCGTCCTGCTCGTCGCGCTCGCGTTCGGCCTGTATCTCGCCGCCGCGGCGCTCGCTTGGCTCAACAGTTTGGCGTGGAACCACTTCGCCCAGTTCCTCCAACACGAGGTGCGGACCGCCGCCTATCAGTCGGTGCAGGGCCTCGAACTCGCCTTCTTCGAGGGGACACAGACGGGCGAGGTGATGAGCGTCCTCAACAACGACATCAACCAACTCGAGGAGTTTCTGACGACGAGTCTTCACAACGCCATGCGCATCGTCACGCGCGTCGTCGTCATCGGCGCCATCATGTTCTGGCTGAACTGGCAACTCGCGCTCGTCGCCCTCCTCGTCGTCCCCTTTCTCGTCGCCGTCTCGGTCCTGTTCGTGCGCCGCATCCAGCCGAAGTACGGCGCCGTCCGCGAGCAGGTGGGGGCGCTCAACGCCCGTCTCGAAAACAACCTCGGCGGCATCGAGACGGTGAAAGCCTACACGAACGAAGCCTTCGAGACTGAGCGCGTCACCGACGCCTCGCGGTCGTATCTCGACCGCCAGTGGGACGCCATCCGCATCCGCATCGCCTTCTTCCCCGTGTTGCGCGCCCTCACCGCCACCGGCTACGCCGCCACCTTCCTCCTCGGTGGCTGGTGGGTGCTGTTCGGGCCGCCGTTTGGCTTCACCGAACCCCTCTCGGCGGGCGTCCTCGTCACCTTCCTCCTCTACAGTCGCCGGTTCCGGTATCCGATGCGTCGCGTCGGCGAGGTGCTCAACGACTACCAGTACGCCCGCGCGGCCGCCGCCCGTATCGTCGGTATCGACGAGCGTCGCCCCCGACTGCCCGAGTCCGAGGACGCGACGGCCCTCGCCGACCCCGCCGGCCGCGTCACCTACGACCACGTCACCTTCCGCTACCCCGGCACAGACGAACGCGTCCTCGACGACGTGAGCTTCGACGTCGAACCCGGGCAGTTCGTCGGCGTCGTCGGCCCCACCGGCGCGGGCAAGACGACGCTTCTGAAACTCCTCGTTCGCTTCTACGACGCGGACGAGGGGTCGGTCCGCATCGATGGCATCGACGTTCGGGACCTGACCCGCGACAGCCTCCGCGACGCTATCGGCTACGTGAGTCAGGAGCCGTACCTGTTCTACGGTACCGTCGCCGAGAACGTCCGGTACGGGCGCGCAGACGCCGGCCGGGACGCGGTCATCGAGGCGGCGAAACGCGCCGGTGCCCACGAGTTCGTCACCGACCTCCCCGAGGGCTACGACACCATGGTCGGCGAACGCGGCGTGAAGCTCTCGGGCGGCCAGCGCCAGCGGCTCGCCATCGCCCGCGCGCTCCTGACCGACCCCGACCTGTTCGTCCTCGACGAGGCGACGAGCCACGTCGACAACGAAACCGAGTCGGTGATTCGCCGTCACCTCGCTGACCTGACCGCCGACCGGACCACCTTCGCCATCGCCCACCGGCTCTCGACGGTGCGCGACGCCGACCAGATCCTCGTCCTCGACGAGGGGCGACTGGTCGAGCAGGGCACCCACGAGGAACTGCTGGCGCGAGACGGTCTGTACGCCGACCTCTGGGCGGTACAGGTCGGCGCCGTCGACGAGTTGCCCGGTCGGTTCGTCTCCGACTGAGCGTCTGGATTTCAAAACCCTTAACGCCGTCTCGCGAATAGACACCAGTAGCGGGATGGGATAGCCAGGAGATTCCGCCGGGCTCATAACCCGGAGATCGGTAGTTCAAATCTACCTCCCGCTATGTTTTGGCGACCACAGTGACCGACGAGCAACGCGAGGAGGGAACCGGTCGCCAAAACACTCGCCCGTCGTTTGAACGAGAGAACGGCGAGCGAAGCGAGCCGTTCGCGTAGTTCAAATCTACCTCCCGCTATGTTCTGGCGACGTACGACGACCGAGGAGTAACGCGACGAGAGAACTCGTCGCCAGCGTCGCCCGCTAGATTTGAATCAGGGAGTGACGCGAGCGAAGCGAGCGGAACGACCGCGGTTCAAATCTACCTCCCGCTATGTTCTGGCGGCGCACTACGACCGAGAAGCGATGCGAGCGGTTGAGCTATTTATTCCGACGCCATCGGCGACTCAGATTCCTGTTTCGTCCGACCCAGATACGCATAGCAGTTCGGGCACTGAATCGGGCGGGCGCCGTGGCTGTCCGGGTCGCCGACGAAGCGCGTGTGTGAGTACCCTCGGCCACACTCCTCACAGGTCACGATAACGACCACATCGGACGCAGTCGCTGCGCCCACTTGGGGGTGTCTATCCCTCTGTCTCGGCCTCGTCCTCGTCGCTCGGGCGGACCAGATTCGCGAGGGTCACGAGGACGCCGAGCGTCCATCCGACCGGCACCGCGAGGCCGCCCCACATCCCGACGTGTGCGAAGCCGACGAGTTCGAACCGCTGTCTGAGGAGGGTGTTCAGCCCGCGGTAGGTGAGGAGTGTGTCGAGCAGCCACACCGCGAGCGTCTCGCTTCGGGGGAAGACGACGCTCGCGAGCGTCGGCGAGTAGAGCGCCGCCACCACCGGCGGGAGGAAGACGGCGACGACGGCGAAGGGGTACGCGACGACGACGGTTGTCACTCGCCCGCCGAGAGCGCGAAAGAGGAGCGCGAGGACCGTCGAGACGACGGCGACGGTGCCCGCGGCGGCGACGGCGAGAAAGCCCTCCGGCGAGAAGCGTATCCGCGCGAGCGCGGTCAGCGCGCCCCAGACGACGATAGCGAGGAGGACGGTCCCCACGGCGCCCAGTCGCGTCGCGGTCCGGTCGAATCGCCGGACCTGAAACCGCGTCAGAAAGCCGAGTACCGCGAGCGGATAGCCCACGAACAGACCGATGCTACCGAGCGCCGACCAGATGGTGTAGAGCGCTCGCTCGCCCGTCGTCGTCGGCGTCCACCGCGTGACGACCGGATGCGTCTCCCGCAACTGCGGGAACGCAATCGCCATCCAGAGCCCGTGCAGTCGCCGAAGGTCGTACGACACGTCGGCGACGAGGCCCAGCACAACTCCCATTGGCGACGATTCGGACGGAGGTGGTGTTAACGGTTCGGGGTTCGGCGCAGGAAATCGGGACCAGCGGGCGGCGACTGATTGCGAGGCTCGTGCGGCATGTCACAGTCAACTTGGGCCGTCGATAGACTGTTCGATCACCTCGTACGACTTTGGTATGATATGACACACCAAGAAACTTGCGGCCGAGCGACATGATTGCCGGTTTCGGGGGCGCTCGTCGCTCCGTCCCCTACGACCGCCGCTGGTCGTCCCCGACGACTCGCGTCCCTGCCTCGCCGTCGAGTGCCACCTCCATCCGCTCCGGCGTCGTGATGATGGCTCGCTCGCCCCCGGACTCGACGAACCGGGCGCAGGCCCTGACTTTCGGTTGCATACTGCCCGCGGCGAACTCGCCGGCGTCCAGATGTTCGCGGAGGGCCGCCGCCGTGACACGCTCCAGTGCCCGCTGGTCCGACTCGCCGAAGTTCACGTACGCGTGGTCGACGTCCGTCAGCACGACGAGCGTGTCGGCGCCGAGCGCCGTCGCCAGCGACGCGCTCGTCAAATCCTTATCGACCACAGCTTCGACGCCGCGCAGGCCGTCGTCGCGGACGACTGGGACTCCGCCTCCGCCGCCACAGATGACGAGTTTCCCGCGGTCGACGAGACTCGCTATCTCGTCCGCTTCCACCACCTCGACCGGGTCCGGCGAGGGGACGACGCGGCGATACGGGCGCTCGCCCTCCGCCACCCGCGCCGTCTCGAACGGCTTCGCCGCCGCTGTCGACTCGGTGTAGTACGGCCCGACCGGTTTCGTCGGGTCGTCGAAGGCCGGGTCGTCGGCGTCGACCACCACCTGCGTCACGAGCGTCATCGCCTCCGTCGCCGTCGCACGCTCGTTGTCGAGCGCCTGTTGCAGGAGATAGCCAATCTGTGCCTGTGTCTCCGCCACCAGCACGTCGAGCGGAAGTTGCGGCGTCTCGCTCGCCGCCGCCTGCTGGACGAGCAGGTTGCCCACCTGCGGGCCGTTGCCGTGGGTGAGCACCAGCCGGTCCGTCGCCAGCGCGTCGGTGAGGTGTGTCGCCGTCCGCTCGACTGCCTTACGCTGGTCCGCCGCCGTCGCCGAGCCACCGGCGTCGAGGAGCGTGTTCCCGCCGAGCGCCACCACGACCGGTGTCGTCTCCGTCGCCATGCCCGCTCGACGCCCGCCCGTCAGTTAGTGATGGGCCCTCACCGGGACGAACACTACTTTCCTGCTCGCGCGCGACGCGGTCGGTATGGCGCCGACCCGAGTCGTCATCATGGGCGCAGCGGGGCGCGACTTCCACGACTTCAACACCGTCTTTCGGGACGACCCCACCTACGAGGTGGTCGCGTTCACCCGCACCGACGCGCAGAATCTGGGCGAACTCGACGAGCCACCGACCCGCCGCTACCCCCCGGAACTGGCCGGTGACCGCTCCCCCGACGGAATTCCGATTCGCCCCGAGTCCGACCTCGAAGCCATCGTCGACGAGGAAGACGTCGACACCGTCGTGTTCTCTTACTCCGACGTCTCCCACGACCACGTGATGGAACAGGCGTCGCGGGCGCTCGCCGCGGGCGCGGACTTCCGTCTCCTCGGCCCCGACCGAATGACTCTCGACGCCGACGTGCCCGTCGTCGCCGTCGACGCAGTCCGAACCGGCTGTGGCAAGTCACAGACGGCCCGGAAGTTCGCCACCCTCCTCGACGACCGGGGCGCGACGGTAGCCGTCGTCAGAGAGCCGATGCCCTACGGTGACCTCGCCGACCAGCGCGTCCAGCGCTTCGCGACGCTCGATGACTTGGACGCCGCCAGCGTCACCATCGAGGAACGCGAGGAGTACGAGAGCCACATCGAACGGGGCCATGTCGTCTACGCCGGCGTCGACTACGCGGCCATTCTCGACCGGGCGCAGGCCGAAGCCGACGTCATCGTCTGGGACGGCGGCAACAACGAACTTCCCTTCTACACGCCCGACCTGCACGTCGTCCTCGCCGACCCGCACCGCGCCGGCGACGAGCGCCGATACCACCCCGGCGAGACGAACCTCCGTCTCGCGGACTACGTCCTCATCAACAAGGAAAACACCGCCGACGCCGCCGCCATTCGCACCGTCGAGGAGAACGTCCGCGAGGTCAATCCCGACGCCGATATCATTCACGCCGATTCGGTCGTCACCGCCGACGAGTCGGCCATCGCCGGCAAGCGCGCCCTCGTCGTCGAGGACGGCCCGACGCTCACCCACGGCGGCGCCCCCCACGGCGCCGGACTGCTCGCCGCCCGCAAGTACGGCGCGAGCGATATCGTTGACCCCGAACCCGCCGCCGTCGGGTCGCTCAAACGTGTCTTCGAGGCCTACGACCACCTCGACACCGTTCTCCCGGCGATGGGCTACTCCGACCAGCAAATCGAGGACTTGGAGGCGACCATCCGCAACGCCGACCCCGACGTGGTCGTTTCAGGGACGCCACACGATTTGGGGCGGCTGATAGACGTAGATGTTCCCGTCGTTCGGGTGCGTTACGAACTGGCCGAGAAGAATGTCTCTCTCGACGAGATTCTGGAGCGACACGCTGGAGAATTGGGGGTTTGAATTCAGGTGCAGGCAGTAACTCGGTGGTGCTGAAACGAAATTCGGTGGCTGGAGAGGAATCAGCCCCTAACGCGTCATGGAATCCGTGAACGCAGTGAATGGGCCAACGCAGGATAGCGACTCGAACTCCCCGCTCCGATGTTGAGGTGGCGCTCCACGCGGTGTCTGGTGAGTCGAGCGCGTTGCTCACCCGGCGTCACCTCCCGAACGCTTATCGGCGCACTTCCACTACTACCGACCATGAGTACCGGTCGCGAAATCCGACTCGTCGAGGAGGACGACGGCCGATGGTCGGCCCTCGACGAGGAGACGGGCGTCGCCAGTCAGGGCGACACCCGCGAGGAGGCGCTGGAGATGCTCGACGAGGCGGTGGCGCTTCACACCGGCGAGGATGGCGACCCAGTCACCGACGAGGACCTGCGGGAACTCGGAATCGACCCGGATTCCGTTCCCGACGAGCCAGCGGAACCGGACGCGCCGTGGTTCGATTCTGCGGAGTAGACGTGGCACGGACGCGATTCACCGGTCGCGAAATCGTGAGTGTGTTGACCGACATGGGGTACCGGCCGGTCGACCGGACGGGGAGTCACCTGAAGCTCCGCTACGTCCACCCCAAGACGGGCGAGACGCGAAACGTGACGGTGCCGCTCGGACACGAGATTAGCGGTGACACCCTCCGGAGTATCGCCAATCAGTGTGGTGCCGACGATTTTCACGCGTGGTGTGCGTGGGTCGACGAGCATCGCTGACCGCGCAAACTCATCTGAAACGAGAGAAGCCTCTCCAAAGCCAGTAGAAACCGAAGTTAGGTGGCTGGGGAGGAATCAGCCCCTAACGCGTCACGGAATCCGTGAACGTAGTGGATGGGCCAACGCGGATTTGAACCGCGGACCTCCCGGTTATCAGCCGAGCGCTCAACCTGACTGAGCTATTGGCCCAGGTGAGCGCATCAATTGCTTGCGCGGTCGGTTGTTTAAGGGTTTCTTTTCGTTTCTCATCGCACGACCGACAGGCCGACTACTCGTCGTTGACGCGGTAGGAACTCCCGTCCACGTCGTACACGTCGTCGTCGGGTTCCTCGTTCGGGAAGCCGCCGACGTAGACGTTGCCGCTGACGAACCCGTCGCTTTTCGAGTCGAGGTAGGGCCGGACCACGAACCGGCTGAGGACGGCCCGAATCGGCGCGCGGGTGAGCGGGACGCCGAGCAGGAACCCGATGGCGTCGGTGACGAGGCCGGGGGTGAGCAGGAAGGCGCCCGCGGCGATGAGCAGGGCGCCGTCCATGAGTTCCTTCGTCGGCACCTCGCCCGTCGCCAGTCGTCGCTGGAGGCTTTGGATCGTGTGTCGGCCCTCGGCCCGGACCAGCAACATGCCGACGAGGCCGGTGAGGACGACCAGCGCGACGGTCATCGGCGCGCCGACGGCGTCGGCGACGACGACGAGAAACAGGGCGTCGGCCAGCGGGATGAGCAACAGCAGCGCGAACACCCAGCGCAGTCGCATACGACTCACTTTCGCCCGCCCGCCCATAGCCCTTTTGACGCGGGGACGAAGCCCTTAGGCCCGCCCGTCACGCAGAGGCGGTATGACCGACGGGACGCGTGTCGAGTGGCGCGAGTGGGGGACGGCGGCCTTCGACGAGGCTGACCGCCGCGGCGACCCCGTTCTCCTCGCGCTGACGGCGACGTGGTGTGGCGAGTGTCACGAGATGGATGCCCAGACGTACGGCGAACCGCGCATCGCCGCCAACCTGAACGACGGGTTCGTGCCCGTGCGCGTCGACGTCGACCGACACCCGCGGGTTCGCGAGCGGTACAACGTCGGCGGCTTCCCCTCGACCGTCTTCTGTACGCCCGACGGCAAGCGCATCGCGAGCGCGGGCTTTCTCGGCCCCGACGGGATGCGGCAGGTAATCGACCGCGTGCGCGAGCGCTGGGACGCGAGCGGCGCCGACGCCGGCCGCGTCCCGCGCGCCCTCGCCGACGATGCGCCGCCCGCTGGCGAGCTGACCGACCGCATCGAGGAACACCTCGCCGGCCAACTCGACGCGCAGTTCGACGCGAAGTTCGGCGGGTGGGGCGACGCGCCGAAGTTCCCCCTGCCTCGGACCGTCGAGTTCGCGCTCAAGCGCGACCGGGCGAAGGCACGACAGACCCTCGACGCCATCACGCGGGGACTCTTCGACGAGTCGGCGGGCGGGTTCTACCGCTACGCGCGGACCCGAGACTGGGGCGACCCCGACCGCGCAAAACTGCTCGCCGACAACGCGGCGCTGGTTCGGGCCTTTGCCCACGCCTACTGTTACACCGGCGAGGAGGCGTATCGCCGGCCAGCCGACCGCACCGTCGACTTTCTGGTCGACGCGCTCTGGAACGGGTCGGCCTTCGGCGGGAGTCAGGGGCCCGAGACGGAGACGGGAACGCGGACGGACCTGACGGCGTTCGCGGGGTCGAACGCCCTCACCGTCGACGCACTCCTCACCCTGACGGCCTACACCGACGCCGAGGAGCCGCGGACCTACGCCCGCCGCGTGCTGTCGACACTCCAGTCTGACTTCATCGACGACGGCGTCGTCCGGCACTGGGCCGACGACGATGCGCCGACGCTCGTTCTCGACGATCAGGCGCGAACCGTCGCCGCCGGCGTCCGCGCCGCGCAGGTGCTGGGCGATAGCGAGGCGCTTGACATGGCGCGTCGGGTCGCTGACCGGACTATCGACGCCCTGTTCGACGACGGGTCGTTCCGCGACGGGCCGGCGACGGGACCGGGGCTGCTGGACCGCCCGCTCCGACCGCTCGACGGTACCGTCACCGCCGCGGACGCGTTGCTCGACCTCGCGATTCTGACCGGCGAGGACCGATACCGGGACGTTGCCCGGGACGCCGTCGGCGCCTTCGCCGGCGCGTGGGACCGGTTCGGCGTGCAGGTGGCGGGCTACGGCGCCGTCGCCGCGCGGCTCTGTGGCGAGTCGCTGGTCGTTTCGGTGGCCGACGACGCCGGGTCGGACCTCCACCGCGCCGCGCTCCGGATCGCGGACCACGAGAAGGTCGTCCGTCCCGACGCGTCGGCGCCCGACCGCGGCACCGCCGTCGTGGCCGTCGGCGACCGCTCGCGCACCGTCTCGTCGCCGTCGGCCCTCGCTGACGCCGTCGCATCGCTCGTCGAGTAAACAGCCGATTAGTTTTTGAATCCCGCTCTCGTCATCGGGGTATGGCCTCCCTTCGCGACCTCGGGCTGTCGGAGTACGAATCCCGGACGTACCGGGCACTTCTGGATAACGGACCAGCAACGGCCAAAGAGTTGTCGTCGTCGAGCGACGTGCCCATGGGTCGAATCTACGACGTGCTCAACGGGCTGGAGGGGAACGGACTTGTGCGGAGTCAGGCGGCGAGCCGGCCGAAAAAGTACATCGCGGTCGAACCCGACACGGCGCTCGACCGCCTCGTTGAGGCGCGAAAGCGGGAACTCGACCAGCAGGCCGAGCGCTATGAGGCCGTCGCCGCGGAACTCGTCGACGACCTCGACGCCGCCGACCCCGTCGACGGGCAGTTCTGGACGGCGGCGGTCGGCCCGGATGAGACGGTCGACCTGTTGCTCGAACGACTATCGGCGGCCGACGAGGAGATTCAGCACATCGCTGGCTTCCCCTCGCCACAGGTCGACCTGAGCGAGGTTGGCCTGCGCGTCCTCGAAGCCTTCGAGGCGGCGCTCGACCGCGGTGTCACGGTGTCGGCGCTCATCGACGTCGACTTGGTGGAGACGGTCGACGACGACCTGCGGCGGGAGTACGCCACCCGCCTCGGCGACCACGAGAACTATTCGAGTCGGGCGTCGGCGGCCATCGACGGGACGTTCGTCCTCATCGACGGCGAGGAGGTGTGTGTCGAGGTGCCGAACCCGCTCGACACCAGCGAGGCGTTCGCGCTCATCGACTTCAAGGACGCCGCGTTCGCGGACGACGTCCGAACCGTCTTCGAGGAGCAGTGGGCCGATTCGACGCCGCTCGATTTCCGGACGGAGGAGTAGTTACTCGCCGACTTCCTCGCGGAGCGCGTCGAGCGTGAGTTCGCGTTCGGCGTGGGCGTTGTGCTGGTGGATGGATTCGTCGTTCGACTGCTTCATGTGGACGACCGTATCGCCGTCCAGATAGTCGAACTCCTCGACAACGGATTCGGCGAGCGAGCGCACGCAGTCCTCGACGAACTTGGCGTTCGCGTGGGCGTGGTAGGTCATGTGGTCCTCGTCGGGTCGCTTGGCGAGGTTGTAGATGCGGGCGCTCATCGAGTCGCGGGCGACGTCGATGATGTCCCGCAGGTCGATGTCGGGCGACCCGTCGCTCGTGATGGTGAGGGTGGCGTGGCCGCGCTGGGAGTGACCCGGCTGGGGCACCTCGTCCAGAAACGCCTCGGTCGTCTCCTCGTCGACGCCGAGACTGGAGAGGGTTTCGCGGGCGCGCGACTCCGACATGCCCTGCGAGCAGGGACAGACGGTCATGCCGGTGACGCGGGCGCCGATTTCCTCGCGCGTGCCCTCCTCGGTGGCGACGGCGCCGGCGATAATCGTCGCGGTGTTCTGCGTGTCGAGGCCGGACGCGGGCGTCTGCTCGCGCGTGACGTAGTCGGCCTCCATCCGGACCTCCGCGGTGGACGTGTAGTCGTGTTTTTCGAGCAGTCGCTCGGCGACGTCACCGCACACTTCTTCGACCCGGTAGGACGGCTCCGAGACGGCGCGTTCGAGCGTCTCGTCGATTACCTGCATGTTGCGACTCATGTCGATGCCTTTCCGACCCCTCGGCAGGTCGACGAACACCTCGAACTCTGCCATCAGGACGATGGGGCGTTTCCCGTTCCGGTCGAGTTTGACGAGTTTCTCGACGCCGGTCACCCCGACTTGGCTGAGTCCGACCGTCACGTCGGGCTGGCTCGCCTGCACGTCGGGCAGCTGGTGGCTCATCGACTATCGGCAAGGACCCGCCGCGATTAGGGCTTTCGGTCGCTACGGCCAGTCGTCGCGCGTCTCCGCCTCGAAGGGGTCTTCTTCCGGCTCGTCGCCCAACTCCCACTCCGCGAACTCCGCCGCCTCCTCGATACTGAGATACTCCCAGCCGTGGGCCTCGGCGGCAGCGCGGTCGTCCTCCGTCGTGCCGACGAAGACGTGCCGGTCCGTGTCGAACTGCTCGGCCACGCCGTCGAGGCTCTCCTCGACGCCGCGCGGCCCGGAGAAAAAGTCCTGTCGGAGGCGTCGCTTCCGCGTGAAGTTCGTGACGACGTACGTCGGTTCGTCACTCAGGACGCCCACGTACTCCGTCCACTGTCGGGCGTCGTCGAACACCGCGTTCGGGTCGGCGAGCGCTTGCAGCGCCTCGAACTCGAACGCGAGCGTCATCGTACCGCCGCTATCCATAGCGGTCCTACCGCTGGCCCGGACAAAACCGCTTCGGTCCGGCTACTCGATGCGGTAGTACTCCGTGAACACGACGACGTCTCCCTCTCGCAACCCGGAGAGGTTCGTCGGGTCCCGAGGCGACGCTCCCTCCGCGACGTGGACGAGATAGTCCTGCGCTCGTTCGTCAAGTTCGTCGAAGTGTCGGACGCGTCCGCTTTTCGGGACTGCCTCGGCTCGGTTCACGTCGTAGTCGGTGTCGACGGTGTGTGCCATACGTCAACTATTATCATGAAAGATGATAAAAGTTCTGCCGACGGCGCTAGTGACGTTCCTTGTAGACGTTCACCAGTTCCTGCATCGACTCCTTGGCGTCGCCGAACAGCATGTTCGTGTTGTCCTCGGCGAACAGCGGGTTCGGAACGCCCGAGAAGCCGGGGCTGAGGCTTCGCTTGTTGACGATGACCGTTCGCGCCTCGCCGACGTTGAGGACGGGCATCCCCGCGATGGGGCCGGAGTCGGCGGTGTTGGCGGACGGGTTTACCACGTCGTTCGCGCCGATGACGATGGCGACGTCCGTCTGGGAGAAGGTTGGGTTGATTTCCTCCAAGTCGCGGAGCTTTTCGTACGGCACGTCCGCCTCCGCGAGGAGGGCGTTCATGTGACCGGGCATCCGGCCCGCGACGGGATGGATGCCGAACTCCACCTCGACGTCGTTCTCGTCGAGCAGTTCGGCCAGTTCCGCGACGGCGTGTTGGGCCTGTGCGACGGCCATCCCGTACCCCGGAACGATGACGACGCGGTCGGCCACGTCCAGAAGCATCTCGACTTCCTCCGACGAGGTGGTCGTGATATTCCCCTCGTAGATGTCGGGCGTCTCGCCGTCGTCGTCGGCCGTCTCGCCGACGCCGCCGAGGAAGACGTTCGTCAGCGAGCGGTTCATCGACTCACACATGATGAGCGTGAGGATGAGTCCCGAAGCGCCGACGAGCGTCCCCGCGATGATGAGGACGGAGTTGTCGAGGGCAAAGCCCGTCGTCGCCGCCGCCAGCCCCGAGTAGGAGTTCAGGAGCGCGATGACGACGGGCATGTCCGCGCCGCCAATCGGTATCACGAGCAACACGCCGAGTACCGACGCGGCGGCGACCAGCACCCAGTACGAGGGCACCCAACCAGCGAGCGGTACCGCCCCGAACAGGCCGGGTCGGACGACCAGATAGAGCCCCGACAGCACCGCGATGGCGAGAAACAGCGCCTTGACGACCTGTTCGCCCGTGTAGCGAACCGACGAGTCGTCGATGACGCCGTGGAGTTTGCCGGCGGCGACGGCGCTGCCCCAGAAGGTGACGGAGCCGACGATGCCGGCCAGCGCCGCCGTCGCCGTCACGCTCGTCTGGACGGCGCCGGTTCCGAACGCGTCGACGAGTTCCGCGCCCGCGACCAGCGCCGAGGCGCCCCCGCCGAACCCGTTGAACAGGCCGACGAGTTGGGGCATCTCCGTCGTCTCGACGCTGATGGCCAGCCACCCGCCGACGGCGGCGCCGACGAGGATACCCGCCAGCAACACTATCGGCGAGAGGATGTCCGTTACGAGCACCGTCGTGACCACCGCGAGCGCCATCCCGCCCGCGGAGATGCGGTTGCCTCGCGGCGCCGTCCGCGGGTGGGTCATGTCGCGCAGCCCCTGAATGAACAGGATGCCGGCGACGAGATAGACGAAGGCGAGCCCCGACGCCGAGAGGTTACCGAGAATCGGCGCCATCAGTCACTCCCCCCGCTTCGGAACTGGTCGAGCATACTGTCGGTCACGAGGTAGCCGCCGACGACGTTGACCGTCGCCATCACGACGGCGAGAAAGCCGAGCGTCGTCGCGAGCGTCGTCGACCCCGACCCCGCGACCACCACCGAACCGATGAGCGTGATGCCCGAGATGGCGTTGGCACCCGACATCAGCGGCGTGTGCAGGTTCGTCGGAATCTTGGTGATGATTTCGTAGCCGACGAACGCCGAGAGCACGAACAGCGTCAGGTTCTGGACGAACGTCATCGGCGCCCCCTAGGCATCGGCCTCCTCCGGTTGCTCGTCGCTCTCGTGCGGTCGGCGCACCTGTCCCTCGTGGGTGAGCAGCGTCGCGTCGACGATTTCGTCTTCGGTGTCGACGACGAGTGTCCCCTCGTCGAGCAGGTGGTCGAGGAAGTTGTACAGGTTGTTCGCGAGCAGTTGACTCGCCGTGTGCGAGACGGTCGTCGGCAGGTTCGTCGGGCCGAAGACGGTCACGCCCTCGTGGACTATCGTCTCGCCCGCTTGCGTCGGCTCGCAGTTGCCGCCGTCCGCCGCGGCGAGGTCGACGATGACCGAGCCGTCGTCCATCTCCGCGACCATCTCCTCGCTCACGAGTTCCGGCGCCGGCCGGCCGGGGATGGCCGCCGTCGTTATCACGACGTCCGACTCCGGCACCACCCGGTTCATCTCCGCGCGCTGTTGCCGGTAGAACTCGTCGTCCATCTCGCGGGCGTACCCTTCCTCGTCGCCCGACTCCTCGGTTTCGAGGTCGAGTTCGACGAAGTCGGCGCCCAGACTCTCGACTTCCTGTTTCACCTCCAGCCGGATGTCGTAGGCCCGGACCGAGGCGCCGAGACGCTCCGCCGTCGAGATGGCCTTCAACCCCGCGACGCCCGCTCCGATGACGAACACCTCCGCCGGGCGGACGGTCCCCGCCGCCGTCATCTCCAGCGGGAACAGTTTGGGCAACTCCTCGGCGGCCACCAGCGTCGCCTTGTAGCCGCCGATGCTCGCCATCGACGACAGCACGTCCATGCTCTGGGCGCGGCTGATGCGCGGCATGAGTTCGAGTGCGAACGCGCTCACCTGCCGCTCCGCGAGCGTGTCGTACGCCGCGTCGTCGATGTCGTACGGGCCGAGCATCCCAACGACGACCTGCCCCTCGGTGTACGGGTCCATCGCCCCGTCGCTCGCGCCGAGTCCCTGTACCTGACAGAGCACGTCTGCGCGCTCGAACACCGTTGCACGGTCGTCGACGACCTCACAGCCCACGTCTCGGTACGCCTCGTCGTCCCAGTCCGACCCCGCGCCCGCGCCGCTCGCGACACACACCGACAGGTCGCGCTCGACCAGTCGCTTCGCGACGGGGGGCGTAAGCGCGACGCGCGTCTCCGCTGCCCCCTCGGTCGGCACCCCCACAATCACGGCGCCCCCCTCCGCGTCGGTCGCCGCCGGGTCCGTTCGTCGTCACAGTCTCGATAAGTGATATCGATGTTCATGGCCGTAAGTACCACGTGGAGTGTGTCCACGTAGCACGCCCATCACCCACCGGGTTCATAAAACGGTAGGACGTTTTACACCTGACACGACCCACGGGTAGCGGTCGGGGACGCAGAGAACTGGAAAAAGCGCGCTGACCTTACTGCTCTTGGGACGGCGCCAAGTCGTCGAGGTCGACGTCCTGCTGGAGGAGGACCTCTTTCTGGTCCGCGACGACGCGCTCCTCCCGCATCAACTGCTTGTACGCGCTCTGGGGAGAGAGGTCACCGATGAGGACGCCGCCGACGATTTTGCCGTCTTTGAACGCCAGCCGTCGCCACTCCGTGTCGGAGTACTTTCGCTCGCACTCGTCGTCGCCGATGGTCGGGTGACCGAACGAGAGGAAGGGGAAGTCGAAGTGCGTAATCGAGTACGACGAGACGAAGCGGAACTCCTCCGATTCGGGGTCGAGCATGTTCTTCGCGGCGACGGTGCCCTGCGATTTGGCGCTGTCCCACGACCCGTTCTGGGCGCGCTCACCGAGAATCGTGTCGTGATACCGGGTGATGTCGCCCGCGGCGAAGATGTCGTCCGCGCTCGTCCGCATATACTCGTCGACGAAGATGCCGCCGTCGCGCTCGATTCCCGTCCCCTGCAGAATCTCCGTGTTGAAGTTGAGACCGATGGCGATGCCGACGAAGTCACCTTCGTAGCGCTCGCCGTTGGGGTCGATGGCCGCTGTCACGTGGCCGTCGTCGTCCGTCTCGAAGTGGTCGACACCGCTCTGGAAGACGGGTTCGACGCCTCGCTCCCGCATCGCGTCGTGGAGAATCTCTGCGCCCTCCGTCGAGAGCGCGTAGCGCCACCAGCAGTCGCCACGCATCAGGTAGTGGGCCTCGACGTCTTGGGCGCCACAGATGGCCGCGAGGTCGATGCCAAGTAGGCCCGCGCCGACGATGATGCCCGTCTCCGCCTCCTCGGCGTGACTCCGAATCGAGCGCGCGTCTTGGAACGTCCAGAAGTGATGGACGCCCTCCGCGTCGCTGTTCTCGACCGGTAGCTGGGTGGGCGTCCCGCCCGTCGAGACGAGCAGTTTGTCATACTCGATTATCTCGTCCTCGTGAGTCTTGAGGCGGTGGCCCTCGGGGTCGATGTTCGTGACCAGCGTGTTGAGCCGCAGGTCGATGTCGCGCTCCTCGTACCACTCCGGTTCGTGGATGGAGATGGGCATCTCCGGGAGTTTCCCTTTCGCGAACTCCTTGATGAGAATGCGGTTGTAGAGGGCCTCGCCTTCGTCCGTGATGACCGTGATATCGGCATCGGGCGCTTCTTCGCGCAGCGTTTCGGCGGCAGAACTCCCTGCGATGCCGTCTCCGATTATCACATACGACTGAGTCATATATGCCGAAATTTAGTGGTACACGTTAATGTCGATTGTTATCTGCGAAATTCGCCGCAATCGTCGATAGGGGGGTTCGACTACCGTTGGTGGCGTGTGAGAGTGTGTGATGAAACGCTGGCTTGAAGGCCGGACGAACCCAAGCGTCGGCAATGAAACTCCGCCAGAACGTTCGCCACTTCGCCGCCAAACAGGCGCTGACGATGCCCGTCGTCGGCGAGATGGTCCGTGACCGTCTCGTCGATCTGCACGTCGACGTCTTCGGGTCGAAGGCCGCCGAGGGCCACCGCGAGGAGCGTGAACCCCATCTGGAGGCGTTTTTCGACCGCACCTTCGACACTTACGTCGACGCCCTCGACGCCGGCTTCTCCGAGGCGAAGGCCCGCGAAATCACGCACGTACAGGCGAACTTCGACTTCTACAACCACGGCTGGACCGAGATGATGGAGTTCCCCGCCGACGAACTCGACGCCCACTACGACCGCTATCGCGACTTCTTCGAGCGCCACGGCATCACCATCGCCGACCCCCTCGGCGAGTACGGCGGCGACGTGCCCGAGGCACCGTCGACGCCCGAGCGACTCGACAACCCCGTCCACCCCCACGCGGAGGGTGGCTTCGCCGACGACGTCTACGTCGAAGACGACGACGGCAACCTCGTCATCGGCGGGACCGACGACCCCGACGACGTGGACGTGACCGCCGCGCCCGGCGTCGACGACGACACCCGGCCCGACGAGGATTAGTCTGCAATCAGGTCCGCACACTCGAAGCCCGCGACGATACCGCCGTTGAGGCTCCGCTCCGGATACTGCGCCCGACTCGCCATCCCCGCGTAGTAGACACCGTCTCCCACCGCCTCGCGCAGGTCGTACGGCACCACCATGTCCAGATAGCCACGCTCGTACACCGGCGCCGCCCGCGGGTTGCGCGCCACGCGGAACTCGCTGACGCTCGCCCGGTCGAACGACGGGAACATCTCCTCGACGTGGCCCAGCCACGTCTCCTCTAGCTCTGCGTCGTCCATCTGCCACGTCGTCTCCGACTCGTCTTGGACGTAACTCGCGAGATAGCACAGGTGGTCGCCGCCGTAGCGTTCCGGCGGGACGAAGTTCGTGTGTTCGATGAGCGCCCCGAACGGGGCGTCGTGGGCCACGTTGAGCCAGTACGTCTCCGTCAGTTGCTCGTCCATCGTCACCGTGGCACAGACGGCGCCCTGAAAGTCGATATCGCAGGTGTAGCCCGTCAGGGATTCGAGGACGTTCGGCATCGTCGCGATGACGACGCCGTCGGTTGCGTGAGTCCTCGTCTCTGTCTCGGTGTCGACGGTGAGCGTCTCGACACCGTCCGGCCCGACCGTCAGGTCCGTGGCGCGCGCCCCCGTCTCGATGTTCTCTCGTCCGACTGCGTCGACAAGCGCGTCGATGAGCGTCGCGAAGCCACCGTCGAAGTAACCCAGAATCTCGCCTCGGCGCAGGTCACGCTCCCCTCGGAACTTGATGCGTCCGAGGAGCCACGCGGCGCTCACGTCGTCCTTCCGGTCCCCGAACTTCGCGTCGAGCAGGGGTTCGAAGAAGTTCTCGTAGACGCCGCGGGTGGTGTGGTCGAGCAGGAACTGCTTGATGGGTACGTCCTCGAAGTCGGTCAGGTCGTCGTAGGTATCGAACCGAGGGCGCCCGCCGCGAACGTCGATTTCGAGCGTCAGGAGGCCGAGCCGAAACGTGTCGTAGAGGCTGAGATGCGGATAGGCGGCAATCTGGGGCAGGGTGTCGAGCGGGTGGACCACGCCGTCGACGTAGTAGGCGTTCTTGCCGACCAGCCACTCCACCCGGTCGCCCAGTCCCAGTTCCGTCGCCAGTTCGACGATTGTCTCTTCGGACTTCGAGAGGTGGTGATAGAACTTCTCGATGTCGTCGCCGGCAGTCTCGTACGTCGCGGCCAGTCCGCCGAGGTCGTCGCTCGCCTCCAGCACCGTCGCCTCGTAGCCGTGTTGCTGGAGCCGATAGGCCGCCGCGAGTCCGGCGATACCCCCGCCGACGACGTGAATCATACCCACTCTGTGGCCACCGCGGCTAAGTGAATTGTGGATTGGGTCAGGTCCACGGCACCGAACGGTCCTGAAGTTCGCCGACGAGTGACTCTCTCATTGCCGCCGCCGGGTCGTCGCGGTTGGCCAGCGCCCACATCAGTTTCGCCGTCGCCGTCTCGGGCAGGGTGTCGCCCGCCTCAACGACGCCCGCATCCAGCAGGTCACGCCCCGTGTCGTACACGCGGTCACAGACCCGACCTTCGAGACACTGACTCGTCATGGCGACGACGGTGCCGTCGTCGACCAACTCCTCGATGCGGTCTATCCAGTCCGTCGCGACGTGGCCCAGCCCCGTCCCTTCGATGACGACACCCGCCGCGTCGTCGAGGTGGTCGAGCGCCGCCGGGTTCATCCCCGGCGTGAACTTCACGAGTTCGACGCTCGTCTCCAAATCCGAAGCGAGCGAGAGGTCGACATCGCCGCGTTCGGGGCCGTCGCGGCGGAACTCGACTCGCTCCGTATCGTAGTCGACCCGCCCGATTGGCTTCGCGCCGACCGTCTCGAAGGCGTCGCGGCGCGAGGTGTGGTTCTTCCGCACGCGGGTCGCGCGGTGGAGCGCGCAGGCGTCGTCGCTCGACGACTCGTGCATACAGACCAGCACCTCGGCCCGGTCGCTCGTCGCCGCCTCGACGGCACAGACCGCGTTCATCACGTTGTCGCTGGAGGGACGGTCGGCCGAGCGCTGACTCCCCGTGAACACGATTGGCACCGGCGTATCGAGCATAAAGGAGAGCGCGGAGGCCGTGTACTGCATCGTGTCCGTGCCGTGCATGACGACGACGCCGTCCGCGCCGGCCTCGATTTCCTCGGCGACGGCCGTCGCCAACTCCTGCCACACGTCCGGCGTCATGTTCTCGGAGAGGATGTTGGCGACGACGCGCCCGCGGTAGTTGGCCCGGCCCGCGAGGTCCGGCACCGCCCGAAGCACGTCCTCGGCGTCGAACTGCGCGGTCACCGCGCCGGTCCGGTAGTCGACCGTCGACGCGATGGTGCCGCCGGTCGAGATGAGCGAGACGGTCGGCAGGTCGTCGTCGAACTCGACGGTCGACTCGGCGCCGTCGCCGCTCGCGCTCTCGACGTCGTAGACGTCGCGTTCGAGCACTTCGACCGCGGCGTCGTCGCGGGCGATACCCACGTTGTAGCCGCCGGGTAGCTTCACGACGAGGTTCTCCGCCGTCGTCGACGGCATGAGGACGCCCTCGTTCTCGACGCCCCCGCGCTCGACGCGGACGCGATCCCCTGGATTCATACGCCGAGGTATCGTCCGGGCGGACTTGAATCCACTCGTTGCGCGCCGCAAGCCACTTCTCGCTCCGACCCCGAGTCGGAGTATGCGCCTCGCGAGCGACGACGGCGACGACACGTCCAGCAGTCGATTCGCTATCGGCCGCCGTCTCCGTCGCCTCTTTTCGCCGCGGGTGTTCGTCCTCGCCCTCGCGCTCTCCGTTGTCGGCGTCGTCGCCGGCGGCGCCATCCCCGTCATCGGCGTGTTCGGTCGCTTTCTCGGCATCGCCGTCGCCGGCTTCGCCCTCGCCTTCCTCGCGTCTGGCCGTCGGTACGCCGAGGCGAGCGTCGCCGGTGCCGTCGCTGCCGGGGCGGGGTTCGTCCTCGGCGCACTCGACGCCACGCTCCTCCCCGTCGTCTCCGATTACGGCGTCCAGATTGCGGGTCTCGGAACGACGACCGGTCTCGCCGCGGCGCTCGTCGGCCACTATTTCGGACGCGACCTGCGGGCCGGGCTCACCCGCGACCTGTAACTAGGTGATGCGCCACTCGTCGCCACGCTGGCCGACCAGTCCCCGGTCGGCGAGCGTGTTGAGGGCGCCACGGACGGCGTCGGTCGGCGCGTCGACGGCCTCGACGATTTCCGTCGTCGTATTCGACCCCGTCGCCACCGCCGCCAGCACCTCCGCGTGAAACCGGCTGTCGGCGTCGACGCCGAGGTGGTCGTTCAGGCGGTCCATCACTTCGGTGATACGGCCGTACACCCACCGCTGGGCGAGCGAGAGTTCGTTTTCCAGCGCCTGCAACTGGTCGAACGCCGTCGCGAGGTCCTCGACGTCGTCGTCCGTCTCCCCCGGTGCGTCCAGCGAGACGTGTCGGCACTGTCCGTTCATATCGAGCGTCGGGCTCGCCGGATAGGCGCTCTTGGCGCCGAACCCGTACGGCGAGACGCTCACCTCCAGTCGGAGGTTGCGCGAGATGTGGAAGTACTTGCGTCGCTGGTCGTCCGTGTGACTCTCGACCAGTCCCGCCTCCTCCAGTTTTCGGAGGTGGTCGATAACCGCCTTCGGACTCACCCCGAGATACTCGCTTATCTCGGTGACGTAACAGGGCTTTCGGGCCAGAAGACGCAGAATCCGCCGGCGGTTCTCGTTACCGAGTAAATCGAGTAGTACCGCCGAGTCCATGACGTGAGGTTAGCGTCGATAGTTGAAAAGCCCTGCGCGTGCAGGCGGGTGTTCGTGTCGATAGCCTGTCACGGCACCCCCGTTTTTGTGTTCGCCTCGCGTAGCCCGTGATATGACTTCGCACACGCTCGTGCCGTTCGACGGCAGCCCGCAGTCGGAGGCGGCGTTGAAATTCGCCGTTTCCGAGTGGCCCGAGGCGACACACACCCTGTTGTACGTCGCCGACCCGGTCACCACGGGCTTCCGTGACCGTGCGCTCCCCGGTGGCTCCACGGCGTGGTACGACAACGCCCGTGACCGCGCGCAGGACTACTTCGACGAGGCGGCGGAACTCACCGGTCGCGAGTTCGACACCCGCGTCGAGGTGGGGAGTCCCGCGCGGGTCATCGTCGACGTCGCCGCCGACGGCCCCTTCGACCACGTCATCCTCGGGAGCCACGGCCGCGAGGGCGTCTCCCGCGTCCTCCTCGGGAGCGTCGCCGAAACCGTCGTCCGCCGGTCGCCCGTCCCCGTGACGGTCGTCCGATAACTGGTATCATCCGCCACCCGGCGAGTTCGGCCGACTCCATCCGGTTCTTGACGCTGGAGACCGTTCGTCCGGTAATGGAGTTCGACGACGTCATTCAGACCCGACGCTCGGTGCATCAGTACTCGGACGCCGACATCGACGACGAAACGCTGTACGACATCTTCGAGGACGTCCGCTACTCCCCCTCCTCGTTCAACCTCCAGCCGTGGGAGTTCCTCGTCGTCCGCGGTGACGACCTCGAAGACCTCCAGTCGGTCGCCTACGGGCAGGAACACGTCACCGACGCCGCGGCGGCCGTGGTCGTCCTCGGCACCTTGGACCCCAGCGACCACGCCGAGCGCGTCACGAGCGACCTGCTCGAAAAAGGCTATCTCCCGAGCGAGGAGGCCGCCGAGGCTCGCCTCGACACCGTCGACGGCCTCGCCGACGCCGACAGCGAGACGCGGCGCCTCTGGACCGCTCAGAGCAGTTCCCTCGCGGCCATGACGCTCATGCACGCCGCGTGGGACCGCGGCATCGCCTCCTGTCCGATGGGCGGGTTCGACGCCGACGCGCTCCACGAGACGTTCGACGTTCCCGACGACTACGAGGCCGTGATGCTCGTCACCCTCGGCTACCCCGAAGACGAGGCCGCCGACCTCGAACGGCCGCGGAAGTTCCGCCGGTCCGCGGACGAAATCGTCCATCTCGACGAGTTCGACCCCGTCGCGCGCTAGAAGATGTTCGCCTGCCGGTAGACGCTCAGCCCGCTGTCGGTGATTTCGTAGGGCTTCGTCTCCCGAGAGTGGTTCGCGTCACGGATTTTCTGAATCTCGACCGCCAGCCGCGTCTCCTGAAAGTCGGAGGCCCGCACGTACTGCAGGATGAACACCGCGTCCGCGAGATACTCGATGATGCCGTAGCGGGAGTTGTACGGGCTGTCGCTGCTGGCCTCGCTGACCACGAGCGTCGTCACGCCCGCGTCCTTGAGCGCCTTCGAGAACTGATACACCTCGCTTCGCCGGTCGGACGCGCGGTCGTACATCATTTCGAGAAGTGACACCGAGTCGAGGACGAGTCGGTCGGCGCCGAACTCCTCGATGAGTTCCGGCAGTTCGCTGCGGATGCTCGATAGGCTGTTTGCCATCTCCACGGGGTCGAGGTGGACGACGGCCAGTCGCCCCTCGTCGGCGTACTCCCTGAACGGCCACCCCTTCTCCGCCGCGGTGTCGTAGATTCGGTCCGTGGTCTCTTCGAGCGAGAGATAGACGCCGCGCTGCCCGTTGGAGAGGGCCTCGTTCAGGAACTGGAGGCCGAACGTGGTCTTGCCCGTCCCCGCCGAGCCGATGACCGAGATGAGCGACCGCGTCGGCACGCCGCCGAGAATCATGTTGTCCAACCCCTCGACCCCGAGGTCGATGCGGTCGATTGCGGAGTCGAAGTCGGCGTCCTCGTCCGCGAACGGTTCGGATGTCGACTCGCCGCCCATGCCGGGCGGCCCACCCGAACCCATGTCCGGCCCCTCGCCACCGAACGGGCTCTCCCCGCCCGACCCCTCGCTGATATCGGGCGCGCTTTCGAATGCGCTGGCGAAGTCTTGGTCGAACGGCGACTCCGAGTCGGCGCCACCCCCGCCCCCGCCCGAGCCGAGGTCCTCGAAGCCGCCGACGTCGTCGATGTCCGGAACGTCTACTGGCTCCTCCTCGGCTTCCTCGGACGCCGCCTCGTCCGAGTCGGCGTCGCTCTCCGTCTCGGCCGACGCCTCCTCGTCGGACTCGCGGAGCGCTCGCTCGAACCAGTCTTCCTCGTCTTCACTCATCCTGTGTCTCCGTCTCGCGACGGCCCGTATCGACGCCGCTGTCTCGCGGGCCGTTGCATTGTCGACTCTGCGCGCGCGAGTGGCATCAATGTTGTCCGTCCGGTGGGCTTTTTTTCTCGGACGGCAACGGCGGAGTATGCACGTCGGTATCGTCGCGCAGCGAGGGAACAGCCGCGCCACGTTTCTCGCGTCCGAGTTGCGACGACGCCTTCAGGCCGAAGACGTGTCCGTCGCCGTCGACACCACTACCGCCGAAGCCCTCGATTTGGACGGGACGCCCGTCGAATCGTTCGACGTCTGTGACCTCATCGTCAGCATCGGCGGCGACGGCACCTTCCTCTACGCCGCTCGCGACGCCGACGGCACGCCCATTCTCGGCGTCAACCTCGGCGAAGTGGGCTTTCTCAACGCCGTCGGTCCCGACGAAGCCGTTGACGTCGTCTTGGACGAGGTGGCGGCCTTCCGCGCCGACGAGATGCCCGTCCGCGAGACGCCGCGACTGGCCGCGAGCGGCGACGACTGGACCGCGCCGCCGACGACGAACGAGGTGGTCGTACAGGGGCCGATTCGCGGCCCGAGCGGCGGCGTCGATATCGACATCCGCGTCGACGGGTCGACCTACTCCGCCAGCCGTGCCGACGGCGTCCTCGTCGCCACCCCCACCGGGAGTACGGCCTACAACCTCAGCGAATCGGGACCACTCGTCCACCCCGGCGTCGACGCGCTGATTATCAACGAAATGTGTGCCGACGGCGGGATGCCACCGCTCGTCGTCGGCCCGGACAGCGACATTACGGTCCGACTCTCCGGTACCGACCGGGCCGTCGTCGTCGGCGACGGTCGGGTTCTCCGCGAACTCGACCCGCCGACCGACGTCGAAATCGGCCGCGCCGACTCGCCGATGCGCGTCGCTGGGCCGACGTCGGATTTCTTCGAAGCCCTCGAAAAACTGGATTAGCGCGCCGTCAACGAGCGTCGCAGACCGACGCCGCTACTCGCCGCCCCACTGCTTCTGCACTCGCGGCCGGTCCGAAGTCGCCTGCACGTCGATGGGGTCGTCGTAGTGACGCAGTCCCTCCAGCACCGCTTGGGCCGACGCCTCCGTCGAGAAGTACGTCACGTCCTCCTCGACGGCGACTTCCAGCGCCGCTCGGTTCCGCGAGACGATGATGTCTACCTCGCCGGCACGGATGGCCGCGGGCAGGTCGTCGAACTCGCGAACGTCGAAGAAGTCGGCGAAGTCGTCGATGAGCGCCTGTCCTTCCTCGCTGTCGGGGGCGGGGAACTCCGCCGCCGAGAGGTCGACGACGGCCGTCCCCTCGTTCGGGATGGCCTTGCCCGTCGCGGACTGGGCCTTCTCGTAGGCCTTGCCGAAGTGCTCGGCCGTCCCCATGACCTCGCCCGTCGACTTCATCTCCGGGCCGAGACGCGGGTCGCTACCGGGCAGGCGGTCGAAGGGCAGGACGACTTCCTTGACGCTCACCTTCTCCGGAATCTGCTCGCTGACGTCGAGTTCGTCGAGTGAGTCCCCCGCCATCACCTTCGCCGCGAGTTTGGCGATGGGGACGCCCGTCGCCTTCGAGACGAACGGCACCGTCCGCGAGGAGCGCGGGTTGGCTTCGAGGACGTACACCGTGCCGTCTTTGACCGCCAACTGCACGTTCAGCAGGCCGACGGTGTCGAGTTCGCGAGCAATCTCCGCCGTCACTTCGCGCACGCGGTCCATCACGTCCAGCACTTCGTCGGCTTGGGGCGGAATCATACACGCCGAGTCGCCGGAGTGGACGCCGGCGCTCTCGACGTGTTCCATCACGCCGCCGATGAGGACGTCTTCGCCGTCGGCGACGGCGTCGACGTCGAGTTCGACCGCGTCGTCGAGGAACTCGTCGACGAGGATGGGCTTGTCGGGCGAGACGCGCACCGCCTCCTCGATGTACTCTTTCAGCTCCGCGTCGTTGTAGACGACGTCCATCGCGCGGCCACCGAGGACGTACGACGGACGGACGAGGACTGGGTAGCCGATGTCGCTCGCGAGTTCGAGCGCCTCGGATTCGCTCGTCGCGGACCCGCCTTCCGGCTGGGCGATGCCGCGGTCGTCCATCAGGCGGTTGAACCGGTCGCGGTCCTCGGCGAGGTCCATGGCGTCGACGCTCGTCCCCAGAATCTCGCAGTCGAGGCCGCGGCGGTCGAGTTCCGCCTCCAGCGGGTGCCCGATGTTGACCGAGGTCTGACCGCCGAACTGCACCATCACGCCGTCGGCGTCGGCCGCCTCGACGACGTCAGCCACTTCCTCGGCGGTGATGGGTTCGAAGAACAGGCCGTCTGAGGTGTCGTAGTCCGTCGACACCGTCTCGGGGTTGTTGTTGACGACGTGGGCGTCGATGCCCTCCTCGCGGAGCGCCTGAATCGCGTGGACCGAGCAGTAGTCGAACTCGACGCCCTGCCCGATGCGGATGGGGCCGCCGCCGACGACGACGACGCTCTCGACGTCGCGGTCGACGCGGAGTTCGCCCGCCGCGGCCTCGCCCTCGAACGGCCCGGTGACGTACTCCGGCTTGCGCGAGGAGTAGTAGTACGGCGTCTGGGCCGCGAACTCGCCCGCGCAGGTGTCGACCTGCTTGTACGTGCGACCGGGTACCGCCGTCTCGACGGTGCCGACGTCGGCGCCCGCCGTCGCGGCGATTTCCGCGTTGGTGACGCCCTTGACGGCCGCCTCCGTGAAGTCGCCCTGCGCGGCGTCGGCGACGGCCGAGGCGACGCGCTCGAAGCGCTCGACGTACCACTCCTTGATGCCGGTCATCTCGACCACGTCGTCGACGGTGTAGCCGCGGTCGAACGCCTCGAAGATGGCGTAGGGGCGGTCCGGCGTCGGCCGGGTCAGATACTCGTCTTCGAGCGTCTCGTCGTCGACGGTCGACATGTCGACCGCGGGGTCGTACTCCGTCGACCGCAGTGCCTTCAACAGCGACTCCTCGAAGGTGCGGCCGATGGACATTGCCTCGCCCGTCGACTTCATCGCCGTGCCGAGCGTGAAGTCCACGTCGCCGAACTTGTCCTTCGGCCACCGGGGAATCTTCGTGACGACGTAGTCGATTGCCGGCTCGAACGCCGCCGTCGTCTCGCCCGTAATCTCGTTCTCGATTTCGTGGAGGCGCTTGCCCAAGGCGACTTTCGCGGTGACGCGGGCAATGGGGTAGCCCGTCGCCTTCGACGCCAGCGCCGAGGAGCGAGAGACGCGGGGGTTGACCTCGACGACGCGGTACTCGCCGCCGGGGGTGCCATCGTCGTGCCACGCGAACTGGATGTTACAGCCACCCTGAATGCCGAGTTCGCGGATGACTTCGAGCGCGGCGTCGCGCATCTCTTGGTGGCCGTCGTCCGGAATCACCTGCGACGGCGTGACGACCATCGACTCGCCCGTGTGGATGCCCATCGGGTCGAGGTTCTCCATGTTGCAGATGATGATGGTCGAGTCGTCGGCGTCGCGCATCACCTCGTACTCCAGTTCGACCCAACCCGCGATGGACTCGGTGATGAGCACTTCGCTGTTGCGCGAGAGGCGAAGCCCCTTGCGGACGCGCTCGATGAGTTCGTCCATCTCGTGGACGACGCCCGACCCGGAGCCACCGAGGGTGTACGTCGTTCGCGAGATGACGGGCAGGCCGCCGACGGCGTCGACGGCCGCCTCGACGCGTTCGCGAAGCGCCGCCTCGTCGAGTTTGCTCACTTCCTCGCCCTCGTCGAGCGAGATGGTGACCGAGCCGGGGACCGGCTGGCCGATTTTCTCCATGCGCTGGCGGAAGAGGTCGCGGTCCTCCGTCGCGTAGATGGTGTCGAGCGGCGTCCCCATGATTTCCACGTCGTGTTCCTCGAGGACGCCCTCCTCCGCGAGTTCGGCGGTGACGTTCAGGCCAGTCTGGCCGCCGAGTCCCGCGATGACGCCGTCCGGCTGTTCCTGCCGGATGATTTCCGCGATGGCCTCGGTCGTGATGGGTTCGATGTACACTCGGTCGGCCATATCGGGGTCCGTCATAATCGTCGCGGGGTTCGAGTTGACGAGGACGACTCGTGCCCCCTCCTCCTGCAGGGCTCGGCAGGCCTGCGCGCCGGAGTAGTCGAACTCGGCGGCCTGCCCGATCTGAATCGGGCCGCTCCCGATCAACAGTATCGTCCGTTCCTCGGAGTCGGTGGCGGAACCTCCGTCCGCCACGGTGGCCTCGTCAGTCATCGTCGAATCGGAGTTCGCACATCGTAATAAGCCCCACGAAAGGGTACGAGATACGAAGCGAAATTACGGATTTCGAAGCGTCACTCGGTGCCACGGGGGGTGGTCACACACCGGGCAGTCAGTTGTTCAGCCGGTACCGGTACGGACTGCCCTGTAACACTTCCACGTCACCCTCGTCGGCCCAGCGACCGAGAATCGTCGCGACCCGGTGGGCGCTCTCGAACTCCTCGTGCTCCTCGACGAGCCGCAGTATCTCCTTCGCGGTGAGCGGCTCGTCGGCCTCGGAGAGCACGCCCCGTAGTTGCTCGTATTCCCTCGATTGAGGCCGCATACGTCGTACAACGGCCGGCAACGACTTAGTGTTCAGTGAGACGACCGTCCGACGAATGTCAGACGGCTGTCGCTGGTCGATGCTCGCCGCTCGCTCGACCGCCGGACGGCGTCGGGCTTGCGTTACGCGTTGCCGTACACGTCGTCGGCCTCGATATCTCGCTCCGCGCGGTACTGCTCGACGAACGTCGAGACGTCGAACTCGACCATCTGCTGTTCGAACTCCTGAATCGCCGCGTCGTCGTCCGCGTGACTGACGGCGTGTTCCATAAGCTCGATGACGAGTTCGACGACGACTTCGTGGAGGCGGCGCGCGTCGAAAGACGTGACCCACAGGAGCGCGTAGCCGACGTCGCCGTCTTCGCTCAGGTCCGCCACCGCGACGTGGTCCGGAAACTCCTCCAGAACGACGCCCAACAGGTGTGGGGTGTCGAACTCGGGCATCTCGTCGCTGCTCGTTTCGACCGTCTCCTGCAGGAGGTCGACCAGAAAGTCGGGGAGGAACCGCTCCGGTGGGTGGACGTCCATCACGACGGCGTGGGCGTCGCCACAGGCGCACTCGAACTCCCGCATCCCCAGGTCGAGGTCGGTGGCGCGGACGGTCTCTCCACACGGGAGGTCGACCGTCTGCGTCTCGCCCGGGACGTCCGGTTTCGTCATAGCGCTGGTTGTGTCCTCGGTCGGTTAAACGTCGCGTTCCGTCTCAGCGCTCGGCCGTGACCCACAGTATCGGTCCCACGACCAAGAGCACGATGCCGAGAAACAGGTAGTGGACCGGTGCGAGCGACTGCGGCGTCAGGATGAACACGAGGCCGAACACCGTCGCGTTAGCGGCCATGACCCGCCGTGACTTCAGCGGGAGCGTCCCGACCGTCGCGAGGATGAAAACCAGCAACAGCGCCTGCCCGATGTTGTAGTTGAGCAGGAAACTGTCGATGACCTGTAGCGGGAGCATTCCTACCCACAACTCGCCCGGAATCGGGCATTAAAGTTCCGCTTACCGACGGGCTGGTCAGCGCCCGCTCGGCCCCGTGATGTCGAGCGGTCGAATCCACCCGTACCACAGCACCACCACCATCGTTCCGTAGCCCACGACGAACACGGCCGACCCGAGGGCGTCGTACCCCTGCTCGGCCAGCAGTCCGCGGGCCAGTCCCGACCCGCCGATACCGACGACGAGAAGCAGCAGGATGAGAATCGTGTCCCTTGTCAGAAACGCATCGGCGTCCATACCCGGCCTACGGACTCGCCACTACTCAATGGCTCGGTTCCGAAAAAAGTCGAACTCCGTCAGCGCGTTACTGCGGTGCCGTCGCGCGAGCGATGGTGTTGGTGCTGCCGCCAGCCGGGTTGGTCCAGATGACGCGGATGGTCTCGCCGGTGTCGACCTTATTGAACCCTGCCGAATCACCCGACGAGATTGTTCCACTGAATCCGGTACCACTCAAGGTATTCGTACTATTGTCGCCTTCGACGTTGATGTTGCTCGCTTCGAGAGTTTCACCGCCCTCGTGAGTCACATTAACGATGTCGCCCGCTTGACCGTTGAACGAGCTCCCGTTCGCCTCGAAGTCGAAGCTAAAGCTCGCCTGCGGTGCGCTCTCACTTACTTGGTCGCCCAGTCCGAGGACGAAGGTCCCGATTACAGCGGCGAGAATGACGGTGATAGCCACCATCAGGATGACGCCGATAACCGGACTGACTGCTCGGTCGTCCGTCAGTAGATTTTTGAAGTTCATGTTGTGTGGACACGCCAAACCGATTCCGGGGGGAACATTGGTGCGCCCGAACGGATACGCGTCGGCGTGTATACGTCATCTACGCGACTGAACTGTATAAAGTCCACTGGCCGATTATCGGCGGTGATACACACCCGGTGCCGTCGCTATCGAGTGTAGGAGCCGAAAAATGAACGCGTCGTCGCCAGCGCGTTACTGCGGTGCAGTCGCGCGAGCGATAGTGTTGGTGCTGCCGCCAGCCGGGTTCGTCCAGATGACGCGGATGGTCTCGCCGGGGTCAACGTGGTTGTACCCTGCCGTATCACCCGACGAGATTGTTCCACTGAATGCGGTACCAGTAGTCAAGGTAGTCGAATCGTTGTCGCCCTCGACGCTGATGGCACTCGCTTCGAGTGTCTCACCACCTTCGTGAGTCACATTAACGATGTCGCCCGGTTGGCCGTTGAATCCGCCGCCGTTCGCGGAGAAGTCGAAGCTAAAGCTCGCCTGCGGCGCGCTCTCGCTCACTTGGTCGCCCAGTCCGAGGACGAATGTCCCGATTACAGCGGCGAGGATGACGGTGATAGCCACCATCAGAATGACGCCGATGACCGGGCTGACTGCTCGGTCGTCCGTCAGTAGATTTTTGAAGTTCATTGTTGCGTGGACACGCCGGAGCCGGGGGGAGGTGCTCCCGCACGACACGCGTCGGCGTGCTTGGCTAAGAAACGCGGTACTGACGGATAAATCAACTGGCCAAATATCAACCGGGATAATGTAGCGGCGAGACGACTCCCGCCCCGAGAAGCCGTGAGCGGCTAGTAGCTCCGCTCTTTCGGTTCGTACGTCTTCGACTCGCCTTCGAGCACGACGGGCCGGTACCAGAGTTCGGGCGAACCGTCCGCCCACGACACCATCGTGTGTTTGAGCCACTCGTCGTCCTTTCGCTCCTGATGCTCCTTGCGCCAGTGAGCGCCGCGGAACTCCTCGCGCGCGAGTGCGCCGAGGGTAATCATCTCCGCGATGTCGAGCAGGTTCCGCGTCTCGATGGTCTGGATGAGGTCCGTGTTGTAGGTGCTCGACGGGTCGGCGACGTAGACGTCGCGGTAGCGCTCGCGCGCCGCGCTGATATCGGCCAGCGCCTCCTTCAGCGCCGACTCCTCGCGGAAGACGTTGACGTTTGCCGTCATCGTGTGCTGGACCGCCGCCCGAATCTCTGCGTGCTGGGTCCCCTCGTCGCGTTCGAGCAGGCGGTCGACGCGTTCGCGCTCGCGTTCGAGCGTCCGCTCGACGACAGCCGTCGACGTCTCGGCCGTCGCGCCGCCGTCCGCGACAGCGTCGTCGGTCCACGGCTCGCCCAGTTCGACCGGCGCGTCGACGTCGCCCGTCTCCACGTCGTCGGTTCGCCCGACCGGTATCTTCGGCTCCTCCGTCTCGCCGCCGGCGGCGTGGGTGCCGGTGCGCTTGCCGAACACCGTGAGTTCGGGGAGCGCGTTGCCGCCGAGACGGTTCGCGCCGTGGACGCTGGGGCACGCGCACTCGCCGACGGCGTAGAGGCCGTCGACGCAGGTTTGGCCGTACTCGTCGGTTTCGATGCCACCCATCGCGTAGTGCTGGCCGGGCTTGACCGGCATCGGCTCTTCGAGGCCGTCGACGCCCTCGAAGTCCTCGGCGAGGTGGAGGATGTTCTCCAGTCGGTCCACGATGCGCTCCTCGCCCAGATGGCGCATATCGAGGTGGACGTACTCGTCCTCGATGCCCCGGCCCGCGTTTATCTCCGTCAACTCGGCGCGGGAGACGACGTCGCGCGAGGCGAGTTCACCGTCGTTGTTCGCGTAGCCGCGTTCGAACATGAAGCGCTCGCCCTCGTCGTTGTAGAGGATGCCGCCCTCGCCGCGAACCCCCTCGGAGATGAGGACGCCCGTCGACGGCAGGGTGGTCGGGTGGAACTGAATCATCTCCATGTCCTCGACGGGGACGCCCGCCCGGTAGGCCATCGCGATGCCGTCGCCCGTGTTCGCGACGGCGTTCGTGGTGTGGTCGTACACCTGCCCGAGGCCGCCGGTGGCGAGGATGACACCGTCGCTCGCCGTGAACGCCTCGATGTTGCCGGTCGCCGTCTCGTAGGCGACGACGCCGTGACAGGTCCGGTCCGAGGGGTCGTCCTCGTCGGAGACGGCGAGGTTCAGGACGTACCACTCGTCGAACACGTCGATGCCCCGTTTCACCACCTGCTCGTAGAGCGTGTGCAGGAGGTGATGGCCCGTCTCCGCGCCCGCGAACGTCGTCCGCGGGAACGAGAGGCCGCCGAAGGGCCGTTGGGAGACGCGCCCGTCGTCCTCGCGGGAGAACGCCATGCCCCAGTGTTCGAGTTGGATGGCCTCTTTCGGACTCTCCTGACACAGCGCCTCGGCGGCCGGAGCGTCCGCGAGGTAGTCGGAGCCTTTCATCGTGTCGTAGGCGTGGAGTTCCCAGTCGTCGCCCTCGCGGAGCGCGGCGTTGATACCGCCCTCCGCCGCGCCCGTGTGGCTCCTGACGGGGTGGAGTTTCGTGACCATCGCCACGTTCGCCCCCGCTTCCTGTGCCGCGATGGCCGAGCGCAGGCCCGCGCCGCCCGCGCCGACCACGATGACGTCGTATTCGTGCATGGTTACCAAAACTTCAGGTTGCTCTTGACTGCCTCTCGCTTCAGTTCCTGAATGTGCTCGGTCAGCGGGATGTCCTTCGGACACACCTCGGTACAGGAGAACTGAGTCTGACACCGCCAGACGCCGTGTTCCTGCTCGATAATCTCCAGCCGCCGCTGTTTCATGTCCTCGCCCTCGCGCTCGTCCATCGCGAACCGGTAGGCCTTGTTGATGGCCGCCGGGCCGAGATACTCGTTGTCGCCCGCCGCGATGTTACACGAGGACATACAGGCGCCACACCAGATACACCGCGTCGATTTCTTTATTTTCTCGCGGTTTTCGCGGCTCTGGCGCTGTTCTTCGAGTTCGTCGTCCGGCCGGTCGCTCGTCTGGAAGTACGGCTCGACGGACTCCATCTGGTCGTAGAAGTGTTCCATGTCGACGACGAGGTCCTTCACCACGTCCTGATGGGGTAGCGGCTCGATGCGGACCGGCTGGTTCAGGTCCGAGAGCTGGGTCTGACAGCCGAGGCGCTGTGACCCGTTGATGAAGAGGGCGTCGGAGCCACAGATGGCCTGCCGACACGAGTGGCGGAAGGTGAGGCTCGTGTCGAACTCGTCGCGGGCGTAGATGAGGGCGTCGAGCACCGTCATCCCCTGCTCGTAGGGGACGTGGAAGCTGTCGAATCGCGGCTCCTGTTTCCCCTCGACTTCGGGGTCGTAACGGAACACCTTCAGGTGATAGCGCTCCGCCTCGTCGGCCGCGCGCTGTTCGGCTTCCATCCGCTCGCGCTCGCGTTCGTCCGCGCGCTGGCGCGCCTCGTCCGTAGTTTCCGCGCTCTCCGGCTCGGTCTCTGACTGTTGGCGTTGCGTGCTCATAGGATGGGGAGGAGGTCGATGCCGGCCCACGCGTTCGCGGTTCGGAACCCCTGTACCAGCAGGAGGACGCTCGCGACGAGCAGGACGCCCTTGACGACTCGGCGTTTCGTCCCGGTCAGCCCGGCGCTGACCAGCGCGTTGTAGATGCCGTTGACGCCGTGGAACGTCGCGGTCACGAGAAACAGAATCATCAGCGAGTAGTAACTCCACGTCTGCATGCGCCCCGCGCTCATGCCGAAGGTCACTTCGTCGGCGTGGTGGACGAAGTGGAGGAGGAAGAAGTGGAAGGCGAGAACGAGGATGAGGAAGGCGGCGGTGATGCGCTGCCAGAGCCACAGCCGTCCGCCCGGATTGAACGAGGAGTAGCGCTCGGCCATCAGAGCGACACCCCCGCGAGGAACGTGGGGATGCTCGCGACGACGATGGCGCCCGTCAGAATCAGGGAGGCGTAGAAACTCCGGTCCTGTGCCCCCAGCCCGATGCCGAGGTCGACGAGGAGGAGTCGCGTCCCGTTCAACATGTGAAAGACCGCCACCGCCAGCAACCCGACTTCGAGGATGCGGACCACGAGCAGACTCTCCAGCGTTCGGATGGTCTGGGTGTAGAGGTCCTGATTCGCCGCGACCGTCGCGGGGTCGGCGCTGGCCGACGTGAGCGCCGTACTCAGGACGGCGATGTGGGTGAACAGGTACCCTATCAGCACCCAGCCGGTGAACTTGTGGAATATCCAGGCCCACATCCCAGCCGAGAACTCCCGCCACCGACCGAAGTCCTCGATGAGGCCCCGGTCATAGGACTGACTCATGCTCGTCCCGAACTCCGGACGCTGTTCGTATAGAAGTTACGTACGTTTCGAGACTGTGGCCCGTCGATTACCGACCCGCCTGTCGGCGGTTGACGATAGCCGCGGTATCGGAATCGAGTTCCACGAGGTGGCAGATGGGGTTGCCCGGATAGACGACCGGGTTCTCCAACACGCCGATGAGGACGCCGGTAAAGGGGGCGTACACTGGCGTTCCGTCCGCCTTGAACGGGTCCGTAACGTGCAGACGCGGTCGCCCTCCCGAACCAGCGCGCCGCGGTCGTAATGCATATCGACCATCCCGCCCGCGTCGGCCCGGAGCCACGTCTTCTCCGTCACGACCGTCCGCCACCCCGGCCACCGGACCTGCCCCCAGTCGCGCAGGCCGTACTCCGCGAACACGCTCGCCACCCCGTCGAGGGCGTCGTCTATCAACGGTCGCTCGAACCGATGGGCTTCGCCCATCTCGACCGTCACCGTCGGCACGCCCGCCCGCGTCGCCTCGCCCCGGAGCGTCCCGTCGCTCCCCGCGCCGTCGACGATGACGCTCGCGCCGAAGGCGTAAGCCAGCCGCGACACCGCCTCATGTTCCATGTCCGCCCGCACGTGGAGCACGTTCGTCCGCCCGCGCGTCGAGGCCGAAGTCGCAGGGCTCGATGAAGTTCCGAAAGATGGCGCTTGCCATCCGTTTCGCGCTCGTCGACTCGGGGTCGCCCGGAAACGACCGATTGAGGTCGCGGTCGTAAATCGGCAGATACCGCTGTTGGGTGAGAAACCCCTGTACGTTCAACACGGGCAGGCAGACGATGGTTCCGGCGAGGCCGTCGAGGTCCCAGTCGAAGGCCACCTCTCGCACCACCTCGATGCCGTTGAGTTCGTCGCCGTGGGCCGCCGCCGACAGTAACACCGTCGGCCCCGGTCGCTCGCCGTTGACGATGGTCACCGGAATCCGAATCGGGTCGCCCAGATACGTCTCGCTGATGCCGTAGCGCAGGTTCTGTCGCTCGCCGGGGACGACCTTCCCGCCGTTGTACGTGAAGGCCCCGTCCGAGTCCATGCACACTCTTCCGCGAGGTGGCACGTTAAATGGCCGGCCCGCCGACGCGACAGCTTTTACCCCCGACCGCCCCAGTGAGTGACCGATGGCATCGGGTTCGTTCGACGGTGCGCGCTACGTGGAGTACTACCTCGGCAACGCGCCCAGTCTCTCGACGCTTCTCGTCGCCAACGGCCTCGCCTTCCTCGTCGGCGTGAGCTTCTACGTCCACTCCGACCCCTCGTTTGCGGACCTCCCAGCCGTTCTCTACCCGCTTTTCGGTGATTCGCCGACAGCGCTTGCACTCGCCACGCTCTCGCTCGCGACGCTACTCCCCACCCTCGGCACGCCCGTCAGCGACACGCCGACGAACGTCCCGCTGGCGTATCTCCACACCTTCGCCTTCGTCTGGTTGCTCAAATACGGCCTCTGGACAGTCGTCGCGCTCAACCTCCGTCCCGGCCTGTACGTCGGATTCGGCCCGGCCGCCCTCTGGGACTACTGGGGCATCATGCTCACTCACGCCTTGTTCGCCGTGGAAGCGCTCGCGATACCCTACTACGCGCGGACGACGGACCGCGCGCTGGTCGTCGCGCTCGGCGCCCTCCTCGTCAACGACGCCTTCGATTACGGCCTCGGCTACTACCCGCCGCTTCGCTACGACCCCGGTATCCCGCTCGTCGTCGCGACGGTCCTGCTCTCGATTGGCGCCGTCGTCCTCGCCCACCGCCGATTCGACCGACTTGGACGGAGCGACGCGCAGGCACCGGCATCGCCGGAGGGAGAGGCATGACGAGCGACGCCGACGGCGAGGCCCACGATATCCTCCGCACCGACCCCGTGATGGCCGGGTTGATAGACACGCACGGTCCGCTGACGGTCCAGCCGGCGGACGACGAGTTCCGTCGACTCGTCGTCAGCATCGTCAACCAGCAACTGTCGACGGCGAGCGCGACGGCCATCCGCGAGCGCCTGTTCGACCACCTCGACGAGGTGACGCCGGCCGCGGTCCTCGACGCCGACCCCGACGCGCTTCGCGAAACCGGGCTCTCCGGGACCAAGGTCGACTACCTCCGCAACGCAGCGACGGCATTTCGGGAGCGAGACCTCACCCGTTCGGGGCTCGCCGATGTCGACGACGGCGCCGTCGTCGACGAACTTACGCGCATCCGCGGCGTCGGGCAGTGGACGGCCGAGATGTATCTGCTGTTCGTCCTCGGGCGCGAGGACGTCCTCCCGCTCGGTGACCTCGCGATTCGACGGGGACTCGAAGACCTGTACGACTGTGACTCGCGGGACGAGATGCGGGCGGTGGCCGAGTCGTGGCGCCCTTTCCGCTCCTACGGAACCCGCTACGTCTGGGCGCACTACGAGAGCTAGTCGTACGCCCGGTCGAGCGGGTCTTCGAGTTCGCCCATCACCGCCTCCAGCGCGTCCGTCGCGGTCACGAGGCCGACGACTTCGCCGTCTTCGAGCACCAGCGCAAGCTCTTGGTCCTGCGTCTGGAACTGGTCGAAGGCGTCGCTGATGTTCGTCTCCGCGGCGAGTGTCATCGGCGGCGCGGCGATGTCCTCGAACGTCTGCTCGCCGCGCTCCAGCGCCTCCAGATGCGTCAGCACCGACGGCGAGTAGACGACGCCCCGGAAATCGGCGAGGTCGTCGCCAACGAGCGGGAACCGGACGTGCGGGGTCGACCGCATCGTCGCGAGGTTCTCCTCCACCGACGCCGTCGCCGACAGCGCCACGATGTCGTCGGGTGCGGTCACGATTTCGGCGACCGCCGTCTCGTCGATTGCGAGGGCGTTGAGAACCTCTTCTTGTCGCTCTGCCGCCACGTCGCCCTCCTCAAGTAGCGAGCCGAGTCGGTTGCGAAGGTCGGCTCGGGACTCGATGACCTGCTCTTCGGTTTCGAGCCACGCGCCCGTCATCTCGATGCCGAACAGTTTGAGCGTCCCCTTCGCCACCGTGTCGCCGACGCGCATGATGGGCGAGATGAGCCACGCGAACCAGTAGAGCGGGCGCGCGCCGTATCGGCAGACGAACTTCGACCGCTCGACGCCGAGATACGTCGGCGTCTGTTCGCCGTGCGTGAGGTGGACGAGGTTGATAATCCCGAAGGCGATGAGCGCGCCCGCGCCCACCGACGCCAGCGCCGTGCCGGCGAAGTAGGGCTCGAACAGCGCCGCGAGCGCCGGTTCGGCGACGATACCCACTGCGATGCTGGAGGCGGTGATGCCGACCTGACAGCTCGTCAGATAGATTTCGAGGTCCTGTGTCATCTCCCACGCGCGCCGGAGCGCGGGCGTGTCGAACTCCGATTCGGGGTACTGCCGGACCCGAGTGAGGGCGAACTCGACGGCGACGAAGAAGCCGTTGGCGAGGATGAGGAGGATACCTGCGACCAGTCGAAGCCCGAGTTCGAGCGGTTGCATTGTCGCCAGCCTACTGTCAGGAGACATAAAAGCCGGGTGGCCGATACCAGTTTGGCCGCGGATTTTTTGAGAACACTCAGCAAGCGTCGACGTATGGCCGAGCACGACATTCCGAAAGGCGTGAGCCTCGACACACTGCACGAAATTCTGGTCGGCTGGAGCGACGCGGGCGCCGCAGACGAGCCGCAGTACACCGCGGACGTGGAGGCGCTCACGAGTGTGTCCGACGTCGTCGGCCGGCAGACCCGATTCCTCGAAGAGCTCGGCGTTCTCGAACCGCACAAACAGCGCCACGAGTTGACCGACGCCGGACAGGAACTCGCGGACGCGCTCGCCGAGGGCGACGAGGACCGCGCCAGAGCGACGGCGCGGGACCTCCTCTCGGACTGGGACCTCACGGACGACGTTCGCGGCGTCCTCGACGACAACCCGATGGACCGGGCGGAACTCGTCCCGCTCGTCGCCGAACTCGCGGAACAGGACCTCGACACCAGCCGCGTCGAAACCGGACTCACCACCCTGCTCGACCTGTACGAATGGGCAGGGGTTCTCGAACGCGACGCGGAGGGGCGATATCGTCTCCCCGAGGACACGAGTGATGCGACGGGCCCCGAGACGGCTAGCGAGGCGGCGCGTGAGGCGGTCGAGGTGGCCGAGTCGGCCGTGGACGCGGCCGACGCGGCGGCATCCGACACAGTCAGCGAAACGGCCGAATCGACCGCCGAGCCGGCGGAAGCGGGCCATGCTATCGAGCAGACCATCGAAGACGTGACCGAGCGGGTGGTCGCGGAGACGGCCGAGGAGACGGCCCGGGAAGCCGCCGAGGAGGTGGCCGAGGACATCGCACGACGGACGGCCGAAGACGTCGCCGAACGGGTGGCCCGAGACGTCGCAGCGGAAACCAGCGAGAAGCTGGAGGAGGAGACGGCCCAGCGGGTCGTCGAGGCGGCAGAGACGGCGGAGGAGGCCGCCGAGCGGTCCAAGGAAGCCGCGGAGACGGTCGAGACGGAGTCGGTCGAGGAAATCGCGGAGTCGGCTGCGCGGGAGGTGGCCACGCAGGCCGCCGAGGAGGCGGCCGAATCGGTCGCGCGGGACGTGGCGGCCGAAACCGCCGCGTCGGCCGCGCAGGACGCGCTGAAGGAGACCATCGCCGAGGCCGACCGGGCCGCGGCGACGGCGGAAGCGGCGGCGGAGACGGTCCGTGACCTCGCCGACGAACTCGAAGGCGTCGCCGCGGACGCCACGCCGCCCGAACCCGGCGGCGAGGAGACGAGCGACGAGAAGGGCGCGACGGCGCCGGCCGACGAGGCGGTGGAACTGGCCGAGACGGCGGAGCAGGCGCTGTCCGAGGCCGCCGAAGGTGGGTCGGACGAGGACAGCGACACGGCCGAGGAGATGACGCGCCAACTGCTGGAAGACGTCGGGGACGTCGAGGTCACGGTCGGGGGCGAATCGGGCGTCGAAATCAGCGTCGACGAGGATTCGGGCGTCGAAATCAGCCTCGCCGGCGACCTCTCGGACGCGGACCTGCCAGAGGGCGTCCACGTCGAATCCGAGGGGCCGTCCGACGCCGACAATCTGGAGCCGGACGGCGGCGTCGAGGACGCGGTGGATGACGAGGCGACCGACGTCGAACTGGCTCGGGAAGACGGAACGGTCCGCATCGACATCGACGCCGGACCGGGAATAACGATTTCCGTGGACGGAGAAGACGGGGAGGGGTCCGAAGCGGAGGAGGCCGACGAGATGGCCGAAGATACCGAAACAGAGGAGGCCGCCGAGACGGCCGAAGACACCGAAACAGAGGAGGCCGCCGAGACGGCCGAAGACACCGAAACAGAGGAGGCCGCCGAGACGGCCGAGGACGCCGGAGCGCAGGCAGACACTGACGAGGCAGAGCCGGACGAGACGGCCGGAGAAGGCGAAACGGCGGGGTCCGAAGAATCGGGAGAATCGGCAGCAGATACGGCCGAAGACGTGACGGACGCGCTCGAAGCGGAACTGGGCGACGCCGAGGACGTGACGGAACTCGTCGACCAGATTACGACGGCGGCGACGGAGGCCAAGGAGGCGGCTCAGGACGCGAGGGCGGCCGCCGAGGAGGCCCGAACCGCGGCCGAAACGGCGGCGGGTGGCGGCGCGGCGGGCGGTGCGGCGGCGACGGAGCCACACGCCATCTCGCTCGATTTGGACATCGATTCGGAGGACCTCGAAGCTATCGTTCAGGGTCTCCGAGAGGGGCTAACCGAGGAGTGAGGACGCGACCCGACGCCTACTCTTCGAGCATCTCGGGCGTGTCTCGCTCGTCGCTGTCCGCCCGCCGCCGCACGTCGACCCGGTAGTGTTCGAGGACGTCGCGGCCGAGCAGCAGGGGGTAGTCCATGTGGCTCCGGTCCTCGACGCTCGCGGTGACGGTGTGTTGGGTGCCGCCGATGCCGATGACGAGGTCGACCACCGGGCGCGCCTTCCCGGATTTCACGCTCCCGGATTTCACGCGCATCAGGCTCTTTATCGGCCCGGCGCCGATGTCAGCCGCGAGGCTGAGTTCGTTCGGGTGCCGCTGGGGAAAGGCGTGCCGGTGAACTGGGTCGTGTCGATGCAACAGCTAGTTAACGACCCGTGGCATCGCCTCTGACATGGACGCCGCGCTCGTCATCCTCGACGGCTGGGGGCTGGACGGCTCGGGCCGGAACGCCGTCTCGACCGCCGACACACCGACGTTCGACCGGCTCTACGCCACCGGCGCCGCCGGCGCGCTCGATGTCTCCGGCCGCCGGGTCGGACTCCCCGAGGGACAGATGGGCAACAGCGAGGTCGGGCACCTCAACATCGGCGCCGGACGGGTCGTCACCCAACCGCTCGCCCGCATCGACGACGCCATCGAGCGGGATACGGCGACCGACGACTCGCCGCCCGACCCCGCCGGCGACGGCTCTTTCTTCGAGAACGGCGCGCTCCGGAGCGCCGTCGACCACGTCGGCGCGACGGGCGGGCGCCTCCACATCATGGGCCTCGCCAGCACCGGCGGCGTCCACTCCCACCAACGTCACCTCCACGCGCTCATCGAACTCGCCGCCCGCAACGACGTCGAGGCCGTCACCCACGCCTTCACCGACGGCCGCGACACGGCGCCGACCGACGGCGTCGACTTCGTCGACGAACTCTCGACCGTCGCGGCGGAGCAGGGAACGGGCGACGTCGCCACCGTCATCGGGCGGTACTACGCGATGGACCGCGACGCCAACTGGGACCGGACGAAACGCGCCTACGACGCCATCGTCGACCGTGAGGCCGACCACGTCGCATCGACCGCCGTCGACGCCGTGCGCGCGGCCTACGGTCGCGGCGAGACTGACGAGTTCGTCGAGCCGACGCTCGTCGAAGGCGGCCCCGCGCTCCGCGACGGCGACGCCGTCGTCTTCGCCAACTTCCGCGCCGACCGCGCCCGCCAACTCGTCCGCCTCCTCGCCGACGTCGACCCCGAGTGGTCGTTCGACCTCGACCAGCCCGACGTCCGCCTCGTGACGATGACGGCCTACGACGAGCGGTTCGACTTCCCCGTCGCCTTCCCACCGGCCGACCTCTCCGACACGCTCGGCGAAGTCCTCTCGAAGGCGGGCAAGACCCAACTCCGCATCGCCGAGTCCGAGAAGTACGCCCACGTCACTTACTTCCTCAACGGCGGACGCGAGGTGGAGTTCGAGGGCGAACACAGACACATCGTCGAGAGCCCCGACGTGCCGACCTACGACCGCCAACCGGAGATGAGCGCCGTCGGCGTCACCGACGCCGCCATCGACTACATCGAGCGCGAGGACCCGGACGTGCTGGTGTTGAACTACGCCAACCCGGACATGGTGGGCCACACCGGCGACTTCGACGCCGCCGTCGAGGCAGTCGAGGCCGTCGACACCCAACTCGGCCGACTGGTCGACGCCGTCCACGACGCCGGCGGCCACGCGCTCGTCACCGCCGACCACGGCAACGCGGAGGAGATGGGGTCTCCCGACGACCCACACACCGCCCACACCCACAACGGCGTCCCCTTCGTCTACGCCGCGCCGGGCACGGACCCGACGGGCGGGCGCCGCGTCCGCTCGGGTGGCTCGCTGTGTGACGTGGCGCCGACGCTGCTCGAACTCGTCGGCGTCGAGAAACCGGCCGCGATGACCGGCGAGTCGCTCTTGCAGTGAGGTTACTGCCGCCCGTAGGTTCGATAGGCTGGCCCCGCGAGCGCCAGCAGCGCGAGCAGCCCCGCCCCGACGACGACCCGCGGGTCCAGCACGGCGGCCAGCGACACCGAATCGAGCGAGGCGAAGGAGTCGCCGGCGACGACGCCCGCCGCGACCCACGGAACCTCGCCGACGGCCGTCCCCAGCGCGAACGTCCGGACCGGAATACCTGCAACGCCCGCGCCCGCGGACACCACGTCCGAGGGCAGGGGTAGGAGCCGACTGCCCGCGACGCTCCGCAGCGCGCCCGCCTCGGCGACGAACCGCTCGCCGGCGCTGGCGACGGTCCCCGTGCCCGCGCCTCGCCCGGCCACCCAGTACGGCGGCAGACTCGTCACGACGACGAGCGCGAGCGCGAGGGGGAATCCCCGCAGTCCGAGGCCGTAGCCCGCGACGACGGCGATGAGCGTCGTCGGCCACGCGAACAGGGGCCGGACCAGCGCGACGAGCGTGAGCGCCACGGTCAGCCGAAGTGGGTCGGCGGCCACCCACGCCAGTCGGTCGAGGACGACGGCCGGCGAGACGAGGACGCTGAGGACGCCCACCAGCGCGAGGAGGCCCGCGCCAGCGAGGAGCCGAGTGCGACGGCGCATACGCCGTGGCTCGGCGCCCCCGTGCAAACGGTTTGCGCTTCGTCGGGCGGAGCCGAGACGTTGATGGGCGCGCGCATCGAACGCCGGCTGTGACCGAGGACCGACCGCCCGAGCCGACCGACGACCGGGTCGCCGTCGCGCTCGACTTGCTCGCCGCCATCGAAGCCGACTCGCTCCCGCTGTCGGCCGTCGTCGACCGCATCGAGACGGTGACGACCGACCCGACGCTCGTTCGGACGGTCCTCGACGAGGCGGAACTCCGCGGTATCATCGAGCGCGACGCGGACCGGGTTCGGATGCGACGCGACGGCTTCGTCCGCTTCGAGCGCGACGTCGTCACTCGCGACGGCGACTACGACTGTCGGCGCTGTGGTGCGTCGCTCTCGACCGGCCACTTCGTCCAGTTCGAGAGCGGCGAACTCGGCCCCTTCGGGCCTGAATGCGTCCGAAAAGTGCTGGGGCGGGCGTAGTCAGCGGCCCTGCCGAAGCTCCTCTATCAACTGCTGGATGGTCTGTTCCTGTCGCTCCAGCCGCTCGTTTTGCTCCTCGACGAGCGACCGGAGGTCCGCCAGTTCCTGCGCGATGTCGTCGTCCGCGACGCCGGCCGATTCGAACCCCGACCCGCCGAACCCGTCGTCGGCCGTCGTTTCGGCGTCCGTCGGTTCGGGCGCTTCCTCAGTCCCGTCCTCGCGCTCGATGTCGCCGTCGACGCCGCTCGTGTCCAGCGGGTCGGGGCCGTCGCCGAAGGAGACGCGGCCCTCCGGGTCGGTGGCCGCGTCGTCCTCTGCTGGCGTCGCTGCCTGTCGGAGTTCGTCGATGTCGTCGACGCCGTGGTACGCACACACCGCGTCGACGAGGCTCTCGCGGAGCGCCCGCGCCTGCTCGTTCGGCGCCTTGAACCGCTCTTGGCTCCCGCCGAGGGTGATGACGACGGACGTGGCGACGCTCCCCTCCTCGAAGTCGAGGTCGGTCACGTCCTCGAAGTGATACGACTCGTAGTCCTCGTCCCAGACGGCGCCGCCGATGTGGCGGACGACCCGCGCGCTCGTGACGACGATGGTCAACTCGCTGAACCGGAAGGTCTGTTTGATGGTCTCGCCGGAGTCGGTGATGCCGCGGGCGTTCAGGACGCCGGCGAGCACCGGATGCAGCACCTGATCCAATTGTTTCGTCGGCACCGAGAACGTCTCCTCGCCGTCGAGGCCGTAATCGAGCGTTATCTTGGCCTTGCGGCGCCCCTCGGACACGCTGACGCGTTCGGCGTCGTGGGGGAACTCCTCGACCGTCTCGTCGGAGAGCAACCCCTCCGCCCGGTAGACGAGCGTCCGCGTCGGCGTCACGAGAAGCAGGTCGTCACCGCCCAAGCCCACGCGCGCCGCCACCGACTCGCCGTCGAGGGCAGACTGGACGATATCCGGCTGACTCATGCGCGGACTGTCCCCGCCGCGGATGATAAATCCGGGGGGTGGACTGATATGGGAAGTTTCAAGGGCGGCATCGGCTTACGGATTACTGCGCCCGGGTGGCTTAGCTGGACATAGCGCCGCACTCATAGGGTATTCGAGCTTCGGTGCGGATACACCTCGGCCTTGGAAGCCTCCGCCTCCCCTGAGGCCCGCCGAGCCTCGTAACCTGGGACATGCGGAGATCGTGGGTTCGGAGCCCACCCCGGGCATTCTCTCGTTCTGACTACTCCCGAGCGAAAACGGTTAACCACCCCGCTGAGTATCACCGACCGATGCAGACGGATTCCGAGCTCGTCGCCGCCGTCAGAGCCGACTTCCTCCGGTTGCTGACCGCGTGGCGCGGGCTTCTGTTCTCGATGGACTCGGACAGCCATCCCGTCCGGAACCGCTGGCGTCCCCAGACGACCCGCGACCGTCTCGTGTTCTGGCTGTGGAGCGTGTTGGGCACCGTGCTCATCGTGGCCGCGTACCCCTTCGCAGTCGCCGGGTTCTGGGTCCGGTACGTGACCCGACGGCTCGAGCGCATCGCGACTGGTCTGGGGTTGTTCGTCATCCTCGCCACCGTGGCCGTCGTCTGGGGTGCGCTGACGGTGCTCGCGTGGGGCGAGTTCTCCGCCGCTGGGTTTCAAGCGGTCCTCATAGCCAGCGTCGTCGCGACGGCCTCCGCCGGCCTCGCGTGGGGCACCGCTCGCGTCGGCGGCCGGCCGCTGACCCTCCTCGCCGCCTACCCCTTCGTCGTCGCGGCGATATTCCTGCCGCCGGTGACGGCCGCGCTCGTCTCGCCCACGCTGGGCGAGATTATCCTCCCGCGGAGCACGTCGCTGGCCGCGTGGCTCCTCGACAACGTCCTGTTCGTCGGCAACCTCAACGAACTCATCCGCCGCCAGTTCAACCTCTCCGGCCTCGCGTTCGTGGGGATGTGGTCCGGACTCGCCGTTCCAATCGGATGGGGACTGGGACTGCTCGTCACGTTCGCCAACGCGGTTCGGCCGCGACGTGACGAGCGCTAAGAGCCGTCAGTCCGCGCCGTCTATCGTCTGTTCGGCACCGCGTTCGTACTCGACGGCTCGTTCCTGCAGCGAATCTATCTGGGGGACGTCGGTGACGTTCGAGAGCAACACGACGGCTGCGACGGTCGAGGACCCCGCTCGCGGGTCGTCGCCGGCGAGCACTTCGACCGTCTCCGTCTCCTCTTCGAGCCACTGACGGGCGCTTTCGAAGCCACGCCGCGAGAGCTTCTCCGGCGGCCCCGACAGCACGACGAGCACTCGCTCGGCGCTCGACACCTCACAGGGGAGGGTCAGCTGTGAGTTGAGCGACTGCCTGACGAGGCTCTGAATCTTCCCGGCGTCCGTTCGCTCGTCAGTGTCCTCTTCCTCGCCGAACAGGAGTGTCCGAAGCCACGACAGCAACCCGCCGCCGTCGTCGAGTTCTATCGACGCGTAGCCGACGGAGGCGACGCCACCCGGCGAGAGCGTGCGGATGATGTCGCTGGAGTCCAGCGTGTTCGCCCCAATCGCCGAGGGGTCGATGTCGCCTCTGGCAAACAGCGTCACGACTCGGTCGGCGAGCTGACGATTCGCCCGCTCGTACTCCTCGTCGATGGCCTCGGCGTCGGCGTCGACCCAGCGGTCGTTGTCGAACAGCAGGGTGCTGTCGGCGGCGGGTACGATGGACCTGAGGGCTCGGGCCGCGTTCAGCGAGGCGCGGTCGTCGTCGTCCGCGCCCGGCAGAACCCCGAGGACGTACACCGGCTTGTCGTACAGCTCCTGTAACCGCTCGACGATGACGGCGCCGGCGCCGCTTCCGGTCCCCCCGCCCAGACTCGTCACGACGAGGACGCCGTCCAGCTTGCGCATCGTTATCGAGTCGAGGGCGCGCTGAATCTCGGGGAAGTCGGTGCGAGCCACCTCGACCGCGAGGTCCTGGTCGCCGTCGACGCCGTCATCGACCTCGCGATGCGTGTCGCCAATCGTCACGTGTTGGGACGACGGGACGTGGTCGAACTCGTCGTCGACAGTGCGCGAGATGTCGACCGTCAGCAGGTTTCCGTAACACAACTGCCGGTCACCGTCGGTCTCGATGCCGCGAATCGTGTCGACGAGGCGGCCCCCGGCGCCACCGACGCCGACCATCGCGAGCTTCATCGCTGGCCTCGGCGCGAAAGCGGAGCGCGTTCAGTTCGAGACACGGTTCAGACGACGGGGTCGAGGTCGTCGTTTTCGTCCGTAATCAGGTCGTTAATCTTCTCCTCGCGCGCCGCTTGCTGCTCGGCTATCTGTTCTTGGGCGTCGACGGCCTGATTCTGAATCGTCTCGATGCGCGGTGCGTCCGAGACGTTCGAGAGGAGTACGGCCGCGGCGAGCCGAGACGAGTTCTCGCGCGGGTCGTCGCCGACGAGCACTTCGACCGTCTCGGCCTCCTGTTCGAGCCACTGGCGGGCGCTCTCGATACCCTTCCGGGAGAACTCGCCCGGCGGGCCGGACAGCACGACGAGCACTCGCTCGGCGCTCGACACGCCGCAGGGGAGCGTCAGCCGTGAGTTGGTCGCTCGACGGACGAGCGACTTGATTTTCGTCGCTTGACTGGCGTCGTCGAGCGGGTCCTCCTCGGTGGAGCCGCCCCATCTGTCCAGCAGGCCCTCGGGCTGGGCATCGACTGCCGTGGCCGCGTATCCGATGGAGGACACGCCGTCGGTGTCGAGGGTGCGGATGATGTCGCTGGAGTCCATCGCGTTCTCGGCCACCTCCGAGTCGTCGGTTTCGCCCGCGGCCAACAGCGTCACGATGCGGGCCGCCAGTTCGCGGTTCATCTCCTCGTACCCCTCTTCGATTGTCTGCTCGCGAGCGCGCCATGCGTCGTTGTCGAAGCCGATGAAATTGTCGACCTTGTTGACGAACGACTGGAGGGAGCGCGCGGCGTTCAGCGCCGGGCGTCCGCCCTCGTACTCGCCGGGGAGGACGCCGAGGGCGTACACTGGTTCGTCGTACATCTCTTGGAGAGCGTCGATGACGACCGGGCCACCGCCGCTGCCGGTGCCGCCGCCGAGGCCGGCCGCGACGAGAATCGCGTCGACGTTGTGAATCTCGATGTCGTCGAAGGCGCGCCGTATCTCGTCGATGTCGGAGGACATGACCTCGGCGCCGATTTCGACGTCGCCGCCGACGCCGTGACCCTTCGATTTCTGGTTCGTGTCGCCGACCAGAACGCGCTGCTCTTCGGGGATGTATTCGGGCTTGGCGAGGTCCGTTCGGGCGGTGTTGATCGCGTGGACGTGTCGACAGAGGTTTCGGTTGGTCTCGGATTCGAACTCGACCATCCGGTCTACAACCTTACTTCCGGCGTTGCCGACACCGATTGTAGCGAGTTTCATGACCGTTGGTCACGATAACTATGCCGAAGGGTATAGTTAATTTGGTTCGGTTAGGGAATCGTTTCACCCTAAGCGTCGCGTTCGCGGCGGTACGCGCTACTGCCCGTCTTCGGCGACTACTTCGTCCACGTACACTTGACATCGCCTTCTGGGAACGACTTGTCCCAGACGACGCTGAGGTCTCGGACCTGCGTTCCCTCGGGGACGGCGTACACCAGTTCTCCCCGTCTGACCGTTCGCCCCGCGAGTTCGCCGCCCTCGTAGGGGTTCTCGGCCACCTCTTGGTGCTGTGGGCGCGATTCCCCGCCGACTTTGAGGTCGAACGACGAGGCGGGTGGCGCTGTAAGCGGTTCCTGCAACCTGTTTCGAACGTCGAGACTGATGACGGCCCACGTTTCGCCGTCCGGTGCCTGCGTCGGCGTTGCCGTGGGTGTCGGCGTTGCTGTCGCCGTCGCCGTCGCTGTCGCCGTCGAGTTCGTCGACTCGTCACTCGTCGGATACGCCGACTCGAACGCCCCCCCGAGGACGTTGATGTAGAGGCCGTTCGGTACGGCGTAGTAGTTGCCGAAATCGAGCTCTCGCGGCGTGATTTCGATGGACCACGTCTGGTCGAATTCGGACAGCCGGAAGTGGAGCGTGGTCAGATACTGCGGGAGGAACTCGGGGCTGTGCCACTCGGCCGTCTCGCCGGCGGGAATGTCCATCTCGATTTCGCCGGCGGTCTCCCACTGGCCGTCACCGACTCGCATGTCCAGTTCGGACGTGAACGTTCCGGCTCCCGTTCCGGTGTTTTCGATGGCGATGACGAACGTCGTCGCGACGTTCAGGGTCTTCGAACCGGGGAAGCGAGTCCCCCGGATTTCGAAGTTCGGGTCGCCGGTCTGGGTCTGAGTCGACGCCGACGTCGGCGTCGCTGTCCCGTCGTTCGACCCGGTACCACTCGAACAGCCGGCGAGGGCGGCGATACCCGCCGAGGCGAGGAACACACGGCGTCGCATACCGCAGAATCCGCGTGGCCGACGTAAATGGTGTCCGGTTCCGGTTCGGAGGGCGCTCCGCAATCACTAAACGCGTCTCCCACCTTCATCGGGTAATGACCGACTGGACGGAGAAGTACCGCCCGTCGACGCTCTCGGCCGTCCGGGGCAACGACAAGGCGCGCGACGCCTTGGAGAAGTGGGCGAAGACGTGGGACGACCACCGCGAGGCCGCCGTCGTCCACGGAAGCCCCGGCGTCGGGAAGACGTCGGCGGCCCACGCCCTCGCCGCCGACATGGGGTGGGAGACGGTCGAACTCAACGCCTCCGACCAGCGCACCTCGGACGTCATCAAGCGGTTTGCCGGCCGTGCGTCCAAAAACGCCACGCTCGCCGGGTCGACCGGTGGTGACGACACCGGTGGCCGGCAGTTAATCATCCTTGACGAGGCGGACAACATCCACGGCAACTACGACCGCGGGGGCGCGAGCGCGCTCACTCGCGTCGTGAAAGACGCCGACCAGCCAATCGTCCTCCTCGCCAACGACTACTACGACATGAGCCGCGGCCTGCGCAACGCCTGCCGCGAAATCGAGTTCCGCGACGTCTCCGCGCGCTCTATCGTCCCCGTCCTCCGCGACATCTGCCGCCGGGAGAACATCGAGTTCGAGGCGGACGCCCTCGACCGCATCGCGGAGGTGAACGACGGCGACCTTCGCTCGGCGGTGAACGACCTGCAGGCCGCCGCGGAAGGCGACCGACGGCTCACCGTCGACGACGTGGTGACGAGCGACCGCGACCGTAGCCTCGGCGTCTTTCCGTTCCTCGACGCCGTGCTGAAAGAGGAGTCGGCCGAGGAGGCGATTCAGTCCGCCTACCGCGTCGACGAGACGCCGGACGACCTCACGAAGTGGATTGCCGAGAACGTCCCGAAGGTGTACGAGGGGGCGGAACTCGCGCGGGCGTACGACCACCTCGCCGACGCCGACCGGTGGCTCGGACGGGTGCGCGCGAGTCAGGAGTACAGCTACTGGCGCTACGCGACCGACGCCCTCGCCGGCGGCGTCGCCGCCGCCCGCGACGGGGAGAAAGGCGGCTGGACACGCTTCAACCGCCCGCAGTTCTGGCCGTCATCGGACTCGACGGCCGACGAGGTAGTCCGGAAGGTAGCCGAGAGCGGCGGGTTCAGTATGGCGACCGCCCGGCGCGAGGTACTGCCCTTCCTCGCCGCCATGACCCACCACTGCAAGCCCCGCGACCTGACGGTGGCGATGGCCGCGTACTACGACCTCGACGAGGCCGCCGTCTCCTTTGTCACCGGGAGCGGCGAGACGACGAACAAGGTGGAATCCATCGTCGCCGACGCACAGGAGTTGCGCGAGTCGGCGATGGAGGACCACTCCGACGCGTTTGGCGGGGAGTACGCCGACGCCGAGGCGACGCCCGAGGCGACCGACGCCGACCCTGTGGCGTCGGAGGAAGCGGACGACGTCGACGATGCCGACGACGCAGACGACGATGACGACGGCCAAGCGGGCCTCTCCGATTTCATGTGAGCTTTTGCGCTGGCCCCGCGTGGGGCCGGTATGCGTGCGGCCGTCCTCCGTGACCACGGCGAACCGCTCTCTATCACCGACGTCGAGCGCCCCGACCCCGCGCCCCATGGCGCGGTGATACGCGTCGAGGCCTGTGGCATCTGTCGGAGCGACTGGCACGCGTGGCAGGGGCACGGCGAGTGGGTCGGTGACCGGGTGCAGGACGGCCAGATTCTCGGCCACGAACCCGCGGGTCGCGTCGTCGCCGTCGGCGACCGAGTCGAGCGCGTGGCGGTCGGTGACCGCGTCGCCGTCCCCTTCAACCTCGGCGACGGCACCTGTCCGCAATGCCTCAGCGGCCACGGCAACGTCTGTACGGACGGCCTCGCCCTCGGCTTCCAGCAGGAGGCACAGGGCGCGTTCGCCGAACAGGTCCACTGCCCCCACGCCGACTACAACGCGATGGCGCTTCCCGAGGGCGTCTCCGCGCGGTCGATGGCGGCGCTCGGCTGTCGGTTCATGACCGCGTTCCACGCGCTCACCGCGCGGGGCGACGTCGGCGCCGGCGACTGGGTCGCGGTCCACGGCTGTGGTGGCGTCGGCCTCTCGACGGTCCACATCGCCGACGCTCTCGGCGCGCGCGTCGTCGCCGTCGACATCAGCGAGGAAGCGCTCGAGTTGGCGACCGACCTCGGCGCCGACGCCACCGTGAACGCGGCGGACGCCGACCGTGAGGTGCCCGAGGCAGTCCGAGACATCTCCGACGGCGGCGCCCACGTCTCCGTCGACGCCCTCGGTGTGGCCGAGACGTGTCGCAACTCCGTGTTCTCGTTGCGGCGGCGCGGCACCCACGTTCAGGTCGGGCTGACGACCGACGAGGAGCGCGGCGAGGTGGCCCTGCCAGTCGAGCACATGGCGATGCTGGAGGCCGACTTCCACGGCGCCCGCGGGATGCCGCCGACGCGATACGACGAACTGCTTCGCCTGCTGGAATCGGGCGCCATCGACCCCGCGCGCCTCGTTCGGCGCGAGGTGTCGCTGGACGAGGTGCCGGAGCGACTGGCCGCGATGACCGACTACGGGACGACGGGCGTCGAAGTGGTCACCGAGTTCTAACTGGCGACCGACCCCGAGCGACTGGGGGGAGTCCGGCGAACGAGCGCGATGACGGCGACGATGCTGACACCGGCAAGCAGGAAAGCGAGCGCGTTGACGACGCGGACCGTCGGCGTGTAAAACACGAGGTCACGGCCGAGCAACATCGCGGCGAACACGAGCGCCACGGTGCCGGCAGTGACGAGTCGGAGTCGCGGCACGGCCGAGGCGGCGAGCCACCGGGTCGCGGCGAGGAGGGTGCCGACGCTGACGAGCGCCGCGCCGTAGAAGACGGCCTGTCCCGCGGGGCCGTACGGCGTCGGCGCGAACACCCGGCTGACGAGCGCGCTCACGACCACCGCGCCGAACGCGACGTTGAGCGCGCGTTCAACCCGGTCGAGGGCGGGACCCTCGAACTCCCACGCCGAGAGCGTCGTCCACACGAGCAGCGAGAAGATGGTGAGCGCGACGACGAGGTGTGCGCCCTGCGTCGGCGGGGAGTAGCCGTTGGGAAAGAGCCCGCTCAGGGTGACGGTCACGGCGCCGATGCTAATCTGGAGCGGGAGGAGGACGACGGCGAGAGTCGCGGTGAGGCGGGTCGTGCGGTCCGGGCGTCGCCACGACCAGATGGCGGTGCCGAGGATGAACCAGCCGGTTATCATGGCGACGAGGCGGTGGAACCACTCGATGAAACTCGGGATGGTCTGGGGGAGGAGTCCGTTGTCACAGAGCGGCCACTGAGCCGAGCAGGCCAGTCCGGACCCCGTCGCGGCGGTGTAGACGCCGAGCATGACGAGCGAGAGCGTCAGCCCCGTCGTGAACGCGGCGAAGCGAGGGAACGTAACCCGGTCGCGAAGGCGCATACGCGCGGCTCGGGACCCAGTACACTTAGACCTGTCCGAACCCTCCCGACATCGGGGAACGACCCGTTCCGTTGATGTACCCACACCGACGACGGTGATGCGCTCCGAACTGGTCGCTGTCTGCCGAATCTGGGTGTCGACGCGCCACGGAAGGTTTTTTGGCCGTCCCTCTGTGGTCGCGGGTATGGGACTTGACGACGACGCCAGGGAGTACCACAGACAGGACCCTCCCGGCAAAATCGAGATTTCGACGACGAAGCCGACGAACACCCAACGGGACCTGAGTCTCGCGTACTCCCCCGGCGTGGCGGCCCCCTGTCAGGACATCAGCGAGGACGCCGACATGGCCTACGAGTACACGTCCAAGGGGAACCTCGTGGGCGTCATCTCGAACGGCTCGGCGGTACTCGGGCTGGGCGATATCGGCGCGCAGGCGTCGAAACCCGTCATGGAGGGGAAGGGCGTCCTCTTCAAGCGCTTTGCCGACATCGACGTCTTCGACATCGAACTCGACTTCGACGACCCGTCCGACATCGTCACGGCGACGAAGGCGATGGAACCCACCTTCGGCGGCATCAACCTCGAAGACATCAAGGCGCCCGACTGCTTCGAAATCGAGGAGCGGCTTCGCGAGGAGATGGACATTCCCGTCTTCCACGACGACCAGCACGGCACCGCCATCATCACCGGTGCCGGCCTCGTCAACGCCGCCGACATCATCGACAAGGACCTCGAAGACCTGACGGTCACCATCTCCGGTGCGGGCGCAAGCGCCATCGCCACCGCCGACTTCTACGTCTCGCTCGGCGTCGAGCGCGAGAACATCACGATGTGTGACTCCTCGGGCATCATCACGACCGACCGGGTTGAGGACGGCGACCTCAACAAGTACAAGGCCAAGTACGCACAGGACCGCTCGGCCGGTGACCTCGCCGACGCGATGGCGGGCGCAGACGTCTTCGTCGGCCTGTCGGTGGGCGGCATCGTCAGTCAGGAGATGGTGCAGTCGATGGCCGACAACCCCATCATCTTCCCGATGGCAAACCCCGAGCCAGAAATCGGGTATCACGAGGCCAAGACCGCGCGCGACGACACCGTCATCGTCGGCACCGGGCGCTCGGACTTCCCGAATCAGGTGAACAACGTCCTCGGCTTCCCCTTCATCTTCCGGGGGGCGCTCGACGTGCGCGCGACCGAAATCAACGAGGCGATGAAAGTCGCGGCGGCCCGCGCGCTCGCCGACTTGGCGCGCAAGGACGTGCCCGACGCGGTGGTGAAAGCCTACGGCGACCAGCCGCTCCAGTTCGGCCCCGAGTATATCCTCCCCAAACCCGTCGACCCGCGAGTGATGTTCGAGGTTGCGCCCGCCGTCGCCGAGGCGGCCATCGAGAGCGGCGCCGCGCGCAAATCTATCGACCTCGAAACGTACCGCGAGGAACTGGAGGCGCGACTCGGCAAGTCCCGCGAGATGATGCGGGTCGTCCTCAACAAGGCCAAGACCGACCCCAAGCGGGTCGTCCTCGCTGAGGGCGCCGACGAGAAGATGATTCGGGCCGCCTATCAGATAACCGACCAAGGCATCGCGACGCCCGTCCTCATCGGCGACCGAGACGACATCTGGACGACGATGGACGGACTCGGCCTCGATTTCGACCCCGAAATCGTCGACCCCGTCAACGACGAACTCGACGCCTACGCCGACCGCCTGTACGAACTCCGCAAGCGCAAGGGCGTCACCCGCCGCGAGGCGAGCGAACTCGTCCGTGACGGCAACTACCTCGGTAGCGTCATGGTGGAGATGGGCGACGCCGACGCAATGTTGACCGGGCTGATGCATCACTACCCCTCGGCGCTTCGCCCCCCGCTCCAGATTATCGGGACGGCGGACGACGCGGAGTACGCGGCGGGCGTCTACATGCTCACCTTCCGCAACCGCGTCATCTTCGTCGCTGACGCGACGGTGAATCAGGACCCCGGCGCCGACGAGTTGGCCGAAATCGGCCGCCACACGGGCGAACTCGCCCGCCGGTTCAACGTCGAGCCGCGAGCCGCGTTCCTCTCCTACTCCAACTTCGGGAGCGTGGACAACGAGGGGACGCGGAAGCCGCGACAGGCGGCCCAGACCCTCCGCGAGGACCCCGCGGTCGACTTCCCCGTCGACGGCGAGATGCAGGCCGACACCGCCGTCGTCGAGGACATTCTCAACGGCACCTACGACTTCGCGGACTTGGAGGACCCCGCGAACGTGCTCATCTTCCCGAATCTCGAAGCCGGGAACATCGGCTACAAACTCCTCCAGCGACTCGGCGGCGCCGACGCCATCGGCCCGATGCTGGTCGGCATGGACAAGCCGGTCCACGTCCTCCAGCGCGGCGACGAAGTGAAAGACATCGTCAACCTCGCGGGCGTGGCCGTCGTCGACGCCCAAGAGCGCGACGACTAGTCGCTGGCACGACGCTCGGCCCGCGACGGCGGCGGAATCTCGCCGTCGTCGGCCGTCGCTCGGCTCGGCTGGCCGCGATTACTCCCGTCGGTGTCGGGGACGACGCAGTGTTCCTCGCGGTGGTTGACGTGTGCGTACTGCTCGGGCGCGTTCGCGAGCGGATGCGCCGGGTTGACGCGGCTGTCGATACGCGCCGCCCGAATCTCGTCGAAGGTGGCGATGCGCGCCCGGATGCCGCGCCAGTGGTACTCGCTTCTCGACGGCACGTCGAGCGGCCGGGTCGGCTGCCAGTCCGGATGGTCCGCGGCAAGGACGGCGTGGTTCACGTTCGCCGCGAGGTCGTCGTGGTCGATGAGGACGCCCACGCGCGACCCCGGCGGCGCCCGGGCGGCGAGGACGTCCAGCCCGAGGTGGAGCGCCCGATACTCCGCCACGTTGTTGTCGGGCGGCGTGTCCGGAAGGGCGACTCTGGCGACTCGCGTCCCGTCTCGCGCTTCGATGACGGCCCCCAGACCGCCACCGTTGGCTCGATAGGAGCCGTCGGTGGCGACGTAGAAGTGCCGGTGGTGGGTGCGCGGCGGATGCGCGATGTGGGGCGTCGGCGAGTCGTCGAACAGGTTCCTGAGCGTCGACCGGCCGTGAACGGCCATACCTCACCTTTGCGGTGCCCTTACTTAAACGTACGGCGCGGGGGACCCAAACACCTACCTCGGCGTCGGCCGTTCGACCGATGTGACTCTGACAGCCCGCGACCTGATGGAGACAGACGTCGAGACGGTCGCCCCCGGCGACGAGGTGAGCGAGGTGCTCGGACGACTGGCCCGCGCCGACTTCAACGGATTCCCCGTCGTCGACGACGAGGGCCGCGTCGTCGGCATCGTCACTCAACACGACTTGGTCCACCTGTTCCAGACCGAAGATAGGGTGCTGTGGCTCCCCATCGGGCTCCCGCCGTTCACCGAGACGCTCACCTACGCCATCGACGTGTCGTGGGACGACCTCGACCTCGGTCTCGACCTTGCGAAACACGCCGGCCGCCCCATCAGCGAGGTGATGACGGCGGACGTGGTGACGGTCGCCCCCGAGGCCGACCTCGACACCATCCTCTCCCTGTTGGCGGACGACGAGCGAGACATCAACCGGTTGCCGGTCGTCGACGACGGCACTCTGGTTGGTATCGTCGCTCGGCAGGACGTGTTGCGGGCCGTCCGCGACGAGCGCGAAGCGGCGCGCTGAGGGAAGTCGAGGGCGACACAGAAACGACCGCGGCCGCTAAATCGTCACGTCGCGCGTCGTGAACGCGCCCTCGTCCGTCTCGGGGTCGTAGTCCTCGACTGCCGTCAGCACCATGTCGCGGACGGTGTCTGCGTCCCACCGCGCGGTGTTGATGGAGAGGTCGTAGAACGACTGGTCCTCGACGTCGATACCGTAGTAGCTCTCGTAGCGGCCGGCCTCGCTCACTTCACGGACGCGCATCACGGCGGCAATCTCCTCTTGGTCGCTGAGGCGCTCGATGCGGACCTCCTCGGGGGCGTCGAGCCAGATGCGCAGGTCGGCGCGGTTGCCCGCGAGCCACCCCGCGAGGCGGGATTCGAGGATGAAGGCCTTGTTCGCCGCGCCCCACTGCTCGGCGATGCGGCGGAGTCGCTGGTCGAGCGCACGGTCGATTTCGTCGTCCTCCTCGGCCTTGGCGATGAGTTGCTGCAGCGAGAGGTCGCGCTCGTCGGCGAGGTCACGGAAGATGTCGCCGCCGATGACGTATCCGCAGTTCAGCGCGTCCGCAAGCCCCTCAGTGAGTGTCGTCGCACCACAGCCCGGTGGCCCGGAGACGGTGATGAACAGGTTACTGTCGACTTGCCGCTCCGTCGTGGCGCTCGAATTCGACATGAACGTTCGTTCCCACCTACGCATCACCGTGGTTAAGAGAACACCGGTTCGTGACTGGCGCCGACGCCGTGTGCGGTGCCCGATATGTTCTGGCGTGAAACTGTGAATAAAAGAGTTAGAACAGATAATAAAATGTTACGCGCTCGGTGAGGCGGCTGTCAGCCGACGCGCCCGCGCGCTGGCAGGCGATGAAATGCCCCGAAACGACGGCAACGCTCGGCGGGGTATATGGGGTCGGGTCTGTATGACGTAATCGAGGTGTCCCCGATGTCGAACTCGTCTCCCACCCCACCGATTGACCGCTTGCCCCGCCCCGACGACTTCGTCGACTCGCGGCTCGTTCGCCTGAGCCGCGCCGTCGTCGTCGCACCGCTCCGGTTTCTGGCGTTCTGGACCGCAGTCACCCTCCCCTTCCTCTATCTGCCCCTCCTCCTCGGCGGCCTCGACGGCCAGCAGGTCACGGTGTTTCTCACCCTCCTCGCCGTGAACGCCGTCACCCTCGTCCTCGGTCACGAGTACGGCAAGTGACTCTGCCGGCGAAAAAGCTAATCAATTATGTAACTGGGGAACGAGCGGTGTCGTATGCTCGGTCTCAAGCAGCGTGGCCTGATCGGTATCGTCCTGATGGTAGTGGGAACGGTCGCGTTCCTCCCGACCGTCTTCCCCGGAACGACGCGGACAATCGACCTCGTCGCCGTCGCCGCGGCGGCGCTTCTCACGCTCGGCACCTACCTCGTCGGTACCGACGTCGACGGCCGCCCGGTCTGATAGGGGTCTCGGCAGTCATCCGCGATTCTCGCCGGGACGGTCCGACGAGAATCGGTGGACGGTTACGATACCCTCTGACCTGCCATCACTCCCGGCGCCCCCACACAACCTTCTCCGGGAGGCGTACCCGCGCGTCCTCGGTCAGCCGGACCTGACAGGAGAGCCGCGGATACCCCCACCGCTCCGCGAGGCCATCGTGCCAGTGGGTCGCGTCCGGTCCCTCGTCGATTCGGACGCCGCACGTCCCACACAGCCCTCGGCCACCGCAGTTCACCCGCTCCGTGAGCCGGGTGTACGGCGAACAGTCGCCGTCCCGGAGGACGTCTCTGAGCGTCGCTCCCTTCGGCGCGACCAACAGCCCCTCGCCGTCGACGCGGACGTACACCACCTCACAACGCTCGCCCGTCACGGTCACTCCTCCCGGAGCGTCTCGGGGTCGACTATCGGGTCGGGGTACGCGAGGCCGGCCCGTTTTGATTCGGGGAGCGTCCACGGTTCGTGGGCCGCCTCGGGGATCAGTCCATCGAGTTCCGGGAGCCATCGGGTTACGTACTCGGCGTCTGGGTCGTATCGGTGGGCCTGCCACAGTACGTCGAACGACCGGTCACGGGAGTCGTTGCCCACGCCCGCGACGTACGCCCAGTTACCGTAGTTCGAGGCCGGGTCGTAGTCCACCAGTTCCGTCTCGAAATGCGCCGCGCCCTGCCGCCAGTCGATTCGCAGGTCGTTTGCGAGGAAAGAGGCGGCGTTCTGCCGACCCCGGTTCGACAGATAGCCCGTCGCCGCCAGTTCGCGCATGGCGGCGTCGACGAAGGGGACTCCCGTCTCGCCGCGTTTCCACCGTTCGAGCGCCTCGACGTCCTCGTTCCAAGCAATCTCGCGCTGGCGGATGCCCCCCGGCGTGAAGAACGTCCCGCCGTGCTTCTCGAACTGGAACTGGAAGAAATCGCGCCACGTGAGTTCGAACCGGAGCCAGTACGTCGAGTCGTTCGCCACCCGCCGGTCCTCGTAGTCGTCGATTTCGGCACTCACCCGCCGCGGCGAGAGACACCCCTCGTTCAGCCACGGCGAGAACTTCGAGGAGTAATCCCGCCCGAGCAACCCGTTTCGCGTCTCTTTGTACTCGCGGAGCGAATCCGTCTCCCAGAGGTACTCGTCGAGGCGGTCGAGCGCCGCCGTCTCACCCCCTTCGAAATCGAGCGCACTTCGGTTGTCGATTGGGTCGACGTCGACGCCGAGGTCGGTCGGCGTGGGTATCTCTCCTGAGTCGAGTTCCGGACTCGGGGGAAGCGGTGGCACCGACGCTGGCTCTCGGACCGTCGCCGCCGACTCCACCGCCTTCCGGAACGGCGTGTACGTGTCGTCGATTTCTGATACGTCGCTCGGTAGGTCGTCGGGGTGATACAACGTGTGCCCCCAGTGGGGTATCAGGTCCGCGTCGACGCGGTTTTCGACGCGCCGCTCGACAGCCTTCTCCTCCGGCGTCGGGCGCGTGTGGACGTGGACCGCCTCGGCGTTCACCTCCGAGGCGAGCGAGTCGATGACCTCGGCTGGGTCGCCGACGCGGACGACGAGGTCGCTCCCCCGGTCACGGAGACGCTCGCGGAGGTCGGCCACGGCGTCGATTCGAAACCGCGTCCGCTGTCCGGCGGTCTTCTCGTAGGTGAACGAGTGGTCGCCGCCGAAGTCGGTGAGGCCGTAGTGACCGGTGTCGAAGACGGACACCGGGAGCAGTCGGTCGGCGTCGGCAGCGGCGGCGAGCGCCGGGTTGTCGTGGAGGCGGAGATCACGGCGAAGCCACAGGAGCGCGGTGTCGGCGGGCATCGGGAGCCGTAATGCCCGCAGTCACGTGAAAGCGAGGCCTCATACGGGTTAGCGTGAGTCATGACCGGTGGTTCGCCGCCCCGTCTCAGCGAACCACCGGCAAACAGTCACACTACCCCGTATCAGCGCTCCTCCAGAAATCGCGCACCGAGGGTAAAGGCGCCGAGACCGACCACGAGCAACTGAAACCCCGAGCGGACGACCGGGAAGATTCGCTCGACGTTCGTTGGCTCCTGTCCCGGCGTCGGGTCGACGCCCGTCCAGTAGTGGGTGTTTTCGGTCGTCCGGTCGGGCGCGCCGGACAGGTCGACGAACGTCTGGACGACGCCACGCTGATTCGACAGCAGAAGCTCCCCGTCGACGGTCAGGAACCGGTCGTAGAAGGGGTAGAACGCGTTGACGCCGTTCGTCATCAGGTCTGGCAAAATACCGCCGAACACTAGTGCGGCGACTGCGACCCACGCGACTCGCGTCCCGCGCGCCCCCCACCGCGTGTGCAGTCGTGACACCCGGCTCAGTCGGGTGTCGTAGGTGAGTGCCACCGTCGCCATCGCGGGCACGACGAGCGTGTGTAACAGCGCCCGGTGCGCTCCCTGCACGTAGAGGCCGACGAAGGTGTCCAAGTCGGGCACGGCCGTGGCGGCGAGGACGACGGCCACCGCCCGACCGTCGAACTCCTCGCCCAGTAGCGCGGCGGCGACGATACCGCCGATGGCCAAGTGGACGACTGTCGATGGCATCACCTAGACTCTACACGTCAGAGGCTTGAATCTCTCGGGGGGCGCGACACGGTGACACTCCCCAGCGACGCAAAGCGTGCCTCGACCGTATCGCCCGGCTCGACCGGCACCAGTTCGGTCAGCGACCCGGTGGAGACGATGTCGCCCGCCGCCAGTCGCTCGCCGTGGTCCGCGAGCGTCTCCGCCAGCCACGCCACGACCCGCACGGGCGAGCCAAGGACGTCCGCGCCGATACCCGTCGCCGTCCGCTCGCCGTTTCGCCGGACTTCCACGCCTTCGAGCGCCAAATCGAATCCGGTCGGGTCGGCGGTCCGCTCCCCGTGAACCACCCGCGCGGCGAGGGCGTTGTCGGCGACGGCGCTCCCCGCGGTCATCGTCCAGTCCGCCACCCGCGAGTCGACGACTTCGAGGACGGGCACGACCGACTCGATGGCGCCGAGGACATCTATTGCCGTCACCGGCGGGTCGAGCGCGCTGCCGAGCCGAACGGCGAGTTCGGGTTCGAGTTTCGGGTCGACGATCCCGCTCGCGTCGAGTCGCCCCTCGGATTGGACGGTGTCGGCGAGGACGCGCCCGTAGGCGGGCGAATCGACGCCGAGCGTCGACTGGATGGCCTCGGACGTGAATCCGACCTTGTAGCCGACGGTCGGGCCCGCCCGGTCCTCGCGGCGGTCGAGTGCGGCCCGCTGGATGGCGTAGCCGTCCGCGACGGTGAGGGTGTCGGCCGACAGTTCGTCGGGGTCGAGCGGGTCGCCCCGGCGATACGCTTCGTCGAGGCGCTCGCCGAGTCGGTCGGCCTGCGCGTCGTCGATGGTTCGGGTCACGGCCCGTTCTTGACGAGGCGCTGGCTAAAGTTGTCGGGCGACCCCCCGAGTCGGTAGCCTTTTGCGCTCACCGACCCCCCCGTTTGGTATGCTGTGGTTCCAGGGTCGGAGGGGTGGCCGATGAGTGACGAGCCCCGCGACGACCTCGCTCGACGCATCGCCGGCGAGATAACGCTCAGCTCAAATCCCGGTGCGACCCTCCGCAAGTGGCGCACCGACTTCGACGTCTCACAGACCGAACTCGCGGAGCGACTCGACGTCTCCTCCTCGGTCATCTCCGACTACGAGAGCGGACGCCGCGAGAGTCCCGGCATCGGCGTCGTCAGCCGCATCGTCCGGGCGTTGCTCGACATCGACGAGTCCCGCGGCGGCGGGCGCATCCGCCAGTACGCCCGCGTCATCTCCGCTGGCTTCGAGAGCGACATCGTCCACGACCTTCGGGAGTATCCCACCTCGATTCCGCTGGAGCGGTTCTACGAGGCGATGGAAGCGACCGAAGTAGTGCCCGGGGAGCGCGACCACGTCAGCGGCCACACCGTCATCAACAGCATCGAGGCCATCACGCGACTCCCGAGCGAGGAGTTCTATCGCCTCTACGGCCAGAGTACGAACCGCGCGCTCGTCTTCACGGACGTGACGCGCGGGGAATCGCCGCTGGTCGCGCTCCGCGTGGTGAACCCGACGCCGAACGCCGTCATCCTCCACGGATTGGAGCCGGATGACCTCTGGGAACACGCGACGGCGCTCGCGAAAATAGACGGGTTCGCGCTCGCGGTGTCGACCTGTGACTTGGACGAGGCGCTCGCGAGACTCCGCGAACTTCCCTAGTCGACGTACTCGTACTTGCGCTCGTTCATCCGGCCCCAGCCGGTGAAGACGAACTCGCCGCTCGGCACCGTGAACTCCTCGAGTTCCCGCTCTTTCTCGTGGTTGTGGGCGTCGTGGACGCGCCCGTACTCCTCGAAGCTCAGGTCGTAGCGCCGAGCGAGTTGCTCGTCGATGTTGAGCGCGTCTATCTCCTCGCGCCAGCCGTCGGCGACGGTTTCGGAGTGAATCTCGGCCTGCGCGCCGGAGCCGTAGGAGCCGACGAGGAGTCGCTCGCCCGAGAGGGCACGGCCCATCTCAGCCGCCGTCTTGAGCGCGCTCGCGCGGGCGACGTGGACGGAGCCGGTGTACCAGTTGCCGACCCGTCGCGAGAGCGTAAGCGTCGGGTCGATGGCCTCCGCGTACCACGCGTCGTACGTCTCGGTCTCCTTCAGCGCGTCCATGTAGTCGCGGATGGCGTCCTCGTAGGCATCCCAGTCCTCGTACTCGTCTCGACGCGGCTGGCGACCGATTTCGTCGGCGAGGCCGTCCTCGACGTCGGTGTCGCGGGTCATGTGTCGGAAGCCGAGAAGGGCGGCCTTCCGCACCATCCCCGGGAACGGCGTGTGGAAGGGGATGTATTCGAAGTCGTCGGGGTGGGTGCGACCGGCGACCGACTCGAAGTCTTCGAGCGCCTCGCGCATCCGCGCCAGATACACCTGCACCGAGCGTTTGCCGTCGACACTGGGGAACTGCTGGTTGGGCTTGAGGAAGTCCGTCTCGTCGGCGCTACCGTAGCCCTGTTCGGTCGAGAGTTCGACCAGATTCGGGTTCTCGGTCACGAGCATGGCGACGGCGCCCGCGCCCTGTGTCGCCTCGCCGGGGTCGCCGCGGGCGTAGAGCGCGGTGTCGGTGGCGATGACGAGCGCCGCGCGGCCACGGTTCCGTCCCGCCTTAATCCAGTTGTACGCGTCGTCGATGCTCTGTGTGCCGGCGACGCAGGCGAACTTCCGCTCGCCCTTGTTCGCGTGGTGGAAGTCGCCGTCGTAGACGTCCTCCAGACAGCCGGCGATGTACGTCGATACCGGCTTCGAGTTGTCGAAGGCGCTCTCGGTCGCGACGTCGATACGGCCGATGTCGTCGGGTTCTAGCCCCTTGCGGTCCATCAGCCGCTTCGCCGCGTTCGCTCCCATCGTGACGATGTCTTCGTACGTGTCCGGGAACGACGAGGCTTCGAGTCCCAACCCCTTCGTATACTTCTCTGGAGAATCGTCTTTGGCCGGGGCGAACGTCTCGGCCAAGTCGAGCTTGAGCTTCCCCGTCCAGATTTCGAGTGCGTCGATGCCGACGGCAGTCATACCCTCGGGTTGCGGGAGACGCTATATGGGTTTGTCGATGCTGGGTACGTCGTTTGTCGAATGTTAGTTCGTCGCAACCGAGGTCGAGCGACCGAAGGGAGCGAGACCTCGGTGCGAAGCGGCGAGCGGAGCGAGCCGCGGAGCAGGGGGAGGAGCTGAAGGGAACGAGACCTCGGGCGGAGCGGCGCGAGAGCGCCAACGAGTACGTCCGCACCTCCGCGGTTCACTCCGTTCACCGCTCCGGTTCGAGAGCGGACTCGCGGTGCGCGTCCGCTCTCGCCGCTCTCGCTTCACAACCCACCCTGCCCACCCCGAAACCCGACCGAGAGGTCGACGTCGCTCGGCAGGAGCGTCCCCGCCGCGCGCTTGCGGACGACGACCCCCGTCAATCCCGCGCCGAGCGCCAGCCCGAACGCGACCATGATGGCCATGACGCGCGTGGCGGTCGGGCCGTTCAAGAGGAGTAGGCCGACCAGCCCCACGCCCCAGAGTGCGGCGAGTGCGCTGACGAGGAGGAAGCAGAGACCGAGTAGGCCGGCGAGTCGCGCTGTCGCGCCCATGCGCGGACGACGCTCTCGAAGCTCCTGTAGGTTGTGGGTTTCAGCGACCGACGCGGACCGTCACGGTCCGGTCGAGGAGGAGCGTCCCCGTGTCGGTGTCGGCGAGCGTGACCCGGACTCGCGCGTCGGGCGCGAGGCTCAGCCCCGAGCGCACCCAGCGCTCGCCGGGGTCGAATCGCGCGTCGCCATCGCTGTCTTCGACCGTGCCGCTCGCCCACGTGATGCCGGGTTGGTCCGTGCCGTTGACGGCGACGGTGAGTTCGAGGTCGGTGGTCGCCACGCTCTCGCCGCCGGCGTGAGCGAGTTCGATGCGCTCCTCCGAGACGTCGACTGTTACTTGGGCGAGCGTCTCCTCGTCCGGCGACGCGGCGTCGCTGAGGAGATAGGCGCCGGCGGTAGTGACGACGATGACGACCATGCCGATGGCCAGTATCTCGCCGACAACTTCCGACTGCCCGCGGTCGCTACGGCGGGTCACCGTCGGCATCCCCGTCCGCTTGGTCGATTCTCATTGCCTCTTCGACGACGACGCCGTTTTCGTCGGCCACGAGGATGGTCACTTTGAACTCCTCGTCCACTCCGTAGCCGACCGTCACTTGGGTACTCCGGGACGCCTGTGTCATGTTCTCCACGGTAGCGCCACCGTTGCCGTCGCGACTGACGACGCCGAGATACACGTTCCGGAAGTTGCCGTTGGTGTTGACGCTATAGTCGAACTTGTACCGCACGTTGTTGTTGCTCCTATCGGTGATGAAGTAGGAGTCGAGCGACGGGCTTCCGGATTCGCTCAGGTCGTCGTTGCTCGGATTCTGCGTGTCAGCGACGTCGGTGACCGTCCGTGTCTGACCGACCGTGGTTCCGCCGCTCTCGTCTGTGTAGTACGCTTTCACCTCGATTTGGTACTCCGTCTCTGCGCCGTAATTGGTCTGAAATTGTACGCTTCCCCGCTCGGTCTGGGCCACTTCCGTCCCACCACCACCGTTCTGGGAGGAGAAGGTCACTTCGACGCGGTCGAACTGACCGTTCGCGTTCGACGCGTCGTAAGAGACGATGTAGTTCGGGGCATTAGTGTTGATATTCGTCAGGTCGTCGACCCGGACTCGGAGGTTCGGCGTTCCCGGTCCGCTTCCGCCACCACCGCCGCCTCCACCCGCCGCCGTCCGCTCGGTCACGTTGAATGTCACTTCCGACTCCGGCCCGCTCAGGCGCTCGACTGTGAGCGTTATCTGCCCCTCGCCGCCGGTGTATCTGACCTGTGCGCGGCCGTCTGGGGCCACCGTCGTCCGATTGACGTCGACCAGCGACCGCCCCTCGGTGACGTTTACGGTCATGTCGTCGGGGTAGGTCGTGGGGTCGACGGGGTTGTTGTAGCGGTCACGCACCTCGACCACGAGCGGCGTCCCCCGCGCCAGCGACGTGTTCGTCTCGGTCACGTTGGTCACGTACGCTGGCTGTGGCGTCTCGCCCCCGCTGCCGACGCCGACGAGCGCCGTCCGCAGGCGGTAGGTCCGGTTGGCTTCGAGTTGGATGCGGACCGTATCACCTGTCTTGGTCACGCTCGTCACGTACCGCGCGTTGTTCGGGTCGCCGGCGGGGTCGAGTTCGTCCGCGAGGAGCGACTCCCACGCGCTCTCCGAGAGCGTCGACGGCACCGTCACGTTGAGTCCGTCGCCGGTGCCTCGGACCGTCGTCGACTCTCGAATCGTGCTGAGCGACCGCGGCTCGACTTCGAGCGCGCGCACCTGCGACTGCGAGAGCGAGCCGTCGACGGCGACGAGCGTCACTTCGTTCCCGCGGACGATTGGCTGTTCGCTCAGGGCGATGCTCCGACCGTTCTCGAAGCTGTTGACGACGACGCCGCTCTGATACGTCGTCCGGGGCGCGTTCTGATAGACGCTGTAGGAGGGGGCGTAGCTCAGGTGTTTGGTCGGGACGGTTCGCGAGCCGTTCAGATAATCCCGCGTCTCCGGGTTCGTCGCGCTCACGTTGTGGACGCCCATCTCGCCCGCGTCGCTGGTCGCTATCGTCCCCGACGCGGGAGGCGGGTTCACGAACAGCGCGCGCTCGGGGTACTGGGTGCCCATCTGGATGCTGACTGACCGGAAGCCCTCCCTGCCTGCGGTTTCGAGAATCGCACCGCGGAGGTTGAGGACGTCCTCTTGGACGGCCTCGCTGTGTTGGAACTCGACGCGCTCGTTCTGCTGGGGGACGACAGTCGTCTGATACGTCGCCAGAAGGAGTACGAGAATCCCGAGTAGCAACACTGCACCGACTTGGACAGTAACCCCTCGACGGTCGCCCCGGAAACTCATCGCTCAGTTTTCAGGAGGGACACGCAAAAGGTTGCCGCCGGTGCTCATACGGTTTATTGTGAGGCAGTACCGGGGTTCGCCGGGTTGTTTCGGCGACCCACCGGTACCCAGTCACAGTATCAGTCTTCGTCCTCTTCGACGACTTCGGGGTCGCTCATCGCGCTCTGGAGGCTGTCGAGCCCGTTGACCCACTCCGAGACGAGGCCGTACTCCAAGTCTTCGACGAGTGCGATGTCGAGTTCGTCGCCGTCGATGATGCGCGTCCCCGCCTGCACCAAGTAGCCGAGCGCGGCGTCTAAGTCCTCGTTGGCCTCGGCATCGGCGGCGGCGTGGACGTACTCCTCGACGGTGCCGTCGTCGGTCGGCCCGGCCGCGATGTACTCCTCGGCGGCGTAGAAGACACAGACGAGACTGGTCTGGACGCCGTCGACGAGCATTCGCTTCTCCTCGTCCTCCAAATCCACGTCGTCGAGGACGATATCGCGCACCTGCGCGAGTTCGTCGACGGCCTCGTCCTCGCTCAAGCGGTCGTCCTCGTAGGCGCTGATGATTTTGGCGACTGCGATGGCGGCGTCGTCCTGCAGGTTGAGCAAGAGTCGCGCCGAATCCTCGTTCTCGGGGTCGAGCTCCTCCTCTGCTACCCGCTCTATCCAGTTCTGCCAGCGGTCTTCCGTGTAGAACGTGTCCTCCACGTCGGTCATACCTCGTCCGAACGTTCGTGGACTCAAAGACCTTTCCTATGCGGCCGCGAACGCACCGGCTCAGGCCGTCAGCGTCGCCTCGGTGTCGATTCCATACACGCGCGCGGGCGTTTCGACGTGCGCCCGCCGAATCGCCTCGTCGTACCCCTGTTCGAGCAGCCAGCGCACCCGTCGCGGCACGGTCTTCGGCCCCATCACCGCTCCCGGGCGGTCCGGGTCGTCCACGAAATCCGTCTCCATCAGGAACGGCTCGTCCCCCGCCGCGGCCGACTCCAGCCACTCCTTGCGACACATCACGCTCGGCGTCGGCCCCGCGAGCGTCGGCCCGGCGTAGTGTTTCACGACGCGATGCGGTGCCAAGTCCCGCTCCTCGGCCCACGCCGCGATTTCGGTGAGGTCCTCGCTCGCTTCGGTGTGGAGTTGCACCGCGCAGTCGGCCGTCGCCCCGAGCGCCAGCCCGTGTCGCAAGACGGCGTTCGAGGCGTCCCACACCGCGTCCGTAACGTCGTAGTGGGGGCGCCCCGTCTTGAGCGCGAGCGCCGCCCCGTCGCGGACGTACTCCGCGGCGACGTCGAGTCCCGTCTGCATCAGGTCGCGCGCGTCGGCCGGCGCCATCTCTCGCTCGTCGACTAGCCGCGAGACGAGGCCGGGGTGGACGCCGAGGACGGGCCACGCCGTCCCCGGCAGCAGGTCGGCGGCGTCGCTGACGATTTCGAGCGTTCGGTCGAAGACGGTTCGGAAGTCGTCGGGGCCGTCCACCTCGACGCCCAGATGCCACGAGGGCTTGTTGACGACGAGCAGATGCGTCCCGCCCAAGCGACGGAAGTCGCGGACGGCGTCGAGGCCGCGTCCCGAATCCGGGTCGAGATGGAGGTGGTCGTCGAGCACCGGCGTGTCGAGTTCCGTATCGCTCACGGGCGGTCGTGGGTGCGCGTGCCCCAAAACGCTACTCGTCCAGCGTGACGCTCTCGGCGGCGGCGTTGCGGAGGGCGTCAGAGCGCCCGTGCGTGCCGGGCGCGATGGCGAGGGTGCGAATCCCGCAGGCGTTTGCCGTCTCGATGGCGGGCTTGAAATCCGTGTCCCGCGAGGCGATGGCGATGATGTCCGCGCGGTCCTCGACGGCGAAGCGTGTCATGTCGACTGCGAGTTTCACGTCCACGTCGCCGCTGGTGACGACCACCTCGAACCCCCGCGCCTCGGCGGCGCGAATCAGTTCGGGGGTCGCGTGTTCGTCGACGTACAGCCGCGTCGTCGCCGGATGCCCCGCCGCCGCCGCGGCCTCCCGCACGTCGTCGAGGTCGACGTCGAACTCCTCGCGGAGGAGGTTCGGCCCGTCGACGAACAGCGCGACTCGCGGCGTGTCGTCCTCGTCCGCGAGTCGTCCGAACAGGTCCATACATCACGTACCCCGCTCGCTGGGATATACGTCCCGATTCCCGCAGCGTTGACACGCGGCGCGCTCGTCGCCAGCGGGGCACCACCTTCATGTCGGTGCGGGCGTCAGAGGCGACAATGGCGTCGTCGATTTCCTCCCTCGACTCCAAGAAGGGAGCCGACTCCCTCGACGACGCCCTGTCCGACGCCGAGGCGAGCGTCGCGGTGGTTGCCCCACCCTTCGCCGGCCGCGAGGCGGTTCTCGACCGCGCCGCCGACCGACTCGGCGCGCCCACGCGGGTTCGGTTCGACACCGATACAGCCGTCGACGAGGCCGATACCGACGGCCCGGTGATTCTGGACGACTGTCATCACTGCTACGCCCACCGAATCGGCGGGTTCGACCCGCTCGACCGCCTCCTCGACCGTCTCGCGTCATCGTCCGGACAGACCGTCACGTCGTGGAACCGACACAGTTGGAACTACCTCGACGCGGTCCGTGGCCTCGCCGACGACTTCGGCCACGTCTTCACGGTTCCGGCGCTGAGTACCGACGATGTCGCGGACGTCGTCGGCGCGACGACGGACGACTGGCCGGCGTTCGAACTCCCGCCCGACGGCCGCTCGTTCGTCACGAGCGTCGAGTACGCCCCGTCGCTCCCGCGGTCGAATCGGTCGGTCTCCGTCCGCGTGCCGACCGTCGACGTCGACTACGTCGCCGCTCGACTCCAGCGCCGAACGCCGCCCACTCCCGAAGACCTCGTCTTCCAGCGCCTCGCCCGCCTCGCTGACGGCAACCCGGGCGTCGCGACCGCCATCTGGACGGCGTGTGTCGACGGGCGCGAGACGATTACGCCGGACGATATCGCGTTGCCCGTCGACGAGCGGTTGACCGTCGGCGACGACGCGGCCCGCGTCCTCGGCGTCGCCGTCCCGAAGGAACGTGTCGCCCGCGCGGAGTTGTCGGCCGTCGTCCCCGACGTACCCCTCGACCGGACACTGCGGACGCTCGCCGACCATGGCTTCGTCGACATCGCGGAAGGTGTGGTCCGGCTCCGTCCCGGCGCGCTTCCGAGTGCAATCGACTCGCTGGAACGGAGGCGGTGGCTGTGGTGACCGCGGAGCCACTAGCTGGGCTTCGCGTCGACGCGACGACGCTCGCCGGCGCCGCCGTCGTCCTCGTTGTCGCCGTCCTCGTGGCTCGCGGAGCGCGGCTCCTGCTCGCGGCGCTCGCCGACCGGTCGGCCAAGTTCGCGCCCGTCATCCGGCTGGTCATCCCGCTGACCAAGTTCCTCATCTACGGTGTCGCCGTCTACTCGATTCTCGGGCCGCTGTTTCGCCTCTCGCAGACGCAGGCGCTCGCGTTCTCGGGCATCCTCGGCGCGGCGCTCGGCCTCGGGCTGAAAGACCTCCTCGCGAATCTCGTGGGGGGGCTGGTGGTCGTCTTCGAGACGCCGTATCAGGTGGGTGACCGAATCGAACTCGGCGACCACTACGGCGAAGTGCTCGACGTGGGCCTTCGCGCCACCCGCTTGCAGACGCCGGACGACAATCTGGTGGCGGCGCCGAACTACCTCGCCATCACCGAGTCCGTCGCGAACGCCAACGCCGGGTCGCCCGAGATGCTCGTCGTGACCGAACTGTTCGTCGCGAACGACGCCGACGCCGAGCGGGCACGCGACATCGTCGAGGAAGCAGTCTACACTTCCCGGCATCTCGCCCCGGAGCGACCGGTGACCGTCTTCGTCGAGGCCCAGCCCCGCTACCGGACGATTCGTGCCAAGGCCTACGTCAACGACCTCGACGCGCAGTTCGCGTTCGAGTCGGACGTGACCCGACGGGCGCTACGCCGGTTCGACGAGGCGGGGATTCGGACGCCACCCTCGGCGCTGACCGACGACTGACCTACGCCCTGCGCACCCGAATCGTGATGCCGTCGGGGTCGACGGCGTCGAAGCCGTCGTCGCGTTCGGTGACTCGCGCCGGGTCGAGCCGAGCGCGCACGTCGGCGGGGTCGTCGACCCGGAGTTCGACCCACGCGAGTCCGCGTCCCGCGGGCGGCTCCGAGCGCTCGTTCCACGTGTTGAGTCCGACGTGGTGATGGTAGCCGTCGAACGCGAGAAAGCGCGCGCCCTCTATCGCCTGTCTGATATCGAGCCCCAGCCCATCCCCGTAGAAGGCCACGCTGTCGTCGAGCGACGAGACTTCGAGATGGACGTGGCCGACGGCCGTCCCCGACGGACACCGGTCCGCGTCGCTCGCGGCGTCACGGAGCGGGTCGAGCGCCAGCGGCCGCGTGTCCATGTCGACGCGTCCGCTGTCAGTGACGGGCCACTCCGCGCGCGGCCGGTCCCGATACACCTCGACCCCGTTGTCCTCGGGGTCCTGCAGGTAGAGCGCCTCGCTCACGCCGTGGTCGGAGGCGCCGGTGAGTTGCCACCGGGACTCGATTCGGGCGAGCGCGTCGCCGAGTGCCGCTCGCGAGGGAACGCGGAAGGCGGTGTGAAAGAGCCCCGTCTCCGCCGGCCCGCGAGCGGAGGAGTCGGGCGACTCGCGGAGGACGAGCAGCGCGTCGTCGACGCCGAGGACGGCTCGCCCGTCGGTTCGGTCGAGCGTCCGGAGTCCGACCACCTCCTCGTAGAACGCGGCCATCCGGTCCAAATCGGTCACGTCGAGCGCAACCGGGCCGACACGTTCGGTCACGGGTCGACTACGCACACGGGTCATTTCGCTCTGCCGGCGTCACGGGCGGTCTTCGGGACGGTCGATGTCGCGGCGCACGCCGGGGTCGCCCGTCTCCACCAGCGCCGTCGTCGACGCCTCGCGTAGGAGGTGTCGACCGCCGACGTCGCCGCCCACGGACCGCAGGTCGTCGAACCACTGCGCGCCGAAACAGACCGGGTTCCCCCGCTGTCCGTCGACGGCGGCGACGAGCGGGTCGCCGACGCCCGCCCGGAACGCGCGTTCGAGCGTCGCAACCGTCTCGGCGCTCACGAACGGCATGTCGCCGAGGCCGACGACGACGGCGTCGGAATCGTCGGCGATAGCGTCGACGCCGGTTCGGACCGAGGTCGACTGCCCGTCCGCGTACGCCGGATTGTGAACAGTTCTCACCCCGTCGGGGAGCGCCGCTCGAACGCGTTCGCGTTCGTGCCCGACGACGACGACCACCGGGTCGACCGGGGCATCGAGGAAGGCCCGGACGCTCCGCGCGACGAGTGGGTCGCCGTCGAGACGGGCGAGGAGTTTGTTGGCCCCGCCGTAGCGCGAACTCGTCCCCGCCGCGAGCACGACGCCGGCGACGCTCGCCGCCTGACTCGGGTCGAAGGGGGGCGAGCGGACGGGCCAGTCGTCGGTCACGGTGCCTCCAGCGTCGAGAACGGTATCCATTCGACGCGCTCGCCCGCGACAAGCGGGGCCGACCGAAAGAGGAGGCCGTCGCCCCGGAGGGTGCGCGGACAGGCGGCGACGCGCCCCGGCCGGAATCGGCCGTCGTACAGTTCGCATCCGGACCCCGGTGTGCCGACCGGGGAGACGGTGTCGCCGTCGACGGCGACGGGGATGGCGTAGGTCAGCGGCGCGTCGGGAAGCGACAGGTCGCGGTCGACCGTCGCCGCGCGGTGAGACAGCGTCCGCTCGCCCCGGAAGAAAGGTGCGAGCAGGGTCACGGTGGCGACGTAGGCGGCGACCGGCTTTCCCGGGAGGGCGAACGCGACGGCGTCATCGAGGCGGTAACACGCCGCCGGTCGGCCGGGGCGGAGCGCCACCCCTCGCCAGACGGCGGTGCCGAGGTCGGCGAGCGCACCGACGGTGTGGTCGCGCTGGCCGACGCTGGTGCCGCCGGAGGTGACGAGGACGTCGTGTTCGCTGGCAAGCGCCGTCAGTCGGTCCCCGAGCGCCGACGGGTCGTCCGGAATCGGGTCGGCCAGCGTCGCGTCGTGACCCCACCGACGGAGTAGCCCGGCGACAGTCTCCGAGTCGCGGTCGGGCTGGACCCCGGTGGCGACTTCGTCGCCCGTGGCCACGACGCCGACAGAGAGCGGTCGCTCGACGGTCACGCGCTCCCGGCCGATATCTCGGAGGAGCGCGGCGTCGCGAGGTGAGAGGGTCGTGCCCGCGTCGAAGAGCGTCTCGCCGGCGGTGCAGTAACTCCCGCGCTGGACGACGTGTGTCCCGGCCTCGACGCCCGGGTCGTCGAGTCGTCCATCGGTGAGACGGGCGTCCTCTCGGGGGACGACGGCGTCGGCCCCGTGGGGGAGCGGCGCGCCGGTGGCGATTGGCGTCGCCGTCCCGGACTCGTGGTCGAACGGGTCGGCCGCCGGCCCGAGTGAGCGGTCGCGGACGCACACGGGGAAGGTGTCGGCGGCGGCGACGGCGAACCCGTCCATCGTCGCGTAGTCGTGTGCCGGCCGGTCGGCGGGCGCGACGACGGCCTCGGCGAGTCGTCGCCCGCCAATCGCATCGAGCGGGACCGCCGTCTCGCTTGGCGCCTCGCGAATCCGCGCCGCCGCTCGCGACGCCGCGTCTGGGTCGGTGAGCGGCGTCACGGCGCCCCTCGATAGCGTAACTGAATACAGTTATTTTCAGAATCGTATTCGATGCTCATTCTGAGAATAAACTAAATTTGCTTTCGCTCTGACGGGTGCTAGACGACTCTGATATCGTAGAGAAACCACAATTATTTACTATTTTCCTCAAAAATCTTATTAGATTGGTTATTGTGGTTACTTTCACGGTAGTTTACTGAAGATGCCACAACCATTTAACATCGCGGTACTGCTCGGAGGTGTCCAGTAGTGGAGTTCGACGGGACGTTCAGTCTGTCCGACGTGACGACAGAGGAGGTGTGGCTCGCGCTCTCTGACCCGGTGATGGTCAAGAACGCCCTCCCCGGCTGTCAGTTCCTCGTCGAAGTCGACGACCCCGACGACGTGGACTGGGACAGACTCGTCGACGAGGCGGCGGACGCCGACGACCCGCCGACGCTCCCCGAGGCCGACCCCGAGGACGTGGCCGACCGCGGCCTGACCGAGGGCAGTCACTACGCCGCGCTCGTGCAGGTCGGTGTCGGGAGCGTGAAGCCGCGTTTCGAGACTGTCGTCACCATCGACCGCAAGGAGTTCCCCGAGATGGACGCGTCGGGGCACGGGAGTGCGAGCGACTCGTCGTTCGAGATGGACTCCGGTATGACACTCGTCGAGACGGACGACGGCGTCGACGTCGAGTGGTGGACCGAGGCCGATGTCTTCGGCCGCGTCGCGCAGATGGGCCAACGCGTCATCAACCCGGTCGCCAACCGCGTCGTCGGGCGCTTCTTCAAGCAGATTCAGCAGGAACTGAGCGACGTCGGCGAGCAGTCGTCCGGGCTTCGCGACCGCATCAGTAACTACATCTGAATCATGTCACAGGAGATTACACTCACGGTCAACGGAACCGACCACGAACTGAGCGTCGAGCCTCGCTCGCTGCTGATTCACGTCCTTCGGGACGAACTGGGCTACACCGGCCCGAACGTCGGCTGTGAGAGCAGTATGTGCGGGGCGTGTACGGTCCACCTCGACGGCAAGGCCGTCAAATCCTGTACGATGCTCGCCGTACAGGCTGACGGGCGAGCGGTCACGACCGTCGAAGGGCTGGCCGACGACGGCGAGTTCCACCCCATTCAGGAGGGGTTCCAGGAGGAACACGGACTGCAGTGTGGCTACTGCACGCCCGGGATGATGATGACCGCGACGGAACTGCTGGAGCGGAACCCCGACCCCACCGAGTCGGAGATTCGGGAGGCGCTGGAGGGCAATCTCTGTCGCTGTACGGGGTATCAGAACATCGTCCGTGCGGTCGAGAACGCCGCGGAAAAGATGCAGGAACCGGCCGTCGCCGACGGGGGGAGTGAGTGACCATGGGCGCCGAATCGGAGGACTCCGGCGTTCAGTCGCTCGACCCCGACGACGTCGACGCCGCCGACATACTCGGCTCGGCCATCGAGCGCCGCGAGGACCCCGCCTTGCTGACGGGCGACGCCGAGTACACTGACGACATCGAACTGCCGCAGATGGTCCACATGGCCATCAAGCGGAGTCAACACGCCCACGCGCGCATCGACGGCATCGACACCGAGGCGGCCGAATCGATGGACGGCGTCCTCGACGTGCTCACGGCCGAGGACGTCGACGTGCCGGGGAACGTCCCGACCGGCTGGCTCCTCGATTCGCTCGAACAGGTCGAACACCCGATTCTCGCAACCGACCGCGTCCGGTATCAGGGCGACGCCCTCGCCGTCGTCGTCGCCGAGGAGCGGTACGTCGCTCACGACGCCCTCGACCAAATCGACGTGAACTACGACCGACTGGGCGCGGTGACAGACCCCGACGAGGCGCTCTCCGACGACGCCCCGGTCATCCACGACGACGCGGGCGACAACACCGCGTTCGACTGGGAAATCGGGGACGCCGAGAAGACCGACGCCGCCTTCGAGGACGCCGACCACGTCGTCGACCTCGACCTCGAAAACCAGCTCCTGATTCCGAACGCGATGGAGCCGCGGGCGGCGGTGGCGGAGTACAACCCCTCGAACGAGGAGTTGGAGGTCCACATGACCTCTCAGAACCCGCATCTGCACCGCCTGCTCATGTCGGGCGTCATCGACCATCCCGAACACAAACTTCGCGTGCGCGCTCCCGACGTCGGGGGCGGGTTCGGGAGCAAGATTCACCACTACGCCGACGAGGCGCTCGTGGCGCTTGCGGCCAAGCGTCACGAGCGTCCCGTGAAGTGGACGGCCCGCCGAACCGAGACGTATCTCACGGACGCGCCGGGGCGCGGTCACCAGACTCACGCCGAGATGGCGCTCTCCGACGACGGTGACATCCTCGGCTTCCGCGTCGACACCCGCGCCAACCTCGGCGCCTATCTCTCGACGTTCGCGCCGGCCGTGCCGACCTACCTCTACGGCACGCTCCTATCGGGGCAGTACGACATCCCGGCGATTCACTGCTCGGTCGAGGGCGCGTTCACGAACGTGCCACCGGTCGACGCCTACCGCGGCGCCGGCCGCCCCGAAGCCTCCTTCGTCGTCGAGCGGATGGTCCATCTCGCCGCGAAGGAGCTTGATATGGACCCCGCGGAGTTCCGCCGCCACAACTTCGTTCAGGAGTTCCCCTACCAGACGGAAGTCGCCGTCGAGTACGACAGCGGCGACTACGAGAAGACACTCGACCGGGCGCTCGACCACCTCGACTACGACGCCCTCCGCGAACGGCAGGCGGAAGCGCGAGAGGAGGGGCGCTACATCGGCGTCGGCCTCTCGGCGTACATCGAGGCCTGCGGGTTGGCCCCGTCGGAACTCGCCGGGCAACTCGGCGCACAGGCGGGACTCTGGGAGAGCGGCCTCGTCCGATTCCACCCCTCCGGGAAGGTGACTGCGTACTGCGGCACCTCCGGCCACGGGCAGGGCCACGACACCACCTACGCCCAAATCGTCGCCAACGAACTCGGCGTCGAGTACGAGGACGTCGACGTCGTCGAGGGCGACACCGACGAGATTCCGCAGGGGATGGGCACCTACGGGAGCCGAAGCGCCGCCGTCGGCGGGAGCGCGCTCGTCAAGAGTTCACAGAAGTTGGTCGAGAAGGCGCGACAGATTGCGGCCCACCAGCTCGAAGCCTCGCCCGAGGACATCGAGTTCGAGAACGGCGACTTCAGCGTCGCTGGCGCGCCCGACCGCTCCATGCACATCACCGAAATCGCCACCGAGGCGTATCTGGCTCACGATATGCCCGACGACATGGAGCCGGGGTTGGAGGCGACGTCGTTCTACGACCCCGACAACTTCGTGTTCCCGTTCGGCCTGCACGCGGCAGTCGTGGAGGTCGACCCCGAAACCGGCGACATCGACATCGAGCGCTACGTCGCCGTCGACGACGTCGGCAACCAAATCAACCCCAAAATCGTCGAGGGGCAGATTCACGGTGGCGTCGCACAGGGCATCGGACAGGCGCTCTACGAGGGCGCGGAGTTCGACAGCAACGGCCAGTTGGTGACGGGGTCGATGCAGGACTACACCGTTCCGAAGGCCGAACACATCCCGGAGATGGAGACGGACTCCACCTGCACCCCGAGTCCGGTCAACCCGCTCGGCGTCAAGGGCGTCGGCGAGGCTGGTACCATCGCCGCGCCGCAGGCTGTCGTCAACGCGGTCTGTGACGCGCTGGATGTCGACCACATCGACATGCCGCTGAAGGCAGAGAAGGTATGGCGAGCGGCGACCGACGGGGGTGAGAGCTGATGTACCCCGACGAGTTCGACTACGAGCGACCGCAGACGGTCGAGGCGGCGCTGGACCTGCAGGTCGACCACCCCGAGGCCGAAATCCTCGCGGGCGGCCACAGCCTCCTGCCGACGATGAAGTCGGGGCTCGCGAGTCCCGATATGCTCATCGACATCAGCGATATCGACAGCCTGCAGGGCATCGACGCCGACGGCGACACGGTGTCGGTGGGCGCGCTCACGACGTACGCGACCATCGCCGACTCGGCGTCGATGCAGGAGAGGGCCACGGTGTTCGCCGAGGCGGCCCACGCCGTCGGTGACGTGCAGGTCCGCAACCGCGGGACCGTCGGGGGCAACCTCGCCCACGCCGACCCCGCGTCCGACCTCCCCGCGGCCGCGCTCGCCGCCGACGCCACGATGGTCGTGCAGGGACCGGACGGCGAACGCCGCGTCGACGCCGACGACTTCTTCTTCGGGATGTACGCCACCGACGTCGCCGAGGACGAACTCCTCACGCGGGTCGAGTTCCCGGCGCGTCCCGAGGCGACCGGCGCGTACGCCAAGAAACCGAGTCCCTCCTCGGGCTACGCGATGGTCGGCGTGGCCGTCGCGCTGACGGTCGATTCGGGCCGCGTCGAAGACGTCGGCGTCGCCGCGAACGGAATCATGGACCACGGCGTTCGCCTCGACCCCGTCGAGGAGGCGCTCGCAGGGACGACGCTCGACGACGACGCCATCGAGGCGGCGGCCGCGAAAGCCGACGCCGACCTCGACGAGATGATGATGATGGACGACCTTCAGGCGTCGGCGGAGTTCCGCGCCCAACTGCTCGAACGCTACGTCGAGCGCGCGATTCGGGAGGCGGCGACCGGTCCCGACGCGATTGCTGGCGCCGGGTCCCCCTGACGCTCTCGCCCTATGACCGACGACATCCACGACGAGTTCGAGACGCTGACGAGCGAGCGACTGCAGTCTATCTTCGACGCGACGGACTACGTCGCCGAGGACGAACTCACGACGACGGTGTTGCTTGCGCTGAAACTGGGTCGGCCCCTCCTCGTCGAGGGGGAACCCGGCGCCGGCAAGACCGAACTCGCGAAGGTGCTCGCGGAGGGGTTCGACACCGACCTCGTCCGACTCCAGTGTTACGAGGGGCTGGCCGCCGAGAGCGCGCTCTACGAGTGGAACTACGCCAAGCAACTGCTCGCGATGCAGTCCGGCCAGAGCGACGGCGAGGCGTCGGTGTTCACCGAGGAGTATCTGCTGGAGCGACCCCTCCTCCGCGCGCTCCGACACGACGGGGCTCGTCCCCCCGTGCTGTTGATAGACGAGATAGACCGGGCCGACGAGGAGTTCGAGGCGCTCCTGTTGGAGGTGCTCTCTGACTTCCAGGTGTCGATTCCGGAACTGGGGACGGTGACGGCCGACGTCGCGCCCATCGTCGTCATCACGTCGAATCGGACGCGCGGCCTCAGCGACGCGCTCAAGCGGCGCTGTCTGTATCTCCACGTCGAACCGCCGTCGTTCGAGAAAGAGCGGGCCATCGTCCGGCGAAAGGTGCCGGAACTCGACGCCGCTGTCGCCGCCGCCGTCTGTGGCGTGACCGGGCGGCTCCGCGAGGAACCACTGCTCAAACCGCCGGGCGTCGCCGAGACGCTCGACTGGGCTCGCGCACTCTCCGCGCTGGGCGACGCCGGCGACCCCCCGCTCACCGAATCGGACATTCGGCGGACGGTCGGCTGTCTCCTGAAAGAGGCCGAGGACGTGGAACGGCTCGACGACGAAACGGTGTCTGCCCTCCTCACGGCGGCGAACGACTCCACTGCCTGAGTGCCGATGGTCGCCGACACCCCGCTGACGGATTCGCTGACACACGTTCGCAGTACGCTGGTTCGGTTCGTCGGCGCGCTCCGCACCGCTGGCGTCGAGGTGCCGGCCGACGGCTCGCTCGTCGCTGCGGAGGCGCTCGCGACCGTCGGGTTCGACGACGAGGCCACCGCTCGGACCGCGCTTCGGGCCGCCCTCCTCTCTCGCCCGGAGGACCGGGCGACGTTCGACCGACTCTTCGACCGGTTCTGGACGGAGATGCAGGACGCCGCCGACGAGAACGCCGACCTATCGTCCCTCGACGGCGGCCTCAACCCCGGTATCGACTCCGGCGACGACGGCCTCGACTCCGGTGACGAGTCCCGCGACGACGACGGTGGGGAAGTGCGAACCCGTCGCGTCGAGAACGAGGACTCGACCCGCAGCGACGCCGACGAGACGCGCACACGGTACAGTCCGACCGGCGCGTCCACGCGCGTCGAGAGCGAGACGCTGGGGATGGTCGACGAGCCGACGGCCGCGGTGCGGGCGCTGACCGACGCGCTGGCCAGCCGCCCCGGACGGCGCCGGCGGCCGTCGTCGCCGGGACAGCCCGATATCAGGCGGGCGATGCGCGAGAGCCACGCCACCGGTGGCGTGGTGATGGACCTCCCCGAACACGCCGCGCGCCCCACGACCGTCCGCGGGCTAGTGCTCGTCGACGTGAGTCGGTCGGTACTCGACACGCTGGACCGCGAGTTCCTCGTGAGCGTCCTGCGGGCGCTGACCGACGAGTGGCGCGAGGTTCGCACCTTCCTCTTCGACACCGACGTGACGGAGGTGACGGCGGCACTCCGTGCCGAATCACCCGAAACGACGCTGCAGGAGTTCGACCGTCTCGAAGCCGCGTGGGGCGGCGGCACCCGCATCGGCCACGCGCTGACGACGATCCGAGACACGGCGCCGATGGCTGTCGACCGCGATACGGTCGTCCTGATACTCAGCGACGGGCTGGAGACGGGAGAGGTGTCGCAACTCGAAGCCGGGATGTCGTGGCTCGACCGCCGGGCACGCCGGGTGTTCTGGCTCAACCCGCTCGCGGCCTCGACTGCGTACGAACCCACCTGTCGGGGGATGTCGGCTGCCCTCCCCCACCTCGACGGGCTCTTTGCGTTCGCCGAGCCCGCCGACCTCTTCGACTTGGCTCGACAGATTCGCCGGCGGCGACGCCCCGTCGGCTACGAACACGACTGGCGACGCACCGAGAGATGACACGCACACACACCACACCGACGATTGTACCGACTCGCCGACCGACTGCGATTGGAGCGGACCCATGAATCCCGACGCCGAGTGGAGCGCCCCCGAAGCGGACGTGATGTCGTCGATACGAGACGCCATCGACGCCGGCGACCCGACCGTACTGGCGACCATCGTCGGCGTCGAGGGGAGCGCCTACCGCGGGCCGGGCGCGAAGATGCTCGTCACTGGCGACAAAGGGGTTGGAAGCATCACCGCTGGCTGTCTGGAGGACGTGATGATAGAACGCGCGGGCGAGGTGCGCGAGACGGGTCAGCCCCGCGTCGAGCGCTTCGACCTGACCGGTGACGACGACGTGTGGGGGCTCGGCGTCGGCTGTAACGGCGTCATCGACATCCTGCTCGAACCCCTCGACGCGGAATACCGTCCCGTCGTCGACGCGTACGACGACGGCACGGACGCGGTGGTCTACACCGTCGTCGACGCCGACCACTCCGCGGTGCCCGTGGGTGAGCGTGCCATCGCCGTCGGCGACGGCCCAACGCCCGCCGACGCCCCCGAGTGGTTCGGTGACGACTTGGCCGACGCCGGACGCGAGTTTCGCGACGCGGACGAGTCGGGAACGGTCGAAGTTCCCCGTCCCGGCGGGCGCACGGAGGTGTTCGTCGACGTCGTGACGCCGCCGGCCGACCTCGTCGTCTTCGGCACGGGCCACGACATCGCGCCGGTCGTCGAACTCGCGCGATTGGCGGATTTCCGCGTCACCGTCGCTGGCTTCCGGGGTGGCGACGCGACGAGCGAGGCCTTTCCGACGGCAGACGCGGTGCGTTCGCTCTCGCCGGCACAGATTCGCGAGGAACTCGACTTAGACGCCGACACCTACACGGTGGTGATGTCGCACAACTTCGTCGACGACACGATTGCCGTCGGCGAACTTCTCGACTCCGACGTGCCGTACGTCGGACTGATGGGACCGGCAGAGCGGTTCGAACGGATTGCGGACGAACTGCGGGCGGAGGGGCGTGAACTCTCGCAGTCGGAGCTCGACCGCCTCTACACGCCGGTCGGACTCGACCTCGGGGGTGGGACGCCCTATCAGATAGCCCACAGTATCGTCGCAGAACTGCTCGCGGTGCGCCACGGCCGAACGCCCGCTCACTTGCGTGACGAGTTCGCCGCGCCCCCTTCGCAGTCATGAGCGAGGAGTCGAGTATGTTGGCGCGGACGTGGACCATCGCCGCGACGAGCCGCGACCCCTCGGACTACGACATCCCCGAAGCACCCATCTTCCCGTCGACCCGCTGTGAGTCGGGGGCGCTCATGCTTCACGACCCCGCTACCGGCGACGTCGCGATGGTCGCCGGCGAACCGGTGCGCGTTCGGCGGTAGCGTCTCGGCCCTGTCCCGATTTCCTATCGCGACATAGGATTTATGGCTATAATCGGCCGGCAGCGAACGGACAAAACCATTAGGTCACGAGGCGTCTCAGTAGGGGCATGGGCCTACGGAAGCCGCCGTTGCAAGACGTTCACACCGAACTGGGTGCGTCGCTCACCGAGTTCGGCGGGTGGGAGATGCCGGTCGAGTTCGACTCCATCCGGACCGAACACACCGCTGTCCGGGAATCTGCGGGCATCTTCGACGTCTCGCACATGAGCGAGATTCGGGTGTCCGGCCCCGATGCGACGACGTTGATGGGACGACTGACCACCAACGACGTGCGGGAACTCGACGTGGGCGACACGCAGTACGCCTGCATCACGGACGAGGACGGCATCATCCTCGACGACACGATGGTGTTCCGGCTTCCGGACGACGGGGACGGCCCGCAGTACCTGTTCATCCCAAACGCCGGCCACGACGCCGAGATGTACGCGCGCTGGACCGAGTACCGCGAGCAGTGGGGGCTGGACGCGACGGTTCACGACGCCACCGAGGAGTGGGCGATGGTCGCCGTGCAGGGCCCCGACGCGCCCGAACTCGCCGACGACGCCACCGACGGCGCGGCGACGGATATCGACCGGTTCGAGGCCGCCTTTCTCGACGTGGCTGGTGTCCGGTGTTACGCCTCGCGGACGGGCTACACCGGCGAAGACGGCTTCGAGTTCCTGATTCCGTGGGACGACGCCGAGACGGTGTGGTCGGCGTTCGACTGCCAGCCCTGCGGCTTGGGCGCCCGCGACACGCTCCGAATGGAGATGGGCTTTCTGCTCTCCGGGCAGGATTTCGACCCCGAAGACGAGCCCCGGACGCCCTACGAGGCGGGCGTAGGCTGGACGGTCGACCTCGATAGGGAGTTCGTGGGGCGTGACGCCCTCGAAGGCGTCGAGCGCGAGGGGGCCGAAGAGCGGTTCCGCGGCGTCAAACTCCTCCAGCGAGGCGTCCCGCGCGGCGGCTACGAAGTCGTCGACGGCGACGGCGACCGCCTCGGCCACCTCACCAGCGGGACGATGAGTCCGACGCTCGGCGAGCCAATCGGCCTCGGATACCTCTCCGAGGAGGCGACGCCGGGCACTCGCGTCCGGGTCGTCGTCCGCGGCGAACCGAAACAGGCGAACGTAGTGACACCACCTTTCATCGACACATGAGCTCTGACGTACCCGACGACCGACGGTATCTGGAATCGCACGAATGGACGACCACCGGCGACAGCGTTCGCGTCGGCATCTCCGAGTTCGCACAGGACGAACTGGGCGACGTGGTCTTTGTCGAACTCCCCGAGGAGGGCGAGACGGTGACGAAAGGCGAGGAGTTCGGCGTCGTCGAGAGCATCAAGGCCGTCTCGGACCTCGTCTCGCCCGTTTCGGGCACCGTCACGGCCGTCAACGAAGCGCTGTTCGACACGCCGGAACTGATAAACGAGGACCCCTACGGCGACGGCTGGCTGCTCGAAGTCGAGCCAAGTTCGCCCGAGGAGTTCGACACGCTGCTCTCGCCGGACGAGTACCGCGACCAAATCGAGTGAGCCGCCTCAGAAGCCGGTGTGTTTCGAGCTATCGATACCGTTGATTCGAATCATGCCGTAGTCGCAGTCCGTACACGACCACTTCGTCTTCTCACCCAGATGTAGCGCCGTACTCGCCGTCCGCCAGAAGGTGTCGTTCGAGCACTCCGGACAGTCGTGTTCCATCTCCAGACTCATACGTTCCCCTCGGGAACCGGTCACATTGAAGATACTGGTTCCCGAAACGCGTGATAAATTCTATAATGCTATACAAAATAGATCGGCGAACGTCCGACTCGTCGATTTTGGATACCACGCAAAGAGACCGCTTCCTCTGGCTCGTGACGCCCTCAGTCGCTCTCGGTGCCTCGCTCGCTTCGGCTACGCTCGGTGTCGAATCGCGCGACCTGTTCGTGAAGTTGGAGGCTGGAGTGGCTCAACTCCTGAGCCATATCGGCCGTCTCGGACATGGCCGACGACTGCTGTTCGACGCCGGTCGAAATCTGCTGTATCGACCCGGCAATCTGCTCCGACATGGCCGACGTCTCCTTGACGACGCGACTCACTTCGTCGGCTTCTTCAGCCTGTGATTCGACCGCCTGCGCTATCTCTGCGACTCCGTTACTGGCGTCGGACACCGCGGTGTCGATTTCCTCGAAGACCGTGACCAGTTCTTCGACGGCCTCCGCGCCGCCCGTGATTTCCGTCGTCGCGGTGTTGATTTGCTCCGTGACGTCTTCGGTCCGGTCTTGGGTCTCCTCGATTATCGCTTCGATTTCCTCGGTCGCCTCCTGTGATTCCTCGGCCAAGGACTTGATTTCGTTCGCCACGACGCCGAACCCGTCGCCGCCGTCCGCAGAGCGCGCGGCCTCGATGTTCGCGTTCAGCGCGAGCAGGTTCGTCTCGTCGGTGATATCGGCAATCAAGTCCGTCACCTCGCCGATTTCGTCCATCTGTTGCTCCAGCGTGTCGATGTCGTCCTGTATCTCGTTGGCGGCCTCGACCGCGTTCTGAATCTGGCCGATTGCGTCGGTCGCCTCCTCGACGCCCTCGGTGGCCAGGTCCGCCGCCTGCTCCGACTGCTCGTTGACGTCGTTCGTCGTCGCGGTAATCTCCTCGATTGACGCCGAGAGATTCGAGATGCTCGTGTCCGCGTCCGAGACTTGTTCCGCGAGTTCGTCCGCGCCCTCGACTATCTCCCCGCTGGAGGCCTCAATCTCTTGAATCGAACTGGTCACTTCCTCGCTGGTGCTGCTCAGGTCTTCGCTCGTCGCCGACACCGTGTCCGCGATGTCGATAATCTCGTCTATCATCCCCTCCAGCCGACTCGCCATCTCGTTGAGGCTCTCCGTGACTTCGAGGAGTTCCGCGTCGATGTGTTCGGGGTCAGAGACGGCGGCGCGAGCCCCGAGGTCACCGCCTTCGATGGCCTGCATCGTCGACTGCAGTTCGTCGACGAGTTCCTCGAGTTCCTGCTGTTTGAGCGCGTCTTCCGTTCGGTCGTTAATCATCTCGACGACGCCGACGAAGGTGCCGTCGTCGTCGTAGAGCGGGGCGGCGGTGAACTCGATATGGCGGTCGTTGCCGCTGGCGTCGGTCATCACGCTCTCGTCACCGTAGAGCGTGTACTCGACGTCCGCAATCCGGGGCACATCGTACTCCTCGTGGGCCTGTTCCGGCGCGTCGGTGACCTTATCGGCCAGCGTTTTCGACCGCCGGCCGTCGGGGTAAAAGGCCGGACCAGTGACGCCGTGTTCGCGGGTGAGTTCTTTGGCTCGCTCCTCGGACTCTTGGGTCAACGATTCGAGCGCCCGATTCCACAACACGAGATTCCCGTCCGCGTCGATGATGAATATGGGCGTGTCGATGTGGTTCAGAATCGTGTGGAAATCCGCGTCTAGCCCGAGGCCGGCTTCCGATTTCGATTCGGACTCGATTTCGACGTCCTCCGTCTCCGTCGAATCGGTCGTACTCGCCTCCTGAGACACGGCGCCGACGATACCGGACAGTAAATTCATATCCGGGAACGCACCTGTCGCCCACTAAAGTCCGCCGGTCAAATTCTCATCACTGATAGCATTCGCTTCGCAGTGGCCGCTCACGGCCCGTCGCGGGCCAAGCTACTTGCCCGCCCCGTCCCAACGGCAGGTATGGCCATCACGCTCTACGCGCTCGACGGCTGTCCGTACTGCGAGGCGGTCCACGACGCGCTTCGGGAGGCGGGCGTCGACTACGAGACGACGTGGGTCGAGGCGTTGCACTCGAAGCGAAACGAGGTCAAACGCGTCAGCGGACAGCGCGGCGTCCCCGTCATCGTCGACGACGGCCGAGGTGTCACCATGGCCGAGAGTGAGAACATCCTGCAGTACGTCGACCGAACCCTCGCATGAAGATTTACACCGGCCGCGGCGACGAGGGCATGACCGACCTCCGGGACATGTCCCGCGTCTCGAAGACGAGTCCGCGCATCGAAGCCTACGGCACCGTCGACGAGGCCAACGCGCTCATCGGGACCATCAGACCCACCGGCTACGACGACGTGGACGACCACCTCGAACGCATCCAGAACCATCTCCACATCGTCCAAGCCGACTTCGCCAACCCCGACCCCGACGAGGACGACCCGGTCGTCCGCGAGGCCCACACCGAGGAATTGGAGGACTGGATTGACGCCGCCGAGGAAGAACTCGACCCGCTCCAGTCCTTCGTCCTCCCCGGCGGGAGCGAGGCGGGGGCGTCGCTCCACCACGCTCGGACCGTCGTCCGCCGAGCGGAGCGACGGGCGGTTGACCTCGCCGGCACCGACCCCATCAACCCTGACGCAATCGCCTATCTCAACCGCCTCTCCGACGCCCTGTTCACCCTTGCTCGCCTCGTCAACCAGCGAGACGGCGTCCCCGAAGACCGCCCGACGTACTGACCGGCTCATTTCTGTGTCGACTCCGGCCTTCCCCTCACATCGACAGACGGTGTCTCGGTCCGCGACGATAGTCGCCACAAAGGCTATATCTGTCCTTCGCGTTTGGTCATATATGAACAAGCACTTCGAGGACGCACTGTACTACATCGGTCGAGCGGGCGAACACGCGAAAGAGGGGGCGCTGGAGGAGCTCGAACCGCTCGAAGAGCGCTTCCGCGAACTCACCGGCCGCGAGGAGGAGCCCGAGCCGTCGCGCTTGGCGACACTGCAGTCGGAACTGGAGGAACTCGAAGAGCGGGCGGAGGGCGAGGCACAGACTGCCATCGCCAACGCCCGGGAGCGGATTCGCCGATACCGCGGCGACGATTCGGCGGAGTAAGACAACCCTTAAGTCCACCTCGCCAGTATCGATGTACTGGCGGGTTGGTGGTCTAGTCCGGTTATGACGGCTCCTTCACACGGAGCAGGTCGGCAGTTCGAATCTGCCCCAACCCATTTCTGTCGATATCGCGACTGTGAGCGGAGCGTCCGTGTCATAGACTGACGAAAGACTGTGGTTCAAATTCGACCCAACGCACTCGTTTTCCGACGTTCGTGACGAAGATGGCGACGCCAGTCGTATTCGGACGGCCACAGGTCGGCCGCCACGTGCGTTCTGGGTCGTGGTACCCCGACTCGCGGAAGGGTTATCCCTCGCCCAACCCTCAGTCTGTATGTAATGGCAACTGGTACGGTTGATTTCTTCAACGACACAGGCGGCTACGGTTTCATTTCGACTGAAGACGGCGACCTCGACGACGACGAAGACGTGTTCTTCCACATGGAGGACGTTGGCGGCGAAGACCTCACGGAAGGTACTGAGGTCGAGTTCGACATCGAGTCCTCGCCCAAGGGGCCTCGCGCGGCGAACGTCGTCCGACTGTAACAACGACTGTCGCTCACAGCGACAGACAGCAACATTTTTCAGACGCTAGACGCCGAGCCGACGGTATCTGGAACGCTTTATTCCCGGTATGGGGTGTCGATAGCCCGTCGACGCGGGGAGGTCACCGACTGACGTGACCACCGCACGTCGGCCCCACCGTTTTGATGCGGTAGGCCGAACGCCCCGGCATGACCGTCTGGTTACTCGGCGACCACCTCCACCCGTCGCATCACGTCCTCGACGGCGCCGACCGGGTGCTCATGGTGGAAGCGACGGATTTCGCCGGACGCCGGCCGTACCACCCGCAGAAACTCGGACTGGTGTTTGCGGCTATGCGCCACGCTCGTGACGCGCGTCGCGAAGCGGGGTACGACGTCGAGTATCGTCGGGCGGACACCTTCGGCGACGCGCTGGACGCCCATTTCGAGGCGCATCCGGGCGACGACCTGCGTCTCATGCGTCCGCCGACCCACGGCGCCGCCGCCCGTCTGCGTGACTTGGTGGAGAGCCGCGGTGGCTCGCTCACGCTCGTCGAGGACGACCGGTTTCGCTGTCCGCCCGACGCCTTCGACGAGTGGGATTCGGCCGAGGACGAGTTCCGCCACGAGAACTTCTATCGCTGGATGCGACGGCGAGACGACGTGTTGCTGGACGGCGACGACCCGGTCGGCGGGCAGTGGAACTACGACGAGTCGAACCGCGAGACGCCGCCGGCGGACTGGTCGCCACCGCCGGTGCCACGGTACGACCCCGACGACCTGACTCGGGACACGCTCGGCTGGGTGGCGGAGACGTTCGACACGTGGGGCGAAATCGGGGGGTTCGCGTGGCCCGTCACTCGCGAGGAGGCACTCGACGCCCTCGACCACTTCGTCACGCATCGCCTCCCCAACTTCGGCCCGTATCAGGACGCGATGGTCGGCGGCGAGTGGGCGCTTGCACACTCGCTGTTGTCGGCGTCGCTCAATCTCGGACTCCTCCGCCCCGGTGAAGTCGTCGACGCCGCCGTCGAGGCGTGGGAGCGCGATGCGGCGCCCATCGAGAGCGTGGAGGGGTTCGTCCGGCAGGTTCTCGGCTGGCGGGAGTTCATGCGCCACGTCTATCGGCGGACGATGCCCGATTTGACCGATGGCGACGTGCTCGACCGGTCACGGTCGTTGCCGCCGCTGTACTACGGCGAGGGGACGCAAATGCGCTGTCTGGACGAGGCGGTGTCACACGTCTACGAGCGGGGCTACGCCCACCACATCGAGCGCCTGATGGTCCTGTCCAACTTCGCGACGCTGTACGGCGCCGACCCTCACGAGTTGACCGAGTGGTTTCAGTTCGGGTTCGTCGACGCCTATCACTGGGTGACGGCGCCGAACGTCCTCGGGATGGGCACCTTCGCTACCGACGCGTTCACCTCGAAGCCCTACGTCTCCTCGGGCAACTACATCGACCGGATGAGCGACCACTGCGACGCCTGTCCGTACGACGTCGACGCGACGACGGGCGACGATGCCTGTCCGTTCAACGCGCTCTACTGGGCGTTCCTGAACGACCACGAGTCGACGCTACGCGGAACGGGGCGAATGGGCTTGATGTACAGCCACGTCGACGACAAGTCCGCCGACGAGTGGGCGGCGATTCGGGAGCGAGTGGCGCGGATACGCGAGCGTGCGGCAGCGGGCACGCTATGAGGGTGAGAGAAATAGGACATTGTCGTTCGTGCGCCGCTACTCGGGCGTCGAACCGAACCGCGGTTCGACCTCAGAGTCGCTGAAGATTGGTGGCTCGCGGGCCTTTGTCGGCCTGCTCGATGTCGAACTCCACCTCCTGACCCTCCTCTAGGTCCGGACCGCCGACGTCTTCCATGTGGAAGAAGACGTCTTCGTCCGCATCTTCACTCTCGATGAACCCGTAACCGCCCGTGTCGTTGAAGAACGCAACCGTACCAGTCGCCATTGCGTCACATACGACGAAAAGCAGAGATATAAGGTTTCTGGGGATGCGTGGTATGATATAACATATCAAATTATATCGGGGATGCGGCGACCATTTTGCGATTCTGTGGCTCAATATCGCCCATCAGACCACTCCCGTCGCGACGAACGCGGCGGCGGCAGTGGCACAGACCCCGACGGCAAAGAGGGTGTAGTTGGCGACGGTGTTGTCGGCGCGGGTGAGATACACGGAAAAATCGCGGCCGGAGAGTGGCCACAGAAGCGGGATGCCCGCAGGCGTCAGGGCGTCCGCGAGGAGGTGTGCGAGGATGCCGAGCGTTCCGATGCCGAACCCAAAGGCGACGAGTGTCGTCCGGTCGCCCGGAAACACCTCGGCGAACGCCGCTCCCGCGCCGGCGCCGACGAGGCCGACGAGAAGCGCGAACGCGAGCGTGTGAGTCGGACCGCGGTGTGAGATGAGCGGGAGTCGGTGGTCCCAGTCGGGCACCGTCGACAGCCAGAGCATGGCGCCGCCGCCGACGACGGCGAGTTCGGGGCGCCCCAAACTGACGAGTGCGAACCCGACGGGTGCGAAAACGAGCAAGGAGACGCCCCAGTGGCCTCGGCGATACATGTCCCTCTCTGTGACGGGGACGAACCAGAACCTTTCGACTGTCACGTCGTCGACGCCGCGAAAAGGAGTGGAGGGAGTGTACGTTACCGTGCCCACGGTAGCGAGGTGGTGTGGCGGTCAGGGGGCCGCCGAGTGCGTTACTCCTCGACGACGACTGTCCCCTCCATGCCCGCCGCCTCGTGCGGGATGCAGACGTATGCGTGTTCGCCGGCCGTTTCGAAGGTGTGGACGTACGACTGGCCCGACTGGACGGCGCCGCTGCCCTCCTCCCAGCCGGTCCGAGCGGCCTCCTCCGAATCGAAGCCGCCGGACGCCCAGTACGTCGCGTCGTCCGGGATGTTGTCGCCGTAGGCCGTGACGGAGTGGGGTTCGCCCGCCGCGTGGCTCCACGCCACTGTGTCGCCGACGGAGACGGTGAGTTCCGCGGGTTCGAACGCGACGGCCTGCATGTCGACGACGTGGTCGGCGTCGTCCGGCACGCCCTCGACGACGTTCGGGCCGCCTTGGAGGTCCGTCTCGCCGCCCCCGCTTTCCTCGCCACCGCCGCTCTCGGCGAGCGGCGGAGCCTGCTCCATCGCTCCGGCGACGGCGAAGCCGGCGCGCTGTGTGGCGCTCGCGAACCGCTCGGCCGCGGCATCGACGCCCTCGCCACTCTCCAGTGCGGAGACGTAGTCCGAGAGCGCTCCCTCGAACGTCTCGTAGGCCTCGTGGTCACCCGCTTCGAGGGCTTCGTGGACGCGGGCGTTCTCGAACGCCGCGAACACGTCGCTGACGAGCGGTCCGGCGTTCACGTCGCCGCCGGAGCCGCCGTTCTCGACGACGGCGTAGACGGCGGCCGTCGCCTCGTCGGCGAACGTCGTCGCGGCGTCGTAGGCGTCGGCGTCACCGGTCGTCGCGGAGCGCACGGCGCCGAGCGCTTCCTCGAAGGCGTGGTATCGGTCCTCGCTGGCTTCTTCGACGGATTCATGGAAGCCGTTGGCGCCCGCCTCGAAGTAGCTGAAGGCGTCGCTGGCGACCGTCTCGGCGCGACTGGTCGCACCGAGCGTCGAGAGAACGCCCGCGTCGCCAGCGCGGCCGGTCATGTAGCCCGCGGCGGCGGCGCTCGCGAGCGGCGTACTCGTCGTCGCCTCGAACTCGACCAGCGCGTCCTGCGCGCCGGTGAGATGCGTTTCGACGGCGTCGTCGTCGCCCGCGCGGAAGGCGTCGGGCAGGGCCGCCAGATGGTCTTCCTCGAAGGTGTGATAGAGGTCCTCGCTGGTGTCTTCGAGCGCCTCGTGGAAGCCGGCCTCGTTCTCCTCGAAGCGAGCGAAGAGGTCTTCGGCAATCGTCGCCGCCACCTCGGCCTCGCCCTGACGGTAGCGCTCGCCGGCGTCACCGAGTCGGGCGCGGAAGAAGCCGGACTGGAGGGTCGGCCCCGCGTCGCTCGCGAGCGTGGTGATGCCCGTCGTGAGCGCGTCGTGGACCGTCGTCACCGAGTCGGTGACGCCTTGGTCGTTCCCGTCTTCGATGGCCGTGATGAGCGACTCCAGCCCCTCGTGTTCGAACTGGGTGTAGGCGGACTCGCTCGCCTCTTCGAGCGCCTCGTGAGCGCGAGCGCCCTCGAAGTGCTGGAAGATGGACTGGGCGGCGGCTTTCGCCGCCTCGGGCTGTCCGGCGTCGTAGAGCCACGCGGCGTCACGGACGCGGACGCGGTAGGCGTTCAGCCCCGCGGCGTGGGCGGTGGCGACGCCCGGCCCGCCCATGCTGGCGACCATCTCGGCGTCGAACCCGACCGCACCCATCAGCGAGAGGTGGCCGACGCCCGCGACGGGTTCGGAGACGAGTTCGTAGGCGGCGTCGACGACGGCCGTCGACGCGGATAGCGCCGCCTCGTGAACGCCGTCGGCGTCGCCGTCGTTCGCGGCCGAGATGGCGTCTTCCAGACCACCCTCGAAGCCCTCGTAGTACTCCTCGCCCGCGGACTCGATGGTGTCGTGGACGGCCGCCTGCTCGAAGTCGGCAAAGACCTGCTGTCCGACCGTCGCTGCGGCGTCCGTCTTGCCCGCCGTCGCCAGCGCGTCGACGTTCCGAACGCGCGAAGCGAAGACGAAAAGCGAGAACGCCTCGGTGGCGCTCCCGGACGTCCGCGCTTGCTGGGCGGACGACAGGTTATCCTCGGCCGTGCCGAGCGCACTGGTCGCCTCCTCGACGTTGCCGGCCTCGAACGCCGACCGGGCGTCGCCGAGGGTGCCCTCGAAGGACTCGTAGGCTGACTCGTCCGTCGACTCCAGCCCCTCGTGTGCGCCGTACTCGCCCGACGCCTGCTCGAATCGGCTGAAGACGTCGCCGACCAGCGACGCCGCCGCGCCGGACTGTTCGGCGCGCCCGAGCGCCGCCGCGTCGTGAAGTCGAGCGCGCATCGTGTTCCACTCCGCGGCGAGTGCCGTGTCCGCCGACGCCCCACCGCTCGGCGTCTCGGTCGGCGCACTCGTGTCTGTCGCCGTCGAAGTCGCCGTCGAGTCTTCCGTTTCGGTACTGCTCTGCCCGCTACAGCCGGCCAGCCCGATGCCACCGAGGGCAATGCCGGTCGTCTGTAGTAACTTTCGTCTGGAGTGCCGCATGTGTTTTAGGCCAGCCTAAAAATACAAAAACCCTCCGATAGCCACGACAGAATGAGCGAGTGACAGAGACGCATCTCACCAGTCGGCCAGAAGCCGAATCCCGGTCCTGCTATGTGTTTTTAGACTTGCCTAAAACAAAAAGCGTGTCGGTCAGTCGCGCAGGAAGCGGTCGAACGCGGATGCGAAATCGCCCTCGTCTTCGGTGGCTTGCTCCCACTCGACGAGGCCGCGTTCTTCTCGCGTCCCTTCGATAGTGTTGTCGAGGACAAAGGCGACGAGGCCGCCGACGGCCATGCCGGTCGACCCGATGACGTAGATGGTGTCGGCGACGGCGCGGGCGCCGAGCACCGGGCCGAGGACGGCGACGCCGCGCATCCCCTCGCGGAACGCCGCGGCGCTCCCGACGTTACCCATGTACGCCGGGATGGCGAGGCCGGTAAAGAGCGCGATGCCGACGACGAAGACGTTTCGCGAGGAGTTCATGTCGACGTACTCCAGATTCGAGAGGCCGACGGCGACGATTTGGCCGAACATGGCGACGTAGAGGCCGCCGACGATTGGGTCGGGGATGGTCGCGATGAGTTGGCCGAAATAGCCCACGAAGCCGACGACGAGCATCACCGCCGCCCCAATCTGGACGACGTACCGCGAGGCGACGCCTGTCAGCCCGATGGCGCCGATGTTCTCGGAGTAGGAGGTGGAGCCACCGGTGCCCATCAGCCCCGCGAAGACGTTCATCAGCCCCTCCATACCGATGCCGTGGTTGATTCGGCGCTCGCTCGGCGCGCCGATGCCCGAGAGGCGAGCGACGGCGTGGTAGTCACCGAACGACTCCAGCATGGACGCCGCGACGCCGGCGAGCATCCCGATGATGAACGCCGTTTCGAACTGGGGGACTCCCCACTGGAGCGGGTGGATGGGCATGAGCGCCGGCGCCGCCGCCACCGACGCGAGGTCGACGTAGCCCGACGTGTCCGGTGCGTAGACGCCGGTCACCGACAGCACCGCGGCGACCAGCCACGCGGCGACCACGCCCAGCAGGACGGGAAAGAGCTTGAACGCCCGGGAGGCGTCACCGAGATACTGCGAGAACAGGACTATCAGGCCGAGGGTAAGCCCCAGCAGCCACCAGTTCCCGCTCGCGCTCGTCACCTGCGGCGTGTTGAACAGCGCGAGACCGATGAGCGCGATGGTCGGCGCGATGATGACCGGCGAGATGTAGGCACGGAGCCGGCCCAGCAGGCCGAAGTAGCCGATGACGACTTCGGCCAGTGCGGCGGCGATAATCGCCCCTTGCAGTTGGAGAAGCGCCGCCTCCCACGCCGGCCCCGTCGGATTGCTGGCTTGGACCACGCCGATGACGGCGAGCGCGGGGGCCAGCATCGAGAACGGTGCGCCCTGAACGATGGGGTAGCGGTTGCCGAAGGTGGTCTGTGCGAGCGTCGCGATGCCCGAGACGACGAAGAACGTCCCGACGAACCGCGGGATGACCGATTCGGGCATCCCCAGCGCACCCGCGAGAATCAGCGGGACGGCGACGTTCGCCCCCACCATCGTCAGGTAGTGCTGGACGCCGAGCAGCGCCGACGTGAGCACCGGTGGTTTGTCCTCGATGCCGTACGCGACGAAACTGGACTCCGAATCGTCGCTCATCCGCTCCGTTCACCTACGTGCATACGGGCCACCTCGCTCCGCCGATGTCTAAAATCGCCCGGTCGACCCGCCGAAAGGGTCAGGAGGGCGGCGCCCGTCGGGGCGTCCGATGGCCGACACCGCGGGAGCATCGACCGACTACGACCCCGAGGACCTCTGTTACGCCGGCGAACAGGTGGTCGAAAACGCGTCCCTCGGCGACGGCTGGGTCGCCGTCACCAGCCATCGCGTCCTCGCGTACGACCCCGCCGCGGACGGACGCCGGTTTGAAGCGGTCCCCCGACCCAACGTCAGCAGCGTCGGCGTCGACGCCGAGGGGGAGCGCCAACTGCTCGGCTGGAGTCTGCGCGCCGGCGTCTACGGCCTCGTTGCCGTCGGTGGCAGTGTCGCCCTCCGTGCGATGGGTCTCGGTGAGACGCTCGCCGTGAGCGCGAGCGCGGAGGGTGCCCCCATCGGGAGCGTCCTCGCCGTGACCGACGCCCTCGTCGCGGCGCTCTCGCTTCTCACGACGCTACTTCTCGTCGGCGGCGTTGGACTCTGTGCCGGGGCGCTCGCGCTCGGCTGGCGCTATCTCCGAACGCGACAGCCGGCGCTCGTCATCGAGCGATTCGGCGAGAGCGACGTCCGTCTCCCGGTGGCGCGCTCCGAGGGGACACGGGTGTCACAGACGCTCTCGGCGGCACTGGAGCGATGATAGCGGCTGTCTCGGTTCGCCCAACAGTATATCCCTCCCGACGGCGTATCGAGCGCTGATGGAAGTCCGGCAGCTCCTCCGCGGTCGAATCGACGACGACCGCCTCGACCGGGTCGTCGACGAAGTCGCGACGCGGTACGGTCGCGAGGAGCCGTCGGTCCGCTGTCTCGACGCCGACAACTGGCTCTCGACGCCGGTCGTTCTCGACGAGGACCTCTTCGTGAAAGTCATCTCGAAGCAGAACTCGCTGGTGCACGCCCTCATTACCACCGGGCGCAACCTCGGCGTCTTCTCGGCCGGGACCGAGGGCTTTTTCGAGCATTTCGGCACCCCCTACGGGATGGCGGAACACGAACTCGACGCGACTAGACAGATGCGAGACATCGGGCTGAACGCGCCCGAACCCCTCGAAGCGCTGGAAATCGACGGCCTCGGCGTGGTCGTTCTCGAATATCTGCCGGAGTTCCGGCCGCTCGACGAACTCGACCGCGAGACCGAACGCGAACTCGCGCCCGAACTCTTTGCGGCGCTGCGGACGATGCACGACCACGGCCTCGCACACGGTGACCTCCGGGCGGAGAACGTTCTCATCCTCGACGGCGAACTCTACTTCATCGACGCCACGAACGTCGGCTCCGAGGGCCGGGACGATGCGCGGTCGTACGACGCGGCCTGCGGGCTGGCGGCGCTCGAACCGCTCATCGGTGCGGCGGCGACCGTCGACGCCGCGGCGACGGCCTACACCACGGAGGAACTCCTCGCGGCGCGGGAGTTCCTCGATTTCGTCAACATCAGGCCGGACCACGGCTTCGACGCCGCGGCGCTCAAGGGCGAAATCGAGAAGCGCGCGGCATGATAGTGTTTATTATGAGTCAGCACTGCTGGTTCGCCGGAACGGAGTGGCGAACCAGCGGGACACAGTCACAATGCACACTACGAAAGGGGTGGACGAGGTGAGGAGACGAAGGGTGACCCGGAACACCCTGCCGGGCGAGAGGGGTCCGGGTCCGGGCGAGCGACGACGTGGTGGAGTTTTGTTGCCGAGTCTCGACGAGAAAAGCGTCGATGCGTCGGCACCCGAATCTTGTTCCTGCGACAGATAAATCCACCGACACCGGCGGCGGACGGTCAGTCTCGCCGGTCCCGAAGCGCCGGGAACTCCTCGCGGACCGCCTCGACTCGGTCGGCGTCTACGTCGGCGACGACGAGCGTCGGGTCGTCGGCCGCACTCGCGAGCGTCGTCCCCCACGGGTCGTACACCGTCGAGCGCCCGAGCAGCGTCGCGTCCGCGAACTCGGCGGCGCCGTTCGCGGCGGCGACGTAACACTGGTTCTCGATGGCCCGCGCTCGCGCGAGCGTCTCCCAGTGTTCGACCCGCGGGTACGGCCACGCGCTCGGCACACAGACCAGCGTCGCCCCCCGGTCGGCGAGCCGACGGTAGAGTTCGGGAAAGCGCAGGTCGTAACACGTCGACATCCCCAGCGTGAACCCCTCGAACTCGACGGTCGCGAGCGTCTCGCCCGGCGTGAGCAGGCGCGTCTCCGCCGACTCGTAGCCGAAGAGGTGGTGTTTGCGGTAGACGGCGCGACGCGCTCCGTCGCGGTCGTAGAACACGCAGGTGTTCGCGAGGCCGTCGGAGTCGGGCACGTCGACGCCGGCGTCGGCGCTCGCCGCGAGGTCCTCGACGTGACTGCCAGCGAGTAGGCCGACGCCGTGGTCCGCGGCGAGGGCCGAGAGCCGGTCGAACGTCGGCCCGTCGAGTCCCTCCGCGACGCGGGCGTAGCTGTCGAACGCGAAGTAGCCCACGGTGAACAGTTCGGGGAGGACGACGAGGTCGGCGCCGCGAGCGGCGGCGTCGGCGACGGCAGTCGCGGCCCGGTCGAGGTTTTCGTCCACGTCACCCGCCGTCTGGTCGAGTTGGGCCAGCGCGAGTTTCATGCCGTCAGCCCGAGGTCACGCCGGAGCGCCGTTTCGAGATTCGTGAGTTCGTCGTCCAGCCGTTTCTTGAAGAAGCGCTCGACGCCCGGAAGCCGACCGTCGACGACGAACTCGTTGTCGAGTCGACAGCCCGTCTCCGTCTCGGTGATGCGATGTTCGCCCGTGACACGCAGTACCTTCGAGCGGCCGACGAACTTCACGTAGGTCGGGGCGTCGCGCTCGACGTCTTCGGTTTCGACGGTGGCCGTTCGGTCTACGAGCGGCAACTGGAGGTCGATGTGCCACGTCGCGGCGTCGCCGTCTATCTCGTAGTCGCGGACGACGCTGATGGCCTCGGCGCGCTTGCCGGGGTCGGAGATGAAGTCCCAGACGCGTTCCGCCGGCACCTCGAACTCGAACGCCCGCCGGACACGTACGGTCATACGATGTGGTTCCGTCGGACAGCCAAAAAGCGTGGGGTTACCCCTGCGTGACGCGCCACGTCGTGGATTTGGCCCGTCCCCACTTCTCGATTTCCACGTCCTCCGATTTCTCGGCCAGTCGGGGGAGCCGGGACCCGACCTGCTTGGCCGTCAGACCGATTGCGTCGGCGATGTTCTTCGCGCGGAAATAGCGTTCACCCCGAGAGACGCTGTCGTGGAGATACGCGAGGATTCGCCGTTCCTCTTCAGTCAGGGAGGTCATCGTTCACCCCTGTTACGGGATTCATGCTCTTAACTCTTTCAAGCGGACGCCGTCAGGCGTACACTTGCACCGCCACGACCGAACAGAGGGCGGCGACCACGGCGAGTGCGAACCCGCCGGCTTTGGCCAACTGACCGGGGGCGGCGAGCATACCCAGCGCACCGGCGGCGGCGAGAATCCCGAACAGCATGCCGAATCCCACGCTCTTGTCCGTCTCGACGGCATCGAGTGCCATACACGTACTGCGCCGCGATGGCTTATAGTGATTGTCATGGGGTCGACCGGTGGACCGGAAGTTTCGACTGGCCGGAGCGTCGATTCGACCACATGAGCGACGAGGAGACGGGAAACGCCGTACAGGAAACGGACGACGTGACCGCTCGCTACTACGAAGCGGGCGGTGAGCGGGTCGTCGTCTTCGAGCGCGACGGTCGAACCGCCGCGCTCGCCCAGAACAGCGAGGGGTACGCGATGGTGACCGTCCGCCGCGACGCCGAGGGCGACGAACTGGAGCGATACTACGGGTTCGACATGGCGCTCGACCACGCCGCCGAACTCCTCGGTGTCAGCGTCCACGACTTACCGGTTCCCGAGGAAGCTAGCGACATGGGGATGTGACGCCGCCCGCGAGCCGTCACGTCCAGTAGAACCGCGGCCCGAGGACGAGATACGCGAGCGAGAGAAAGAGCAGCGCGAAGGCAAACACTTCGCCGGGGCGCCCCTGAAGCACGATGGCGAGCACCTGCACGACACCCATCACGATAGCGTCCTGCGGGTGGAGGTCGGGGTACGTGATTTGTGTCACCATGAGCGCCGCGAGCAGTCCCGAGAGCGCCACGAGAAGCGCTGGCCCGACGAACCCCGCGAGGACGCCCGCCGAGAGGACCGTCGCCGCGAGCGTCGAGGGAACCCCTTTCGTCTCGGAGACGTCGCTGTCGTAGGCGGTGTAGAGCCCGAGTCGGGTGACCGCCATACCGACGTAGACGGCGGGCAAGAGGAGTGCGAGCCCGTATTTGACGGGGTCGGCGCCGAGCGACCACGTCTCGGCCGCGCGCGACGCGATGAGGAGCGCGGGCGCGACGCCGAAGGAGGCGACGTCCGCGAGCGAGTCGAGATACGGCCCGGCGAGCGTGCCGCCGCGCTTGCGCGCAATAACTCCGTCCAGACCGTCGAGCACCGCCGCGAGCAGGACGATTCGGGCGGCGAGCGCCGCATCGCGCGTCGCGACGAACGCGGCGAGGAAGCCGAGCATCGCGTTGCCGACGGTGACGGCGTCCGCGAGTCCCAGCCGGCCCACGAACCGCGGTTGCATAGTGGCTCACTCAGCCACCGAGGATTTACGTCTTTATATCGCCCCTTCGACGCGCGAACCACGCCGCCTATATCCGCCGCTCCCCGAGAGATGGGTATGCACAGACGTCGAGTGCTCGCGACCCTCGGAACGGCGCTCGCCGCGGGAACGTCGGGGTGTGCCGCTCTCGGCGCGGTCGGTGGCGGCGTCGACGGCGACGTGGGGATGACCGCGGTGGCCTTCGAACCCGCGGAACTCACCGTCTCCGTCGGCGACGAAGTGGTCTGGTACAACAACAGCGCCCGCGCACACTCGATTACCGCCTACGAGGAATCCATCCCGGACAAGGCCGACTACTTCGCCACGGGCGGGTACGAGACGGAGGCGGCCGCCCGCGAGGCGTGGGACGGGATGAACGGCGCCCTCGAAAACGGCCAGCGATACAGCCACACCTTCGAGGTGCCGGGCACCTACGACTACTTCTGCATCCCCCACGAGCGAGCGGGCATGGTCGGTCAGGTCGTCGTCGAGGAGTGACCGGTTTCCGTCGGGAGTTCGATTACGACGGTCGTCCCGCTCGCCGAGCAGTCGACGTCGACCCGCCCGCTCGATTTGCGGACGATCCAGTTCGTGAGCCATAGCCCCAAACCGGTGCTGTGTGTGAGCTGGGTCTCCTCGGTGGTCTGGAGCACCTGCCGTTCGACCGGGGGCAACCCCGGTCCGTTGTCGGTGATACGGACCGCCGCCCGGTCGCCATCGGGTGGTTGCGTGAGTTCGACCGATACCGTCGGTTCGGCGGCGTCGTTGTGCTCGACGGCGTTTTCGAGGACGTTCTCGAAGGCGTAGGGGAGGAGTTCGTGCCCGACGACAGCGAGGCGGTCGGGGAGCGTTGCACACACCTCGGCGGCGGGAACGTCTTGGCGGAGGCGGTCGATGCAGTCGGCGAGGACGGTAGCGAGGTCGAACGATATCGCATCGGTGCGGTCGGCGTCGGCGACCCGTTCGATTCGACGGGCGGTATCGCTCAGTTCGAGAATGGAGTCGAGTCGCTCGCGGACCAGTCGCAGACTCGGGTCGTCAGCCGGGAGTTGTTCCGCGAGACGGTCCAGATGGCCGATGGCGACGTTCAGGTCGTTCCGGATGTTGTGACGCAGCACCCGATTGAGGACGGACAGTCGCTCCTGTCGCGCGTGGCGTTCGGTCACGTCCACGACGACGAACATCGCATTCTGGGTGTCGTCGTCCAGCGGTGCGGCCCACACCTGCGTATCGAGGAGTGAGCCGTCGGGGCGGTGGTGTCGCGTCTCGATGCCGGTCAGCCGTTCTCCCGCCCGAATCCGCTCCAGACACGCCGACAGCGATATCGTCTCGTCGTCGTCGGCCCACGTCGTTTCGAACGGGCGACCGAGTATTACCGATTGGTCGTATCCGAGCGTCCGCTCGGCGGCGGGATTCCACAACTGAACCACGCCATCGGCGTCGACGGCACAGATGGCAACCGGTGCCGCGTCGATGACGGTCCCGAAGCGGTTCACCAGTCCTTCGATTGCTGCTGTGAGCACCTCGACCTGTTCATCGCTGTCGAGATGGTGAGCGAGCGCATCGAGCAACTCCGCGAACATCGTCCGCGAGAGTCCCTCTCTATCTGACCGGGCATCCTCGTCGACGTCGGCGTACGCGTTGATGGCTGCCTGTTCGACCTCCTCGTGCCCGTGTCGAGTGATTGCTCGAAACACGGCCCCGGCTATCTGTTCCGTCGACCCATTCATTTTAGGTATGCCTAAAAAACGGCCGGAGATAAGCCTTCGGCTCGCCGGTGAGCGTCGCGAAAAAGGTGAAAACGGAGCCTCAGTCCTCCTCGACGGCGACGTCTTCTTCGTCCACGTCGACAGAGGCTTCTTCCTCGGCGGCGACCTCTTCGGGTCGCGCTTCGAGGGTGAGCTTCTGGATTTCGACCCGTCGGAGCGGGTAGACCGTCTTGGCCTCGCCGTAGATGGCGGAGGAGAGACGGCCCTCGACGGCGCTCTCGACGAAGGACTGGAAGTCGCGTTCGGTGGCGGCGTTCTCGATGATGTCAATCATGATGCGACGAATGGCCTGCTCCTGACTGCGGTCGGCCTTCTTCGTCGTGAACGCGACGGGCTGGACGCGGACGCGGTAGTCGTCCGTCGTCAGCACGGTAATGGTCGCGTCGACTTTCGAGGCGCCGCGGCGCACGAGACTCCGCAGGTAGTCCCGCGTGAGTTCGTGTTTGACGAACTCAGTGTAGGCGGCGTCCGAGCCCACGTCCGTAATCTTGAACGTGAGCTTAGTGTTGTTCGCCCCGGCGTCGTCAGTGAGGTCGCCGAGGGTGGTTTCGATTGTTCGTCCGATGACTTTCTCCGGTTCGTCGGCAACCGTCTGGCCGAGTTCCGCCCGGTCGTACTGCTCCGGGGCGAAGACGGTGTACCAGCGCTTGCCGCGTTTCTGCTTGGATACTGAGCGTTCACTCATGGTTGTGTCTGTGTTCGCGTGTCGTTCGTGCGACGGTCGCTGCGACCGTCAGGTTCACCACGTAGTCGTCCACGGTGGACTGCAGTCCGCCCGCAGTCTCGCGTTCGATTCGCGTCCGCACCACGTCGCCATCCACGCGCGTCGACATCGACGGCGTGTTGTCCGGCCGAAGCGCGGCCGCAATCGTCTCCGCGTCCGCGTGTGTCGTTTCGACGCAGGCGCGTTTCATAGCGCCTCCCTGAACGCCGTGACGAACCTCGATACCTCGACTGCTGTGTCGAACTGTGCCGTCGCCCGCGTGCCGTTCCCGGCGCTCCGTCCCTCGACGTCGGCGCTCCGAATCGCCTCGCGCATGGCGTCGCCAAGACGAGCGTCGTCGACGCTCGCCGCCGCGGCGCCCTCGTCGCTGACGAGTAGGACGACCGGCTCCGGTGACTGGAAGTCCCGGCAGAGCCGGGCGACCGTCCCGAGTCGACCGGGAGCGGCCGATTCGGTCCGAGCGACGAACACGCCGTCGTACCGGCCCGTCGTCGCCTCTCGGAGTGCCGTATGGACGCCGCGGGCGTGTGCCCGCCACGCGTCCAGCGCCGCGGCGCGCAACCCGCCGTCGCGGATGGCGAGTGCGACGCCCGTTCCCGGGCGCTCGCGAGCCACGGCGTCGAGGACGTCGCCGAAACCCTCGATGGTCGCGAACCGACCGTCCGGGGTCGCGTGCGGTCGAAGGACTCGCTCGACGGCCTCGGCGGCCCGCGCCGACGACGCCGTCGCTTCGATTGCGAGCCACGACGCCACGCGACGCCGGTCCTCGTCGGTCGGGTCCGGTCCGACGTTCAGGTCGTCGAGAGCGGCCCGCGCCGCCTCGCCGTCGCCCGACACCGGTGCGTGGACGAGCGTCGAGTGGGCGAGCCCTTCCGAGACGTCCGTCGTCGGAATCGCGAGACCGGGGCGGCGGTCGACGGCCGTCTCCGTCCGGGCCGTCTCCAACAGCGTCGCCGCGTCTCCGGCGTCGAGCGGTCTGTCCGCCGCCGCGACGCCGGCGAGCGCGAGTACCGGGTCCACGTCCGCGCCGAGTTCGCGCACCGCGGCCGCGGCGACCAGACTCGCCGGGTCGGCCCCGGTGAGAGAGCGGTCACCGCCGGTCGCGCCGGCGCCGATGCCGAGAACGAGGTCGTCGCCCTCGCCCGGAATCGGGTCGGGGACCGCTTCGACGCGCACCTGAAACGGGGTGCCGAGTTGTCTGAGCGCCCGCACGAGGACGCCGCTGGCGGCGAGTGCGTCACCGTCGGCGGCGGCGACGACCCGAACGAACGGGGCGTCGCGCAGCGCGGCGGCAATCTCGCCGGCGGCGTCCTCGACAGCAGCGGGCGCGGTGGACATTACTCTTCGAGTAGTTCGACGGCGACGTCGTAGCTGTAGGTGAAGTCCTCGTCGAGGGCGTCACCGCGGTAGTAGTCGGCCAGTCGACGAATTTTCGACTCCGTGTTCTGGAGTGCGCGCTTGTTCTGATGGTCCTGCGGATTCTCCGCCATGTGCTCGCGCAGGCGAATCGCCCGAATCATCAGGTTTCGCAGGTCTGCCGGCAGGTCACCGTCGGCGTCGTTCTCTTCGAGAATCTCCGTGACCTTCTTTCCCGTCGCCAGTTTGACGTCGGGAATCGGCGTGCCTTTCACGCCCTCGTCACGCAGTTTCATCCCGATGACGCTCGGGTCGTGACCCTGCTCGGCGAGTTCGACTATCCGCTCCTCGATGGCAGATTCATCTACGTCGCTCCACTCCGGGGGTTCGTCTGCCGCCGGCTTGTCCGAACCGGACGAGCCACGGCGGCGGGTATGCATTCGTGCCATTGGTAGATTGGAACCGCACAGACCGCAGAAGCGTATCGTGACCGACAGCTGTCGGTACACGCACTCCCGCAATCCCAAGCCCAAATGGGCGAGTCAGATTTGCGGTCGCGCCGTTCCCGACATAGTGTTCTCGCTCCGGCACTAAACCGTTTCGAAGCCCCCCTCGACGCCCAGCAGACGAGTCGAAGCCCTTATTATTCGGACCGCGGTACGAATCGATGCGCCGCGGGCTCGTAGATCAGCGGTAGATCATCCCCCTGGCACGGGGAAGGCCGCGGGTTCAAATCCCGCCGAGTCCATCCCTGCCGTTTTTCGGACTCTTTCACGCCGACTACGGAGCGGCGCAACTCCTCGTTTGATACCAGAAGTCTGCTACTCGTCAGGTTCGGTAGAGCAGCGGCTCTGGGGCGGTAGCGTGTTGATAAAAGAATTCGCGGTGAGACCGCTTGCGGCGGTCAGTCGTTAGTTGTTGCGTCGGACTGCCAGCAGTGCAGCCGCGATGAGCGCGATGACAGCGACGATGGCACCGAAGCC
>NZ_JBNTJZ010000004.1:0-272251 GCF_051195115.1 Haloplanus sp. C73 | reverse complement strand
TCGAGGTCGTCCGTCCCTTCGAGCGTGAACGTGAAGGTCCCGGTGTTGAGGTCCGAGAGGTCCACGTCGTAGGTGACCTCATTGTCGCTACCGACGTCGCCCGCGGTGCGCGTGTCACCGTTCGTGACGGCGGTGCCGGTCACGTCGAGACCGTCCTCGTTCTCGACGGTGAGTTCGAGGTTTTCGGCGTTCTCGTAGTTCCAAGCACCGACGACCGTGAGGTTGCCGGAGCCGGAGGAGTCGTCGCCCTGCGGGACGGACCCGCCGGCGATGTCCTCACCGTACTGGTTCTCGATGTCGAGCGTGGTGACTCGCGGCGTCTGGACGGTCACGCCGGGTGCGCCGGCGCTGCCGTTAGTCGTGTAGCGACCAGTTGCCTGGTCCTGCGGGATGTCCGGCGTTTCGAGGGGGACGCCCTCGGCGTCACCGGCGGTCTTCACGACGCCACCGGAGATGTTGCCAGCCAGCTCGATGCTGGATTCGCCCTGGAAGACGGTTGCGCCGTCGTAGACGACACCGTCACCGTCCTGCGTGTCGAACGGACCCGTACCGCCCGGACCCGCACGAGTGAACGTGCCGGTGTCGGTGATGGTGATACCCGATGCGATGGCCGTGTTGATGTTCTGGCCACCGCTGTCTTCGATCTTGACGTTCAGGTTAGTGGTTCGGTCCGCGGAGACCGTCGGGTAGGACACTTCGAGGTCGGAGATGTCGAAGTACGCCGACTTGTTGGAACTACTCGGGCTGGCCGTGAACGTCAGGTTACCGTTCTGGACGTTCACGTTGCTACTACTGATGTTGCTGCTGACGCCGCTCGTGCTCTGAATCTGCGGCGTTCCATCAGTAGTGCTCGTGAAGTAGACCGTGAACGTGACGGTCTGCCCAGAGTTGTTGTCGTTCAGTTCGTCTGCCGTGAAGTTCGCTTGATGCGTGACTGTCGTCCCTTCATCAACCGACCCACTTGGGGACAGGCTGGTGTTGGAGACGCCAGTTGCCGCGGCAGCAGTGCCCGTGAACGCCACGGTGCCAGCGAAGACGCTGAACACCATGAGCGCTGCAAGGATTACTGCGCGCGCTTTATCGTTATAGTCTGTCATGTTTGTTGCTATGTTCGCAGTGACATTCCCGAGGTCGCTCCTCTTTCCTGTCGATTCGTGGTCTGGACTATCCAGCCACAGGTAGGGGTACATCGAACCCAACGTGCGACCCCGGCAAATACTTTGTGTCTAATCACACTTTCAACTCGTCTCTCGGACCGGATATCAAGCCCTAACGCGTGGTATTTGTCAACATGGAAAAAGCGGGTCGAATTCGAGATGGCCGCCGTTACGCTGACGCCGTCTCGTTCGTCGGTTCGGCTTCGTAGACTACCTGCACTCTCGTCGTGACGGTGACGGAGCCCGATTCGAAGTCCGAGTCGGGGGCACCGGTCGACATGGGCGTCGCCGTCTCGGTAGCGTAGCGCTCGTCGGCGGGCCGCGGTGCGCCGCTATCGCTCGTCTGAATCACTCGCACGCCGGTCACGGTCAGGTTCGCGGCGCCGGCGAGCCCCCGTGCCTTCGAGCGAGCGTCCGCCATCGCGGCACGCCGCGCCCGGTCTTCGAGTTGGCGTCGGCGGTCGGTCGAGAGTCTGAAGGACACGTCGTTGACCTCGGTCGCTCCGTTCTGGACTGCCGTGTCGACGATTGCGCCGGCGCGGTCGGGGTTAGACACCGTGATTTCGAAGTCGTGCGAGGCGCGGTATCGCACGGGTGGCTCCTCGCCGTCCTCGCGGGGCGGACGGCGGTCCTGATAGATGTCGTAGCGGACGGTCGTAATCTGGTCGTCGTCGACGCCGATGTCTTCGAGCGCGGTGCGCATCCGCGACGTGTTCTCGGCGAGTCGCTCCCGGGCCGTCGCCGCGTCGGGACCGATGGCGACGGCGGCCACGCGAACGACTGCCTGATTCGGCTCGGCGTCCGCGCTCCCGCTCCCGGCGACGCGGATGGTGCTCGACTCGTTCGCTGCCGATTCTCCAGTCGACGCCGCGGGTGACTGTCCCGTGGTCGCCGAACAGCCGGCAATCACGAGCAGGACGGCGACGCCGACTGCGATTGCAGTCTGTCGTTGCATCACGCTCGACGTCTCTCTCGCCGCCAGTAAATGTGTCATGGAGACACAAACGACCGTTTGAGAGACGACAGTTACAGATGAACTGAAATAATCCAAACGAACGTTTCTATCGAAAGCAATTTATTGGACAAATACAGCTATTATCTCGAAATAGCGTGTCATACAGATACCCATCTCGCGACGAGTTGCTAGAGATTGCAGCAGACGCACACATACCGCTCAACGAGAGCGAACTCGACGACTACGCGACGCTCGTCGCGGATACGCTCGACATACTGGAAACGGTCGAGGAGATGGCCGAACCGCAGTTCGACCCCCACGACATCGCGTATCCCGACCGCCGAAACGCTCGCCGACCGGCACCGGAGGCGAACCCGCACAACGCGTGGATTACCAAAGTCGACGTCGACGGTGCGGCCACTGGCCCACTCGCGGACACGACGGTCGGTCTGAAGGACAACATCGCGCTCGCGGGCGTCGAGATGACGAACGGGTCGCGGCTGCTGGAGGGCTACGTCCCCGAAATCGACGCGACCATCGTGACCCGGCTGCTGGATGCGGGTGCGACCATCGAGGGCAAACTCAACATGGAGAGTTTCGCGTTCTCGGGGTCGAGCGACACCTCCGACTTCGGAACCGTCACGAACCCGCGAGCGCCGGACTACATCGCCGGTGGCTCGTCGAGTGGCAGCGGGGCGGCCGTCGCCGCCGGCGACGTCGACATCGCCATCGGCGGCGACCAAGGCGGCTCGATTCGCATTCCGTCGTCCTGCTGTGGGATTGTCGGCATCAAGCCCACGACGGGACTCGTGCCCTACACGGGGATTTTCCCCATCGACAGCACGCTCGACCACACGGGTCCGATGGCCGAAACGGTCGACGAGGTGGCGGCCGCGCTGGAAGTGATGGCCGGGCCGGACGGCCTCGACCCCCGACAGCCGGCGGGCCTCGACACCGAGCCGTACACCCAAGCGCTCGTCGACGACATCGAGGGGCTGACCGTCGCCGTCCTCGACGAGGGGTTCGACCGCGAGGAGAGCGACCCCGAGGTGGACGCGACGGTTCGCAACGCCATCGAGACGCTCGAACACCTCGGTGCGGAGACGGTCTCTGCCTCCGTCCCTCGGCATCTTGACTCCCTCGCGCTCTGGATGGCCATCGCGGGCTACGGCGGGATTCAGACCCTCAAGCAGGGCGGCATCGGCTCGCTACTCGACGGCTGGTACGACACCGGTCTCGCGACCGCCTACGACAAGTTCCGGAAGAGTCAGGGACACGACTTCCCGCCGTCGGTCAAGGCGACGTGGCTGGCCATCGAGTACGTCGACCGCGAGTATCAGGGGAGCGCCCTCTACGGCAAGGGCCAGAACATCACGCTCGCGATGCGACAGGCCTACGACGAGATACTCGACGACGCCGACCTCATCGCGATGCCGACGGTGCCCATCAAGCCGTTCGAAATCGACGCTGACCTCTCCCGTGTCGAACGCATCAGACGGTCGCTGGTCACCTCGCTGAACACGGCGCCGTTCGACCTCACACACCATCCGGCCATCTCGGTTCCCTGTGGGAACGCTGGCGACAGGCCGGTGGGTCTGATGCTCGTCGGCGACCACTTCGACGAGGCGAGTGTCCTCCGTGCCGCGTACACCTACCAGCAACACACCGACTGGTTCTGACGCCGTCCCCTTATTATAGTTACTCGCGCGTGCGAACGACGACTGGGAGCCGAGCCTTTTTGCCCGCGCCGACACAGCCTCGGAGTATGTCACACGCGCTCGTCGACTACCACGACGTCGACTCGGTCGGTGGCGGACTGCACTTCCTGCGTGACGCGCTCGACTGCTCGAACCTCGGCGTGTCGGTGCTGGACGTCGACGCCGGCTGGAGCGGGAAACCACACGACCACGCCGACGACGGCCAAGAGGAAGTGTACGTTCTCATCGAGGGGGCGGCGACCGTCACCGTCGGCGACGAGACGGTACGGATGTTGGCGGGCGACGCGCTCCGCGTCGACCCCGAGACGACCCGGCAGATAGACACCGAGGAGTCGTCGCTGTTCGTCATCGCCGGCGCGCCCTAACGCTCGTCGACCACTCGCGACGAGTCGGCGTACTGGCTGCCGCGCATGACGTACTCGTCGGCGGCGTCGGCCCCGAGTTCGGGGTCGTCCAGTTCTTTCACTACCTCGGCGGGCGTCCCCGCCACGAGCGTTTCGGGCGGGACATCTGTCCCTTCAGTTACGACACTTCCCGCGGCGACGACGGCGCGTTCGCCGATAGTCGCGTCGTCGAGGACGACGGCGCCCATCCCGACCAGCGCCTCCTCTTCGACCGTCGCGGCGTGGACGATGGCCGAGTGGCCGACCGTCGCCCGCCGGCCGAGGACCGCATCCTCGTGACAGACGGCGTTGTCTTGGACGTTCGCCCCCTCGCGAACGACGATGGGGTAGTGGTCGCCGCGGAGGGTGACGTTCGGCCAGACCGACGCGTCGCGTTCGATGGTCACGTCGCCGATGACGACCGCCGCGGGGTCGACGTAGGCGTCCTCGTGAACGGTCGGTTCCATGCCACCGACGGCTCTGAGCACCATGCGCGCGGTTTCGCAACAGGGGGATAAAGGGACTGCGGGCGGTCAGCGCAGGCGGTCCAGCAGTCGGTAGTCGTGGTCCGGCGTGTACCGCCGGAAGAGGAGGCTGTTGGTCAGGACGGAGACGCTGGAAATCGCCATCGCGCCCGCGGCGAGGACCGGCTGGAGCAGGCCGAGCGAGGCCAGCGGTATCATCGCGGTGTTGTAACCGAGCGCCCACACGAGATTCTGCCGAATCTTCGCGAGCGTCGCCGCCGAAATCCGGATGGCCTTCACCACGTCCAGCGGGTCGTCACGCATCAGCGTTACGTCCGCCGCCTCGATGGCGACGTCCGTCCCGCTCCCGATTGCACAGCCCACGTACGCCACCGCGAGCGCGGGCGCGTCGTTGACGCCGTCGCCGACCATCATCGCCTGCCGACCCTCCGCTTGAATCGCTTCGACGGCGTCGGACTTGTCTTCGGGCAACACCTCAGCGCGGACGTTCTCGGGATCGATGCCGACCCGTTCGGCGACGGCGCGGGCCGTTCGCTCGTTGTCGCCGGTGAGTAGCATGACCTCGATACCTCGCTCGCGGAGCGCGCTCACGGCCGCCTCGGCGCTCTCTTTCACCGTGTCGGCGGTGGCGACGACGCCGAGGAGTTCGCCGTCGCTCCCTGTCTCACTGGGCACGCGACCCACCAGCATCGCCGTCTTCCCCTCGCGTTCCAGTCGTTCCATCGTCTCGGCGGCGGGCGCGGGGTCGATGCCGTTGTCGCGGAGGAGTTTCCGGTTGCCGACGAGAACCTCTCCGTCCGCAACCGTCGCCCGAACGCCGTGGCCGGGGACGTTCTCGAAGTCGGTGGGGTCGCCCACGTCGAGGCCGCGGTCTTCGGCGCCGTCGACGATGGCGCGGGCGAGTGGGTGCTCGCTCCCGCGCTCCGCCGTCGCCGCGAGGCGGAGGACGTCGGACTCGTCCGTCGCGGTGTCAGCGTCGACCAGTCGGCCACCGTCCGCGGCCGCCCGGTCGCCCAGAGCGACCACGTCGGTCAACTCCATCTCGCCTCGCGTCAGCGTCCCCGTCTTGTCGAAGACGACGGTGTCGACGTCTTTCGCGCGTTCGAGAACGTCGCCTCCCTTGAACAGGACGCCGTGTTGGGCGCCGATGGTCGTGCCCACCATCGTCGCGGCGGGCGTCGCCAGCCCCAGCGCGCAGGGGCAGGCGATGAGGACGGCCGAGGCGAAGACGATGACGGCGAACTCGAAGACGGAGACTGTACCGCCGGCGACGACGGGGCCGCCCGCGACCAGTCCGAGCGCCGGTACCCACGAGACGGCGCCCGCGAGGAGTTCGGGAACGAGATACCAGACGACGCCCCAGAACAGGGCGTTCGCGATGACCGCGGGGACGAAGTACGCGGAGATGCGGTCGGCGAGGTTCTGGATGTCGGGCTGGCGGGACTGGGCCTCCTTGACCGTCCGGACGATTTGCTGGAGCGCCGTGTCCTCGCCGACCTTCGTCGCCTCGATTACGAGGACGCCGTTCTCGTTGATGGTCGAGCCGACCACCTCGTCGCCCGATTCCTTCTCGACGGGGACGGACTCGCCGGTGACCATCGATTCGTCGACTGCCGACCGCCCGTCGACGACGACGCCGTCGGTCGGCACCTTCTCGCCCGGCCGGACCTTCAGTCGGTCGCCGACGGCGACGTCTTCGAGCGGAATCTCCTCCTCGGTGCCGTCGTCACGGACGACAGTCGCCGTCTCGGCCTCCATCTCCAGCAGTTTCCGAAGCGCCTCGCCGGCCTGCCCCTTCGACCGGGCTTCGAGGTAGTTTCCGAGCGTGATGAACACGAGGATGAGCGCCGCCGTGTCGAAGTAGCGGCCCCCGGCTATCAGGTCGAAGAGGACGGCCACGGAGTAGACGTACGCCGTCGACGACCCCAGCGCGATGAGGACGTCCATGTTGGCGCGGCGGTTCTTCGCCAACGCCGTGTAGGCGTTCTTGTAGAACGGCCAGCCGAGGACGACCTGTACCGGCGTCGCGAGGGCGAACTCGACCCACTCCAAATCGACGCCAAAGAGGCTATCGGGGACGGCGGTTCCTCCGAACAGGAACGTGTCGGCGAGAAAGACCAGCAGGGGCGCGGCGAGTGCGGCCCCGAACAGCGTCAAGCGTCGATGCCGCCGAATCTCCTCGGCCCGAGCGGCGTCGCGAGCGTCCGCCCCGCCCCCGTCGCGTTCGCGGACCGGCGAGTACCCGGCGTCCTCGATGGCGTCGTACAGCCGTTCGACTGTCGTGGCCGCGGGCACGTAGGTGACCTGTGCCTCGTCGGTGGCGTAGTTCACCTCCGCGTCGACGACGCCCGCCGTCCCTTCGAGCGCCGTCTCGGTGGTGTCGGCGCAGTTCGCACACGACATGTCGGTGATGGCGATGCTCGCCGTCTCGGTGACGACGCCGTAGCCGGCGTCCTCGATGGCGTCGACCAGCGCACCGACCGACACGGCGTCGGGGTCGTACTCGACGCTCGCCTCGTCGGTGGCGTAGTTCACCTCCGCCCCGTCGACGCCGTCGAGGGCTTCCAGCGCCTCGCCAACCGTCGCCGAGCAGTTGGCACAGGACATCCCCGTGACGTCGAGGTGGATGGTTCGGGTGCTCATTGCGTGTTGATACGGGTCCCTCGTTTAGTTCGCTTGCGCCTTCGAGAGCCGGTGTCTGCGGGTTCGCATACGTTCGATTCGAAAGTCAATTACGCTCCCTCCGACAGGCGCTCGTACCGCTCTTCGAACTGGCTTCGACAGGAGGGGCAACAGAAGTGGTAGATGTCGCCGTCGATGCGTTCGGACTCCCCTTCGCTGTCGACGGTGTTGCCACACTCGACGCAGGTGACCGCGAACGACGTGCCGTCGAGCGAGGGCGTCCACTCGGTGTCGTCGACGAGCGTCACATCGTAGTCGATGTCGCCGACGAGCGACTCCACCCACTGTCGGACGCGCTGACTCTCGGCGCGTCCATAGAACCAGACTGCGCCCTCGGCGGTCACGAACACGTGTTCGACGCCGTCGGCGTCGGCGAGTCGGTCCCGGAGGTCCTCGACGGCGTCCCCGTCGTTCGACAGTCGGACGAACACCGGCACGCCGGCGCGAAGCACCGACCGGTCGACGTCGACGGTGAACCCCTCGATGATGCCGGCTTCTTCGAGTCGCGTCACGCGAGCGGAGACGGCGGGACCGGAGAGACCGACTTCGTCCCCGATGGCGCTGAACGGGCGGCGCGCGTCCTCGGCGAGGAGCGACAGAATCTCGACGTCCGTCTCGTCGAAGTCGTGCATACGTGTCCGTACCGACTGGACGGGCAAAATTCGTCCGGCGCCGACTTTCGATTCCGAAGTCGGGTGGCCGCGAGATTCGGAATCCAAACAGAAACGCACAGAAAGGCGTGTCCCGTATCGTGGACCGTATGTCACGGACGCTCACCGTTACTGGGATGTCCTGTTCGCACTGCGAGGAGACGGTCGAAACGGCACTCGAAGACGTCGCGGGCGTCACCGGCGCGAGCGCCGACCACGAGTCCGGGACGGTGACAGTCGACGGCGAGGCGGATGCCGACAGCCTCGTCGCCGCCGTCGAGGACGCGGGTTACGAGGCGTCGGCGTAGGCCCAACCTGTCGCCACAACAATCATAATCCTGTCCCGCGTCTCGCGGGGTATGCCACAACGAAACACGCTCGAAACGGAGATACTCGGTCGGTCCGGTTCGACTACGCCGAGCACTGGGTCGGCTACTCGCTCTTTCTCCTGCGGCTGGTGATGGGCTGGACGCTCTTTCAGGGCGGCATCACGAAGGTCATCACGCATCTGGACGCCAACCCGGCAAACGACTGGACGGCCGCGGGCTATCTGATGAACGTCCCCGCGGGCAACCTGCTGATGGGCGTGTGGGGGAACTTCGCCGGCAACCCGCTCATCGACGCGCTGAACATGTGGGGGCTGACCCTGACCGGATTGGCACTCATCCTCGGCGCGTTCGTCCGTTGGAGCGCGTTCTGGGTCGCAGTGATGATGCTGTTTTACTGGCTGGCCTCGCTAACGGGCGGGCTGACGGCCGGGTTGCCCGTCGCCCACGGGTGGGTCGTCGACGACCACATGGTGTACGCCGTCTTCCTGTTCGGCCTCGGTGCGTTCGGCGCCGGACGGATTCTCGGCGTCGACGCCTATCTCGAACGACTGGACCTCGTGCAGTCGAACCCGTGGCTAGTATTTCCTCGGCTGACGGCGGTCACTCCAGCGTCTCGGCGTACGCGAAATCGGCGTCGAGGGCGTCCGGTCGCTCCCCGTCGAGTTCGATTCGCCACCCCTCCAGCACCGCCGGGTCGTCGAGTGCGGCGTCGAGGGTGGCTTTCACGTCCCGAACGTCGACGCCGTAGTAGTCGTCGGGGACGCCGTGGAGATACTGGAGCGCCGTCTCGAACAGCGAGCGCATGCCGTCGTCGTTCTCGAAGTCGAAGTGCTTGTACGCGCCCGCCGCCACCTGCACCATTCCGTGGAGGAAGGCGCTCTCCGTCGACCCGCTGCCGTAGTTGTACCACTCGTCTTCGAAACAGTCGTGTGATTCGTGGAACGCGCCCGCGTTGTAGAGGCGGACGCCGTGGACGACGGCCCGCCGAAGGGTTCCGTGCTCCCAGCCGTTCGAGGCGCCGCGGTCTGCCCGCCACCCGGTCGGGTCGCCCGACGACGGCGGGCCGACGGAGTAGTCGCGGGTGTGGTCGTCCATGCAGGCGTTAGCCGACCCACCGGCGTAACGTCTGCGGTGCCCCCAAACCCAAGTTCGGGGCGTTCGTACCAGTTCGCGTGTCCGTGGACGCCCCCGATCCCGACGCCGTCCGCGCGGCCGTCACGACGAGTCCCGTCGACGACGCGTTCGCGGAACTGGACAGCATCTGTCGGCGGTACGAGGACTCGCTCACGCTGGAGATTGCGGAGGAGACGTATGCCGACGTCGCGCGCGGCGTCGACACCCTGCAGACGGCGACGTGTTACGTCGACAGCGAGCTATCGGCGCTCAAACGCCGGTTTCCGGGGACGGTGTTCTCGAAACTGCCGGCCGAGTACGACGCCTACGAGTTGACGACCGACGACGCCACGCTGCGACTCAAATTCGGCCAGTCACACGCCGACCGGCGGCCGGTCGACGCGCCGTACGAGTCGGTCACGATTGCGGTGCCGACGGGGGATGCCTACTTCGAGCGGGTGTACGAGGCGTTCACGAGGCGGAGTGACACGGAACGCACTTCAACGCCGACGGCTAGAGACAGACAATGAGAGTTCGAGAGTTCGGCGACGCCCCTGACGTGGCGGTGGTCGCCGGCATCCACGGGGACGAACCCTGTGGCCCGGATGCGGTCGAAGCGTTACTTGACGACCCACCCGACTTCCAGCGCCCGGTGAAGTTCATCATCGCCAACGAGCGCGCTCTCGAACGCGGCGTGAGGTACGTCGACGAGGACCTCAACCGGGCGTTCCCCGGCGACCCCGAAGCCGAGAGCCACGAGCGGCGGTTGGCTCACCGACTTCTGGCCGAACTCGACGGCTGTACGACGCTTGCCCTCCACTCCACGCAGTCGTACCCCCATCCGTTCGCGCTGGTCGACACCGTCACCCCCGAGACGGCGGAGGGCTGTGCCGCGCTCCCCGTGGACGCCGTCGTCGAGACGGCGGACTACGCCGACGGGCGCCTCATCTCCTACCCCGGCACCATCGAAGTCGAGTGTGGCCTCCAGTGGTCGGAGACGGCGGCGGCGAACGCCCGCGAACTCATCACGGCGTTTCTCGCCGCGACGGGCGTGCTCCCCGCAGACGAAGGGCACGACCACGACGACGTGCCGGTCTTCCGGCTCACGGGGAAGGTGTCGAAGGCACCCGCGTCGACTCACGAGGTGTTCGTCGAGAACTTCGAGCGCGTCGAACCGGGCGTGCCCTTCGCTTCGGCGGACGAGACGGAACACGTCGCACAGGAGCCGTTCTATCCGATTTTGATGTCTGCGGAGGGATACGAGAACGTCTTCGGGTACGCGGGCGAGCGCGTCGGTCGGCTGGCGGAGTTCGAACCTGACGCGAGTCAGGACTCCGGCGGCGCGAGTTCGACGAGCGTGAGGTCGCGGTCGAGCATGCAGTAGTCGTGGGGCGGGTCCCCGACGACCTCCTCGATTCGATACTCGGTGTCGAAGTCGGCGCCGTCGGGGACGCAGTACGTGTGACTCGGACAGTCGGTGTACGGACACGACCCCGCGAGCGTCGCTTTACTCCCGGCGTAGGCCGTTTTCGACGGGACGTTCGCGGGAATCGACGCCGGTTCGACTTCGACGGCGCGAACGCCGCTGTCGTGGACCGCACAGTCGAGTGTCTGGGCGTTCTCGCGAACGTCCGTGATTCGATACCGGGTCCCGGCGTCGAGGTCGAGACACTGACTACGGTACGGACAGCCCTCGCACGCGCTGGACTCGCCCCGGAAGACGAACTCGCGGCCGACCTCGGCGAGGCGGGTCCCGATGAGTGTGACCTCCGACATAGACGGGCGTTCTCGGGCCGGGTGGTTAAGCCTCGCGACCGACGAGTTCGTCGAGGCGGTCGAAGTAGTCCTCGCGAGGCACCTGATAGGCGGCCCGGTAGTCCACCGCGCCGCGGGCGAACTCGCTCGCGACGTCGATGGCCGTCTCGATGCCCGCCTCTCGCGTCTCGGCCGTCTCGACCCGCGCGTCGACCTCCGGTTCCAGATACAGCGTGACCGTCCACCCGTCGCTTTCTCCCGTCCCGGGGCGCCGACGCGGCGAACCGGGCGAGAGATAAATCGTCGGGAGACAGGCCGCCGGGAACGCCTCCGTGTCGAACACGTCGGGACGGTAGGCGAGAATCGCCCGCCCGCCCGACTCCTCGTGCCAGACGGTCCACCCGTCGGGGAGCGTCTCGAAGCTCATGCCTTAGCTCGCCGCGGCGGGCACATAAGACTCGCGCGACGCCGCCGCTGTTCGTCTCTCGACTTACCTGTGGTTCGACTGGTGTCGATATCGACGAATTCGAGGGCTGGCTCCGGGTTTTGAGCGATATCGACGAAACGAAAACGAGCCGGATCTGCCAAAGGCTTATACGTGTCTAATTCCGATAGTGTTTATAGCCTCGGTTCAGCGAACCGGGTCGTCGACGGTCGGTTGCCCTCACCGCTCTCGATGTCACCGACGACCATCCCGCGGTCGCGCTCGATGGGTGGTACGTGTTCGCACGGCACGTGGTAGCAGGGCACCCCGGCGGCGTCGGGGCCGAGGCTCCGAACAATGACGAAGGAAACCCTCGAAGACCTCAGCCAGGACTACAAGGAATCGGTTCCAGCGGACCTCCGTGAAGCGAAGCGCTTCGACTGGTATCTGGACGAGGTGTACGACGAGCCACGGATTGCCCGCAACGCCCACCAACGCGTCGCCGACATGTTCGACTACTACGGGACGGAGTACGACGAAGACGCCGGCGTCGTCGAGTACCGCATGGCTTCGGAGGACCCGTTACACGACGGGGAAAACACCTTCTACGGGCGCGAAGTCCACGAGTCGATTCACGAGTTCGTCAACAAGGTGAAAAGCGGCGCCCGCGGTCTCGGCCCGGAGAAACGCATCAAACTCCTGCTCGGCCCAGTCGGCTCCGGGAAGTCACACTTCGACTGGATGGTCCGACGCTACTTCGAGGACTACACCATGCAGGCCGAGGGGCGGATGTACACCTTCCGGTGGGTGAACCTCTGTGACATCGTCCGGGACCAAGACCCCGCCGACGACACCGTCGTCTCGCCCATGAATCAGGACCCACTCGTCCTGTTACCACAGGAACAGCGGGACCGCGTGCTCGAACGACTGAACGACGCGCTCGACGCTCCCTACACCGTCCGCAACGAGCAGTCGCTCGACCCAGCGAGCGAGTTCTACATGGACCGCCTGCTCGCTCACTACGACGACGACCTGAAGTCCGTCCTCGACAACCACGTCGAAATCGTCCGCCTCGTCGCGAGCGAGAACAAGCGCCAGTGCGTCGAGACGTTCGAGCCCAAGGACAAGAAAAATCAGGACGAGACGGAGTTGACTGGCGACGTCAACTACTCGAAAATCGCCGTCTACGGCGAGAGCGACCCGCGAGCCTTCGATTACTCCGGCGCCTTCTGTAACGCCAACCGAGGGCTGTTCTCCGGCGAGGAGTTGCTCAAACTCCAGCGAGAGTTCCTCTACGACTTCCTGCACGCCTCACAGGAGCAGACGATTAAGCCGAAGAACAACCCCCGAATCGACATCGACCAAGTCATCGTCGGGCGGACGAACATGCCCGAATATCGGGACAAGAAAGGCGACGAGAAGATGGAGGCGTTCAACGACCGCACCAAGCGCATCGACTTCCCGTACGTCCTCGAATACAGCGAGGAGGCCGAAATCTACCGGAAGATGCTCCGGAACGCCGACGTGCCCGACATGCACATCGAGCCCCACGCCATGGAGATGGCGGGGCTGTTCGGCGTCCTCACCCGCATCACCGAACCCGACGGCGAGACGGTGACGCTCGTCCAGAAGGCCAAGGCGTACAACGGCGAAATCGACGAGTCCGACGACGTCGACGTGAAGAAGTTGCGCGAGGAGGGCGAACAGCAGGCCGACATCGCGGAGGGGATGGACGGCGTCTCCGCCCGGTTCATCGGCGACGAAATCGCGGAGGCAATCATGGACGCCACCCACCGCGGCCGGTCCTACCTCTCCCCGCTCTCCGTCTTCACCCACTTCGAGCGCAACCTCGAAAACCACGGCTCGATACCCGAGGAGAACATCGACCGCTACCATCGCTATCTCGAACTCGTCCGCGAGGAGTACAAGGAGCGAGCCATCGAGGACGTCCGCCACGCTCTCGCCTACGACGTCGACGAGATTCAGCGGCAGGGCGAGAAGTACATGGACCACGTGATGGCGTACATCGACGACGCCACCGTCACGGACGACCTGACGGGGCGCGAACAGGAACCGGACGAGACGTTCCTGCGCTCCGTCGAGGAGAAACTGGAAATCCCGAGCGACCGCAAGGACGACTTCCGACAGGAGGTGTCGAACTGGGTGAGCCGACGCGCCCGTGAGGGCGAGGGGTTCGACCCGCAGGACAACGACCGGCTTCGCCGAGCGCTGGAGCGCAAACTCTGGGAGGACAAGAAACACAACATCAACTTCTCGGCGCTGGTGTCGGCGAACGAACTCGACGACGACGAGCGGAGCGCGTGGGTCGACGCGCTGATAGAGCAGGGTTACTCCCGAGACGGGGCCACTGAGGTCCTCGAGTTCGCCGGCGCGGAGGTTGCAAAGAGCGAACTGGAAGGATGACACAAGACTACATCGCCGCCGGCGACGAGGCGCTCGCCGGGGCGTACGAGGAGCCGATGAGCCTCGCCGAGTACGTCGACGCGGCGCTCGAACGCCCCTCGATTGCCGCCCACGCTCCGAAGTACCTCCTCGAAGCCATCGAGTCGATGGGCACGCGAACGGTCATCGAGGAGGGCGAGGAGCGCGAGCGCTACCGGTTTTTCGACGACCCCGCCAACGACGGCGAACACGCCATCCTCGGCAACACGGCCGTCCTCAACGGCTTCGTCGACGACCTTCGGACAATCGCGGCCGACCGCGGCAAGCGCGAGAAGATACTCTGGTTCGACGGGCCGACGGCGACCGGAAAGTCCGAACTCAAGCGCTGTCTCATCAACGGGCTTCGCGAATATTCGAAGACCGACGCGGGCCGGCGATACACCGTCGAGTGGAACGTCACCAGCGCGACGGAGGAGCGGGGTCTGAGCTACGGGGGCGACGTCGACGACGAGGATGACTGGTACGAGAGTCCCGTCCAGTCGCATCCGCTCTCCGTGTTCCCCGAGGCGGTGCGCGAGCGGATTCTCGCCGACCTCGGCGACGAGACGAACGTGCCGACGCGGGTGACGGCGGACCTCGACCCGTTCTGCCGGGAGGCGTACGACCTCCTCGAAGAGCGCTACCGGCGCGCCGGCCGAGCGAACCTGTTTTCCGCCATCACCGACTCCCGCCATCTCCGGGTGAAAAACTACGTCGTCGACGTGGGCCGGGGTATCGGCGTCCTCCACTCGGAGGACGACGGCTCGCCCAAAGAGCGATTGGTGGGCTCGTGGATGCCCGGGATGCTCCGCGAACTCGATTCGCGGGGGCGAAAGAACCCGCAGGCGTTCTCCTACGACGGCGTGCTCTCGCAGGGCAACGGGCTGTTGACAATCGTCGAGGACGCCTCCCAGCACGCGGACCTGCTTCGCAAACTCCTGAACGTCCCCGACGAGGGGCGGGTGAAACTGGACAAGGGCATCGGGATGGACATCGACACGCAGTTGCTCATCATCTCGAACCCCGACCTCGACGTCGAACTCGACAAGTACGCCGACCGCAACGGGCGCGACCCGCTGAAGGCGCTCAAACGCCGCCTCGACAAACACGAGTTCGGCTATCTCACCAACCTCTCGCTGGAGGCGGAGCTACTGCGTCGCGAACTGACGAACGAGACGGCCGTCTGGGAGGCCGAGGGGTACGCCGACCTCGAATCCCGCGTCCGAGAGGGCGTGACGCTGTCGATGCGGGACGGCCGGGACGGCGTGACCGAGCGCGAACTCGCGCCCCACACCGTCGAGGCGGCGGCGCTGTACAGCGTCGTCACTCGCCTCGACGGCGAGGACACGCCGGGCGACCGGGGCCTCGTCGACAAGGCGCTCCTGTTCGACCGGGGCTACCTGCAGGAGGGTGACGAGCGCATCGAGGCCGACGCCTTCGACTTCGACGGCGACGACGGCAGTCATGGCATCCCCGTCACTTACACGCGCGATATCGTCGCCGACCTGCTGCAGACGGACGCCGACCGCCAGCATCCGGACCTTCCGGTGGAGCGTGTCGTCACCCCCGACGACGTCCTCGACGCGATGGCGGACGGCCTGTCGGACGCCCCCGTCTTCTCTCGGGCCGAGGCCGCGGAGTACGAGAACCGTCTCGCCGTCGTCAAGAGCCACATCTACGACCGGCAGGAGGCCGACGTCCTCGACGCGTTGCTGGCGGAGAAAGGCGTCGACGAGGAGACGGTCGCGGAGTACGTCGAACACGTCTTCGCGTGGGCGAACGACGAGCGCGTGACGACCGACCGCGGCCCGGTCGACCCCGACCCGCTCCTGTTGAAGGTGTTCGAGACGGAGCATCTGGGTCGGTTCGACGACGACGCCTACCGGGGCGCGGACCCGACCGAGCGCGTCGAGGAGTTCCGTCGCGAGAAGGTCATCACCGCCATCAACCGGTACGCGTGGGAGAACCGTGACGAGGACTTCGCCATCGAGAACGTCGACGTGAGCGAGATTCCGGTCATCCGCGCGGTGCTCGACGCTCACGACTGGCGCGACGTGAAGCGGCTGTTCGAGGAACTCGACCCCACGCAGTGGACCGACCCGCCCTCGGGGACCGAAACCGAGCGATGCAAGGAGCGAACGCTTGCACACCTCGAATCGCAGGGCTACTCGCCCGCCTCGGCCGAACTGACCAGCCGCAAGGTGATGCGGGAGGTGAGCTACCGATGGGACTGAGAGAGGACCTCGACCGATTCCGTGAGGTGGGCGAGCGCCGCCGGCAGGACTTGACGGAGTTCATCCGCCACGGCACCCTCGGCGGGAGCGACGCCGACAGCATCCAGATTCCAATCAAGGTTGTCGACCTGCCCGAGTTCGAGTACGACCCGCAGGACCGCGGCGGCGTCGGACAGGGACAGGACGGCACGCCCGACGTGGGCCAACCCGTCGGGCAACCCCAACCCGACGACGGCGACGAGGAGGGTGACCCCGGCGGCGAGGGCGGCGACCACGAGTACTACGAGATGGACCCCGAGGAGTTCGCACAGGAACTCGACGAGGAACTCGGCCTCGACTTGGAGCCGAAGGGAAAGACCGTCGTCGAGGAGGTGGAGGGCGATTTCACCGAACTCACGCGCGCCGGCCCGAATAGCACGCTCGATTTCGAGCGGCTGTTCAAGCGGGGCCTGAAGCGAAAGCTAGCGATGGACTTCGACGAGGAGTACGTCCGCGAGGCGATGCGCGTCGCGGGCGCGACGCCCGACGAGGTGTTTCGCTGGTGTCGCGGCGAGAACATCCACGTCTCGCGGGCGTGGATAGACGACCAGTGGGAGACGGTTCCGGACGACGAGCGCGGCCGGTGGGCGAGTTTCGAGGAGATGGCCGAAACCGTCGAGCGGACGACGACACTCGAACGCATCCGTCGCGACGGGTTGCGAAACGTGCCCTTCCGGCGCGAAGACGAGCGCTACCGCCACCCCGAGGTGACCGAGCAGACGGAGAAAAACGTCGTCGTGGTCAACATCCGCGACGTCTCGGGGAGCATGCGCGAGGCGAAACGCGAACTCGTCGAGCGGACGTTCACGCCGCTGGACTGGTATCTCACCGGGAAGTACGACCGGGCCGAATTTGTCTACATCGCCCACGACGCGGAGGCGTGGGAGGTGGACCGCGAGGACTTCTTCGGCATCCGCTCCGGGGGCGGCACCCGCATCTCCTCGGCGTACGAACTTGCCGCCGAGGTGCTAGAGGAACGCTACCCGTGGAGTGAGTGGAACCGCTACGTCTTCGCCGCCGGCGACAGCGAGAACTCCAGTAACGACACCCGGGAGAACGTCGTCCCGCTGATGGAGTCGATTTCGGCGAATCGCCACGCCTACGTGGAGACACAGCCGGGCGGCGCGGCCATCAACGCCACCCACGCCGAAGAGGTCGAACGCGCGTTCGACGACGACGAAAGCGTCGTCGTCACCTCAGTCGGCGCACCGGCGGACGTGACCGACGCCATCTACGACATCCTGCACACGGAGGCAACAGAATGAGAGACGACCGTATCGACGCCCGACGAGAAGCGACCCGACTCACCGAACCCGTCACGGAGGCGGCGAATCTGGCACAGAAACTGGGCCTCGACCCCTATCCGGTCAACTACTGGATAGTCGACCACGACGAGATGAACGAACTCATCGCGTACGGCGGGTTCCAGCGGCGCTACCCGCACTGGCGATGGGGGATGGCCTACGACCGCCAGCGCAAGCAAGACCAATTCGGCATGGGCAAAGCCTTCGAAATCGTCAACAACGACAACCCCGCCCACGCCTTCCTCCAAGAGTCGAACTCCCTTGCGGACCAGAAGGCGGTCATCACGCACGTCGAAGCCCACGCCGACTTCTTCGCCAACAACGAGTGGTTCGGCCTGTTCGGCGACGGGCAGGGCGACGACCGGGCGGCGCTCGACGCCGCCGCCATGCTCGAACGCCACGCCGAGACCATCAAGGGGTACATGGAGGACCCGGATATCGACCGCGAGGAGGTCGAGCGCTTCATCGACGCCGTCCTCTGCTTGGAGGATACAATCGACCAGCATCGCGCCTTCGCCCGCGCCGGCGACCGACCCGAACGCGACGCGCCGGCGGACCTCCGGGACCGACTCGACGAACTCGACGTCTCGGATGACGTTCGTCGCCACGCGTTCGACGAGGCGTGGCTGGACGACGCCGCCGACTCGGCGGACGCGAGCGCCCATCTCGAAACTCCCCACACCGACGTCCTCGCGTACCTCCTCGAACACGGCCGGCAGTACGACGAGGAGTCGGGCAGGGCCGTCGAGTTCGAACCGTGGCAACAGGACGTCCTCGAACTGCTCCGGACGGAGGCCTACTACTTCGCGGGGCAGAAAATGACGAAGGTGATGAATGAAGGCTGGGCCTGTGTAGACCCGGAAACGCCGGTATTCACGGGTTCGGGATTGATGCCGATGCATGAGGTCGTTGAGGAACGTCCCGTGGTGTCAGACGGCGAGAAACAGCAGTCGGTGTACGACACGAACGTCATCGAGAACCACGACACCGTCACCATAGAAACCCGTCGTGGATTCGAACTGACCGGCTCCGACAATCACCGGATTCGGCGCCCAGATGGCTCGTGGGTGGAACTCAGTGAGTTGACTCCGGGCGACGAAATCGAAATCAGCGGCGGCGGTGGCGTCTGGCCAGCGGAGTACGCTGCCATCGAGTGGGAATCTCCGGAGTGTGTGACACTTGACGATGTTGCGGACGCGGCTGGCGTCTCGGTATCGACGGTGATGCGGTATCGGAAGCTCGGACGAGCGGATAAGGACGACGCTATCGAGCAAGCGCTGAAACGATACGACGGTGAACCGCAGAGTGAGGCACAGAGCGAGCCAATACTCGTTCCGGACGCCATTACCGAGTCTTTCGGCCGGTTCCTCGGTCTCCTCGTCGGCGACGGCCATGTATCGACGGCCTCGAATCAGGTCGGATTCACTGCGAATACGGCGGCGAAAGCCGAGGAGTTCGCCGGCTTGGTAGAGGAACTGTTCGGCGTCTCCACGACAGTAAGTGAGGATGGCGGTCGGTGGCGGGCGTACGTCTACTCGACGAATCTCGTTCGTCTCCTTACCGATACCCTCGACGCGACGGTCGGTGCCGAAAACAAGTCGGTTCCGACGGCCATTCAGCGGTCGCCGAAGTCAGTCGTCGCCGCGTTCCTTCAGGGACTATTCGATGCAGACGGTTACGCGGGTGAGCAGGGAGTCATACTGAGCACGAAAAGTGAAGACGTCGGTCGAACGGTGCAGCTCCTGTTGACGAACTTCGGAATCCTCTCCCGACGGCGCGAACAGAATGACGGCTGTCAACACGTCCATCTGACCGGTACGTCTGCGAAGCGCTTCCACGAGGAAATCGGCTACGGGTACGCATCGAAGGAGGCAAGCCTGACGGCGTATCTCGATGAACTCGAGTGGTTCGAAACCGAGCAGTGGACTGACGAAATCGTCGACATACAAGTCGATACGGGCACGGTGTACGATATCTCGGTTGAGGAAACACATCGATACGCCGGCGCTGGATTTGTGAATCACAACTCGTACTGGGAGTCGACGATGATGGGCGACGAAGCCTTCGCCGACGCCGACGAGTTCGTCACCTACGCCGACCACATGGCTCGCGTCCTCGGGTCCCCGGGGCTCAACCCGTACAAACTGGGGCTGGAGCTCTGGGAGTACGTCGAGAACCTGACCAATCGGCGCGAAGTCGTCGACCGACTCCTCCGGGTCGAGGGCGTGACGTGGCGGAACTTCCACGACGTCGTCGACTTCGAGGAAGTTCAGTCCCTGCTGGCCGCGGACCCCGAAATCGCGTCCATCACCCCGGACACGCTCGCGGACCTCGACCCCTCGGACCCCCGCATCGACGCCGAGGCGCTCGAACGGGCGCGGGCGGGCGATATCGACGTGACGCGGTACCCGTGGAAGGTGCTCACGACCGAGGGGCTGGCGGAGCGACACTTCTCGCTGTGCAAGCCACAGAACCGCGGGTTCGTCCGTCGAATTCGCCGGTCGGAACTCGAACGCCTCGCGCGCTACATGTTCGACGACGAGCAGTACGAGTCGGTCGCCGCGGCGCTCGCGGACGTCGAGTACGGCGCGGGGTGGCGACGGATGCGCGAACTCCGCGAGAGCCACAACGACGTGACCTTCATCGACGCCTTCCTCTCCGCGGAGTTCGTCGAGGCCAACGACTACTTCACCTACGAGTTCTCGGAGGCGACCGGCGACTTCCGCGCCGCTTCGACCGACCCCGACGACGTGAAGAAGAAACTGCTCTTACAGTTCACCAACTTCGGCAAGCCCACCGTCGCGGTGTACGACGGCAACTTCGGCAACCGGAACGAGCTCCTGCTCGGCCACCAGTACAACGGTATCGACCTCGACCTCGAACAGGCAAAGCGCGTCCTCGAACGGACCTACGAACTCTGGGGACGACCGGTCAACCTGATGACCATCGTCACCGAGTACGACGACCACGAACTGGAGATAGCCCGGCGACGCAACCGCGAGCCGACGCCGACGGAGGTAGGGACGCGCATCCGGTACGACGGCGACAACTTCGAGACTCACGACCTCGACCCGGACCTCGAAGCCCGAATCGTGGCCGACGACATCGACTACGACACGAAGCCGGATGACTGGCTGGCCTGACGACTAGTCGTCCGGCGGTGTGTCGATGTCGCCGCGGTGTCGCTGGCGGTCGAGATAGTAGTGGGTGCCCGCCGCCGTGGCGAACAGCGCGACGACACCGCCAGCAAACACCAACTCGGGTAGCGACGAGAGCGGCGCCACGCCGAGCCACCCGCCGGCGACGAACCCTGCCGTCACCGTCGACAGGGTGAGATAGACCGTCCCCCACGGAACGGACGGGCCGTCTCCGAGTTCGAGATACGTATCGAGGGCGGCGGCTCGGTCGGTGAGGGCCACGGTGCCCTCGTCGCGGTCGTACTCGACGATGCCCGCTTCGACAAGTTTCGGGAGGTGCGTCTGGTGGAGTGACGTGTACACGCGCTTGCGCTGTTTGTACTCCAAGTCCTCGACGGTCACCCCGTTCTCCCACGCCGCGACCTGTTCGGTGAGGTCACGCAGCGACGCCGGTTCCGGGGTTCGGTGTAGATAGTGAATGACGTAGCGCCGCCGCTGATTGCTCAGCAGGGAGAACACCGTGTCTTTCGACAGGGCTTCGGTGTCCGAAGCAGATGGTGCGTGAGTCGACATGGTGGAGTCGCCGCAGCGAACGTAACGACAGTATCAACGCCGACAACGTACGCAGAGAAAGGATGGGTCACGGCATAAAGTCATTCGTTCGCCCGGGCGGGAGCAGCCACGCCGGCACGACTCGGGTGAGCACCACCATACCACTCAGTTCCACGAGCGTCTGTGTCACGACGACGGCGGGGGCCAACTCGTAGCCCGCCGGGAGTGCCAGCGCAAGCGGGAGCACGACCAACGAGTTCCGCGTGACGCCGGTAAACACCAGCGCGCGTCCCTCGCCGGCGTCCATCCCGGCCCGGTCGGCCACCAGCCGCCCGAGCAGCGGCATGACGACGAGAAAGGCCACGTAGACGGGGACGACGGCCGCTATCTGGTCGATGGATTCCCTGACGCGGGGGAGCTGTGAGGCGATGACGACGAACAGGGTCACGCCCAGCATCGGAACGGGGAGCCACCCCATCGTCGCCTGCCACGTCCGGCCGCTCGCCGACCGCCCCGCCCACAGTTCGGTGAGCCACGCGAGCGTCAGCGGGAGGGCGATGAGCGTCAGAAACGCCTCGACGAACGGCCCGGCTTCGACGGCGCTCGCTATCTCGCGTCCCAGAAACAGCCAGAGATACACCGGGAGCACGAGGAGTTGGACGAGCAGTAACACCGGTGTCGTCGCAAGTACCTGCTCGGCGTCGCCGCCCGCGATATCGGTGAACGTGATGACGTAGTCGATACACGGCGTCAGCAGTACCAGACACACGCCGACGAGAACGGCCGGCTCGGGCGGAAGCAACTGGATGAGAACCCACACGACGACGGGAACGACGAGGAAGTTCAGCCCGAGCGTGGCCGCGACGAACCGGCCGTTCGTGAACGCCCGACGAAGCCGGACGAACGGGATTTCGAGGAAGGTCACGTACAGCAACACGGCCAGCACGGGGCCGATGAAGCCTTCGAGGACCGGCGCCGACGCGGGGCGGCCCACGCCGATACCGAGCGCCAGCGCGACGGCGACGGCGTACACGACGACTTGCCGCCGCTGGAGCCAGTCCTTCGCGTCCATTTCGAGTCGATTCGGGCGGTGTGTAGAAACTAGCTTCGGTTCGGAGAGTGTCGACTGCGCAGGTGAGAACTGTAATGCTCGGTCAGGGATTCGAACCACGGTCGCGGCGATGCCGCTCCCTGATTCGAATCCCTTCCCTGTGTGTTTCTTCACTCACTACGCTCGTTCAGAATCATGCTCGGTCAGGGATTCGAACCCTGGTCGTCGGCTCGAAAGGCCAACATGATTGGCCGGACTACACCAACCGAGCGTCGCATCTGAAAGCAAGAGAGGGCTATTGATAAATCCGTCTCTTTCGGTCGCGTCGTTTCAGCTCACGTTCGTGAATTCGAAGCGAGCGCCACCGGCCGCGCTCTCGGTGACGGCGACCGACCAGCCGTGTGCGGACGCGATGTCTTCGACGGCGCCGAGCCCGAGACCGGTGCCGTCCTCGGCCGTCGTGTAGCCGAAGTCGAGGACGTGTTCGCGGTCGGCGGTGGGAATCCCCACGCCGTCGTCCTCGACGTAGAAGCCGCCGGAGACGGTGCCGACGCGGACCGCGAGGGTGCCGTCCTCGCTCGCGCCGTGTTCCACGCAGTTTCGAAACAGGTTCTCGAACAGTTGTTGGAGGCGCTGCGGGTCGCCGTGTGCGTCGAACGCCGGGTCGACATCGACGGCCAGTGTCGTGTCGCCGGTCTGGACCTGCGTCCACGCGTCGGTCGCCACCTGCGCCACGTCGAGCGGGCTGGGGTCGTCGATGGTGCGTCCCGCCCGCGCGAGTGTTAGCACGTCGTCGATGATAGCCCGCAGGCGCTCGTGGGAATCGGCTATCTTTTCGAGCGCCTCGCTGTCGCCCTCCTCGCGGGCTATGTCGAGCCATCCGTCGGCGACGTTGAGCGGGTTGCGCAGGTCGTGTGAGACCAGCGTGGCGAACTCTTCGAGCCGGTCGTTCTGCCGACGGAGGCGCTCCTCGACCAGTTCGCGTTCGAGCGCGGTGCTCACCCACCGGCCCATCAGGTCGACGAGCGTCACTTCCCAGTCCGAGAAGGGGTCCTCGCGAGGCTCGGTGTCGTAGAAGCAGAACGTCCCGTACACCTCGTCCTCGACGGTCACGGGGGTGCCGAGATAACAGCGAATCCCCCACTCGGTAAAGCCTGCCCGGTCGGTGAGTTCGGGCGCTTCCGTGGCGAGGTTGGCGAGGGTGAGCGTCTCCTCCGTGAGGACGACCCGTTCGCAGTTGGTCGCCGAGAGGTCGACGACGTCGCCCGCTTCGAGGGTGCCCGGCGAGCGGACGACTTCGAAGACGTATTCGTCATCGCGCACGCGTGAGAGGGTTCCGTACTCCGTCCCGAGGACCTCTTGGCCGATGCGAAGCAGGTCGTCCACCCGCTCCTCGAACGAGGCGTCTTGGTCCGAGATTACGTCGTACATCTCTCGGAGGACCGCCTCCCGTGCTTCGAGGCGGGCACGCTTCTGTCGGCGCTCGGTGATGTCGCAGAACCACACCGTCAGCCCCGTCTCCGAGGGGTAGAGTCGAATCTCGAACCATTGGTCGAGCGAGTCGGAGTGCATCTCGAACGTCGTCGGCTCCTGTCGCTCCATCGCCGCTCGCGATTCGGTTTCGAACGGCGTGCCGCGCGCGTCGGGGAGACACTCCCAGATATGCTGCCCGACGAGTTCGTTGCCGGCGCCGTCGCTCGCGTCACGAACGACGTCGCGAGCCCGGTCGTTCAGATACGTAAACGTCCACTCGGTGTCGAGGGCGAACACGCCGTCGGTCACGCGGTCGAAAATCGAGTCGAGAGGCGCTGGCTCGCAGACGCCACCCGACGGCTCATTCGTCACGGCGCACCAACCGTCTGTGCATACGCATCTCTAGCGCCCAGCGAGCAAAAGGCCACTGGCCCGCCTCACTCGGCCGTAACTTCGAACCTCGTCGCCACCGTGTTGGAGGTGCGGTGTAACTGGAGTTCGCCGATGGCGACGGAGGCCGTCACCTCACCGGTCGGCCAGTCACCCGTTTCGAGGGTCATGGCGGTTTCCCACGTGTGTAGCCCCGCGCTGTCGACGTAGCGGTCGACTTCGGTGTTTTCTCGCACCACCAACTCGCCGTCGTGGATGATGTCGATACCCTCCTTCAGGTTGACCGTCCCCTCCGGAATTCGGATGCGATAGCGGAAGGCGATGACCGCCGGCTGTCCGCGCCGAACCTGCTCGGTCCGGTTCGCCTCCAAATCGCCCGCTTCCGACCACGTCGAGACGAGCGCCACGTCGAGCAACTGCGGGCGATAGTTCTGGTCGGGGGGCGAAAGCGTCGGCTGCGCCGTCGCCGTGGCGGTGGGTGTCCGGGTCGGTTCGGTTGTCGCCGTCGGCGTCTCGGACGACCCATCGGCGCCACACCCCGCGAGGCCGGCGAGAGCGGTTCCCGTGGCGGCCAGCAACGCACGTCGGTCCATAGTTGCCGGTGTGGGGTCACGGGCAAAAGGGTTCGTTCGAGGGAAGTCGTCGCCGTCTTCGCGACGAACGCGGGCTCGGGGAGCGGCGGCAGTAGCGGAAGCGGCGGCTCGTAGCTGGCTGGGATTTGAACCACGCGAAACGCTCGCTCCGCTCGCGTTTCTCTACTTCAAATCCGCAGGAACGATTTTTCCCTCACGGCTCACTCGTCGCTTCGCTCCTCGTTCGTAATGTTCGGGAAAAATGCGCTGGCTGGGATTTGAACCCAGGTTGTGACCATGGCAAGGTCACGTGATACCACTACACTACCAGCGCCCTTCGCATTCACACCAAGCCGGGATGGATAATTAAGGGTTCCGAAATCGTCGGGAACTGACCGATGGCGTGGGGGCAACTACCGTGTGACCGAACCCCACGAATCGGCGTTTTGAGGCGTGTGAGGCGCTCACAGCCCCTCGTGAGTTTCGCTACCCTTTTACCGGAGGATGCGGTAGCACCGTTACAGTCTAGTGACGTGACGCGGAAAGGCTCGGCATGACGTTCACCGTACTCGTGCCGTCTTCCCTCGTCCGGGAAGCCGAGGACAAACGCGAGGCAACTCGCAAACTCGGTTACGTCGCCCGCGCGGCGACGGTGTTCCGGGCGGACCGCCTGGTCGTCTTCCCCGATGGGGAAGGCGAACGGCGCTGGGGAGGCGGGTTCGTCGAAACCGTCCTTCGGTACGCCGCGACCCCACCCTATCTTCGCAAGGAGGTGTGGGGGACGCGGGACGAACTGGAGTACGTCGGCGTGTTGCCGCCCCTCCGCGTCTCGTCACGGACCGGCTCCGGATGTGAAAGTCCGGAGTCGTTACAAGAGGGAATCGTGACCGAGGTCGGACCTGACGGCCGCGTCCGGGTCAATTGCGGACTGCAACACCCAGTCTCCCTCCTCCTCCCGGATGGGATGGAGGTGTCGGAAGGAGAGCGCGTCGCCATCAGGATCTCTTCGAGAGAACCCGTCCGCGCACGGATTGTCGACGACCCCTTGCCGGGGTTCGAGGTCCAACGCGCGGACCTGCCGGAAGTGCTGGCCCGCCCCGACGCCGGGGTTCGGATCGCCGCGTCCCGTCACGGGGCGCCGCTGTCGACCGGTCGCCTGACGAATCTCGTCGGGCGAATCGACGACGGCGATCTGACCGTCGCGTTCGGAGCGCCCGGGCGAGGGCTTCCAGCCATCCTCGACCTGGACGTCGAGGACGTCGCCGACGCCGGCGGCGAGACCGTCGAACCCGATCCGGGGTTCGACCTCTGGCTGAATACGATTCCGCGACAGGGAAGCAAGACGGTGCGAACCGAAGAAGCGATGTTCGCGTCGCTCGCGCCCCTGACACTCACGGAGTAAATCCATGCCACAACCAAGCAGACCACGAAAAGGCTCGATGGGCTTCGGCCCGCGCAAGCGCGCGACTGACGAAGTCCCGCGCATTCGCTCGTGGCCCGACGACGACGGCGCACCCGCGCTGCAGGGCTTCGCTGGCTACAAGGCCGGCATGACCCACGTCGTCATGGTCAACGACGAATCCAACTCCCCCCGCGAAGGGATGGAGGAGTCGGTGCCGGTGACCGTCGTCGAGACGCCACCGATGCGCGCCGTTGCTCTCCGAGCCTACGAACAGACGTCGTACGGACTGAAGCCGACAACCGAAGTGTGGACCGACGAGTTCCATCCGGAACTCGACCGCACGCTCGACCTGCCGGCGGAAGATAGCTTCGAGGACGACAGTGAGGCGCTCCGCGAGGCCGTCGCCGACGGTTCGGTCGACGACCTGCGGATGATTACGCACACGGTGCCGAGCGAACTCGCCAACGTCCCGAAGAAAAAGCCCGACGTGATGGAGACGCGCGTCGGCGGTGGCTCGGTCGACGAGCGCATCGACTTCGCCCTCGACCTCCTCGAGGAGGGCGGGGAACACGCCATGTCTGACGTGTTCCGCGCGGGCGAGTACATGGACGCAAGCGGTATCACGAAAGGGAAAGGTACTCAGGGCCCCGTCAAGCGCTGGGGCGTCCAGAAGCGGAAGGGCAAACACGCCCGTCAGGGCTGGCGGCGACGCATCGGGAACCTCGGGCCGTGGAACCCGTCCCGTGTGCGCTCGACCGTCCCCCAGCAGGGCCAGATGGGCTACCACCAGCGGACGGAGCTCAACAAGCGCCTCATCGACATGGGCGACGACGACGAAGCCACCGTCGACGGCGGCTTCGTCAACTACGGCGAGGTCGACGGGCCGTACGCGCTCGTCAAGGGCTCGCTGCCGGGCCCGGACCAGCGCCTCCTGCGCTTCCGACCCGCCATCCGACCGACCGACCAACCGCGCCTCGACCCCGAGGTGCGGTACGTTTCAACCGCATCCAACCAGGGATAACCAATGCAAGCAACAGTACGCGATCTGAGCGGCGAGGATGCGGGCACGGTGGACCTCCCCGAGGTCTTCGAGACGGCCTACCGGCCGGACCTCATCAAGCGTGCCGTCCTGGCCGCACAGGCGAACCGAAAACAGGCGTACGGTGCCGACCCCTACGCCGGGCTGCGAACCCCGGCAGAGTCCTTCGGTAGCGGCCGCGGTATGGCCCACGTGCCCCGTTCGAACGGGCAGGGTCGCCGCGTGCCCCAGACGGTCGGCGGGCGCAAAGCGCACCCGCCGAAAGCCGAGAAGGACCAGGGCAAGGGAATCAACGACAAGGAGCGCAAACTCGCGGTCCGCTCTGCGGTCGCCGCGACGGCGGACGCCGAACTCGTGGCCGAGCGCGGGCACGAGTTCGATTCGGACCTCGAACTGCCGCTCGTCGTCAGCGACGACTTCGAGGACCTGGTCAAGACCCGCGAGGTCGTCGACCTGCTCGAAGCCCTCGACGTCCACGCGGACATCGAGCGCGCCGACGAGGGCCGAAGCATCAAGGCCGGTCAGGGGAAGACCCGCGGCCGAAAGTACCGCGAGCCGAAGTCGATTCTGTTCGTGACGAGCGAGGAGCCGTCGAAGGCGGCGCGCAACCTCGCCGGCGCGGACGTGACGACGGCCAAAGAGGTCAACGCGGAGGACCTCGCGCCCGGCACGCACGCCGGTCGACTGACGCTGTGGACCGAGAGCGCCCTCGCGGAGGTGAGCGACCGATGAGCTCAGTCATCGAGCACCCGCTCGTGACCGAGAAGGCGATGGACCAGATGGACTTCGGCAACAAGCTCCAGTTCATCGTCGACATCGACGCCACCAAAGACGACATCACCGAGGCTATCGAGTCGCGCTACGACGTGACCATCACGAAGGTGAACACGCAGATTACCGCTCAGGGCGAGAAGAAGGCGGTCGTGCGGCTCTCGGACGACGACGACGCACAGGAAATCGCCTCGCGAATCGGGGTGTTCTAAGATGGGACGACGAATTCAAGGCCAGCGACGTGGTCGCGGTGGGCCGACGTTCCGTGCCCCCAGCCACCGTTACAAGGCCGAACTCGAACACAAGAAGGACGAAGAGCGCGATACGATTAGCGGCGAAATCGTCGACATCGAACACGACCCCGCTCGCTCGGCGCCGATTGCGTCGGTCGAGTTCGAAGACGGGGACCAGCGACTCATTCTCGCCCCCGAGGGCGTGACGGTCGGTGAGACGATTCAGGTCGGCGTTTCCGCAGAAATCAAGCCGGGGAACACGCTCCCGCTGGCCGAGATTCCGGAAGGGGTCCCGGTCTGTAACGTCGAGAGCAGCCCCGGTGACGGCGGCAAGTTCGCCCGCGCGTCTGGGACGAGCGCACAGCTCATGACCCACGACAAGCGCGTGGCGGTCGTGAAGCTGCCGAGCGGGCAGGTCAAGCGCCTCAACCCGCAGTGTCGCGCCACGGTCGGCGTGGTCGCGGGCGGCGGTCGGACGGAGAAGCCCTTCGTCAAGGCCGGCAACAAGCACCACAAGATGAAATCGCGTGGCACGAAGTGGCCGCGCGTTCGTGGTGTCGCGATGAACGCCGTCGACCACCCGTTCGGTGGCGGCGGTCGACAGCATCCGGGCCAGCCCAAGTCCGTCTCGCGGGACGCCCCGCCGGGACGGAAGGTCGGTGACATCGCCTCGAAACGAACCGGACGCGGAGGCAACAAATAATGAGTTCCGAATACCGAACCGGCCGTGAAGGTGAGTTCACCTACCGCGGCCACACGCTCGACGAGTTGCAGTCCATGTCGCTCGACGAGGTTGCGGAACTGCTCCCCGCTCGACAGCGGCGAACCATCACTCGAGGACTCACGGCCGAGCAGGAGAAACTGCTCGAAGCCGCACGAGAGGCCGGCGAAGAGGAGACGGCCAACGACCCGCTCCGAACGCATCTCCGAGACATGCCAATCGTGCCCGAGTTCGTGGGCCTGACCTTCTCGGTCTACAACGGCCAGGCGTTCCAGCGCGTCGAGGTCGAACCCGAGATGATAGGCCACTACCTCGGCGAGTTCCAGCTTACGCGGACCTCGGTCGAGCACGGGCAGGCCGGCATCGGCGCGACCCGGTCCTCGAAGTTCGTGCCACTCAAGTAACACATGGGAATCAACTACAGCGTCGAGGCCGACCCGGAGACGACCGCCAAGGCGATGCTCCGAGAGCGGCCCATCAGCATCAAGCACAGCAAGGCCATCGCCCGCGAAATCAAGGGTATGGTCGTCGGTGACGCCGAGGACTACCTTCAGGACGTCGTCGACGAGAAGCAGTCGGTTCCGTTCAAACAGCACAACTCCGGTGTCGGTCACCGGAGCGACATCGACGGCTGGGACGCCGGTCGCTACCCCGAGAAGGCCAGCGAGGACTTCCTGAAGCTGCTGGAGAACGCTCGAAACAACGCCGACGAGCAGGGGTTCGACGGCGAATCCATGACCATCTCGCACGTCGCCGCCCACAAGGTCGGCGAGCGACAGGGCCGCAAGCCCCGTGCGTTCGGTCGTGCAGACCCGTGGAACACCACGCTCTGTGACGTCGAACTCATCATCGAGGAGGATGACAACTAATGGCTGACGAACACCAGTTCATCGAGAACGGACTTCAGCGCTCGCAGATTGACGAGTTCTTCGCGGACGAACTCGGCCGCGCGGGCTACGGCGGCATGGACGTCGCCAAGACCCCGATGGGGACCCAGATTGTCCTCAAGGCCGAGAAGCCCGGCATGGTCATCGGCAAGGGTGGGAAGAACATCCGCAAGGTGACCACGGAACTCGAAGAGCGGTTCAACCTCGACGACCCCCAGATAGACGTTCAGGAGGTCGACGAGCCGGACCTCAACGCCCGCATCGTCGCGGACCGACTGGCCAACGCCCTCGAGCGTGGCTGGTACTTCCGCAAAGCGGGCCACACGACCATCGACCGGATTATGGAAGCCGGCGCCCTCGGCGCCGAAATCGTCCTCTCCGGGAAGGTTACGGGCGCTCGCTCGCGCGTCGAGAAGTTCAACCGCGGCTACATCAAGCACAACGGCGAACCCGCCGAATCCATCGTGGACGAGGGGCAGGGCGTCGCCGTGATGAAGCTCGGCACCATCGGCGTGACGGTGAAAATCATCCCGCCGGGCGCCGAACTCCCCGACGACTTCGAAATCGCCGAGGACGCCGACGTCGAACCGGTCGAGCAGGCCGCGGAGACGGGCGACGGCGTCGAGGACCTCCTCGAGGAGGAACCGGAGGAGATTCCGGACGTCGGCGAAGGCGAGGACGTCGAGGTGCCCACCGAGGGTCCCGAGGACGTCATCGACGAGGAAATCGACGAGGAAATCGTCGAGGAAGTCGTGGAAGAGACCCAGTCCCAGACGGAGGACACGGCAGTCGGCGAGACGCCGACCGACGTCTCCCCCGAGGAACCGGTCGACACCGCGACGCCCGAGGAGGGCATCGAGGACGAGGAAGAACTCGACGAGGACTTGGCTGAGGAGGCCGCGGACCTCGTCGAGGAGATGGAAGAGACCGCCGAAGACAAACCGAACGTCGACGTCGACGAGGAGGACACGTAGATGGCGATTCTACACTCCGCAGAGATTCGTGACATGACGCCCGCCGAACGCGAGGCGGAACTCGAAGAGCTCGAGACGGAACTGCTGAACGCCAAGGCCGTGCAGGCCGCTGGTGGGATGCCCGACAACCCGTCCCGAGTCGGCGAACTGAAAAAGACAATCGCGCGAATCAAGACGATTCAGCGCGAAGAAGGCGATATCTGATGGCACTCACACCCGAAACCCTGCTCCGACACGAACTCGTCGGCCTGCACGCGCGGGTCGCCGAGTCGGCAAACCCCGACGCAGTCGGGATTAGCGGCCGCGTCGTCAGCGAGACGATGCGGACGCTCTGCCTGTCGGACGGGTCTCGGGTGCGACGCCTCCCCAAATCGGGGACGACCTTCGAATTTACGATTCCGTGCACAGATGAAGCCGCCGGCGCCGAGAAGGCGTCGGGGACCGCGTTCGAACTTCCGTCGGAAACTGCCGGCCTCCGGGCCGGTCAGTCTGGCGGTTGCGAGGGCGTGGCCTACGTTACGGTGGATGGCACACGACTGCTCTCACGACCCGCCTTGCGAACCGAGAAGGCAGGTGTATCCACATGGCGATAGGACTGAACGTAACCGAACCGGAGGACGCCTGTACCGACCAGCACTGCCCGTTCCACGGCGCACTGTCCGTGCGCGGTCAGACGCTGGAGGGTACGGTCGCCTCCACAGCAATGGAAAAGACGGTCGTCGTCGAGCGCGAATACGACGTTCGCGTTCCGAAGTACGACCGATACATGAAACGCCGGAGTCGCATTCCGGCCCACGCACCCCCGTGCCTGGGTCTCGAGGAAGGCGACACGGTCCGTATCGCGGAGACGCGACCCCTCTCGAAGACCAAATCACACGTGGTCGTCGAGCGACTGGGAGGTGACGAGTGATGGAGGCGCTGAAAGCCGACGTCACCCGTGGCCTCGCTAAGGGGTCGCTCATCAACTGCGCAGACAACACCGGGGCTCGCGAACTGAAAGTTATCAGTGTCGCGGGATACTCCGGAACGAAGAACCGACACCCCAAAGCGGGGATTGGCGACAAGGTGACCGTCTCGGTCACCAAGGGCACGCCGGAAATGCGCCGGCAGGTGCTGGAGGCGGTCGTCGTCCGCCAGCGCAAGCCCATTCGCCGTCCCAGCGGAACGCGCGTCAAGTTCGAGGACAACGCCGCCGTCGTCATCGACGACATGGAAGAGCCTCGCGGGACCGAAATCAAGGGTCCTGTCGCGCGCGAAGTCGCTGAACGCTTCGGGAGCATCGCATCCACGGCGACGATGATCGTATGACTCGACAGCCACACAAACAGCGCACACAGAAGCGGAACGCGCCCCTGCACGAGCGACACGACCAGGTTCGAGCCACGCTGGCCGACGACCTCCGCGAGGAGTACGACCAGCGCTCGGTCCGCGTCAACGCGGGCGACACCGTCGAGGTGCTCCGCGGCGACCACGCCGGCGAGGAAGCCGACGTGGTCGCGGTGGACCTCGCGGACGAAGTCGTCCACGTCGAGGACGTGACCGTCGAGAAGGCCGACGGCGAAGAGGTGCCCCGGCCACTCGACGCGAGCAACCTTCGCGTGACCGAACTCGACCTGGAGGACGAGCGCCGGCAGGCGCGCCTCGAAGGAGGTAGCGAATGACGCGACATCAGAAGCGACTCTCAGTACCGAAGTCCTGGCCGGTCGAACGGAAGACCGCGACGTGGACGGTCAAGGCCGGTGCCGGTCCGCACGGCGAGGCAGGGGTTCCCCTGCTCATCGTCCTGCGGGACGTGCTCGGCTACGTCGACTCGCGGAAGGAAGCCAACTACGCGCTCAACGAGAACGGCGTGCTCGTCAACGGGGACGCCCCGTCTGACGTCGAGCGCCCCATCGGGATGTTCGACATCCTCTCCTTTGTCGAGCGCGACGAGCACTACCGCGTGTTCCCGGACGAGGGCGGTCGGCTCTCGCTGACCCCCATCGACGCCGACGCGGCAGACAGCCGCCTCGGCAAAATCGCTCGCAAGACGCAGGTTTCCGGCGGCGACGTCCAGTTGACGCTCCACGACGGCGCGAACATTCGCGTCGACGAGGGCACGGACTACGCCACCGGTGACTCGCTCGTCATCGACAACGAGAGCAAGGACATCGTGGCCCACTTCGTCTACGAAGAGGGCGCACTCGTGACCGCCGTCGCTGGCAGCCACGCCGGCGAAATCGGCGAAATCGACACGATAACCGTCACGCCGGGGAGCGGCGACAACGTCGTCACCGTCTCCCAAGACGACGGTGATGGCTTCGAAACCATCGAGAACTACGTCGTCGTTATCGACGAGAACTTCACCGAGGGTGATGACGAATGAGCGAGACTGAGTCGTTCCACGAGATGCGCGAACCGCGTATCGAGAAAGTCGTCGTCCACATGGGCGTCGGCGAAGGTGGTCGCGAACTCGCGGACGCCGAGGACATCCTGGAAGACGTCACGGGCCAGCAGAGCGTGCGGACGCAGGCCCAGCGGACGGTTCAGGAGTTCAACATCCGCGAGGGCGATCCCATCGGTGCCAAGGTGACGCTCCGTGGCGAGGACGCAGTCGAGTTCCTCGAAACGGCGCTCGCGGTGGCCGACATCTCGCCCCAGCAGTTCGACGACACGGGTAACTTCAGCTTCGGCGTCGAGGAACACACGGAGTTCCCGAGCCAGGAGTACGACCCGAACATCGGTATCTACGGACTCGACGTGACCGTCAACCTGGTTCGACCGGGCTACCGCGTCACGAAGCGTGACAAGGTGTCGCGTAAGATTCCGTCGTCCCACCGACTCGACGCAGACGACGCAGTCGCCTTCGTCGAATCCGCGTTCGACGTGGAGGTAACGCAATGAGCGAAAGTGAATCAACCCAGGATGAGCGCGACGTGACCGGTGAGCACGCCTCGCCGCGGACCGACGACCGACACCAGTGTCGTCGATGTGACCGCGAACAGGGACTCGTCGGCAAGTACGACATCTTCCTGTGTCGGCAGTGCTTCCGAGAGGTCGCGCGCGACATGGGCTTCAAGAAGTATCGATAACAATGGCAGGGAACGATCCCCTCTCGAACGCGCTTTCGGGACTCGACAACGCCGAAAGCGTAGGACATCTGTCCTACACGGTACAGCCCGCGTCGAACGTCATCGGATCGGTACTCGAGGTCTTCTACGACCGCGGGTACATCGACGGCTTCGAGTTCGTCGATGACGGTAAGTCCGGACACTTCGACGTCGAACTGAAAGGTGCGATCAACCGCTGTGGAGTCGTCAAGCCCCGCTACTCTGCGGGTGCCGACGAGTTCGAAAAGTGGGAGAAACGGTATCTCCCCGCCCGTGACTACGGGGCACTCGTCGTCACGACCAGCCACGGCGTCATGAGCCACTACGAGGCCCGCGAACAGGGCATCGGTGGCCAAGTGATCGCGTACGTCTACTAACAATGAATCGAACAGAACTCCAGATTCCGGACGACGTGTCCGCCGAGGTGGACCACCTGGATCTGACCGTCGAGGGACCGAACGGAAGCGTCACGCGACGCCTCTGGTACCCCGACGTGTCGGTGAGCGTCGACGACGAGCACGTGGTTATCGAGAGCGAGGCCGACGACGCCAACACGCGCGCAACGCTCGGCACCTTCGAGAGCCACGTCAGAAACATGTTCCACGGCGTGACCGAGGGGTGGGAGTACCAGATGGAAATCTTCTACGCCCACTTCCCGATGCAGGTCACCGTCGAGGGCGACGAAGTCGTCATCGAGAACTTCCTCGGCGAACGCGCGCCGCGAACGGTGCAGATTCGCGGCGACACTGAGGTACAGGTCGACGGCGAGGAGATTACCCTCTCCGGCTCCGACAAGGAGGCCGTCGGACAGACCGCCGCCGACATCGAGCAGTTGACGCGGGTCAACGACAAAGACAACCGCGTCTTCCAGGACGGCGTCTACATCACGCAGAAACCGCAGGTAGGTGGGGCGTAGATGAGCGACGACGAAATTCAAGACATCGAAGACATCGGTGGCGTCGGCCCGTCGAAAGCGGAAGCAATCCGAGCGGCCGGCTACGAGTCCATCGAGGACCTCAAGGCCGCGAGCCAGTCGGAACTGGCCGACATCGACGGCGTCGGCAACGCGCTCGCCGCGCGAATCAAGGCCGACGTCGGTGGCCTCGAAGTCAGCGAAGAGACCGAGGCCGAAGTCGAAGAGGAGACCGAGGAAGTCGAAGAGAGCGAGGAAGTGGAGACGGAGCTCCGTCCCCGCGGCCACGCCGACAAGACCCCGGACCTCGACGACGAAGCCGCGCGTGCACTGGTCCAGAAGCGCCGTGAGGGCAAGCCGAAGTTCAACCGGCAGGACCACCACAAGAAAAAGCGCGTCGACCCGTCGTGGCGCAAGCCGCGGGGGACGCTCTCGAAGCAGCGCCGCGGTATCAAGGGCAAGGGCGCAGTCGTCGAGGCGGGCTACCGCTCGCCGACGGCGGCTCGCGGCCTGCACCCGAGCGGCTTCGAAGAGGTGCGCGTCCACAACACGGACGACCTCGAGGGGGTCGACCCCGACACCGAGGCCGTCCGCATCGCGAGCGGCGTGGGCGGGCGCAAGCGCGAACGTATCGAAGACGTCTGTGAGGACCGCGAAATCCGCGTCCTCAACCCGACGTACATCGAAGTCGAAGTCGAGGAGGATGCCGAATGACTGACTTGAGCGCACAGAAGCGGCTCGCTGCCGACGTCCTCGACGTGGGCAAGGACCGCGTGTGGTTCGACCCGGAGGCGCAGGATGAAATCTCGGACGCAATCACCCGGGAGGACATCCGTGACCTGATCGACCAGGGCACGATTCAGCAGAAAGACGTCTCGGGTAACTCGCGTGGTCGCGCCCGCGAACGGGCCGACAAGCGAGCGTACGGTCACCAGACCGGTGCCGGCTCCCGCCGTGGGACCGCCGGCGCCCGGAAGGACAGCAAGGAGGATTGGACGAGTCGCATCCGCGCCCAGCGCCGACGTCTGCGCGAGCTGCGCGACGACGGCCCGCTCGACCGCACCCAGTACCGCGAGCTTTACAACAAGGCTGGCGGTGGGGAGTTCGACAGCGTGGCGCGACTCGAAGCGTACATCGAGAACAACTACGACGTTGAGGTGAGCGACTAATGGCTACAGGCCCACGATACAAGGTCCCGATGCGGCGTCGCCGCGAGGACCGAACCGACTACCACCAGAGGTTGCGCCTGCTGAAATCCGGTAAGCCGCGTCTGGTTGCTCGCGTGAGCAACCGACACGTCAGGGCGCAGCTGATCACACCCGGTCCCGACGGTGACGAGACGCACGTGGCCGCCTCCTCCGAGGACCTCGCAGAGTACGGCTGGGACGCCCCCACGGGCAACCTTCCCAGCGCGTATCTCACGGGGTATCTCGCGGGGATGCGGGCTATCGAGGCTGGCCTCACGGAGGCCGTCCTCGACATCGGTCTCAACACCGCGACACCGGGCAACAAGGTGTTCGCAGTACAGGAAGGCGCAATCGACGCGGGACTCGAAATCCCGCACAGCGAGAGCGTCCTCGCGGACTGGTCGCGTAACCGCGGCGAGCACATCGCCGACTACGCTGCACAGCTGGACGAACCGCTGTACAGCGGCGACTTCGACGCGACGGACCTCCCCGAGCACTTCGACGAAGTGCGCGAACGACTGATGGAGGACAATGAGCAGTAACGATTACGGCGACGGCTGGGAACCGCGCACGCGGCTCGGCCGCAAGGTACAGGACGGCGACATCACGTCGATGAAGGCGGCGCTCGAATCCGGGCTGCCGCTGAAAGAGGCAGAGCTCGTCGACCAGCTCCTTCCGGGGCTGGACGACGAGGTGCTCGACATCAACATGGTCCAGCGGATGACCGACTCCGGTCGCCGGGTGAAGTTCCGGTGTGTCGTCGCGGTGGGGAACCGCGACGGCTACCTCGGCTACGCCGAGGGCCGCGACGACCAGGTTGGTTCGGCTATCCAGAAGGCCATCGACGTGGCCAAGCTGAACATCATCGAGGTCGACCGTGGCTCCGGGTCTTGGGAGGACCGCGCCGGCGGCGTCAACTCCCTGACGCGGAAGGCGACGGGCAAGGCCGGCTCGGTGACCGTCGAGGTCATCCCCGCCCCGCAGGGGCTGGGTCTGGCCGCGGCCCCGACCGTTCGAAACATCCTCGAACTCGCCGGCGTGCAGGACGCCTGGACGAAGTCGACGGGGAACACTCGAACGACGGTCAACCTCGCGAAAGCGACGTACAACGCGCTACAGAACGCCTCGCAGTCGCGGACGCCCCAGCGGGCGCGTCGCAAGCGACGCGAGAACGAAGCGGAGGTGAACGAGTAATGGAAGCACTCGTTCAGATTCGCGGTGAGGTGAACATCTCGGGCGACGTGCAGGACACGCTCAACATGCTCAACCTGCACGCCGTCAACCAGTGTACGCTGGTGCCCGAGACGGACACCTACCGCGGCATGATTACGAAGGTCAACGACTACGTTGCCCACGGCGAGCCGTCGGCAGACGTCGTCGCGACGCTCATCCGGAGTCGCGCCGAGCCCGAGACGGGGTCGGCCGACATCGACGACGAGTGGGTCGCTGACAACACCGACTACGCCGACGTCGACGCGCTGGCCGAAGCGCTGGTCGACGAGGAGACGACGCTCAGCGACGTGGGGCTTGCGCCCTCGATTCGACTGCACCCGCCGCGTGGCGGTCACGACGGCATCAAGCACCCGACCATCGAGAGCGGGCAGCTGGGCAAGCACTCGACCGAGCAGATAGACGAACTGCTGGAGGCCATGCGATGACGAGCAAGAAAAATCGCCAGCGTGGTTCGCGAACGCACGGCGGCGGCACGCACAAGAACCGGCGCGGCGCCGGACACCGTGGGGGTCGTGGTCGCGCCGGCCGCGACAAACACGAGTTCCACAACTACGAACCGCTCGGCAAACACGGCTTCACGCGCCCCGACTCCGTTCAGGACGACGTGCGCGAAGTGACGGTCCAAGAACTCGACGAGAACGCCGCCCTGTACGTGGCGGAGGGACTCGCCGAGGAGACTGACGACGGCTACCACATCGACGCCCGCGACGTGGCCGACGACGGCTACGAGGCGGACGTCGTGAAGGTGCTCGGTGACGGGCAGGTCCGCAACGACCTCTCGGTCGTTGCCGACGCGTTCACCGGGAGCGCCGTCGAAAAGATCGAATCCGCCGGCGGCAGCGCGGACCTCTCGGAGCGAGCCGAGGAGGCCGAAGCCGACGAGGCGGACGACACCGAAGAGACCGACGAGGAGTAAACCCATGGGATGGAAGGAGACCGCCGAACCGGTGCTGACGCGGATGCCGACAGTCAGGCGGCCGGAGGGGCACGTCCCCTTCCGGCGAAAGCTTGGCTGGACCGCAGGCGTCCTCGTGTTGTATTTCTTCCTGACGAACGTCCAGCTGTTCGGGCTGGACGCTGGGACACAGAGCGACCTGTTCGGTCGCTTCCGGTCGATTCTCGCCGGGTCGAGTGGCTCGATTCTCCAGCTGGGGATTGGGCCAATCGTCACGGCGAGCATCGTCCTGCAGCTGCTGGGTGGGGCTGACCTGCTCGGCTTGGACACCGACGACCCCCGAGATCAGGTGCTGTATCAGGGCCTCCAGAAGCTGCTGGTGGTCGCGATGATTTGCCTGACGGGGCTACCGATGGTGTTTGCAGGGAACTTCCTTCCGGCCGACCCGGCGGTCGGGCAGGCGCTCGGCATCGGTCTCACCGGTGTGCAGAGCCTGCTCTTCCTCCAGATTGCTGTCGGCGGAATCCTCATCCTGTTCATGGACGAGATCGTCAGCAAGTGGGGCGTCGGGTCCGGTGTTGGGCTGTTCATCATCGCCGGCGTGAGCCAGCAACTCGTCGGTGGCCTGTTCGCGTGGGAAGGACTCGGCGGCACGGCGGGCTTTTTCCCGACGTGGTTCGCCATCCTGACCGGCGCACAGGACATCGCCTCGCCGCTCACCGCTGAAGGGCTGCAGGCGCTCTTGCTCGGTCAGGGGCAGTTGCTCGCGCTCGTGACGACGGTGCTCATCTTCTCCATCGTCGTCTACGCCGAGAGCGTCCGCATCGAGATTCCCCTCTCACACGCCCGCGTCAAGGGCGCCCGCGGTCGCTTCCCGGTGAAACTCATCTACGCCAGCGTCCTGCCCATGATTCTCGTGCGCGCCCTGCAGGCGAACATCCAGTTCGCGGGGCGCATCCTCAACAGCACGTGGAATCAGATGCCGGGATGGCTCGGCGCGTACAGCAACGGCCAGCCCATCTCCGGGCTGTTCTACTATCTGGCGCCCATCCAGACGCGAAACGACTGGATGTGGTGGCTCGCGGGCACCTCCGCGGAGCCGTGGCAAATCATGATTCGGGTGGGGCTCGACCTCACCATCATGGTCGTCGGCGGCGCCATCTTCGCCATCTTCTGGGTCGAAACCACCGGCATGGGGCCGGAGGCGACTGCCCAGCAGATTCAGAACTCCGGGATGCAGATTCCCGGGTTCCGGCGGAACCCGCAGGTCATCGAGAAGGTCATGGAGCGGTACATCCCGCAAGTGACCGTCATCGGCGGTGCGCTCGTCGGTCTCCTCGCCGTCGGCGCCAACATGCTCGGTACCATCGGGCAGGTGTCCGGTACCGGCCTCCTGCTAACTGTCTCCATCACCTACAAGCTCTACGAGGAGATTGCAGAAGAGCAGTTGATGGAGATGCATCCGATGATGCGCCAGATGTTTGGATCAGATTAAAATTCTGTTTAAACGGGTGGGTTAATCCCACCAACTCTGGCGGTGTCTTTCTTTGCGAACGTCAACAACTCCCTAGCAGAAGCACTCGTCCGAGAACCAGACCTCGGCGAAGAAGTGCTATATCTTGGGTACCGAACTCGAACGTGGATCTACTGACAGTCTACCGCCGACTCGCCGCCGTTGACCACCTCGAGAAACGACGTTTCCGCGCGACCGTCAACTCGGCTCCAAGAACGTCCACCACTATCCCCTCCTCGGACGGGTCGGTGTAGTCCTCAAGTTCAGGATCGATGTAACAGAACAGCGTAGCGTACCGCTCATCACCATCCCTCGTCGCAATTCGGACACGGACTTTGGAGTAGGTCTCACCCTCCTTAGACTTCTCCAAATCGCCCTCCTCGGTCGCGTAACCGTCGAGAGTGAAGTACTCCGTCCGGACACGGATGCGGTCACGCTCGCAGAGTCGGAACAAGTGTTCGGGTTCCACGGGGCTAAACACGTTGTTCTGCTGTTTTTCCGTGGCGTCATCAGTTGACGTATCCATCGTCAACTCCCCGGTATTCAATCATCCGTGATAAAGACACGATCTGGGGGCTGCGTCCGCCGCACGAACGCTTCAGGTTCTCCTCCAAATCCCGCCACTCGTCGACATTCCCGACGAGGTGCCAGTTCATCGGAACCGAGGGGGGTGGGAAATGTCGAGATACATCAACTATCCGATGGTTATTAGGACGTCCGCTGCTGCGGGGCCCATCGCGATGTCGCTAGCATCCATCGAGCTCCCACAGGAGTTCAGCGATCTCATCGAGGAACAGATCGCCGACTACGACCAGTTCGACACCGTCAACGAGTTCGTGGCCCAAGCGACCGCCGAGAAGCTCCAGCAGGAGGCGAAGGAAGAACACCGCAAGCAGGGCACCTACACCGACGGCCCGATCACCGAGGAAGAGCGCGAACTCCACCGCCGGTTGGTCGACCTCGGCGTGGTCGAGCGCGACCCCGTGCTCCTCGATGAAGTGTAGTAGGACTATCTGAGACCGGCTGCACGCCGGCATTTATCTGACTGAAACGGCGCTCTCAGAGTATGACACGAGTGGAGAACACCGACGAAGCCGAGACGCTACTCGTCGAGGAGTACGATGTCCCCCAGAACCTCGTTGACGAGCTGTTCGAGGAGATGGAGACCATCGCATCCGCGCTCATCGGGGAGTACGACGTGGACGATGTCGACGCATCCGTGGTTGAGGAGTCGCTGACGTGTGGGTTCGCAGAGGCCATCGCGGAGTTCATCGATCGCGGCGTGCGAGAGCCCTCGGATATGCGCGACTTCGTCGATGACCTCAAGCACAACCCAGTCTCGACTGCGTCGACGGTCGCCGGGCGAGTCGCTACGCGGAACGAGGATATGATGCGAGTCTCAGAGGTGATTCTCACCTCGCGGTGAAATCGCAAAGGTAAATCCACGATGCCACCGTTCGAGCGTTCCTCTGGCCATCGGTTTTCATTCACGACGCGGGGCGGTCAGGGTTCGGCTCGCCGTTAGAATGAGTGTCAGACCGGACGCTTACCTGTCCAACTCGTTCCGCACCGCCGAGTAGAGGAAGTCCTCCGCGTCCCGGTACATCGGGTCGCCTTCGACCTCCTCCTCGATCATCTGCCACAGGTCTTCCGGCACCTCGACCTGTCGGCCGCCCGTCCGCGCCTCCTGCAGCGCCTCGAGATCGATGTCGTACGCGTCCTCGTCGTAGTGGGCGTTGAATGCGGCGTCGGCCGCCTCGAGGTCGGTGTGATCGTCAGGAATGTCCGGCGTCGACTCGGCCTCGTTGACCACCGCACGAAGGTTGTACTCCTCGTACGCGTCACGCACGTCGTCGACGAAGTCCCAGTACTCCTCGACAGACGCCGTCTGCTTGTTGGGAGCATCGTAGCCAAGCGCCTCCATTCCGAGCACGGCCCGCTTGTTGAGAATCGCGTAGGTGTCCGGGGCGAGGACGTGGAGCAGCTCGGTCGCGGTGGCCCAGCCGAAGCCGTCGAGTTCCAGCACCTCCTCGAGCGCGTCGGTGTCATCCAGAGCCTGCTCGACCGCGGCGGCGACCTCGTCGGGCGTCTGGTCGTCGAAGACGATGTCGTCGACGTAGTAGTCGATGCTTCGGCGAGGCTCGGTCGCCCAGAAGCCGTCGTGGGCGACCAGCTCTGCGAAGGCGTCGCGCGTCGGGCTCTCAAGGAATGCCTTGGCCAGTTCTCTCTTCTCCTCGATCTCGTCGTTGCGGTCAGGGTAGTACGTCATTCTGGTAACCTCCGTTCTTTCTTGTGCGTCGTCTCATCTCTTCCGCGTCCAACCTTCAACTCTGTATTGAGGATATACGCCCATAAATCTTGCTCTGATTAGAGACATAGATTTCCCTATTTAGAAAAATCTTAGAGAAATACGGTATCTGCGCGGGAAATCCACCGAACGACGCGAACGAAGAACGGACGACAGGCTACAGGGTTGTCTCGACGCCAATAGCTCAGAAGAACGGGATGGAGCGGCGTAAACGGCTTACTCCGACGTTACCATGTTGAGCGGCACCCACTCCATCTCTGCATCCACCAGAGTCCGTTTGAAGCACCGCGGTCTGTGGGATCATAATGGCCAGTCGGTGATCCACTGCAACCACCGCAAAGCAGATTATCAATCGGACGAGATTGTGGCCGTACGTGAGCCTCTCGAGTCTCCTCCGGAAGGCGGTGGGGGACTACCGCCACAACAAGTCTGCGGCCTTCGTTCACGGCGTTCGAGTGCTGACGACCGCGATCCTCGCAGGGCTCCTCCTGCTGGGCGGACTCGCCCATCTGGGAGTCGTCCGCCCTGTCCAGTTCTTACAGGCTGCGGGGTACGGGCTCCTTCTCCTCGTGATGGACTACGCGATGGTCAGCGACCTCGCCTTCGTCTTCCGGTTCGTCGCGCCTGACCTGTTCGGGTTCCTCAGCCTTTCGATGCTTGTCTCGGTCGTGACAGGCGTTGGGGCCATCTCGATTGCGTGGCGGTGGCACCGAGCGTAGCGACAGTGGAAGCACCACATCTACGGCTAACCGTTCACCGCGGGACAAGTGTCGTCGGGTTTCCGTCGGATGGCTGGAGCGGGTCGTGCGGGCCGGGCTGCTCCAACAGGTTATCAAGGTACGCGCGGAACTGCTCCTCGGCGTCGTCCGCACCCTCGAGGAGCGCAAGGACACCAGACACGAGATCGGTCGCGTCGATTACGTCCTCACCCGGTTCGTCGACGTGAGACGCGTACGCCGTCCACGCCACCTCTCGAAGCGCCTCTGCGGGCCCGAACTTGCAGAGCCGGCAGCCGAACTTCTCGGGCTGGAACTGCGTCCCGTACCAGCCGTGATCGGGACACTCAATCGCCGTCCACGGCTCGTCGATTCCTCGGCACTCGACCTCCAGATCATCCCCGTTCAGTTCGACGATGAAGTAGGCCCCCAAGTACCCCTTCCGCACCTTCTTCAGGTGGGCGGAGTTGAGCGCCCGGCCCCGGTGCCAGCCACGGTGCGTGTGCCCGCAGAAGTAGGCTCGACCGTCGAATGAGTAGAATGGCTCCGGAAGCTGGCCGTGCGTGATTAGCACGTCGTCGTTGCCGACATCGTCGGGATCGGCCGTAAACCGCTGACCGGCGACCTCGACGGCACCACCCTTCGGAAGTTGGGTGCCGGGGGACAGCTCATACCGGTCGGTGACGTGCTTGTTGCCGCCGCGCTCGCTATCCCGGTTGCCGTAGATGTAGACCAACTCGCCGCGCTCGGCTAGATCCGCGAACAGGGGTTCGATTGCTCGAAGCTGGTCGGCTGCAGTTCCGACACCACGCCGGTGTGCGTCCGTGATGTCCCCAGTGTGAACGATGTAGTCGAACTCGGTGCCCTCAGTCTCTTCGACCACCGTTTCAAGTGACTCCGTGTCGCCGTGGTTGTCGCCCATAACGAGCAGGCGCTGGCACTCCATTTTCAGTACTCCCTCTCGATCTCGAGCTTGCGCATCGCCCGCTCAAAGACCTGCTCGTGGCGATGGGCGAGCTTCTCGATGTGGTCGCGGATGGACTGCGAGACGTCGACCTCGACCTCGTCGGCGTCCTGTAGCTCGTGATACAAGGCGTGCATCTCCTCGTTCACTGCGATCCCGATGGTCTTCTCCTTCGGCCCAGCGTCAAGCGCGTCGTAATACCGGTCGAGATCGAACTCGGACTCCGTGTCGCCGCTGTCGTCCGCATCTCCTTCGGCCTCGTCCATGGCGTCGTTGAATGGATTCTCGCTCATCGTTGTGTGTTAAGATTGAGGATAATGTTAAGATTAGTCTTCGGTGTACTCTTCGATCGTTTCAGCGGTGATCTCGACGCCCGCACCGTCCGCGAACTGGTGGGTACCGGCACGGAAAGCGTGGTAGCACTTCTGCCGGATGCTCCGGGGCGTGCCGTCGCTCCGTTTGACGATCCGCTCGATCGCCGACGCCGCGAACGGGTCGGACGGGTATCCCTCCTCGTACTCCTCGTCCCGCGCCCATGCCAGCCAGCGAGCGATCAGCTCGTCGGTCTCCGCGAATCCGAACCGCTCCAGCGACCGATTCTTCGCGACGAGCCGCGAGGAGAGTGTCTCCCGCAGCTCGTCGATACGCTCGCTGGCCAGCGGCGTTCCAAACAGGAAGAGGACGAACACGGGCTGGGAGTCTCCGAGATCGCCCACGGACTGTAGCGCCGCGAGGAGTTGTCGGAACGTCCGCGTGTTGCGGGCGGCGTCCTCGAGCTGGTCGACCTGCACAACACACGCCTTGTTCTGCGCCTCAAGTTGCTCGGCGACATCCTCGACGAGTTGGCGCACGTCGTCGGTCGCGTGGGGGTACTCGTCGGGAATGTCGAAGTCGTCGTACTCGGCCAACGCGTCGAGAAGCCGGACATAGGCCCGGCGCGTGGTCAGGCTCTCAACCTCGCGGATGCGGGCGATGTAGAACTCGTCGCTTCGCGGGCCGTCGGAGAGTGCGTTGTAGACAAGGTCGCGGAAGTGGCTCTTCCCTGCACCGCGCTCGTCGATGATCGAGACGTGGCCAGCGCGGTTAATGAGGTGACTCGCGACCTCTTGCAAGAGGTCTTGGTTGGCGCGGACGGCGATACGAGCATCAGGAAGCGTCTCGGCGGTGAACGGGATGCGCTCGGACTCAACTCCGAGCTGCTCCGCGTACGCCCGCTGTGCCGACTCGGTCTCGTCCAGCACCGCGGTGAACTGGTCGGTCATTCTCTGTGTTAATCATATGGTTATCCTTATTCTTAAGGTTAAACGAGTTTGCTGCCAGACATCTGTGCGTTGTGGTAGTCGCTATCGAGCGATCACCTCGTCAAACAATTCTGCCACACGTCGTTCGATCTCGGCGCGAATCTCCCCATCTCATCCGCGACAATCTATTGGGATCATCAAGTCCCAAAACCCTCGAGGTATCCTCAAGACGGCGAAGATAGAAAAACTCGCCAAACAGCATTCTATAACTGGGCTAAAATCCGATATGACGAAGGACATCAGCCAACAATTGGAGACCCTCCGCAATAAGATACAGAACGGCTTCCGAGAGGTAGACAAAGCGAATCGAGATGCATTGCTGAAATTTAGCGATGAGCTGATGCTCATCCCGAGTCAAGTCGGCGATCATCGGCATCTCAAACTTCTTCGTCACAATGTCCGAATGGCGGAACACGCTGGAAGTCTGGTTGATGCTTTAGAAGATGAAGACGAAGCGAAAGAGATCGTTCGGTGGATTCATCGAACCTACGATAATCCAGAGACAAATCGAGATTACCGAGTAGCTTTGAAGCAATTCGGCCGGCGAGCTACAGAGGTAAATGGCGATTCTCCACCGGAGACCATGGAGTGGATTCCGTCAAACACTCCCAGTACGTATGATCCGGCTCCTGAGCCTAGTGATATGCTGAAATGGGAAGACGATGTCCTCCCTCTGATCGAGGAAACACGAAATCCACGTGATGCGGCTTTGGTCGCTGTTGCATGGGATGCTGGCCCTCGCTCAGGAGAGCTTCGAAGCCTCACGCTTGGAGACGTCACAGATTACGAACACGGCTATCAGGTAACGGTACGTGGGAAAATGGGACAGCGGTCGGTCGGGTTAGTTCCAAGCGTTCCGTTCCTTCAGCGGTGGCTGGAGGCCCACCCCGGTGATGCACTCGATGATCCGCTGTGGAGTAAGTTGGAGGAACCGACGGCACCGACTTACAACGCTCTTCGGACGGCAATCAAGGACGCAGCCGAACGTGCAGACATCAATAAGCCAGTCACATTCACGAACTTCCGGAAATCAAGCGCGTCTCATCTGGCTTCCCGAGGGATGAATCAGGCACACATCGAAGATCACCATGGATGGACGCGTGGGAGCGATGTCGCCTCGCGATACGTTTCGGTGTTCGCCGAAGACACCGATCGGGAAGTTGCTAGGATCCACGGAATTGACGTTGATGCAGATGAAGAACCAGACCCAACTGCTCCTATTGAGTGTCCTCGATGTCACCAGAAAACGCCACGCGAGAAACAAAACTGCATTCACTGTCGCCAACACCTCACTAAGGAAGCGACGGTTGAGCAACAACAGACGTGTGATTGGTGTGGAGAGACTATTCGTGGATACTCTGAGCATCTTCCAGCGTGCCCGGCAGTCGAGATCGAGAAATGAGATACTTGATTGTTAACGGCTGGCATCGATAGTCGAGTGGCCAGTCCTACAGATCTTTTCCCCAGTGGTATAGAAATACCATCGTATGCGGGAACTCGTCTTCGCTCTCGAATACGTGCCTGACACCAACGCCGTCGCGGACATCCTCGCCGCAAACCCGGAGACGACTATCCATTCGCTCTCCTGCCACGTCACGCCCGACAATCCTCAAGTCGATTTGGTTGGCTCGTAGGCAGTCACGCTGCGAAGCTGGGAGATACCGGGCATCACCTTTTTGTCTTAGTCCGTGAGACTTCGTTCGCCTTCGAGGTACTCGTGACCGGTCTCGGTGATAGATACCTTACCGTCCTCCGCGACGCTGAGTGCATCCTGCTCTTCAAGTGACTCACATCGATCTTCGACATAGTCCACTTGGTAGTCGAGGTGGTCGGCGACTGCCGTGATGGATTGTACGTCGCTCTCGACTGCGTGCAGGATGTGATAGTCTCCGAAGTCCTCAGCTGAACGGATGTTCTCGACTGTGTGGAGAGTCTGGAAGAGGAGCCAGATGAGCTTCGCCGAGAGGAGTTCGTCGTCGGCGTAGTCCGCGCGTTTCCCGTGAAGGATGTCGACGCGGTTCGGCCAGAGACGGCTCCGGTAGTAGTCCCGGAACTCCTCGTCGATCTCGGATATGTGGCGTGGGCTTCCTTCACCTTTTCCGACGACTGCGACGCCGGTCACGTCGGCGTCGGGACGCCAGAGGCCGATGTCGAGAGCGGTGTCGATGAAGACGCCGTCAAGTTGGGTAAGGAGGGTAGGAATACTGAGGGCATACCGGCCTTCGGCGTGGGCGTCAAGGGCCTCGTCAATGATTGCCTGCCTTTGTTCGTACTCGTCGAACGACTGGAAATACTCTTTGAAGCCCTCGATGTCCTCCTCGTCCCGGAGCTGAGCAGCGAGGAGTTCGGCTGCGGCCTCGTTTCCCTCCTCGCGGTACTCGCGGTAGAGCTGCATGAAGGCGCCGTGCTTGACGTTGGAGAGCCACTTGAACTCGAACTCCGACTCCTCGATCTCACGGTACTGCTCGGTGAGGTCTGAGAGCGGCTCTAATGCGTCGCGCAGGAACGAGTTAAAGTAGCTGCTGAAGTCGAACGATGTGGCGATTTGGGTGGCCAATTGCTGCTGGTACGATTTGGTGATGGTCTCTAACGCCTCCGAGAGGCCTGTGAGTTGCGGAGTCGGGATTTCGATGTCGAGATCGATGGAGGGGTACGGAGGTTCATCTGGTAAGTCGTCGGTGAACGTCAACTCGACTATGTCTACCTCTTCGGCGTGTGCCCCGACGTACTCCCGGAGGTATTCCTCGGCCTCCTCCACGGAGTCTATCTTCGTATTCGGTTGGAGTTCCTCCACGGATTTCTCCGTGCTGAAGTAGCGTCCGCCGATGTTGAGGCCGTATCCCGTGATGCTCTTCGACGGGTCAGTGAATATCTTGATGTAGAGTCCGACGAGCCATTCTGCCCGTTCGTCTGGGATGTCTAGTCCGTCGGCAACCCGGTCGACGGCGTCCTGCCAACTGTCCGCCGCTCGGACATACTCGCCCGCTGTGCGAATTTGCCTGCAGTCGTCGAGTGAGGCCTTTTCGACCTTCTCTTGCCAGTTCTCTTCGATATGTTCCATCAGCTCCTCGGCTGATGCGACCTCTTCCTCATCGTCTTGGTCGCCAGACTCTGTCATTGGTGGCTCAGTTGTCAGCCGTCCTGCTTAGACCTCATCATCATAATCCGGGTGAAGGTTGCTCACCGAAGGAATCGTGTAGAGGCTGACGGAGATGTCCCCACAACGGAGCAACCCACCTTAGGTGTGACCGCCGTATCCTCCTGATGCTCACGAAGCGTTCGACGGAAGACTGCCGATCTGTCGTCACCGAAACCCGACAGTGATGACACCTCCGCAACGCTAGCAGGGGAGAATAGACGCGTTCGACAACTATTTTTCTCAGCCTGTTACGCCTACCTACTAATCTCGTCCACCGGAGAGACGCACTGTTCGTCAACACATTCGAGGTGAAAGGGGGTCAGTCTACTCTACTCGCCGAGCAGGAGGTGCAGCGTCGCGCGATGCAGGAGCTGTGGGAGTGACCCCGCTCCGTCGGCGAGAAAGCGCCGGAAATAAGCTGGGGAAGTCCAACCGCCCGTTTGGATCAATCGTCGTCCGCCGCTTCCTCCTCGGAATCAATCTCTTCGAAGTCGAACAGGGTTGTGCCGCCGGTCGCGTGATCCTGCTCCAGTTCAGTCACAACCTCCTCCTTCTTCTCCCGCACCGCCTCCTCGAAGTCTTCCTCCATCCTCGCCCTTGCCATTTTCTCCATCAACTCGTCGATGAGCTTCTCCTGATCCTTTGTGGCCCGCGACTTCACCCGGTACTCGTTCTCAAACACGTCTCCGTTGCTCTCCTCGACCGCGATCACGCCAACCTCCTTCGCGTACTTGATGTATCGCTTGAACAGCGTCTGCTTCTCCTCCTCGAGGTAGTTGTACAGGTCGACGTCCGCCTCGAACAGCTGCTTCCAGTCCTTGTAGGTGAACGAGCCGTCCTCGGAGTGCCGCTGGAAGCGGTTCACCAGCGTGATCGACATGTGCTTCAGCTTCAGGTACTTCGACGAGGAGTAGGTGAAGCTGACGTAGTCCTGCTTCTCGACGCCACTCGCAAGCTCGGTCTCGATGTAGTCTCGGAGGTCGTCGTCAGCGTGCCCGTCGAACGGAGCGGTCTCGTCCTCCTTGACAATGAAGTCCTTGACTCGGCAGGTGTTCCCGTGCGAGCCGAGCAACCATGCGATGAAGTTCAAGCCTTCCGCGGCTGCCGCATCTTGGAGGTCGCTCTCGGCGAGGTGCTGGGAGGACAGGACGTAGTCAATCTCGTCGGGCTGGGTGGAGATGACCCTCTCGAAGTACTCGTCGACGTCGAAGTCAGCGCCGTTCGACTTGACGACATCCATCTTCCCCTCGAACTTCGAGACCTTGCCCGGGAGGCGGTCGAGGAGCGTCCGCTCGATCTCGACGAGGACGGCAACCCCTTTCGATGGGGCCGCCACCAGAACGTCGAAGTTCTTGTCCTGCTCATGGATGAGGGGTTCTGTCCGGATGAACGTGTAGTCGGTGCCGTCCTGCTCCAAGAACCCCGACACGATGACGTTGAAGTCGCTCAGTTCGGCCTCGTCATCGGTGATCTGGTTGTCGATCTCGCTGTGGTGCTGGTCGAACAGCTCCTCTTCCAGTTCCTGCTCGAAGGGTTCTATCCGCCCTTCGAGTTCTTCCCGCTTTTCTTCGGGGAGGTTCTCGATCCGTTCATCGAGATCTCTCCCGGCCATCAGGCCACCCCCATGACTGTGGCGTCGGCGTCAACCTCCTCCACGACGAATCTGTAGAACCGCAACAGGGAGTCGAATCCCGACTCGTACCGGGGGAGGATTGACAGAATCTCGCCGTCTGTCGAGAGCGAGATCATCCCGCCGTTCGACTCATCGACGATACGGCCGTTGAGTAGGAGGCTCCCCTCGGCAGCTTGGTAGGAGTAAGGATAGAACCCGTCGTCCTTCATCTGGCTAATGAGGTCATCGGCCTCCTCGTACTCCAGCGGCTTAGTCAGCTCAATCTCTAACGTTTCCTTCTGGATTTGTTGGATTCCCTGCCGCTCGACGATGTGCAGTTCAGAGGCCTTGATCGCGGTGTTCAACGGTTCCACCTCGTTGAGTCCGGGCGTGATTACCTCGTTGAAGAAGTATTCGGGATCGCCACGGGTGAGAACGAACTCTCCCTCGTCGCGGAAATGAAAGTCGCCCTTCGTCGGCCACTCGAAGTAGAGGTGCGTAGGCGTGATCCCATACTCCTTTTTTCGCTCCTCGAGCGTATCCGCGGCGTCGTCGCCGGCGTACTCCCCTTCGCGTCGCGTTCCCGGTCGCCGTTCCTCCTCGTATTTTCGGTCTCTGCCAAACTTCTCGCCCTCGAACTTGACCAGCCGACTGCCTTCCTCGTCGAGGATCCGCTCTTGCAGCAGGGCCATCTGTTCCGGCGGGAACCACATGTAGTAGATACCCTCGCCGCGAGTGATCATCGAATCAGCAGTCCGTCGGAAGTCATCGTGTGAATTGAGGGTGAGGAAGGTTGGTGATCCTGTCTCGGGGTGCTGGAAGAGATAGAGGAAGACGTCAAACTTCTTGTTGTGCTTCGTGTACGAGGCGTGGAGTTCGTAGAAGTCGCCCTGTTCTTCAATGTCGAACCATCCCCTGCATCTGGTGAGGAAGTCCTCCCAGTCCAGCTCCGTGGTTAGACAGACGACGCGAAAGTTGATCCGACCGTCATCGTGCATCCGCTCGCGAGCGGCTAGGAGGAAGTCGTCGAGCGTAGTTGCGCCGATGCGTGGGTCGGTTTCCATCGTTCACCTGTCAGAGGTTCTTCGTTCTGCACTTACGTCAGTTCTGTTTCTGACCAACGGAACCACCCTTTATATCTTTAAGGGCGATCGACATCTCGGAATCACACCTCTACGGGCACGAGGCCACTTCCACGTCATCCTCGTCCGCCGCGGAGATGATCTCCATGATTACGGCAGACATCACTAAGAACCAGTTCCTGAATCCGATCCAATAGGGCGTCTACTCCCTAAGTCGGGTTATCCGTAGGCGTAGCCACGGTTCCGGAGGAATTGAAACTGGTTGAGATGATTGCCGACGATTCCCCAGCTACCTCGATCCATCCCATACTCATAATAACGTTGCAAGGTCTCGTCGTCCGTAATGACGGCGCCGTGGTAATGGTCGAACGGCTGCGTCACGTCTACGAGTTTCGACCCATCGAGCAGACACCAAGCATGCTCAATACCCCCGATGTCAAGGTCTGAAACGACAGCGAAGCCCTCGGCGTATTTGAACCGGCTGTCGTACGCCCACATCTGGAGGGCGTTGGCGAAGCAGGCCTTCATCTGAGGGTCGGTCGCTCGAATGGCATCCGCGACGAGTTCTCTTTCGTCCTCCGTCAGGGCGCCTGTGACCGCGACGGAACGCCCGGCTATGGTTTCCTGTGTAATGGTGCTACTGTCCACGGCTTCACCGTGGTCGGCGATGTACGTGTGAACCGGCGACAACTCGCGCGACGCGTGGACGTACTCGGTAGCGGGATTTTCCATCCACCCACGCGTGGCCGACTCGCCGATTTAGCCGCATCGCCTCGGGGGTCGCTTTTCGTTGATCCGCCCACCCTTCGGTTCCGATGTGGAGACCCAAGGTAGGGTAGATACCCTCCCGGTGCGTCTATCGCAGTTCTTCCTCCAAGACGGGGGTCAGTTGTTCATGGAACTCCACCAACCGATCGACTGCCCACTCTTTGAGTTCCTCGTCGTCCAGCGCGTCGTCTAGCCGTCCGACCTCGCGTTTGAAGCACTACGCGAACGACCCACTCCGGAAGAGTCCGCTTCAGTTCCGGGGCTAGCGTGGGGACGGCAATACGAACTGGAGGTCAACGTCACACCGGTCGGCCAGTTCGTGTAACTCTCGCTCAGCGGCAACATCCGCGTCCCGCCGAAGTAGGTCGTAGTTGGCGAAAACTACGCACCGACGACTGACATCATCGGGAAGCTTACCCAACCGTTTGATGTCGGTGGCGATGTCGTGATACTTGCTAGCATCGTCATCTGGCCGATACCGGAGGTAGTTGATGTTCTTGACGTACTTGAACTCGGCCGCGGCGACTAAGTCGCTCGGGGCGAACTCCTGCGTTCCTCCTGTGACCGTCATTCGTAAATCGTCGGCGAACACGCCCAAGTCGAGACGTTCGCTGGCTCCAAATGGGAAGTCAGCACCTCCAATCTCACACTGTACACGGTCGATCTCGGTGACCTCCCGGTATCGAGAAGTGTAGGCCTCGTGGTCGGGAATGTTGCCGCTCGCCCCTGATGATTCATCAACGGTGACGTTACCGACCGACGCCGGAGGCAGCACCGCACACATCCGCTGCCGCACATCCTCCGCTAGCGCTCGTTCGTCGCTGTAGTTAGCCGGGTTCTGTAGGTATGACTCCGAAGTTGCCTCAATAGCGAGATCAAGCGTTTCTAGCGTCCGCGTCATACCGGACGTAGTGTGTATCGACGTTAGTATCCATCTACATATACCGCAGATTAGTGCGCCGAGGAGTTCCGTCGTTTACTCGTCGCCGTCAAACATCTCGATAGAGGCGATTTCTCCACCATCATCTTCCACAGGACTCCCGTGCTCGTCAACCCCGGTCGTCCAGTACACCTCAACCGGACGCCAATTCCCATTGTAGTCTTCTTTTGCGTAAATCGTCCCTCCCTGAACGTGCATCACTCCCTTGGGCAACAGGTGGGCACGGAACTCGCCGTGTGGCGGTTCGCGGTGTGTCTCCTCAGCGAGCGGTTCGTCAGCGTCGATGTCGGCGACACGCGTCTCCACCACCCGACCATCCTCAATCTCGATGCGGAGCCACAAGCCTTCCTCGAACGACTTACGGACGGTCTCGAAGATCTCCTCCGGCGAGTCACTCATCGTCATCACCCCGCCAGTTCTCGGCGAGTTCGTCGTGGAGGTAGTAATCCAGCATGTCATCATCGACACGGTCGGCAATCCAGCCGCCCCAGAAGTCCTCGGTCACGTCCCTTCCGAGCTTGCCTCCAAAGGCGCAGTCACACTGGAGATAGAACCCAGCATCATACGCCCCGTACTTGTGCCCCGAACGATGCACGACCACGACATACTGGCCGCACTCGGGACAGGCAAGCGGCTCGCCATTGACGTTGGGGTACTCCTCATCTTCCGTGTTGTTCGCGGTTGCACCGTCGGATTGCGTCGTAGATCCCATCTGCACTTCAAACGGGATTGTACTTCACGGGGATAAAGGCAGGTACGCGAACTCTGCTCCGCTTCACCAGCACTTCTCTACGAGGATTTTGGAAGATAATACCCTGTGACGAAGGTGCCTAGTCCTCGCTAAGACTATCCTTGGCCGACAAGAGGAGATGGAGTTCCTCTGCGGAGAGAGCGTTCTCCTGAGAGTCGACTGTGTCCGGATGATACTCGCGGATGTAGTCGGCACACGCTTCCTTCATAACGTCATCATCGACATCAGCGTCCACGCCGATCAGTTCCGCGACGGCCTCTCGATTGAACTCATCTTGATCATTGCCGTAGACCGCTGACTCGACCTCTACTCGAATGTCGTTCGACAACTCGGCGAACTCCTCAAGATCGTCATCATCCGTCGGATCGACCTCGGTAGCCTCCTTAGCGAGAGTGATGACCTTACCCGCCTCCACACGTCCGCCGGAGACGTCTCCCATCCGACGGGCCATCTTCACCACGACTTCACAGGCGCCAGCCATCTTCTCGTTGTTCGTCATCTTCCGGCCGTATCGACTATCGTTGGGCTTCCGCAATACCACCGATTTGATGATCTCACTGCAGAGCTTCCACGTCTGCCTCAGCCAGATGTCGTCGTCCGCAAACCATTCGTTGCTGTCCCACTCGTTGACCTCGACAGCCCAGTCGACGAAACCACGAACGGAATCCGGGTAGCACTTCTTGGGAACGGAGATGTCTGAGGGGTGTGTTACACTCGGGTCAGTCTGCTTTGCCGCGGCAACGAGTACGTCTTCGTACGCGTCATCACCGACGACCGACTCATCGTTGCTTGGGTAGGGAAGAACGATTCCTTCGCCCACGAGTCGCTTTCGATAGTTTCGAGCAGACCCGGCCGAGAGCCCGAGGGTCTCCGTGATCAGTTTCTCTATCGTCTCCCGATCGAGCTGACCACCTATGTCTGCCTGCTTGTAGTTGATCATCGCTTGAAGTGCTGGGAGGAGGTGCCTCGGTGTCTTCTTCACCCGGCTATCCGGCCCGCCGACACTGATCTCCGCAACCACGTCGGGATCGAGGCGTTCGTCGTGGTTCATCTCGTTCGACAGCGACGTGATTGTGGCTTCGGCAGTCGCGACCTTCGGCATCTTCCCCTCACTCTTGTCGTCACGCACCGGCATACCGTCTGAGCCAGCCTCATCCTCGCCGTTGTGGGTCGTCGAGTCAACGGTCGGACTGCGTGTCTGAGAATTATTTTTGACCTCGACGCGACCCGTTGTCGGGATGCCCTCCTCGATCGCCGAGAGCATCTTCTGCTGATTCGCCAGCAGCTCCTCGAGCAGGTTGTCGCCGTGTTCGGCGTCCTGCGCGCTATACGTGTCGTCGACGAGGAACTGCCCCTCTTCGGTTATCGTCGAGTTCTCGCGAAGTCGGCGGAGGGCTTCGTCCATCACGTCCGCCTTCGAAAGGTTGGTTTGTTGCGCTACGGCGTCGACGAACTGCTGTAAGTCCTCGTCGACGCGCTGTTGGAACGGGGTTCTATCACCCATCAGCGCCACTGACTGACGGAGTTGTGAATATAAGCCACTCGTCCCGGCACCTTCCCCTACTGAATTAACTCTGGTTTACAATTTGTAGACGTAGTATGTAGTAGAATTAGATTTTCGACAAGGATAGGAGAGGCTGCTCGAGGATGGTCGTGACAGAACCACGTCTCTGACGCCTCATCCCGCAATGGCGGCCCTCCAGCAGCTCGGCACCTCGGAACGGTCAGGAAAACTACCTCAAAAATAAATTCGTGCTGGAGCTTCGACAGATTGGGTCACGACCCACCTGATACGCGTGGACGGTCTTAGCCGAAGACGATGCGGTTGCTCAGCGAATTTGCGGGTATTCGACGCGTTCTTCGTGCGTTTCGTCTACATTGATGTCGACAAGTTCCCCGAGTTCCCCCAGTAGCATCGGATCGATCTCGACCTGTTCACCGTCAGCTGTGTAGTATATGCTTGTCGAGACTCGGCGGTCGGGGTATTCCTGCTGGACGACGTGATAGTAGACGCTCAACTGCTTCCGGTACTCGGGTTCCGCATGGCGGCCACGGTCGGTTTTGTAGTCCACGATCTCGACCCAGTCGTCAGTCACGTGAAGCAGATCGACGATCCCGGAGATCGTCACCTGTTGCCCGTCAACCGACATTGGGAGGTAGACGTTCTCCTCAACGCGGAAATCGCCGGGCAGCGAATCGAGGAACGTCTGCACGTTCCGTTCGTCGGGGGTTGTTGGCTCGACGACCTCCCCCATCGCATAGCGTTCGGCGAAATCGTGGACGCGTGTGCCGAACTCCATCCCTTTCCCATCCTCGACGTCGCTGAACACGCTATCGTCCATCAGCGAATGAGGGGACTGGCCAGACGGCGTCTCCGGAACCGGCACCGAAATCTGGAGTTGCGTCTGCTCCGTCCCACCGACAGCGGCGTCCTCGACATCTGGTTCGACCGTCGACGGCTCGAGCGGGAGGTTCTCGAAGAGCGGGCTCGGTGACTCTCCGGCAGAGAACAGCACGTGACTCTCTGCACGAGTGATGGCGACGTACAGCAGCCTCCGTTCCTCGTCGTACTCTCGGCCCAGACATTTCGAGAGAATCCGATACCGCCAGTTATCGTAGAGGTGAGGCCGACCGTGCGCATTGGTGTAACGCTTGCTCTGTCGCAGACCGACCGGCTCCTCGTACCGAATCCGATCCGCGCCACCGCCGGACGGCGGGAACCGGTGCTGGTTCATGTTCGCCATGATGACGATGGGATGTTCGAGACCCTTGGCGGCGTGAATAGTCTGTACTGTCACCGAGTCGCCGCCGGGGTTGTCCTCCACCTCGTGGGTGGCGTCGGCGTCGAGACTCTGTTCGAGGAATCGCACGATGTCCCCCCGGTTGTGGTGGGTGCTGTCGAAGGTGCCCTGTAACAACGATACGAGCCCGTCCGCGTACGCGTCGTCGAATCCGTATCGATCGAACACCCGACGCGCGATTCCGCCGATGGTCTCCGCCTCCGCGAGTCGGTCGCGGAACTCGACCATACTCGCGGGATGCGCGCCGGTATCGAGGACGTGTTTTACCTCGTCGAGCGTGTAGCCAGCCTCCTCGAGGACGACCGCCCAGCCGCGCTTGGAGTCCTCGTGTTCGAGGATGCGCAGCCACGCGAGCAGGAGAATCGACTGCTCGGTTTCGAACAGCTCGACGCCGCCTTCGTATGCCACGGGTATCCCGTAGTCTGCGGCACACGCCTGTAACTCGCGCCCGAAGTCACGCGTCCGTGTCAACACCGCAACGTCGTCGTACGTCGGCGCTCGAAGTTCGCCCTCGTCCTCGACGGCGTACTCGCGATTCCCGACGATCTCCTGTATCCGCGTCAGGATTGCCTCCTGCTCGTCATCGCACGTGAACGCCTCGATGTTGCTGTGGTCGTGTTCTGTTGTCGCTGCTAGCGATGTGATGTCGTCCTGTATCTCCGGGCCGACCTCCTCGCTTCCCGTCGCCGGCAGCGTGAGGCTGTGTTCGGAGAAATCGAGGATGGACTGTGTCGAGCGGTAGTTCTCGACCAGCGAGATCTCGTTCACGTCGTCGACTGGGAAGTCGACCCGCGCGTGGTCGCCGTTGAGTTCCCGCTTGTAGGTCTGGAGACGCTCCTCGAAGCGTCGGATGTTGTCGACCGAGGCGTACTGGAACCCGTAGATGCTCTGCTTCCAGTCGCCGACGACACAGAGGTTGTCCGTGCCGGCGAGCAACAGCGCGAGCTTGAACTGAATCTCGCTCGTGTCCTGAAACTCATCGACGAGCACGTGGTCGAACTGAACCGACTCCCGCAGCGAGTGATCCTCGCAGAGCATCGCGAAGGTGAACATCAGCAGGAAGCTGAAGTTCAGATAGTTCCGCTGGAGCGCGAACGCGATGTACTCGAGATAGACGTCGTGGACGAACGCCTTCAGCTCGTCACGTTCTTCGTCGAACGCTCGGCTGGCCCACGCGTCATCGATTTGCGGATAGCCGTCCCGGAGTTCGTTCTCACTGGGGGCGTCAGGCTCGTAGCACCGATCGCGCTCGAACCCGCTCAGACCGTCACGCAAGTCCGACTGAGTCGCGCCGTTCGCGCCTTCGTTCGGCTCGTTGGCCTCTTCGAAGAGCGTCTTGAACCCCTCGTAGTCGCCATCGAGAATGGACTCCCCATCGCGGAACCAGCCCTCGTCGGTCGGGAAGACTCCCTTGGCAGCGAGCTCCTTGATCAGATCGAGGAGCGAGGTCGCGTCGTTGAGCGTCCTGAAGTAGTCGTGGTACTCAGAGTGTGCCTCGATGAACTGGTCGAGGAACTCGCGAAAGCGGTCTTCCTCGATGACTTCGTTCTCGAGGAGTTGCGTCGACGACGTGATCCGGTCGTCGATGCCGAGACGCGTCGGCGCGTCGAATCCGTGGCGGATGAGCAGGTCGTGGCAGTACCCGTGGAACGTGTTGATGGGTGCATCCCGTAACGCGGACATCGAGTAGTCGCAATTGGCCACAACGCGTTCCTTCATCTCGCCCGCCGCGTTGTTTGTGAACGTGATTAGGAGGATGTCCTCTGGTTCGACGTCTCCCTGTTCGAGGAGGTTCGCGTAGTGGCGAGTGATGGTGAAGGTCTTGCCAGTTCCGGCACCGGCGTCGACGACGTGGATGCCGTTCGTCGCATCGATCAGTTCCTGCTGTCGCTCGTTTGGCTCGTACTCAGTCATCGGTTCGGATCAGGTCGCGGTGGGTGACTCGGTCGAAGTTCGGTTCCTCGACGGGAAACTGCGACGTACGATACTGGTTGATACGGTCGATCTGTGCGTCGAGGAAGTCCTCAAACGCGTCGACCTCGCCCTCGAAGTAGTTGTGACCGCGAATCCGCACGAGCTTCTTGAGCGCGCTTTCGGTGCCGTCTTCGACATAGACGTAGTCTCCGACCTCCGCTTTCGCGCACTCGGTGAAGCAGGCCGCGAACTCGGTGGCGAGCAGCCCGTCGATGTCGTCGGTCTCCGGGAAGTCGTGACGCTCGAAGAACGACGCATACGCGTCGTACCCCAACCGCTCCAGCGTCTTCCGCCGGTCGTTGCTCTCGGCGACGCCCTCACAGAGTGCATCGAACGCCTCACGACTGCTAGCATACGTCCCGAACGGCATCGGGTGGTAGGTGACTCGGACGAGTGCATCCTCGAGATCCGGTTCTCCGGCGACGACGTCGTCGACCAACTCCAGAAAGTGGAAGAAGACGAACTCGAGGCGCTCGTCCGGATGCTCCTGTCGATGGTGAGCGAGGTAGAGCAACGCTTGGAAGTCGGGTTCGTCGCTGATCTCCTCGATGTCCGACCGTGAAACGACCTTGGACGCCGACTTGCGGCCGCCGCTCTTGTAGTCGAGAAGCGTTTCAGGCGCGTGTATCAGGTCGACCTTCCCCTTGCCGCCGAGTTGGGGATTCTCGAACCAACGCTCGGTAATCGGGGAGTCGATCGACTTCTCGAAATGGTCGGCGAAGAAGTTGTCTCCCTCCTGTTGTTCGTAGTGGCTGTACTCCCGATCGGTAGGTGGATCAGCGGCGACGAACTGCTCGATCGTGTCGAGGCCGATTTCGAACTCGGTCTCCAGCGGCTCCCGTTCGACATCGGGGACATATGGTCGCATCTCCGCCAGAATCAGGTCGACCAGCTCCGAGCGGTCGGCGCCCTTGACCACGTCGGGGTGATTGACGTAGAACTCGGCGTAGTCGTGGAAGAGATTCCCCTTCTGGAAGTAGTCTCGGTCGGGGTTGTCGACGATCCTGTCGAAGTAGTAGTCCCGCGGGCAGTTGACGAACGTGTTCAGGCTCGACTGGCTGACTACATCGATCTCGCTTGGCGCGACATCGACATCCTCCTTCTCGAAGCCGGCGTCGCCGTCTCTACTAAGCCGAGTGTGAGGGGTGTGCGGCAGGTCTCCGATCGTCTCGAAGTCAACGTCGAGGAGGTCGTGGAAGTAGAGACACGGTGTGACGGGTTGGCCGGCGCTCGTCTCCTGTACCAGATAGTACTGATCGCGACCGTTCTGGAGGAGAATCTGAAACTGTCGAAGGTACTGCTCGTCCTTCGCGTCGGCGTCGATCCACGGCCGGTCGAGAACACGGTGTGTCCAGTCCACGTCCATTCCGAGGTAGAACACGACCGGACGGTCGACGTAGGCCGCGGCGGTGGCATCGGCCAACAGTACGCCCGAGTCGTCGCGGTCGACGGGCACGTCGAACGACTGGAGGTAGAACTCGAGGTCATCAATTGAGTTGCCCGTCACCCAATCATCGTGTAGCCCGAGTTCCCGCAGTTCCTCGTGGAACGCGTCCAGCGTCTTCCCGCTCCAGTCTTCGAATGTGGCCACCGTCTCGCCAAACGTGTAGTCGTCGATGGTGCGACAGAACTCTTGCAGTGGACGGAGATCGTTGTGGTCGAGTTCGTGGAGGAACTTCTCGTCGTCGACAACGGATGGCGGACGACCGAGATGTGTGAGGATCGGTCGAACGTCGCTGACGCGTGCCCGCGAATCGCTGAGCGCCGTGCGCAGCAACCGAAGGTACGTGCGGATGGTCTCGTCGTCGGTGAATCCCGGCCCGCCGTAGAAGGGGATGTCAGCCGCTTCGAACGCGGATTCGACGAGGGCGGGATACTCCCCTCCACTGTCCATAATGACCGCGACGTCATCGGCAGTCTCCGCCGTGACGTTTTCGACGACGGCGTCGACGATTGCGGTCGGGCCGTCGAAGACGTGGAACTCCGGCAGGTCGAACTCGTCCTCAGCAAACGGATCGATCGCGTCGTAGGAGTCCGGAAGTACCGCCTTGTCGAGGGCCGTGAACTGCTCCTCGCCGATGACGGCGACCGACGTTCCACCCTCGATACGATACTCGGCAAGGTCTCGGTGGGAACTCTCGGCGGATTCGATCACCGAGATCGCTTGACGCGTCTCTTCGGTATCGAATCGGTCGTAGTCGAGAATCGCGTGCAGGTCTCCGGTTTCTTCCCAACAACCGAGGATGTTCTCGAGGAGATAGGCGGCGTGCTTGTAACTCAAATCCGTCTCGTCGATGAGACGCAAAAACAGGGTTCGATCGTCTTGTGGGTCAAACTCACCCGACGCGAGCATCCGTGGAGTGGCCGCAAATCGACCGAGGTGTGGACGATCAAGTCGGCGATTCAGGGCGTGGCTCAGTGGCGCATCAGTGGTCAACACCAGATCGTAGTCCGCAACTGCGTCATAGAGAGAGTCGATAGAACGAGACCGTTTGAATGACACACTGGTACTCTTCGCGTATATCTCAAAAAGGTTGAGTATAGTTAGGTTCACTACTACGTTACTTACACTTCTCTCGTTACTTGCGTACCATCCATAGTCGAGATCAGTTCCTCACCGGCGTTATGTACGTCACATTGGGGTTGAATATGCGAGGGAGTAGCTCGAGGAGAGACTACACATTACTAGTGGGGTGATCTTGCTGCCACGTGGGGGACACCCCACGTCTTGAATGAAAACTCGATACCGCTGAAGCCGATGGAGACCCCCTTAGTTCGGGTGGAGTTCACACACTTCTCCCACTCCTCCCTCGGTTCCGATGAAACTGGCTTTTCGTGGCGGGGAAGCTCTCCCGCCAAGGAATGCATCCTCTCGTTGTTGTGGGTCTGTACTCCGGAACTTCTCAGGTCTGCTCAAGAGCCGTCGTCGCCGGAATCCACAACTCCCCAATACGTTGGAGCCGGGGGTTCGTAGGGGCGCGGCGCCTGAGCGCCCCTTGTCGCCTCGGTGGGGCATACGTCCCGGGAGCAACTACTGGAAGGGGTACCCGCATGCGGTATTCGGACGGCGTTGCGGTTAGGCCGAATACCCTCAGAATCAACCCCCGAAATATTCCGCCTAAGGCCGAACATTCCCACCCCTGTTCCGAGGGGTTCTTACCGCATTAGTGACAATTAAACAATACGAATATGGCGAAGTACGAGGAACCGGAGAAAATGGATCTCCTCGCTGAGAAGACACTTACTGCACTGTTCAAACGCGGTCGATGTAGCACGACAGAGCTGAATAGGATGACCGGTGGGAAGCCGCGTCTCATCAAGCATAGAATCGACGACTGGCTCGCACCCGCAGGGCTCGTCAAGCAGTGTGGAACGCGCCCGCACTCTGGTAATGACGTTCGGGTGTTTAAGCTCACAACCGAGGGGCAGCGGTACGTGAGCGACCAGTGGAGTGACCTCGCCCATTACGCGCTCCGAGAAGAGGTACTCGACGCCGCCCGAGAGATGAATAATGAGATGGGTCTCGTTCGCGATCTCCTTGACGAGATTCGGGATAACCAATCCGAACTCGAAGAGTCAATCAAGGCTGTCGAAGATGAGGCTAAGGATGAGCGTGGCAACCTCAAGTCCGAGTTCGGACAGTTGCGCGACCGCGTGAAGGAGTTGGCAAAGGAGAACGAGGAACTCCGTGGGGAGGTTAAGGAGTTGAGTGACAGGGTCGACGCGAACGAGGAGCGGTCGAAGAAGACGAAGAAAATCGCGGAGGAGGCGTGGGCATGGACAGTCGGTAGTTGGATTGATAACGTGCGGAACCCCGACAACGGACAGCGATTGCCGTGGATGGACGTGCGGGCCGAAATTCGCGGTGTTGTAGCGAGGAAGGGCCCAGACGAGGAACGGCACGAGAAGATTAGTCGGAAGTTCCGAGAGTGGACGTGGGGAGAGGATTGACGGCTTGTAGGTTCCGTATCTGCTGGTTTTACATTCAAGACGTGGGGTGTCTCCCCCAAACCGTTCATCGGAATCGAGGGGTGTGTGCGTGTGGCTGGGAATCGACGTTCAGTAGGGTGATTTTACATCGGAAGTCGAGGGGGTGGGAGGTTCTCTATCTGCTGATTTTACATTCAAGACGTGGGGTGTTCCCCCGGCTCGTCCATTGGAGCCGAGGGGGGTGTACGCGTAACCGTGGATCACCGTTTAGTAGGGCGGTTTTTCATCGGAAGTCGAGGGGGTGTGGGTATCACGTCTTCGCCGGCAGTGGACAGTCATCGCGTCCGATTCAGTCTTGCTCCTCGTCCGGAAGATCATCGAGAAGGTCGTCGATGTCTTCGAGTGCCTCCTCATTCTCGAGTTCCGTGACGCGATCGCCAAGGTCTATCCCGAGGTCGTCAGCGACATCTTCAGTTGAGTGGCGGCGAGCGTCGTCCTCAATCTCCTCGATACGGTCATCAACAATTGCCTGCTCCTGCTCCGACATCGCCTCGATAGATTCCTCGACGACCTCACCATCATCCGACCACCGCGTGTCTGAGTAGTCTGGTTGCTCGTCGATGTCGTCCGTATCGTCGGATCGACGATCTGCCCAGAGTCGGCTCGAGTAATCTTCGCGGTGCTGATGGCGGCTGAGAGCACGGGCGACGTCTTCTGCATCGACCCCTCGTCGATCCGCGGCTTCGGGCAGCGACTCGTAGCCGCACGCGACGGCGCCAACGGTCTCGAGGAACGCGTCGTCTGCGAGCAGACCGCGGATCATCCGCCGCAGGTAGCGAGAGCGACGCCAGTAATACGCGACTCGCGAGTCATCGACCTCGTCGGGGCTGTCAGCGTCGTATTGGTCGCGCCACTCGGCGATTTCGTCGTTGATTCGGTTCAGTTCCTCGCGCAGTTCGGCGGCTGGTTTCTCCGCGAGACGCTCCCGCTTCAGTTGGCGTAGTTTTCGTTCGTCCCAGCAGTATCCCTCATCGACGCGAACGAATGCATCATTAGACTCCGCCAGTTCGGCGAGCACCGAGCGAGCGAATTCGGGGCCCACATCAGCCTCGTCGGCGATCCAGTCGGCGTCCCGAGGCTGGTGTAGCATGTCGGCGATCGTTTCGACGCGTTCCTCTGGAGACCAGTCGTCGGGCCACTTTCCGTCAGGGCCGATGTTGGGGGGATCGTCGAGCATACTGCTATCCATGGCCGCCGCTGGCATAGTCGCTTTGACGGTCTCAAAGATAGCTATGGGCATTTTCGCGGCTTCTGCGTTGGCTTTACAATCCCGGAGGTACCCTTTGCAAACGGCGGGGGCGGTACCCGCCAGTCAGGTGCCCGGTTGATACCGGGCGGTGGTTCAGGAGGAGCCATTGCCCCACCCTCATCCGGGTGGGGACTCGTGAATTATCGTCTTGATCACTCCGCTTCGACGTGGATCACTTTGCCACCGTCACCAGCCTGCGGATCGACTGCGACCTCGCACCCGCAGTCAGGACAGTTTCTGAGTTCTCCATCGGGATCGACGCCCGTGTAGGTAATTTCGCCGCCGCGGTCGCGTCGGCCGCATTCCGCTTTGACGACCGGCATTACACGCCCACCTCCCCTTCGTCCCACTTCCGCAGTTTGTCGAACATCTCCTGCCGCTCGGACTGGCTCTTTTGCTTGTGTTCGAACGCCTCCTTTTCAGAAAGGGAGATCATGTGCCGCCTCCCACATTCGGAGCAACTGTCGTGACGGAGGTTGCGTTCGACTGTCCACTCCTGTTCCGCACCGCACGCGTCGCAATCGTCTGTGATCGTCGCCATCACGATCGTCGACACGCGAGATTTGACTTGAATGCCGGCGTGGTGGCTGCTGTACTCTCACCAGATCTCGCGGTTGACCCGACAGAATCGCGAGATCGGAGCTGAGAGGGGATCGAAATCATCGGCGTTCTCGGTCGAGCTTGTCGCGGATGATTCTGAGGAGGTCTTGGTTATAGACGCCCTCATCTCCGCCCGGGGTACCAGCCCTTTGTCGAAATAGCTCCCACGCGGTGGAACAGAGCTGGCTATCAGGAGCGAGATGCACCACTTCGCAGTTATCGACATCTACCCGTAGAATCAGGGCGTGTGGGGGCTTGGCAAGACGTTCCTCAACTGCTCGCCGGTACACTTCGGTTTGGACGATGTGTTCGGGTTTGAGTATATGCGTAGCCTTGATCTCGGTTACGAAGAGTTCCTCAGCGTACTTGATTGCGTCAGGCTTGACTGCGAGAGGGACGCAGTCGACGGTATCGACGAGCAGTGTTTCCGTCATCAGATTCCGAAGATTGAGCCCTCTCTCGACCATCTGTACGTTGGTTGTACACCCGTACGCTTCATCCATAATGGCTTCTCGCAAATCATTTCTCGGTTCTGTAGAGAGTGGATCGGCAAGTTCTCGGAGACGGGGTGCGTCAGGTTCTCCAGCCGCAGCCCGTTGGACTTCACGTGGGTTATCCAATTTTGCGAGTTCCTCATCAAGAACCGCTTGTGCGTCGTCGTAACTTTCGGCTGCAAGCGTATGCGTGACCGTTCCCTTGATTCTCGTGTACTCGCCGAGTAGCTCCGGCTCATCAACCGGGTCGTCTCTGGATCGCTTCGAAAGAGGATGGTCGTCCGGCAGCACAGAGTAGTCAATCACCTTGGCTATCTCACGGCTGGAAACGGCTACGGGATACACAGTAGACTGTGGGACGTAGAATGAGTATGGGGTCTGTTGCGGTGACCGGGTTGCTGCCTTCGTTCTGAGAATGCCTTTGAGCTTATACCGATCCCCCCGACCCACGGGGTATAACTCTGGTATATATTCTGATAGCATATTCACCTGTTTCGGGAGTAAGAGCCATAGTGCTCCGCCATCCGGAGTGAAAGTGAAATATAAAATTTTGGATAGTTATGGGCATTGTCGCCGAGTACCTCTTCCAACCGGTTGGCGTCGAGTATGCTACTCATGCATTAGCTGGTGCAGGAAGTGACTTCACGGTCATCAGTAGCAGCATCGTCGCTAATGCCACATCGACACTTGCGTCGTTGGAACAGCGTGGCAATCCCGTAGGTACGTCCGCACTCGCCACAGGTGACTTTCACCGAGACGGTGGCCTCAGGCGAGCCGATCTGGATAACGCCGTGCTCCGTCAGTCGCCCGACTGATTTTTCCACGACGTTCCGAAGCCGCCCCCGAAGCTTCTCGATGTTTCTGAGGTCTTTCTCTGGTTTCGGCGTGTACTCTTCGCTGGTGTCCTTGTCGAGACACTCGTTGAGGTGTTTACGAACAGTTTGGTAGGAGACGAAATCGGTCTCAACCTCGTCAACGTCGATTCCCGCCTCCTCCAGCTTTCGGCGTGCCTCTCGACGCACGGTGGTCATCACCGTGTCATCCGTGAGGAGTCGATAATAGTTCTCGACCTCGCCATCGAGGGGACTCATCCCCTGTTCGATCATCGCCCGTTTGAGCAGCCGCCGGTTCAGATGGGTTTCGAGCTCTCGGAGACTGGCGTTTTCGTTTTCTCGGCGGCGAAGCAGGCGATCATCGGCTTCGTGCAGGTCGTACCTCTCGGTGACGCGTTCGACCTTACACCCCTCGTGTGCGGCCATACGAGATCTGGCGCCACTGCTCCTACTTGAATGCCGGCCCGGAAGCAGTGCCCGCTTTTCACGAGATGCTTGCTCGACATCCCTACTCAATCCGCAGTTGGAAGGGGGCTCGTTTCGCTCTCGTAGGTAGAGGCATCTATTCAAACCGGACAGCGAATCTATCCGAGAAGGCGCCCCAAGATACCGCTACTGGAATCGTCTCTATTAGCGGTCAAATCGTCCATATCGAGCCATTCCTCGAAATCATCGGGATTCTTGACGATGATGTTGCGCCCGCTCTTCTCGGGGCGCATTTTCGTCGGGAGCGTCTTGCGATAGCTGTACAGCTCGTGCGGTTCAAGATCGAAGTCGGCGATGAGGTGATCTTCACGCCGTTCAAATTCCACGTCACCGCGCTCGCAGGCCTGTCGCCACTTGCGCTTCCCGATGTTGAATCGGCGGTTCGCCGGCTCCTTCGGGAAGTATTTCGGTCGTTCCCGGCCAGCCCGTTCGTAGAAGTCGAGAAACACCTGTCGGACGTCGTCGACTGTTCCTCCGGCATCGAGGTACATCTCGTCGTTCAGAATCCGCCGCGAGACGTATGAGAAGATCGGGTTGCGAGCGTCGAGAATCTCGTTCAAGTCTTCCTGTGCCTTGTAGAATCCCTCATCCTCGGGGTTCGACGGGAATGCGACGTCGAAGTGGAGCATCTTTGCTCGGTTGCGGAACCAGTCGTTGGGCCGAGAGTCGTTACTCGTGAAGATGACCGTCGGGTATGCGACCTCATTCGACGGGTGCCACGAGTCCTGCCAGAAGTTCCGAAGTGTGTCGATGCGCTCGATCTTCTGTTTGGAGATGTCCGAGACGACGTACGGGAACACGGTGTCGATGTTCCGCAGCGAGCGGATCTGGTTCTTACCGACGTCATCGGCGTCGGCGCCGCCCCTGACCAGATCGTCGGAGACGAGCCGCAAGACGAACTCGGAGAACTTGTCCTTCCCTGCGTCGGATTCGCCGAAGATGTAGAGGTACTGGAGCGCGTTGTCGAGCGTAACGCTGCCGTAGAACTGTCGGGCATATAGGTTGACGAACGGCGACCAAAGCCCGTAGAGAATCCCCTCATACATGTGGGCCTTCACTGCTCGCGGGTTGTTTGTCTCGCCCCAGCGGTCAATCGTCTCGACGTAGTTTTCGATGTTTTCGAGGGCGGCGTCGAGAACCTCTGGGTCTGGTTCGTGATCAGCGGTGAGGATGCGGTGATGCTCGCCGTGCTGAAGGTGAACGCGTCCGACGTCCTCGTCGACCCACATCTTCGGCACGTCGTATTGGGTCTGGAGGTAGTTCGTGTATCCCTCCACAGGTGTCGTGATGGCGTCGGCGCCGACGTCCGCACCGCGGCGCTTGAGGTCGGTCTTCATCTGGTCGACGTACCCGTCGTTCTCGTATCCTTGCGTTGAGAGCGTGATCGTGTATTCGGGCGTCTTCGCCGCGGTGACTCCCTCCGGAGTAGGTTCTCCGCCGTTGCTTACACCGTCGTCCGCGTCGGGGGCGACCGAACCCGATCCGTTTTCGCCTGCCGATTCCTCGGGCTCGATGGTCACGACTTCATCCGCTTCGTCCGAATCGTCGCTGACACTAACGACCCGGTCGACTTCGTTACCAAGCTCCTCCAGTTCATCGCCAACGTTGGCGTGGATTTCGCCTTGTTCCGACAGTTGCGTATCTCGATTATCGATCCACAGCTCGATGCGACGCTCTTTCTCCTCCTCGTCGTCGAGCGCCTCAAGTTCCTCGGCCAAATCCTCCATGAACACCTCATCAGCATATCGGTCTCGGTGATCGTCGATCCACTGCTGGAACTGTTGGTCGAGTTGCGAACCAGTCTCCGTCCGAAACACCACCACGCTGTTGGTCTGATTCTTCCAACTGTTGTAAGAGAGGTTGGCGCTACCGGCGATCAGAGTTACCTGCTCGTCTTCCTTCACAATACGATAGAGTTTCGAGTGGACGACCTTTCGATTCTTTAGCCGAACAATCAGCTTGTCTTCCCGGTAGTATCGCTCGAGCTGCCGAGCGACGGACGCGTCGTCGACGGACGACTGGTACTCCTCTCGGTTTCCGACGAGAACGTCCATCTCCTCCAATTGGGAGTCAGAACGGTCGAACAGATCGAGGAGAAGCTCAGGCGACTCACAGTACGTGACCGCATCGATGTGGACGGCGCCGTCGAAGTAATTGGTAAACGAATCCCAACTCTTGACCGTTTCCCACTCCATCTCGGCCGAATTCCCGAATCCGCCCAAATTGATAGTCGTCGTCCAATCCATATGTTAGCGCCTTATAGGGAAGGCTACTAAGAATTAGTGCGCGGAATCAACTGGAAGACCCGCCGCCGAATTCCTCCAATGAACGACTTCGTGGCTGATTTTCCACGAAGTCAGATCAGTGGAGACTCATCTGTCCGCGCCGACCTTCTGGGCCATTTGGTTAGGCATCTCATGTAGCTGATCTCGTTCTTCGTCGTCCAGCATCAACATCGACGCGTCCTCACGCCTTTCCAGCCGTTCATAGAACACATCATATGGAACCTTCATACCGTAGTATAGCGCCTCTCTTCCATCGACTTGGTGCCATGGCCATGTGAGTTCGGCGACGCTTCCATCTATCTCAATCCATGCATGCCTCACAACGCGTCCGGTCTGCTTTGGAAATGCCAGCCCTTCACAGTAGTCCACCCGGTCGTAGTCGTCAGCTTCCCTGTATGCTCGTTGAGCTGTGAGATAGCACGTCCGCGGATCCACGGTGATGCGACTGAGTATATCTCGAGCCAACCCGGCTCCATCAGCATCAAGGTCGGTATCTCGCCATTTTCCGTCTTCAATTGGCTTTTTCCAGATCGGGGTTGGCACGAGACTGAGTTTCTCCTCTACCTGCGTCATCATCTTTCGCGCTCTCTCCTTCCGTGAAATTTCTTCCAGTTCCGCCCGGACGCCATCTACTAACTCTTCTTCGAGATTTTTACGGAGCGTCCTCCACGACTCCTCTTCATCGAAGCCGTGGATCTCCAAATGGGAGAGGTGCAGTCCTAAGGCCAGCTTAGCTTCATTTGCGGAATATCCGACCATCTTTGTCCCTGCCTCGTCCAGTTCCCCCTCGGACAGACCAATTCCAGACTCCTCGAACGTGTAGAATGGACTCTCCTCTACAACATGCAGGTTAATAACGCGAGTCCCCTCCGAATCGAAGTCAGGAATCTCGATCAACTTCGAATTATACGTGTTACTCTCAAGGTTATCCGTCACGTAGTACGTCTCAAATGCCTCATCAGCTTCAGACATGTTCTCCATCGCTACCTGAGCATCAACCATCAGCTAGCCACCTTGCGATTATCTAGTGGCAATCGTTACATAAGTCTCAAGATTCCGGCTACTGACTCATCTCGGGAGCCGCTTCAAGAGTTGACCTGTCCGCCCGCACCGCCATTGTGGGGCGAAACTTCTGCGACCATTCGCTCGACTTCGTTAAACGCAACGTCCGCATCCAATGCGTCCTCGACGACCAACTTTCGCAGAAGTTCGATTTTCTCTTGGAGGGTTTCGACTCGCTGCTTGGTGGGTTCCGACTGTTCGCGCTCGGAGTTGTTGCTAGAGGATTCTTCACCAGTACCCATACGTGTTGGCCGTTCAGAGATGTGCTGCATCGTCGCGTCAATGCCTTTCTCGGGGCCGGCGTACGTTCCGGTGCCGTTCTCGCGACGAACGGTGTCATCGCTTTCGCTATCCTCCGGTTCCATTTTCTCCTCAAGAACCGTCATACGACGTTGAATGGCCTTTTCGTGCTCGTATTGGCACGTCGTCACGTAATCTCGCTTTTCATCAATCGATTCCGCTGCCTCGCGGTACGAGTCGAATTCGCCGAGTTCGTAACGGGCAACAGCATCAATCGCCTTCTGTTGGCGTTCCTTAAATTCCTCAAACGGTCGCGCCCCACGTGCGATTTGGGTAGTACCGAAGTACTCGCGAATAGTCCGTCGTGTATGCTCCTCAGAGGGACAGTCATCCCGGTTGTCGAGGAACTCGACGATTTGTTTGGCCGAGTAATCGGGGTGCATCATCTTCGTCGCGACGATGCGACGTTGCACTTGGCTCAAGTCTTCTTTATCAGGATTGCAGATGTCGTCGAATTCGTCGGGTTCCCGCTTCAATTCCTCCCCGGTGATGTTGTCGAGGCGATCGCCGTCGGAGTCGATAGCGTCGACGCTCGTCATCGGCGAGAACCCTTCTCGACCGCTGTGGTCGCCATCCGAGCTTTCCTCGATATGGAGCCGAACTTCCCGCTCCTTCGTGCTCGTGTACGGCTCGGCCGAGCAGTAGGGACAGCGGTACCGGTCAACTTCGGAGTCGCTGCTCACGCGTTCTCACCTCCGTTCATCCCGCTAGTCCAGTGCAGCGTTTGTCCCGCAGTATCTGTAGCTGTGAGTGTCGACCCGATGATGGTACTGGTCTGGCCGTCAGCCGCTTCTTTGTTCGTTCGATTCACCCTTTCAGGGTTGTCTGGTTTCGTCGACATCGCACTCCCCCGGTAACCAACCCTAATAAATGGGGATTTGCCTGAAAACCTGCTATCGCCTTTACGGCCGAGAATGCGACCTATGAGCGTCTATGCGGGAAACTCGGATTAGAAAATGTGGATAAGACTGTAGTTGGCCTCTCGTTTCTCAGGATTCCTGCGACCGCGTCAACTCACGTACCGTGTCGACTTCCTTGGCCCGCTCGATCACGTCACGGCCGGCTTCACATCCGCCCTTGACCGAAATCGGGTTGAGTCCCCTGACGCTGTCATCAACGTACAGAGCCGTCCAGTCCGGCGTGGATCCGTACGGCCCATCCATCGTCAGCGTCGTGTAGAGCGGATACGTTTCGTCGCCGACTTCGACGGCGTCGATGGGGCCGACGATGGGTGCGCCCTTGGCCGGCACCATCGGAATCCGAAGGTCGACTGCGGTCTCGCCGACCACGAGAGGCTCGTGGTACATCTCGACGGACACAGCACCTGCGTCTGCCAGCCGCTCGACAACGAGTTCGAGCGGAACCGTCTCGTTCGGCCGCGGTGGGATGTCCGGCTCGGTTGCAACGACCTCGCGAGCGTTGTCCACGCCGTCATCGATCTCGACGGGATCGAGTCCGGCCATGCCCTCGGCGATGTACACCGGAATGCGGCGATAGAGGTGTAGGCCGTTGCGGTGAACGAAGTGGACGCGTGCGGGCGTCGCCTGACCGCCGATACGGATGGTTCCGACCTGTCGCTCGTAAGGGCGGTGACCGACCTCCTCGTCGAGATACGTGGCGAGAGCCTCCTTCTGACTATCCGGCACGCCAGCGGGGAGATGGTAGTAGAGCTGTGCGGGCTCGTCGACGAGCGACCACGTGTTCGCGGCGACGTACGTCGCTCCGTGTTCGACGAGCGTTTCCACGACTGCTGCCAGTTCTGGGTGTGTCTTAGGCACGGCGCTCGCTCCGTAGCCAAGGGTGGCTTATAACGGGTTGCTCGGCAGCGTTCGCGTCTCCCCTGAATCTCGCGAAGCCACTCTAGTGGAGAATGAGTACTCTACAGAGGAGTCTGGGGCGAGAATGTGGACGTCTTACCTACGAATTCGAAACGCCGTCTGTCGAACCGAGGTATTCTGTCTTTACAGAATCCCCGTCTCGATAGACGCGGTACTTGTACGGGCCGTGTGGACACGACGAACAGTTCTCCTTGCCGCACGGTACCTCTTTCAGGACGATCGTTCCATTATGGGCACGCGTCACCCCGGCGATCTGTTCGCTGTCGTCCGCCCACTCTTCGAGTTCATCCGTGGGGACGAATTCGCGATGGGACGCCAACTCATTCGCGTATTCACCGATCTTACGGAGCGTGGTCGGCTCCTGACGCTCCAGACCATCGACGATGTACTGGGCGATGTCGTCCGACGGCGACGGCGACTTCGCGATCTCGCCCTCCGGCTCATCGGTAACTCCTTCGAGCCGCCGCCGTGCTGTGTCGACGTATGACTCTGATCGGTCGATCCCGACGTAATCTCGTCCCGCCTGCTTGGCGGCGACGGCACTCGTCCCGATGCCGACGAACGGGTCGAGAACGAGATCGCCCGCAAATGAGTACAGAGCAATCAGGCGTCGGGGCAACTCTAGCGGAAACGCTGCGGGATGATCGGTCTCCACCGATGGACTCGGACGGGGAAGCTCCCAGACGCTCTGTGCAAACTCTCGCCACTCTTCGGCAGTCAGTTTCGAGGCCTCACGCCGCTCATCGCCAGCCGGAGGCCGATCACGCTGCTGGTGGTAGTCTTCGGAAACGTACTTGCGGAAGATCAGGATGTACTCGTGGCGTTGGTTCACTGGGACGTTCGTCGGATAGGGGTACGACCCGAGCAGGGCACCATCGCCGTGGGATGCATACTGATCCTTGATCCAAACGAACTCATCGAAGAAGTCGAAGCCGGCGTCTCTACACAACTCCATGATGTGACTCCGAAGCGGGATGCGTCGGTATCGTCCCTTGTCCTCAGAGTCGAACGACGCTGCCACGTTGATGCAGACCTTCCCGTCAGGTGCCGTTACACGGAACAACTCCGTGACGACCTCGTCCATCAACTCACGCCATTCCGCGATCGGTCGCCGATCGTCATCACTCCCTCCGTAATCCTTACCGAGATTGTAGGGCGGACTGGTGACCGTCAACTGCACGCTCTCGTCGGGCAATTCCGACAGCCGACTACCGGCATCACCCACAAGGAGACGATTGCGATGCGACACTATCTCGCAACTTTCAGTCGTCGCCTATGAATGTTCTCGACTCGCAATCCCGGCTGTCTTGTTGAGTTCTTCAGACGAGGTATTGGCGATAGAAACCCTGATTCCTGTACAATCCCCGTTTTGATCTGAGCAGCCCCCCTCTCCTGCGTTTTTAAGCATCCAATCGTACATCAGTGTGCATGTCGACCGAATCCGACTCTGTCAACGCTGACCGGCTGAACAGCATCGAACGGCGGCTCGAAGAGCTGGTTGAGCGGAAATGGTCTCCGCTGCGTGAAAAGCACGATTCTGAGCCGATGGAAGTCCGGAGGGTGGAAGACGGCGTCCTCGTCGGCCACGTCAACAAACTCTGGATCAGCCTTCTGAGGGATGACGTGATCCGGACGTTCGACACCGGCTATTACGACATCGTCCCCCGGCCTACCGACCAAGGACGAGCCGTTGTTGTTCGTCCTATCAGCCAGTCGGACTACTACGAGACTCCCTACGGAATGGATGTGAACAAAGCGGCCGTCATCGAGGCTCTCACCGAGACCGGCATCCACGTCCCGAAAGTTCTCGATACCAGCGGTGCGGCATGGCTGAAACACTTCGAGACCGAGGTGGAGGCCGAAGAAGCTGCGAAGGTGTTGGAGCCGCATATCGAAACTGCGTACAACGAGATGTTGAACGAAAGTGTGGAAGAACTCGAAGTCAGGGAATTCGAAGAACCTCGTGAGTTCCTGACTCCCGACTCGTGGTATGCGATTATCGTCCACTACAAGTGACTCGTAGTGACTAACGATTAGAAAATCCGTGGCGGAATTCAAAGGGGTAGCGTGAGACAGTAGTTCTCGACCTCGGGCGCAAGGGAGATGATCTGCTCTCGACGTCGGAGTTCTTCGCGACGCGTCTCGATTCTGTCCTCGAGCTGTTCGAGACGTTCCTGTTGGCCACGGATCGCGATGTCCATATCCGAGCCAGCGTCAGCCTTACGCTCGTACTCCTCGATGAAGGACTCGATCCGTTCTCGTTCCGCCTGTGCGTATTCCTCAAGATTCTCCAGCTCCCGAGCGGTCTCCTCGTGACGCTTCTCCTGAAGATGGTTCTTGATCTCGTTGACTCGCACGCTCACATACCGATCGGCGGCCGTCCGTAAGTCGGCTTGCGCGTCGAGTACCGTCCGAAGATCGTCAACATCGGGCTTTGCTGCCACCGAGTTGCCCTCGACGACACGTTCACCGAGTGCCTGTTGGGCGTCCTCTTGTGCAGCATCGACGAAGACGGGGATGGTCTCCTCGCGAATCACGTCGCCGGTACCGTCCTCGAACGCCACGCGATAGTTGTAGGTGATCCCCGGCGTGTCGACGAACGGAAGGAGTTTGAGTCCAACCTCTCCGCGCTCGTCCTCCAGCACGCGTGCCATGAGCCGTTGCAGGACGTCCGTATCGGGTGCGAGATAGGTGATGTCCTCGTGATCCATCGCGAAGTCGCGGTCGAACGTGAACGGGCCGAACGTTGCGTCTTGGCCGGGCGAATTGATCCCGTCCGGTAGCTCGGCTTGATAGAGGTTGGTGCCGCGCTTCTCGAATTCTCCGCCGAAGGCCTCGACTGCTTGCTCGAAGAACTCACGGATGTCTCCCTCGCTTCCGTAGACGTCCTCCGAGTCGTCGACGACCTCCTGAATCTGCCGGCGGCTCTCCGCGTCGAACGTGCTCGTATCGACGAGGCTCCGCTCGTACCACTCCTCGAGCGTTCGCTGACGCTCCTCGATCATCTCCTCGAGTTCCTCTTTGGTCGCACTCGGCGGTTCGTCGTTCTCGATGGACTCCATAATGAGCGAGTCCACGTCGATGTCGTCGAGGATGCCCAGTACGTCCGCCGTGTTCCCGAGCTGGGAGCGAATCTCCTCGACCTTGGTTTGGAGCATCTCGAAGATCTCGCTCTCGCGGGTGTCGTCGAAGAGGAAGTTCCAGACCTTGACCTCCTCCTCCTGTCCGTAGCGGTGGATGCGCCCGATCCGCTGCTCGAGCCGGTTCGGGTTCCACGGCAACTCGTAATTCGCCATGATGTGGCAGCTGTGCTGGAGGTCGATCCCCTCACTCGCTGCGTCGGTCGCGAACAGAAGCCGCGACTGGCCGTGGTTGAACTCGTCTTCGATCCGTGTCCGTTCGTCCTTGTCCACGTCGCCGTGAATCACGAGGATCTCGTCGGCCCACGGCTCATCCTGTACGAACTCGAGGAGGTAGTCGAGCGTATCTCGGTACTCCGTGAACAACAGGAGTTTCTCGTCTGGTTGCTCCTCGAGGAGTTGGGAGATGAACCGCCTGACCTTCTGGGCCTTGGAGTCGACCGGCAAATCCTCCGCCAGCGAAACGAGATCGCGGAGCGTATCGATCTCCTCTTGGAGCTGTTCGTCGGTGCTGGCGACGGTCAGACCGGCGATTTCGTCTTCCGCGTGTTGCTTGTCGTCCTCGTCTAGATCCTCGCCATCGAGGTAGGCTCGCGCTTCCTCAGAAAGGGCATCCGTTTCCGCCTCCTCGTCGAGGAGGTCGTCCAGTCGCCGACGGAGCGTGGCGTGAATCGCGCCGACGCTGCTCACCAGCCGTTTCTGCATGAGCGCCATCGCGAACCCAACCGCGGGTTCGTTCAGCTTCTCCGAGCGGTTGTAGACGTTTTTGACGTAGTCGGTGACCGCCCGGTAGAACTGCCGCTCGTCGTGCGTCATCGAGACCGAGACCGAGTTGACCTCCCGGTCTGGGAAGACGCGTTCTCCATCTTCGTCGTAGATGTCGGTCTTCCCGCGACGGATCATTACGCGGTCGACTGTCTCCTGAGAGAGTTCCCGGTTCTCGGCGACGAGAAATGGGTCGATGTACTCGACGAGTGAGCGGAACGCATCCCCCTTCCCGTCGTGTGGCGTCGCGCTGAGAAGCAACAGCGAGTCAGAGTTCCCCGTGACGGTGTCGACCATGTTTGCCGTCTTGCTTGGCGAGTCGCCCCGCTTTGCGGCTTTGTGTGCCTCGTCGACCACGACGACGTCCCAGAACGCGTCCCGAAGTGCGGGCCGGAACTCGTCCTGTCGCAGGAACGCCATGCTAGTGACGAGCTGTTGCTGGTCTTGGTTCCAGATGTTGGCCTCTTCGCCGAGCCGTCGGCGCTCACCTTCGACCCACGCCCGGTCTGCAACGGTGAGATCGACGTCGAAGAAGCGATCCATATCTCGGATCCACTTCTTCTGGAGGTGAGCAGGAACGACGAACAGGACGCGGTCGGCGCGATTCCGGGCGGCGAGTTCCTTCAGGATGAGTCCGGCCTCTATCGTTTTCCCGAGCCCGACGTCGTCGCCGATGAGCGCCCGCTGCCGGAGTTTCTGCATCACCCAGTTCACGGCGTCGAGCTGGTAGGGCTCCAATCGAACGAGCGAGTTCGAGATGCTAAGGAGCTGGCCCTGCTCGTGGGCGAGCTTGAGTTTCGTCGCCTGCGTGTGGAGATCAAACCACTGCGCCGAGACCGCGTCGTGGTCTGGGTGAAGGTCATCGATTCGGTGGTTGGACAGCTCCTCGATTCCGGATCGATGTGGCTGAATCTCGACATCATCAAGGCAAACCGTCTTGGCGCCCTCGCCGTCGATGTATGCTCTTAGGTACTCGATCTCGCCGACCGTTTGGGTTTTGATGACTTCTGCTGGCGCTCCGTTGAGAATCACCCGCTGTCCCGGAGAGAATTGGATAGAGTCCGTCATCGAGTGATGTGTGTGTCAAGACCGCACGCTGTCTTCAAGATTGACAGTCCACGCATTATTGGGCCTCCGTTGCGGCGAACGACCGTAGCGTGCGTTCGATCTCCGACTCAACATACTCGATCTCTGCACTGTAGGCATCCACGATGTCGGCGTAGTACTGTGGTATCTGTCCAGCCAGCTCCCGACTCTCAAACTCCTCAGTGTACGTCTCCAGAATGGAACCCGCGGCGGCCTCGTTGACCAGCGTCCGTTCTTCGTTCTCAATGAATTGGGTGAGAACTGGCTTCATTACTGAATCTGGGACATCGAAGGCGCGCTCGGATGGGAGTATCGACTCGAACAACCCTCCACCGAGATACGGTACGTCGCTAAACATCTCTGGAAGTTCGTCATCGCGCTGCTGGCTCGGCGTCGAAAGCGCATCATAGAACAACGGCTGGAGATATTGAGAGTAGAAGCTGCCCCGGAACCGATTGAGTCCCTGATTGTGCTCGCTCCACTGAGCGTGGAGCGCGACTCGGTCGAGGATACCGCGATCTGCCAGCAACTTCACGAAGGCGAGCCGATCCACGAGTAGTACAGCGAAGGCCAGCTTCTCCGGCTGCGAAGCGTCTGGCGGTTCCTCGATTGCGTCAATGAGGGCTGTATCCAGATGCTGGTATTCACCGCCGCCGGTAGTCACTTCCAAGTAGAGGTCGTAAAATTCAGACAGTCCCCCGATAGCTCGTCGGATACCGTAGTGATTGAACGTCTGGTAGAAGTCTCCCAACACTCCTTCGACTGTACCGTTTTCCTGCAGCTCCTCGGTGTAGCTGACTAGTCCTTGATTGCGGGCAATCCGTCGTACTGCTGGTGCGATATTCTGCTCCTCGACGACGGTGACGAGGTCTGCTCGACCGCGTTCATCCGTCTCGACGGCGTACATTCCCCAACGGAATCCATCAGTCGAGAGCCCGTACTCGTAACGGCGCGAGTCGAGGTAGCCCTCGATGTCACCCTGCGCGGTTTCGAAGTTGTTGACTGATTTGTTCTCCCCGATAACCGTTTCAGAGAGATTGTCGATACGGAAATCCGGCTGTTCATCGCTGTCACCGACGGGATAGTACGGTCGTGGTGTGTACTCGTAACCGAGCGTCTCCAGAATCGGCCAGATGAGAGCATCTTCGACACACCGCTCGGGTGTTTGGCCAAGATTCCTGCTCTGAAGTGTGCCGTCTGCCTCGACGATTTCACTAAGCCGCGGCTCGTCCATCTGATCATCAAGCGTCGTCAGAAAGTCGACGATGTGGCTCCGAATTTCGGTGGTCGCTTCTTCTATTTCTTGTGATGACATAGATGAGAGGTTTTGAGAGAGGTTAGCCCTGCGTGATGCTGATAAAGTCGAGCACGAACTCCTGTGGGAGTAGTCCGCCGTGGTAGAACCGCGCGTCACCGAGCCCCTGCTTTCTGAATCGTTTGAGTGGGCTCGCAAGGACGCTGACGTTGGCGTCGAGGTACCCCAGTCGAGAGCTGGAGTCGAGTAGAACGCCGGGCGAATCCTCGTCCACATCCTCTCCAGCGATCCATCGGCGCCCGGAGTCGGACGCTTCCGTCGGCCGCGAAATCTTCTCCGGCGACGCGTTGTCTGGGAGCAGGACGAATCCGTGGTCGGTCAGCACGTAGGCCTGATCCCACTCGCCCTGTTCGAGTTTCGTGCCGATGAACTCCGCGAGCGAGTCCACGCGTCGGGCCAGCATCGCCTCAAGGTCGCTGAGTTCCTTCTCACCGATGTCGTCGATGTCGTTCTTGAAGTAGGCGACACGCGTCGACTGCCAGCCGTCGTCCTCCTCGCGAGTGACCGTCCAGCCGTCGCCGTTCAACAGCGACTCGCGGCGGTTGGTCGTCACGCGACGGTTGTTTCGCAGCGGCTGTAACTCGCCGTCGACCAGCGAGACATCGAACATCTGGATCTCTCCCGGCGTGAGTGCAGCCTTCCCGAACTCGGTCTCCGAGGGAAGCGTTCCAAGCCAGACGTCTTCGTCGACGGCGAACTCTGGGGCATCAGACGGGAGCGTCGCTACGTAGTCGCGCAGTTCGTCCGCGAGCCGGCGGGCGAGATCGAGCCGGAGCGCGTCGATGACGAACAGCGCGACCGTCTGACCGCTTTCGAGACCGTCGGACTCCTTCGTGAAGAACTGGTAGGAGTGATCTTCGTCGACGAACGGAGCGCCGGCTTCGACGGTATCGGTGACGAGGTCGCCGAGGTCTTCGAGGTACTCGACGTATTCCGACTGAAGTTGGGTGCGGAGGTCGTCGAGCGCAGCAGTCGCGGGATGATCGTCGGGGAGGTCGGACTCGGGCTCGCCGGCGACGACGAGGTTGAGCACCGCGTTGTCAATCTGCCACGTGCCGTCGTCTGGGTCGGCGTACAGCGAGACGACGTCGTCGGTTGCGCTCTCGTCCCACGTCTCGAGCTGGTGCGCGAGCCGAGCGATCTCCGCGGCCTGCTCCCACGTCCGCGTCCACGGGCTGTCCGGGCCGAAGGCCCCTCGGTAGTTGCCGCGGAAGTCCTCGCTCCCGAGGAGGGCGTCGTACCGCTCCTCGGCGCGCTCGAGACACGTCTCGTAGTCGCCGTCGTCGAAGGACGCGTGCCACTCCTCCCAGAGGCGACGCTCGAGTGCGGCGTCGACGATACAGTCCGCGAGTTCCCACGGGTCGTCGACGTCCGCGACGACGTCGGGCCAGATCGCCTCGCCGAGGTAGCGGTCGGCGAGGAGGCTGGCCGAGGTGGTGTTGTTCAACAGCGACTTGAGTTCGGGGAGGTCGTGGTCGCCGGCCGTCTCGGCGCGGAACTCCCTCGGGAAGGATTCGGGGTCGGCGCCGGCGTGGATCAGCCATTCGGCGACGGCCCACCGCCGCGTCGCCGCGACGATTCCCACCGGTTCGTCCTCGCTGGCGACCGCGTCAACGCCCTCGCTGGTCAGCAAGTCCTGCATCTGCTCGATCGTGTCGGGGCTGTCGTTGATGTCGCCCCAGCCGTTCTCCAGCACGAACGCGACCGGGTCGGTGTAGCCGCCGGTGACGATCTGCGTGCGGAGCTGTTCGAGCGTCGGGAGCTGGCCGCCGGTGAGCTGGTCGTGGAGAATCCGCGCGATCTCGCGGCGCTTTGCGGGGTCGTCCGCCTGCGTCGCTGTTTTCAGCTCCCATGCATTGAGTTGCCCCCGCTCGAACGCGTGGACGGTGAGGTCTTCGATGCTCATCTCCACCTCGCCGCCCGTGTGCTCGACATCACGGAACCAGTCGTAGTCGCCCTCGGTGTCGTCGGGCTCCTTGACGTGTGGGACGTACCAGACCTGTTCGCCGGCGACTGGATCAGCACGGAGTTCCAGCGGCGTCTCTTCGGCGACCTTCAGGTGAACGCCGAGTTCGTTGCAGGCCTGCTCGATGATGTCCTCGAGGTAGTTCCCGTCGTCCCACCAGAGGACAATCGGGTCTGACGACTCTGCCCGGTCGAACTCGCTTCGGATGGTGTCTTTCGCCGCGTCGGGGAGGGTTTGTTTCGCTTGCATAGTCAGTTGGTGAGGTGACCGTCGAGATACTCGTCTACCGGTGCGTTGGTGTAGTCAAGGTAGGCTGCTATCGAGATAGTTGAAACAACAACGAGCAATGTCGCCCCCATAGCGTAGACATTCATGCGTGACTCTGGAACGTCCGAATTGAAAAACTGCATTGTAATGATGAGTGTAACCCACCCGATGCTGGCTACGATTAGCCAATAACCAGTCAGCCGCTCCGCAAACCGCTCGGGGAAATCATACAGCACGACTGGAATGCCGATGAAGAACATCGGGCCAAGAAATCCCCACATCACGACGGAGTCCCAACTCAGTATGCCGAGGTATCCAAAAAAGTACGAGACCGGATAGGAAATCGGGAATAGCGATGCTCCGAAGAGCATCGAAAGAATCGCTTTCCCGACCGGGAATTCGACTTCGCTGCTCATCGTTTTTACTTACAGCACTTTGTCCTCAACGACTTCTGGGACGATGTCCTTCTCCGCGAGCGGTGTAATGTTGATCGCGACGCCATGTTTGTGATTGGGCTGGTAGCCGGCAGTCGTGACTTCCGAAAGGGCACGATCCTCCCAGTCCGAAGGAATCTGCTTGTAGACCGACTGGCAACGATCGTTGATCTCCTCGGCGAGCGCCTTGAACTCCGCTAGCGGTGGCAACTCGTCCACGGCCTCGACGTCTTCATCGTCCGCAATCTGCTGGAGGTACCCTTCGTCAAGGATGGATGCGTCGTCGATGCCCATTGCGAGCGAGGCGAGCCGTTTCTCGTCATCGGTGAGATTATCGAAGGGCTCCCCCTCGTCGTTGAGGAGGTCGCTCCCCTCGCGCTCGAAGTAGTAGGTCATGAAGAGGATGCCCGTACTGGAGTAATGATCCGAGCCCTTGAGCCGCCAGTTGAAGTAGTCGAAGAGGTCGGCGAGATGGGCTTCGACGGGCTCGTCGCTGGGTTTGGCGTACTCCTCGCAGGCGTGTTCCAGTTCCTCAAGAGCGTCCACCCACTCGTCACGCCACTCGTCGACGGCGTTCCAGAAATTATCGGAGAAGGTGTCTTGGAACCACTCATTGCCGTTCATCTCGCGGAGTCGTTCGAGCGTTTCGATGCGCTCTGCAGTCTCTTCACGGAACGCGGCGACTTTGGGGGCAAGCTCGCGGAGGCGCTCTCGATCGTCGTCGTCGAACTCGCGCTCGCTGGTGGAGCCGAGTTCCTGCATCACCTCTTCGAGTTCGGCGATCTGTTCGAGCGCGCTCGAACAGAACTCGAACTCGTCAGTCGCATTAGCACGTTCATTCGTAGAGAGGGATTCGTCGTTTCGACGCTGGTTCGCTGCCGACCGACGGTCGCGTAGTTCGGCCTTCCGAGGTTCGAGGTACTGGTTGCTCAGGCGGTCGAATAGGCTGGCGTCGAGTTGGTTGTAGTCGACGAAGCACGCGAAGCCCTCGCCTTTTGCGTCGGCTAGGAGCCGCTTCGTGCTGAGCTTCCAGACGATGGGTGTGTTCTCCATCGTGTCGACATGGTACGTGAAGAGGTCGTCTTTGATGAACGACCGGAGGTTGGGGTACGCCTCGTCGGCGGCGGACTCGGCCCCGATAATATCGTCAACCTCGACGAGACGGTCTTCGGCGTGCTCGCCGTATACGTCCTCAAATCGCTCGACGATGCGGTCGAGCATGTCGGCCTGCTCGTCCGTGCCATCGAGCGGGATGATGCCGTCAGGTTCCTCGCGGACGGCCTCCATCGCGAAGTGATGGACGAGATCTTTGACCTGCTCGTCGAGGTTGTCGGGGACTTCGGGAACGGATTCGGAGTCGGGAACTTCGCGGTCTTCCTGATTTTCGGCTGTTCGAAGGAAAATTTCTGTACGAATTTTCTCCGAGGTTTCCTTAGGAATACTAAGGGCTTCGTAGAGGTTGTCGTTTATTTCCTCAAAAACATCTTCAAGAAGCTGTTCCTGCTTCAGTTCTGTAAGCCGTGTTTTTCGGGCTTGCGATGAAATTTTCTGGCTTGGCGTTGGCGGCTCTATACCCAAATCAAGATTAAATTCAATCTGCTCTTCAATCTTGTGTGTGTGAGGGTGATTGTAGAAGAAGTCGAACCGTGATTCCTTAGGGAGGAGTGAGGGGCCGCTATAGTACGGGCTCACAGGGTTGCTTACCTGTTGAAGTAACTTTGTCTGATACTGTTCCTTTGCGAGTGATTCAAGCTCGGAAACATCCTCCAGCTTCTGAATCCAAGGAATACATCCCACTTCTCCCGAATTCCAGTGCCGGCCCACCGTTATCGATAAAAATAGATTGTGATACAAGTCAGAATTAATGACCGCCATCAATGTCCATAGAGATCTATCGTCTTTAGGAATTAACATAAACCCCGTGTGGCTAAACAAGCCTCCCGGGGGATAGTAGCCAAATCGACGCCCCTTCTCCTTAATATACGTCCATGTCAACCCCTCCTTTCCATACTTCTCCTCGTTACGTGTCCGGATTTGTTTGCTGGAGCGCCGAAGTATCTCTCCGCTATTTTTCCACTCTGCCGTCTCAGTGACCTGTGGAACTACCCAAGCCTCAGAGCCACCCTTTGCAATTGGCTTGAAGGTGGTATAATCGTCAACTTCCCAGTGCTTCCTCACGAATCGGTCGTCATCCGCAGTCGCCAATCCCTGTAAGGCATCACAGATGGACTCGTCGTCTGTACCTGCCCGTTCTGCGTCCAGTTTCACCTCATTATCATGTAGATCTCGTATCCGCCCCGGGACAGAGTAACAAATCGGTGTTCTTGGTATGTGTTCGAATTCGCTTAGCTGAACCTCAAAGAAACGATCAACATCTGTCCCTTCATTAGAGAGTACATCAAGGTAGACGGACTCCTTCTCCGGTGTATCAACGTCATGTAAGCGGATGAATGTCCCCGAGGAATTCGGCTCAGTCCCAGAGCGAACAACTGTTCCGACTGTCCGAACAGTTGCGTTATCAAGTATTCCAATACCAAACTCTGACAGAAAGTCGAAATTACCTCTCTCCCCGATGAACTCCTCTCTGAAGTCCTCAAACGTGTGCTTATACATGAACGTCCGAGGGACTAGCATCCCAGTTCTTCCCCCCGACTTCGTGAGTGAGTCGCAGACCTCGAAGAAGTTGATATAGAACTCCGGAGAATAGCGATAGTGGTCTTCGATATAATCTTGAACGATGTCTGGCATTCGATTCTTCGAGCCATATGGTGGATTCATCAACGCCACATCGTAGTCCTGCGACAGCACGTCCAGCAGCCGGACGAAGCTGCGCAAGTCCTGCGCCAAGAACGAGTCCTCCTCCCGGTGCTGGTCGACTGCATCACGCAGACTGTGGAGAATCTGCCCGAGCGTGTGATCCTCGCGCGGGTCGTCACCGAGAGTGATCTGAACACCCGCTTGCTCGCTGTCGTCCTCGAACAGGTCACCGAGCGTCCCACGGACGTCGAGCAGACTCCCGAGTCCATGGACTTCTTCGAACGCGTCAAGGATGCGACGGAGAGCGTCCTCTACGTCGGACTTTCCATCTGCCACCTCGTCGAACACCTCCTCGACGCCCTCGATGTCGGCCACCTTCGCGTCGGCGCAGACGATTCCGACCTCCGGCATGTCGAAACCGTTCGCACCCTCGGCCTCGGCACGCGTCCGTCCCTTCAGATAGAGGTTGAACGCGGCGAGCTGGCAGGCTCGCATGTCGAGGTCGACGCCGTAGAGGTTGTTCCGCAGGATTTCTCGGGGGATCTCGGCGTGGTCGAGGTCGGTCTCGGCCCGATAGATGCGTTCCAGCACGTCGAACGCATACAGCAGGAAGTGCCCGCTCCCACAGGCCGGGTCGATGACGCGGATGTCACGGGGGCCGTCGAACGCCGGCGGCTCGCCCTCCTCCTCGGAGGGCACGAGATAGGTACAGAAGTCCGCAATATCCGGAGATTCGTCGGGAGAGAGTGGGCGATTCTTGCGTTCGTCGGCCGACATCAAGTCCTGTCGCTCGACGGTATTCTGGAGCTCACCTCGATCTTCGAGATAGAGTTTACCGAGTGAGTTGTCTGTGAGCATCCGCACGACCCAGTGCGGGGTGTAGAACTGGTTCGCCGCCGGCACATCTTCGGGCTCTAACCCTTCGCGGTCACCCTTCCGTCGAAGATCGTCGAGGAGCTTAACGTTGTAGTACTCGTAGACCCAGCCCAGTACGTCGTCGGCCCGCCAGACCTCGTCAGATACCTCATCGAGCATCCCACAGAGGTCTTCGTAGGTGTCGTCGTCGGGATCGATCTGGCTGTAGGCGGTCGAGCGGTCGAAGAGAATGTCGATCTCCTCGGCGAGGTCATCGCACGCGTTCCGGTAGGCTTCGAGAACGGCCTCCTCTTCCAGCATGAACTCCTCGGTGACTAGCCGGTCGGCGGCCGGCGTGAGCCCGTCATCACGGAAGGCTGTGACCTCGCCGTCGATGAAGTCCCGAACCTCCATGCAACGGAGTGCGGCCAGCCGATTGACGATCGTGTAGCCAACGCCCGTAATGTACTGCTCGTAGCCGTCGTCCCAATCGTTCCCGTCGACGGCTTCGAGTTCGATGGCTTCGACAAGGTCTTCCTGCTCCTCGCTCAGGGACGCGTCGTCGTCCGGCTTCTCGTCGAGGTCGTACTCATCCTCGAGCTGGTAGCGAACGTTCGCCTCGACGCGGTCGCGCATCTCGGTGACAATGTCCTCGAGATGCTCACGCTCTTCCTTGTCGAGCTGGGCCTTGCGGGGTTGGGTAGATTGTCCGTCCATGCGAAACTCAGTGATGTTTCAAGCAGAGTCATTAAGGTGTCTTGAAGATTGTCCATATACTCTCGGACGGCGGCCGGGTCAGCACCCGTGATGTTCTCCGGAAAGTGGATACAAAACTGACTTTGACCTCCGAATAGAACATAGCGAACCTAATGGGGCGTATTCCGAGTTGGGCGAAGATCGTCCTGTTCTTGAGTTCCTATAGCCCGCTCTTCGCTATCGTCGCCCTCCGCGCCCACGATTCGACCCACTCGGTTTTCGGATACCAACTGGAGCCCGTCGGACTCGGGCCAGTCAAGTTGTCCTATCTTTCGCTCGGTTTTTCGATTCTCACCGTGGTTAGTGTCGTCTTCTTGGCTCTGATGATACGGATGAATCGCACGAGGCAGGGCCAGCTGAGCGAAATCGAGCACTATCGAAATCGGTCAGATATGTTCACGGAGTACCTCTTGGTCTACATCTTCCCGTTCATCGTGTTCGAATTCTCGAATATATACGATGTAGCGGCGTTTCTCGTTCTATTTCTCACCGTCGCCGCGATCGTGATCCGCTCTAACCGCTTGTTCGTCAATCCGGTTCTGATCGGCTTCCGCTATCGTGTCTACGAAATCGAAACTGAGCACGACAGACGAATCCTCCTCACCAAACAGCAACTCGATGGGAATGATATGACACTCAATACAGCAAGAATAAGTAGTGATGTCTATATCACCACAAGATAATGAGTTCAGCGAGCCGGGGTGACGCTCGAGACCACTTCGACGAGCTGGTCGCCTTCCTCCAGCGGATCGAGGACGTCGACACCACCGAACTTGGGATCGACCTGCTACTGGCTCGTCTGGACGAGAAGAGCGCCGAAGACTACGACTACTCCTTCGAGCGCATCTCGTTGGATCAGGAACTCCCCGAGGATTTGGAGAATTTGGTGCGTGATAAGGTCGAACACAAGCAATCTGCGCTCGAAAGCGACAACATTCGATTCTCGGATTACGGCATCGAAAACCGCGATCGCGACCAGACCTTCGTTCAGTACGAACCCACGGAGAACATCCCTCAGTTCGAGAACTTCGAACGTCTGCTGGAGGGGGAGCGGTTTAGTCACACGACCTATACGGAGCCCCCGAAACCCGAGTTCCAAGCGATCCGTATTCGAGATGCCGACAACGACCAGATGGCGATTGCCTTTCTAAACTACAGCCGACGCCAGATTATGGGTCGAACGTCCCGTGCTCGTATGATGGTCGGAAGCGAGAAACACCGGAAGGTGGACGACTCGTTAATCTCGATCCCCGACCGCGTCGATTCCATCTACTACGATGGACAGATGTACATCTTCGATCAGTCCCGGTTCGAAAAGATTTTCGACTATCTCGCGGAGTATGAGCGGTGTGCGGATAACGTCATAGACCGAATCGAGGAAACGGACATCCCCTTCCACGACTTTGAGATGTTCAAGGATGCCGTGTATGGGAACAACCGTGTGCTGAGACTGATGTACAAAGTCCACGAGCGGGGCGTCTACGAAGATATGGACTTAGACGATGCGACGTATATCCGCGATAATTTCGATACCGACGTGAAATTCGAGGAGAACGGTGACGGAGAGATGTCCATTAGAATGGACGACAAGCGGGATGTGTGGGCTGTTCTCCGCTTCTTCAACGACGATCACCTCGACTCGCCGCTTACGAATGAGCAGTACATCTCGCTCTCAAAGCAAGATGCTGGATAGGCTCACCCAGTAGTTTCGCCGAGTATCTCCCGAGCCTGTGATTCAAGCGCATCAAAATCGATCTCCTGATCCGGCTTACAGGTGATTCTTACTCCGCTTCGGCCGCTTCCCCGCATATCCTCCTTGACTGCAACCGACTCAGCATCGATTCCGAGAGCATCCGCGATCCCCGCAGCGTCTAGCGACGCCGTATCGACGTCGTACAGGTCGATGTGGAACAGCGTCCGCTTCGTCCGGATCGCGATGCGTCGCTTTCGCCCCTTGTTGAACGCGACGTAGTGCTTCTGCCCCCATTCCGGCCCGTTGAGGAACTCCAGCTCCTGCAGCGCAGCTGTGACGTCTTCCAGCAGGTCGGCTGTTTCCTCGTTGGAACGCTCGTTGAGGTGCCAACTCTGCCCGTCCTCCTTCCACGGCTCATCAGAGGTGTCTGGACTCACGTCCGTCACGGTATGCTCCGGCGTCGGGATCGTTTGCTCCGCATCGAGATACAGTCGGTCGCCGTCCTTGAGGAGCTGGAACTCGATGACGGAGATGTCGATCGACCTGTCGCTGAGCCACCGGAGTACGATGTCCAGCCGCTCCCGGACGGACTCACCGACGAAGACGATTCGCTGATCCTGATTGAGCGTGTAATCTTCGTTACAGAATTCGTCAAGCACCTCGGTAAACGTGGTTTCCTCTTCGTAGAGTGTCCGACCCCACGTCGTGGACTTGAACTTCTCGAACTGATCGCGGAGTTTGGAGTAATCCCAGTGCGAGGTGTAGGCGGCATACTTGAGACCCTGAAAATCAACCTTCGGCTTCAGCGCGCCTCGTTTGAGTTCGATGGCGACCACGTTAGCGTCTCGGTCGATAGCGAGAAGGTCGATCCCATCGCCAATCTGCTTTACAGAGACCTCCCGTCCAACAAGTCGAAAGTCCTCTCCGAGGATGCTCTCGGGACTATTGATGATCCACTCCCGGAGGTCATCCTCACGAAACCCCTCGTCCTTCAGGGAAACCGTTTCTAACGTGGAAACGTCTTCCTTGTCCCCGACTCTGAGCATGATGTCGAGATAGAGTTACAGATGCATGATAATCTTTTGGAGCCACCAGTAAATGAAGAGCTGCAGGCCGTATTGAAACCCTCATCTACTAACAAGATTGGGAGACTATTCGGGAAGTACAGGCCTCGTACTCATCACCCAGAGCTTCAATCACACCTCTACATTCGACATCGCAGACGCTACGAGCCCCTCAGAGGGAATATTGTACCGAGTAGTGATTGCCTGCACACTCGTCTCCTCAGAATGTTTCGCATGACACCGAATTAAATTCTCGACAGCACCCATCAACCACCCGGGATCATTATCTGGTCGTGCACCGCCAGCATGAATATCATCGTGACACGCACGACAGAGATAACACCCGGCTTTGTTCTCACCATACCGCCAATGATGAAAATCTAACCCAGCGTCAGGAGAATCACCACACAACCGGCATGCGTCAGGACGCTCTCGGAACGCAGACTGTGAAATCCGCTGGTTCGGCTCCAGCCCCGCTTGACGAACCGCCTCGTTCCAACTCCCAAACCGCTTCAAATAACTTCGACCGTAATACTCACCCCGATCATCCATCTGTTCTTTCTTCGGCGTTCGATTCAACTCCCTTGCCAGCCGCCGGATCTCGTTCAATAAATCATCCGTTGGCACTTTCCACACCTGATTCGGCTCGAACCCGGCCTCCCGAAGAGCCTCATTCCACCCCCCGAATTCATTTTGGTATTGCGATGCCCAATACTCTCCCCGGTCATTCATTTCCGTAGTCGTCGTGTTTCACCGAGTTCCTCTGCGAGTCGATGAAGGGCATCAAGCAGATCCTCTCTTCTGTCCTCTCCCATACTGTACCCAAATTGGCACTCTCTCAATTCATTACTTTGGTTTCGAAAGTTGGTCGCTGGTTACCCAGTGTTAGCTGATTTTGGACAAGCTCGAACAAACACCGAAGGTGCGTTTTGTAACCTGTTTAGCGATTGATCACGGAGATAGACGTTCACCGCGATTTAACAACTTTCAGCTGGGAGTAGCTGAGAATGAAGGAGATTTTTGGCTTGATCACTCAGATGTGGACTTCAGCGAAAGCAGCCATCTATCGAAGCGAGGCCAAGTTGAACAACGAAGTGGCCACCCATCTACCTGATACTGAAGACTTGCGCACTATCAGCGAAGTCGACATCCGCGTCCGAACGAGAGCATCCTATCCGCGACTGGGCGAGTTCTATTCGAGACAGGCCTTAGCTTCGATCAGCGTGGAACTTGTCGAAGAAGCACCTTCATACGACATCGTTCGTCTGCAGCGCCAGCTACGAGAGTCGGATATTCCGGTCATACAGGTATTTGGAGATACGTTGATCTCTCGCGGTGCTCTCGGACTGAACGAGAGACTCCTGTTTGCTGCTCGTGATGACTCCTCGTTCGAGGTCTTGATCGAGGTGGGTGCTGATGTGGGCGACGTCGAGAGATGGATCCGCGACCTCGATTCGGAGCTGTTAGAGCACCTTCGCGACGTGGAGAACCCCGTTGACGAGGAGTTCAATCTCGAAAGGTACGCTCATGGCGAGCGGATCGCTACGAGCATCACGGCACACCTCGCGAGAGCGTCCCGGAGTAAAGCCCTCGACCGACTTCTAACGCGAGTTGAGGAGGAAACAGATGATGTGACCGTATTTCGGCGTTACGAGCCTGACTGGTACCTCAAACGCGTAGGGGGATCAGATCACCCCGACACGATGATTCTGACTGTAAGCCACCGGTATCGTATTGACGATGAATGGCGCGATGGTGCAGGGACTCACGAGGAGGAATTCACCGAAACAGAGGCCGCACTTCGGTGGCTAAGGGAGTTCCGCGATGATCCGCCGGATTATCTCGATACACGATAGGCCAACCCGATTCTCATAGAGCAGTTTCGAACAAGTACGTCGTTTCAACCGTGATAGCGTCTCTATGTTGCGTAATTACGAATCGAACATAAATGAGTTCGGTGTTTTGCAACACCAGACCGTCAGTCGAGCGGTTCGATCATCATTACAGAGCCATCCGGTAGTTCATCCATCGTCTCTCGAATCCGCCGAAACTGCTTGTCAACACCGTCGAGCAACTGCTCGGCGTCTTCGATCAATTCGCCCACGTGTTCCTCACTTGGTGGGCTGGTACCCTCGACTGCCTCGACGACCTCTCGGGTGAGATCGTGGTCGGGATACTCAGACTGCAGGTCGTTGGCGAGTTCTTCGAGTCGTTCGTCGACTTCGAAGGGGTTCTCTGCCTCGTCAAGGAGCTGTTCAACCTCGTCGACCCCCGGCGGCTGTGACCGACTGAGCATCTCGTTCACATCGGTCGTAACTGGGTGGTTCGGGTGTTCTTCCTCCAGTCGTTCCGATGCCTCCCGAAGCTGCGACCAGAGCGAGGCCTCGCTACCGGATGCTTCGAGGAGTCGCCGTGCCCGTTCGTACCGCTTAGCTTGCTGAACGACCGTCGGGTCGACGAGGTCTTCCTCCGAGAACGAATCACCGTTCCACGCCGTCTCGAAGAGTTCGTAGAGGTCGTCGATGGTTACACCGTCGAATTCGACGGCGACGCGGTCGGCAGTTTCCTTGCTGCTCCCATCGTGAGCGTAGAGCCACGTCGCGAGACTGGAGACCACGCTCTCGGGTTCCTCGTCCGACGGCGACTCTCCTGTGATGCGTTCGTACTGCTGGCGGACGGCGGTTCGTCTGTGAGCGTCAGCTTCGTCGATCGTTGCTCGGAGTCGGTCGGCATCAGGCACTTCATCCCCGCCGACGATGGCTTGCATCTCCCCGGTGACGTCCGCACCGGGGTAGAGCCGTTGCATCTCCGTCGTTCGCTGGCTGAACTCCTTCCAGAGGTTGTCGCCATCCTCGACCGAGCGGAAGAGACCTCTTGCCCGAGCGAATCGCTCTGACTGCCGTGCAATCTCGTCGGACGCAAAGTCGTCTGTTTCGAGAGATTCGCCCCCGAGTGCGGGCTGGAGAGCCGTCTCGAGTTCGTCCAGCGAAGCGCCTTCGCCGAACTCTCTGCTGACGCCTCGCAAGACGCGTTTCACCAGCACGCTGTTCTCGTCAACCCATGTAGCCAACTCCGAGAGCCACGCGTCGGGGTCGGTTCCGTCCGGCTCCTTACCGATTAGCGTCTCGACGGTCTCCCGAATCTGGTCGGGATCGATTCCGTCCAGTGACTCGAACCGAATCTGTACGTCGGTCAGGTTCGTTTTGTTTCTGACCGCTCGCCCGATCTCGTCCGGTTCGGTAATGTACTCGTCGTCACGGCGCAGCGCGATTTCGTTGGCCGTTGCGAGCGTGATCAACAGTGCCGAGATCGATTCCTGCGGTGTCCCGCGATACGTGCCTCCGCGCTGGACAGTCTGGGTAAGCAAATCCTCAGCACGAAGCGACTGGGTGTCCTCGTACTCGTCGAGGAATTCCTGACACCAGCCGTCGGCGAGTTCGGCGCGGTCGGTATCCACACCGAGCGTGACGGCGTCCTCGCTCGAGAGCGGCCAGTCGTCGACGCCGCGGAAGAACCGCGCCATCTGCTTGGCGTCCTCAACTTCCGTGATTCCGTTGGTCAGGACGAAGCGCGTCCCGCTGAACACAGACCGTACTTGCGTTTCCACGACTTGCTCGAACACGTCCCCGTATCGCCCTCTCGTCCCACCTGTTCGGACGTAGACGTCCGCTTCCTCGAGTTGCTCGCGAATCATCGACTCGAGCGCACGCTGTTCGTCGCGGTGGTCGGACTCCAAGTCAGGATACGTTTCCGTCTCCTCTGACAGCACCTCCTGCATGCCCATCACGTCCCGAAGGCGGTCGATCGTCGATCCCTGTAGCTCGACGGCGACGAGGACGTGCTCGCCCCCATCCCGCCCCTCGTTCGTCGACTGCCATGCATCAACCTGATCGCTAACCTCATCGTCGCGCCCCGCGACCAGCCGCACACGAACGGCGTCAAACTCCGGCGTCGGTGCTTGCTCGATAGGGTCGAGAACAGAGTAGCCGAAACGGAGCGGGACTTTGCGCTCACCCTCGAGATCCACCTCGTGTCGACTGCCCTCAGAGAGCAGGAGGTTGCTTCCCTCCCGAATCGAGTTCTCCAACTTGGCTGAAAGTCGATGCGACGGAATCTGCTGTGCCCGAGTCTTCGCTCGCGTCAGGATGTCCTCTTGCTCTTCGGAGACCAGCAGGTACTCCTCGTCGCCGCGGTCGTTCGTCTCCGTCAGTACCTTCCGATCCTCGAGAAGTTCGGAGAGTGCCGATTCGACATCTCCCCGGACGGATTCGAACGACTCGTCAGTCGACTTGACCATCAGCCGGGCGAGGTTCGCCGGCGTCGACGGTACCTCGGAACGCACCTGATTCAACAGATACAGCGCCTTCGCAACGCGGACGGAGAACGCGCCTTCGTCGCCGCCAGCCGAGGGGACGAGCTTGTTCTCGACCATCTCCTGCACCCATAGCGGGATGTACGTCGTCTCTTCCACCAGCAGGTCGTACAACTCGTCCCACGTGACGAGTGCTCCGACCTGCTTGTCTCCCCACTCGAACCGCGTGAACAGCGAGCGGACGAGGATGAGCAACGCCCGCCCCTGCACGTACTCTTCTTCGGTCACGCGTCCCCGTGGCATCAGTTGCTGAATCACCGTCCGGAGCAACCCGAGATCGTACTCGCGGAACGGGTACGACTCGACTGCGTCCGGGTCGGCGCCGGCAATATCGGAGTACGCGTCGAGCGTCAGGTCGGGCATCTCCCGGAGCGCGGACTCGACGGCCTGTCCACCCTCGGCGTCCTTCTGGAGCCACCGCTTCCGGACGATGATCTCGGTGTCGGCACCCTCGAGCGGTTCTTGAGCACCGTACCACGGCTGCTCCGTGACTTCGGTATCGTCGAACTCGCCGTGGATACGTTCGATAGGATACTGCCCAGTCCCGATAACTGGAGGGTTAGGCCCTACGCCCAGCTCCGTCAGGGCTTCCATCGTTTCTTGGAACTCTCTGTAGCGGTGGCGACCATCGCCGATGAACAGCGCAACCTCGTCGAGCCCGATTAGCAACTCCGTCTCGGTCTCCGGCGTGCTCAGCGACTCTTGAGCTGCTTCGACACGGTCGACAAGTTCGTCCGGGTCGAACTCGTCGGGATCGACCTCCTCGATGGCGTCGTCGATCGACTGTTTGACCTCCTCCCGAGACGCGAACGGAGAGTCATCGAGTGTCGGAACGGCGTCGTAGAGCCAGCTCCGTAGCGACGCCCGCTCGTCGTACACGTCCTCGAACGTCTGTCCATCGTGCTCGACTTCCTGTAGTCGCTCCCAGCAGTCGCCATGGTTCATGTCGAGCTGCCACGCCCACTCAAGCAGCCAATTCGGGTCGGTCGGATACCCGAGTTCGCGGCCGATCGCCTCGTAAATGAGGTAGGGGAGCGGCGGTTCCTGTGACGCGTCCCGGTTGAGGAGGTTCAGGAAGACGGGCTTCAGCCGGTCGACGTGAGAGTTAGCGACGCTCTGTCGGAACGACTGGAAGCCCGGCCATCTGTTCGCCAATTCTTCGCCGAGGTCGGCCAAGTCCGATTCGGTGTCGGCAGCGAACCCGATGAGCTTCAGGAGGTGCGTCTTCCCCGACCCGAACGTCGCAGAAATATAGAGGAAGCGCGGTTCCTCGTGGGGATACTTGTCGACGAGGTTCCCGAGCGTGGTGAGCACGTCGCGGGCGCTGTCGGTCTCATAGAACTCGCGGACGTCGTTTTCGGCCCGCGCTCTGGCGTTGACCTTCTGGACTTCCTCGAGTTCGCGGGTCGGTGACTGCTGGAAGATGTCGTGAATGTGTGTGTCGCTCATTGGAGATGCACCCCCTCAACCCGACCTTCGATCTGGTGGGCCGGGTAGTAGTTGCGCGATTCCTCGCCGAAGAAGCTCAGTTTCCCACCGACGATGTCTCCGGGGAACGGAATGCCGATCGTCGACTGGACGTTGCGGCGGTCGAGTTCGTCGAGCAGTTCCGACGCACGCGTGAACGGGTAGAGGCTCCCGAGGTGCGTGAGGAGAACGACGTGTCGCTGCTGGGCTGGGGCGTCGATTTTCTCGACCATAACCGCGACGAGTTCCTCCGCTAATCGGTCTTGCATCGTTTCGGTGATAGTCGCTGGCTGGCTGTTCTCACCGAGATCGACCGCGAGTTCGAAGACGTCGGTTTCGACGAACAGTTCGTCCAGCCGGAGGACTTGGACGGTTCCGTCATCCGGGAACTCCTCGGTACGATGCGGGTTCGTCGCCCACTCGGTGAGGCGTTCGGCGACCCGTCGCTCGTACTTCGGCTGGACGGGGACGATCACGAACGGGTTTCGAATGCCGCGTCGTCCGTCGGCAAACTGTGCGAGCCGCTCCGTGAAGTCGTGGAAGGGACGTTTGGTTGTCATCGGATGATCACCCCCGTTTCAGTCCGCTCGATACTGAGGTCGTGGCGTTCGACGAGCCGTTCCAGTTCGGAGTCGAGCGATTCTCGATCCGACGGGAGAACCCCAATCGCCGTGATGTCTGTGGGAGACTGATCCCCAACGAGTGTCTGTAGCTCCTCGAACGTATCCCGTAATTCGTCGATGTCGCTACCGGCAACCACGGCGAGGGGTTCTCTGTCGAGGAGTGTGTTCGTCGCTCGAATGAAGTCGTCAGCCTCGGTGTTGGTTGTTCCGCCGATCACCGTCGAGACCGCGTCCGAGATGTCCTCGTGCCACGATGCAGCCCGGCGGAGCGGTGTAATGTACTCGCTCTCGAAGGCCGGCCGAACGTTCGATCCGAACTCACTCGCGGGCTGGATCCACGGATGCTCCTGCAACTCGTCGACGAACACGTCGAACTCGGTTTCCGCTTGGAACGAGTCCCACGCGGTCTCGATCGCGTCGTCGAGCGCCGGTGAGGTGGTTTGGGCGTCGTTGAACCGATCCCAGCCATCGTGTGTCCACCATTCGCCCTCGTAGTTGTCGATGCTCTCGCGAAGCGTCTGGCTGGCTGTTTCGCACTCCTCGGTCAGCCAGTCGTACGACTGCTGGGCGAGAGTCAACTGCGAGTCGATGCGTGTGAGCGCGGGAAGGCGCAAACTCCACACTTCCTCGGCGTCGTCGTACCACTCCTGCGCGTCGTTGGTTGCTTCGACGACGTCCTCCCAGTCGGTGTCACGTGATTTGACGGCCTCTCTTCGGTCGATTGCGCTCTGCTGCTCGGCTTCGAGTTCCTCGACAAACGACTCAAGGAGGTCGCGGACGGGTCTCGTTTGGATGTCACTCTCGGCGACTAGTCTGACGTCTTCTACGAGACTACCGAGTCGACCTGCGAGTGTGTCGTTTGCGGACTGGAGCCTGACGATTCCGTCCGGGATGGTCTCTGTCGAGTCGATGAATCCTCCATCGCGAAGGATACCTCGTACACCGCCACTCCCCGCAATCTTGAGACGCGTCGTCGTCAGTTTGTTCAGGTCGATGACGGCATCGAGTTCGAGGGAGTCGCCCGTCTCATCAACGGGCAGGAAGTCTCCCTTTCGGCAGAGGCCCCAGATAATCGCACACAGCGCGGGGCGAGCGTCCTCGTAGATCGGCTTCTTCTTCACGATGCCATCGAGAATCGTCGCCATCGCGAGGTTCCCGCCGCGTTGCTTCAACTGTCGGCCGGTGAAGGCGCGCACGTTGTTCTGAATCGAACCACCGTGCGTTTCCGGGTCTTCCGTCGCGACATCGATCTGCTGGGCCCACGTCGGGAGCGGGTCTTGTGCGGAGAGTCCTCGGAGTTCCTGTAAGTGTTCGTCGCCGACCTGCAGCATTATGGGGTGGAAGTCGTCGGGGTAGTTGACGTCGAGATACTCTTCGACTCCCGAGACCATACCTCCGATCTGATCGCCGCGATCCTTGACGTCGAACGCCCCGCTTTTGAGAGCCTCGACGAGTTTGCTTTGGACGCGAGCTGCGCGGTCGGAGAGGTCACGCTCGACAGACTGTGGGAGCGTGTGGTCTCCGACGGCATCTCTGAGCGACCACCACTCGATGAGGCTATCTCGGAGATCGTCGAGTCCGTCCTGCCCGATCGTCCATTCGAGCGGATCGCCGTCGTAGTCGATGTCCGCTGCAGCGGGAGAAATTCCTTCGACGGCGACCTCGACATCGAGTGCGTCCTCGGCGTCGACCGTCGTATCGAGTTCGATCCCGTCGATACTGAATTCGTACCGTACAGGGTACTGTTCGCCGGTATCTCCGTACTCAGCCGACGTGGGGAGTGAGAGATCGCGAACGATGTCCTCCCAAAGATACCCGTCCACGGCTTCGACGATGGACTGCCAGTCCGGGTTGTCGAGGTTTTCCTCGGAGGCTTCGATGATCTCGCGCTCTTCCGGATGCGTGAACGCGTACTTCGGCCCGGTTTCGTCGTGCGTCGGGCGGATGAATTTCCGAAGCCGTTGGAGCGAATCCTCGACGCGATTCTCCATCTGGAACTGAGTCGGGCCGTCGAGGTCGCTCAACACGGCGACTGCGAGATTCCGCTCGGACATCGGAATGGTGTCCGGGATGTGCTGGAGGAGCAACACGGCCTTCGCGACGTCCACGTCGATCTCCTCCAGTTCGCCTGCCTCGTACTGTTCCTCGATCTCCTCGATGACCCCCACGTCCTGTGGAGTGATGTCGTCGAGTTCCGGTTCGATGAGGTCGTAGAAGTCGACCAGCGAAATGACGTTGGTCTCTTCGCCAACCTCTATCCACTCTTGCAGGAGTCCGTGAACGAGGGCCAGAATCGCCCGTGCGGTTCCCGAGAAGATCGACTTCGCCGGGTCGTGTGCTTCCTGCCGGAGGTTCGAGAGGATCTCGAGGAACAGTGGTGGCTGATACGGGAGGAACGGATAGAACTCGATGAGGCGCTCGCGGTCGATGTCGTCGAGCGGCGGTTCGGTGTTCTGTTCGATGCCCGAGTACACGAGTAACGTCTCGGGTTCGTTGCTGGTTCGGTCGAGGACGCGTTCTGTGTCCTCTTTTCCGGCTCCCGACTTTTTGAGCAACCGCTGTGTCGATATTTCGCCGACATGCCGACTCGGAAGGCCAAACCGGTGTGGGAATCGATCCTTGACGATACTGAAGTCGGCCCCGCGAGCCGCAAACTGCGGCTGGACGTCCTCGATTTTGGCCTGTGCCGTCGCCACTAGTTGGATGTCGCCGTCACCGGTCTCGTCGACGCTCTCAGCGAGGGTCTGCAGTTCGGTGAGGCGGTCGAAGTCCGTCCCGATGAAGAGACTGACCTCGTCGAGCAGCAGTACGAGTTTGACTGGATGGCCGAGTTCCTCTTCGCGGTCGCTCCGTAACTGTTCGAGGCGCTCGACCATCGCCTGCGGGTCGAGATCAGACGGCATCAGGTCGTCTAGACCATCCACCGTGCCGGTCTCCTGCTCAAAGAGGGTGGGTAGAACGGCGTCCGCGAGAGCGTTGTACTGCTGAACGTCCTCCCAGTCGTACTTCTCGGGGCTGTCAACCGTACTCCGGAGTGCCGTTTGGGTGTTGGCAGTCCGGTCGTCCCACGCGTTGGTCGTCCGGTACCAGTCCTCGAAGAAGGCGACGTCGAGTTGCGACGAGAGCCCTCCATCGGCACCGGTGAGTCGTTCCGACGTGTGAGCACTGCGGAGAACGATCTCGCTGAAGCTCAGTTTCTTCTGCCCCTGATGCTTCAGGAGGTTCACCGAGATCGGGATGACCTCGTACTCATCGTGGATCGACGACCACGTGGACTCGAGCGTGTCCAGCTCACGACCGTCGGATAGCTGCTCCCAGACATCGTCTCGCTGTCGAAGCCACTCGCTGTCCAACAGACCACGAAGCACGCTGAGGAGGTGGCTCTTCCCGCTCCCGTAGTACCCGTAGAGCCAGTAGTTCGCACCCGACCGCATATCCTCGGAACGGCCGAGCAGGCGCGAGAAGAAGTCGGACATGAAGTTCTCGGACTCCTCCGTCACGTGGTAGGTATCGATCGAGTCCAGCCGGTGATCGCGACCGTCATCCTCGCGGTCGATGCGGACGGACTCCTCGAAATCGCTTCCGACATCGGCAGCGAACCAGCTCTCGTCAGTCATACTTCGCCCTCCCACGGTTCGGCCCAGTCGTATGTCCCGTCGACCGGTTGGAGTCTCAACTCTCCGTGAATCCCACTCGCTTCCCAGTTTGGATCGTCGCTCACACGTTCGGCCAAGGAGTCCCAGTACTGTTCCGGCTGGAAGAGATAGAGCCAGCCAGTCGGTTGGGAGAGCCAGTCATCCCCGTGAATTTCCCACGAGTAACCTGACGCAACGAGCAGAGGCGTCGTTCCGAGGTTAGGAATTTGTCCTTGAAGTGCCTGCTGTGTGTCGAGAACACCGATTTCTCGCATTACCGACCGAAGTCCTTCTCCCCATCGACGCGTCGTAGATTCCGCATAGTCGAACTCGCTCCCATCGTCGTAGTGGAACTCGTTCAGGTGGCGCTCGACCGTCTCCTGCTCGAAATCCAGACCGTCGACGCCGGACTCCTGAAGCCAGTCGACGTACCGGTGAACGGTGTACTTCACGAGAGGATCGTCCTCCAGCAAGTAGAAGTACAGTACCTGTGCTTTGTCGCGCACCGTCTCACACTGGTCAAGGACGGAGGGTAGTTGGACGATGGACGGAAGCTCGCTACCAGTGGTCTTGAATCGAGAACTGAGAGCGCGGTAGATTCCCTTCGAACTTCCACGCGTACTGCGTTCGTCGAATCGTTCTTCGATCCACTTCTCTTCGACGACCGTCCAGTCCCGATGCTGGGCGTATAGCCGAGCGAGCGTCTCTGCTCTATCCACGAGAAGCCCGCATCTAGTGAGCGCCATCGACACCTCGTCGTGAGAAAATGTCGAGTCGAGCGACGGTAGGGAAGCCCCCTTCCCGTCGGTGCGGAGAGTCATATATCATCTCGAACCATCCACACCACTTAGTAGATATGGAAAAACGAATCGAGGAGATCAAGAATCTGTGTACAGGTGCGCGCAGTCACCGGATTTCGAGGATAATGTGGGTTCGTGACGAAGCAGTTATTGGGTGGCCATCACCACCTGTTTGATAAATGGCTGAGGCAGTGCCATCGGAGATTGAATATCTCGATCCGGATTCTCTCGAAGCTCATCCGTTGAACGATGATGTCTACGGGGATCGTACAGACCCCGACGAAGCACTACTAGCGAGCATCGAAGACCTTGGCGTTGTGGAGCCAATTGTCGCCGATCCCCAACCAGAGGCAGGAGAGAACACTGACCAGCCGACCATCATCTCTGGTCATCGACGGACTGAGGCCGCTAAGAAGGTCGGACTGGAGCAAGTCCCCGTCCGCTTCGTGCGCTTAGAGACCGACCTCAAGCGACGCGAGCGACTTCTTGCCCACAACCAAAATCGGGACAAGTCGTTTAGTCAGAAGCTCAGAGAGGCAGAAGAATTAGAACGTATCGAGCGCGAGCGCGCGCGTCGACGACAGGGGACGCGTACGGACATCGTGGAAAATTCTGCACAAGGTGACGAGGAGGCGTCCTCAACCGACGAGGACTTCGGGAAGACCCGAGACAAAGTCGCCGAGACGGTCGGTATCGGCTCCGGCCGTACGTACGAAATGGCGAAGACAGTCTGGGACGCCGCCCAAGAGGGAGACACGGTTGCTCAACACGAGGTGGACAAACTCGACCGCGAGGAGCAGTCTGTCTACGGTGCGTACCAGAAGGTTCGCGACCGAGTTCAAGCAGAGACCGAGTCTGAAGATGAAGACGGGACATCAAGTTCAGAAAACGAGGAGCAGGATTTGTCCTCGGAAGATGAAGAACCAGAACGCGTCGCGGCAGAAGACGCCACTCTCTCGGCGCATAAGGGGACGAACGACGAGGTCTTCCCCGAGGTACTTGACCTACACGTCGAGCCGGGTTCAGAGATAGCCGACGTTACCTATGGAGAGGGCGTTTTCTGGCGTCAAGTTCCGTCAGGTAAGTACGATCTGACTGCGACTGACATCGACCCCTCGCGATCACCGGACTCTACAGACGGGGTCGATTGTCGAGACCTTCCCTACGACGACGCGTCGTTCGACTGCGTCGTGCTCGATCCACCGTACGCAGAGGGATTCTACGAAACGCCAGACAAACCATCGGACAATGACTACTGGATCAAGGATCGCTACGTCGGGACGACCGGCGAGCAGTCGGCGACCTACCACGATGCGGTTCTTGAGATGTACGCGGCGGCTGGTGAGGAAGCCCGCCGTGTGCTACGTGACGATGGTCTCCTCATAGCGAAAATGCAGGATGAGGTCAGTCGGAACGAGCAGCGTCTTACCCACATTGAGGTGACGAATATCTACGAGGAGATGGGGTTCCACGCCAAGGATTTGTTCGTCGTCGTCCGACCTGATACACCCACTATAGGGAGGATGTACGAACAACGTCGGGCCCGAAAGAACCACTCATACTTCTTAGTCTACGAGAGGCAAGGATAGAGTCGAAAATATCTGGTGATCAGATCTGTTCTCTCCGAGCTTCCATCTCGCGATAGATGTCGTCGGAGACCTCAAGTAACCAGAGGCGGGTGTACTCGCGCATTCCTTCGTCCATCACCTCGTCTACGATGTCCACCTCGTCAAGGAGTTCGTTCGCCTCTTCAAAGGGGAAGTTAAGCACATCGTCGATGGATTGGATTTGCTGTGTTTGGAGGGTATCATCGCTGACTTGTACGAGAAGGCTTTCTAGTTCCTTCTCGTCGAAGTCCACACCTTCGGCGGGGAGGTCTTCGGCCATAGAATCTGTGTTGACAGGGGAGATGATTTCGTTGACCAGATCGATGTCGGGGAGGTCTTTATCCTCACTGTCGGCATATTCGCCGACGAATTTCTGGAGGTTGGCAAGCATCTCGGTACCAGTCATTTCGTCGTCCTTCTCGGACACGATGACGAGTCCGGTGGTAATGTCGGAAAGAAATTTGAGCCGATCACGTGCTTCTTGGGGAATGGTGGAAGGCGCGCTGGCGGCCTGTTCTCTGAGGTCTTCGGAAAGAGGATCGAGTTTTGAGCGGAGGGCTTCGGTGTCGGTTTCCTGTTGGTATTCGGTGGTTCGGCGGCCGACACGTTCTGTACGGGAGATTAGGCCGAGGGCGTCTCTATACCATTCTTCCGCAGTCTGTTTGCGATCGAGGTGGTAGCGGTAGCGTTGGACGATGATACCCCCGACTGCGCCGATTAGGATGCCTGTGGCGATTCCAAGCGGTGTGACCGGCATTACGTTCAGATGGAGCAGATGTTCAGATTAAATGTATGGTTGGTTCGGGGGTGTTTACAGCGCGGATAGTGTTCCTCGGACGCGGATGTCGTGACGGCGGGCTACAAGACTCATGGGTACGAACCCGAAGCAAGAATGTACACGGAAGACAGGTACCGCGAGATCGAGGAACAGTTCCGCTCATCAGCGAGAGATTTTGACGGAGATCACCCCAACGACGAGATGGCCCGGACGCTCCTAATTACGACGCAGGAATTGGCCCGCATTCACCGGGCTGTCGATCAGGAGTACGGGAATGAGGCCAGCGAACGACACCAGTATCAGGACGTGTTTTTCACCCGAGGCCTACACAGTCTCTACTCGCTACACTGGCTGGTAAAGCGGTATCGGTACGACGCCGCGCACCGGGAGGTTAGGTTTCTCCTCGAGACCTACTTTTGCGTCCGTGGATTGAACCGAGACAAAGACGAGGCGGCGGCCATCTACAACGCGTACCGTGAAGAAGTGGAAGAGTTGGGTCTTGACGCGGACGCTCGCGAAGTTGCGCTGCACGAGTTCGATGCCGTGGACGACCTGTTCGACGTGTGGCGGGACGAGCGTGGCAGGGCGAAGGAGGTGTGGCCGGAGGTGAGGCAGTACTACAACTATGTCAGCAATCGGAGCACGCACCCTGTTCGATTGTATGGGGCGTGGGACGATGGTTCGTGGAGTGAGGGGTTGGAAGAAGAGTTGCTAACGTGGGGGTTGTACCTGTCCTACGGCTTATGCAAGGAGTTGCTCAAGACGTACAACGACACATCCGCGGGGCCATTCATCAAACGCGAGAGCCAGCAGGTCGTGGCAAGATTCGACGAGGTGTTGGGGAAGGACGTACCGACGTTCCTGCTGGAGTCGTACTGATCTCCTGCGGACGTGTGCCGGCCTCTATGGTCTTCCGTACGGGAATGGCGAGCATGGGAATCGATAAGACTCCCGTGGACGAGTGCCCCGAGTGTGGCGAACAGGCCTACGATCACGTCGAATCCGGTGAGCGGTACGAGGGCTCGCCGATCGGACGTATTCGGGTCTGCGTAACGGAGAAAGGCGCGTTCTTCCATAGCTGGAAGCAGGTTGATGACCTGTAGACCTTTTCGAGTGGGCAAGGAAGAATTCTGTCCTGAATTAGCAGCCTTTCCGGTTCTACATTTACATACGGTGATTGGATATGGGGAACCGCATGGCAGACTACATCCGAGCCCTGCACCCAAATCCCGAACGGCCCGACTACAACGACGAGGTAAACTCCGAGAAGCTACCCGGTTGTGGTGACACAGTTCTCATCGACGCCGACGAACTACCGCCGGTGAAAGAAGGCGACGTGTTTCGGGAACAGTGCCCTTCCTGCACGCGACATAAGTCTCGGTTGGAAGTCGTCGAGATAGTTTCCGAAGAGTAGTCCATTAGCGTAGGGTGTCGACCCTCTTTTGACTCAGGCAGTGGTTACGAATATCAGTGAGTGATGCTCATAGATGGCCAGATACCGTTGTTACTGGCCAATCGCCTCCAGATCATCACGTGCCTGCTCGGCAAGGTCGTCGTCGCCTCGGTCTCCAAGGTAGATGTCGCGTCGTTCGACGACTCGAGGAACTGTTCGTCGCGGCACACCAATCTGGCGTTGGATATGGCGGTCTGACCAGCCGAGCTCCTTTTTGGCCACGATTGCCTGTACAGCTTGCTCGTACTCCTCGTCGTCTGGCCGGAGGTTCCCGTCCTCAGAGGTAAAGCCGTAGATCGGTCGACCGATGCGCTTCCCGGCCTCTTCAGCGGCGCGGAGGCCGTCGATAGTTCGCTGCTTGATCATCTCGTGTTCTATGTCGGCTGCGAAGGAGAGACCGTAGAGGATGGCCTTCTGCTCGAGGTTGAGTTCCTCTGTCTCTGGTTCGATGTGGAGGCCGTCGTTGACGACGACGAGTCCGCAGCCGTTGTCCTCGACGATCTCGTGAACGGCATCGTTGAGGTCACGCATGTTGCGCCCGAGGCGAGTAATCGATCGGACGATGACGCGTTCGGTCTCTCCCTCGCGCACGCGATGCATCATCTCTTGGTAGCCGTCGCGGTCTGTGTTACTGCCGGTGGCCTCGTCTTCGAGCACGTCGATGTCCGAGGGCTCGATCTCGAGTTCGTCGATGGCGTGGTTCCACAGCTTCTCCTTCTGCTGAGCGATGTCCTGTTCGGGGGTAGAGACGCGTGCGTAGATTGTGGTCGGGTATCGCATATTTGGCTGGTTCTGGGTGGTGCTGGGCTACCCGGCTGCCCACCGAGGGAGCCGATATAAAGACCGGGACTTCTCGCCCGTGTGAACATCTCGCGGGCGAAAATCATCCGGTTCTGGCCCAACACGCACTTGATACTGATGTCTTCTGAGTGATAAACGCCGGCGCGCAGAGTTCCTTGATGACATCATTAAGTGAGGAGGGGTCTATCACGATTCCATGGAAATCGTGCATGACCCGTCGCTCGATGCTCGGGAACCTCGGGAGGGTGATTTAGAGGCATTTGAAGGCTTGGAGCCGGGGGATTCTCTGAAGTTCTTCGAGTGGCCAGTCGAACCGCTTACTGTCCTCGGTTGGGAGGATGATGAGAGTGTTGGGAAGCGTCTAAGAGTTGAGGCAGAAGGCAGCGAGTCCTTTCTATATCGAGTAGAAGATCATCTCTGGCACTACGTCCCCGAGGAACAATACGACGAAGCGAACAATCCGTTCCCAGTTCAGAATCTCGTGTTGGTCGAACCCCAGCAGGCCTGAGAGTCCTCAACAGAGGCAATCAAAGAGTCCCCGCAAAGAGGAAACGCGGTAGTCATAACGGATTTTATCATAATCGCGTAGAGTACCTCAGGGTATGAGAGACGAGAAGGTCTCCCAGCACTATGTCCCCCGTCTTCATCTTCGGAGATTCTCAACCAACCCTGACAGTAACTCCGTCTACTGTTACGACAAGCAGAATAAACGCAGCTTCCCAACGGGTGTCGATAGTACCGCAACTGAAGACTTCTTCTACGACGGCAAGACCGAGCTGGTGCCGGAGATGGAGAATTTTCTGGAGAATCTGGAAGGACGCGTTGGCACTCCCTACGACAAGGTAGTTGAAAACCAATCCATCTCTTGTCTTACTAAGAAGGAGAAAATGACAATCGCCCTGTTTCTCGGGGTACAGATGGTTAGAACGCGGGGGTCGAGGTCGTCGATGCAGGGCATGGTTGAAGGTATTGAGGAGAGCGTAGGCCGGGAGAACATGGCTGAAGAGTTCAAGGAAGAACTCGATGAGATGAAGGACGAGGAATCGTTGAGAGAGTTGCAGAACAACTTGATCAAGGACGCCAGTAGCGACTTCGCGAATATTCTGGCGGCACTGGACTGGCACTTGTTCCTGAACGAAACTGATCTGCCATACTACACCTCTGATTTTCCCGTGGTCAGGCATAATGAGCTTGATTTCGGGCCTTACGGGAACCTTGGATTGAGAAATCGCGGTGTTCAAATCTACTTCCCGTTGAGTCCGTGGATGCTTCTTTTGATTGTAGAACCCAGCGTGTACCCTGATCTACCGGAAGTCTCGGACACTACCGATCGAGAAAATGTGGTCTTCCAGCGTGATCTGCAAGTTCAGCGGTCGAATCGTTTCGTGTACTCTTACCGGGACGACTTTGATCAGGCAGAAAGGCGGATCAAAACGTCTCCAGAGGTAGCGGAGCCTCTTTCGGAGAGAACAAATGTTGAGTAGGGACTGACCGCCGAGCCGGAACCCAGTCCATGAGGTAATCGATCGACGATTGGTTGTGTAGAAATCCTCTTGGTTCGATACTTCTACCGCTGGAACAGCCGTTACGTAGGACTGCCCATTTACCTGCTTTTCAAATTCAAGTATCGCGATCTCTAGGGGGCATCGTTATACCTGAAGCGGCAGCAGCTAATTCAGCGACGAGGAAGGTGTATTAGTTGCACGCCCTTAGTCGAAATCTCTACCGAAGATCCTCGTATCGGCGTCGAATGCTTCCGGAAGCTCATCGATGGTGACTCCGATCATGGTTGGAAATACATTATTCGGCGTTCTTGCGATTACTCGTGCGACTTCCCGCTGATTTCGCTCAAGTTTTGCGTGGGGGCCCGTTTTCACATCGACCGGAAACACTGCTTCCTCATCGTGATGCGCGAAGTCATGATCAACTTCTTGTTGAGCGTCTTTCGAAGCCCAACTGATTGTAATTCGTCCATCTGCGTTCCAGACCATCTTCTCCCCGTCCTCGCCTGTGGCGTTGAAGTACACATTTCGACGTACCCGTGCCGTAGGTCGGGGATTTTCTCCGACGTCTTCAAGGCCAGATAGGTACCCGAAGAGCTCGTCGACTATTGGTTCCGGTGGTGCTCTGTTTCCGAGAACAAGCGACTCCCCGATCGCTCCCTTTGTGTTGGAATCTATCTCGATTCGAGCCATATCCAACAGAGAACACGGTGGGAAATAGTTCTGTATAGTGTCGGTATTGATCGTAACCGGGTCAGGAAGTGTCACCTTCTGCGGGTTTCACCAGAGCTAGACGATCTGAACCCCTGCGGTAGTAATCTTTAATCTGCTCCAATAGCAGCTGTACCTTCACAAAACACCCCTATCAACAATCCGTTTATCCATCGCTCCTGCCCAATCGATTCTTGTGAAGAGAAAGACGCCGCGATGGAGGTGACGCTGCCAAACAAGTGACAACCTATGAGCGACAACGACGACAATCCAGAAGCACAGCACGAGAACGAACTGACTGGTCTCGACGCGAAAGAAGCCGCCCAGCAAATTCACGACGACATCCGGTTCCGCCTCGAGCCTGCGAACGAGTACGAGTGGGACGACCCAGAGTTCGAAGCCTTCACCGAACTCCTCAACAGGTCTCTGGGATCGCGTCTGGCGGCGTCGATCCCGGCGACGACGAGTGATGAGCCCTACCTCACTCTCGAGATCGGCCTGTTGCAAGAGAGTGCCGTAGTCCAGCAGCGTACGGTCGGCCCGATGGGCGAGTATGCGACATATGTCGGCGACGTACGCGCTGTCCTCACGAGCTTCGCGCCGATACTCGAGAAATCGTACATCGAGGTGCAGCGAGAAGGTGAAGCCATCGAGCTGATGCGGGAAGAACTCGCTCGCGAGAGCGGTGGTAGCGATGAGTGACTACGACACGAACCCGGATGCCCCACCGATGGAAGAGATTGCAAAGCAGCTCCGGCGCGATGACGAAGGTCGACGGAACATCGTCTCGGATGCTGACGAGGTGATCGGTATGACGAACAACTGCGTCGAAGTCCACCATCGCGCGTGCGATGGCGAGATCATCATTCAACTGAAGCCGCACATCGGTTGGCGAATGGGCGACGGCGATTCGGGCTGGACGATGAGTAACGACGAGATACAGAAGTACTCCGTCTACACCATCTGATCTCACTCGCGGCCGACCCGGCGGCCATCTTGGGGGTTCGACTCCCCCGGCGAGCTTCAGACGAGAACGACGCTACAGAGGTGATTCAGGCGCGACACGCACGCGAGACAGCTACAACACGGCTTGAGACTATGAACGAGAATCATCCGATCAACACGAACAGACTTCGAACATTCGACGGCTTCGAGGGCGACGCCTACGTTGAAGACTACCGAATTCGCCCACAAGAGGTTGGAGGCGACCAATTAGCAGTGTCGCTGCTGATGCGGATTGGCGGGCCTCACGGTCGGTTTACACTCCGCGCCGAAGCGACGTTCATCGACGGGGAGTACGAGCGCCATCGGGTAGAGATCTGCCGTCCGGCTGGAGACCTCGTCGACGAGTTTGAAGTCGACTGGACAGCTGCTCCGCCGACTAATAACCGTGATGCGACACAAGCCTTCCACGAGGTCTACGTCGGGGCGGTGAACGACTGGTACAGTCACGCGCTGGCCGCCGAAGTGGCGGGTGAAAAGGCGTGAAGTACGGGACGTGGCTGAAGAAGGACGGCGAGAGCGCAGAAGTGGTTACGTCCCCGAAGAAGCAGGCGCGGACATACAGGTATCCGTTCGTTCGCGTCGGCGACGCGTGGATGCTTGACCGGGAGCGTGACTGGTACACGGAGCACGCACTCCAGTACGCGGCGATGAAACTGGATGCACCGCTTGTCCACAAGCGGATGCATCCGAACCAGACCGTGCTCGATGACTTCACCAATGACCGCCCTTCTGACGACAGGGTTGGGGCGGGGTTCACTATCGCGTTGGCGGACTGATCCCCTTCACCTCATTCTGCCGAGCCCCCGTCCGTTGCTACATTTATCCGCGGGCAGCACCGTCCCGGTATAGTGCAGTGGTACGTGAGAACCTGCACGATAGCGACGACAGGAATCCCAACCAGCCGCGACGCGTCGAGACGTGTGACATCGACGCCATCGAGTCCGAGGCCATCCGCGAAGTCGCGCGGAGGTGGCATTGCGCTGGTCGCTGTATCGAGGCCGGGAACCAGCTCACCGGAGACTACGTTTTCGACATCGAGACTGGCGTCTCCGTCTACGAGCACGCCGGGAAGTATGTCGCCGATGACGGTCGCGACCGCGATTCCCGGTTCGACTCCCCGTGCGACGCCGCTAAGATGGCGGTCGGCTACCTCGAGGCCGTCGAGGCCGGTGGTGACGCGTGACCCGCCACGGCGACTTCCCGAATGGCCTCCAGCACCTCATCGACGATCTCGACGAGGAGGGGTTCAGCATCATCTACGGCGAAGTCGAGGGCGAGGGCGGCGGCCCCGGCTTCACAGCCGTGCGTGGGGAGACCGTCATCCACGTGGAGGACTGGACGCAGACGTGGGCCTTCAGTTGCCGCGATCCCGAGCGCCCGGACTACGACGACACGTGGGCGTACCCGCGCCGCGTGCGTGACGAAGTGTGGGAGTGGTTGGGCGAGTCCACGGCTTAACCCACACCCGCCCGCACGGCCAGCCGGGAAGGCTTCGGGACGGAGGCGCGCCCCCGGCCCACAAGGACAATTGGAAGATGCATGGCGCGACCACGACGATTGAATTTATAAAATCTCATTCCGGTGGACTGCCCCGCAATCGAGTATGGAACTCGATGAGGCACTCGAAGCCCTCGAAGGCGGAGGAGAAATGAAGGTGAGGGAGACACCCCTCGGCGATAAACTGTCCGCAACTACCCCTACTGGCGAAGACTGGCACGCCGCAGGTGACGAACTAGAAGCGGTGCGTAAGGTGACGGGAGAGTACGAAGACGTCGCTGTCAGGGCGTACCACGCCTGCGAAGATGGTGACGTCGACGAAGAAGAAATGCAACGTGTCCTCGCCGAGGCAGACGTTGAGGAACCGTGGCGCGTAATCGGTCGCGTGGAGAACATCCCTGTTTCCGTCAACAAGGCGCGAGAGCTGGCCACACAAAACAACTGACCGCTATCCTTTCAGCGCGCTCGCTGCGCCACCGTCGATCGCCTCCTGATTCTGCTTGGGGTTCACGAACACCTCGTACTCGACGTCCACCGGGGCGTTATCCAGCGGCAACTCCACAATCTCGCCCTGCGAGTCACGTGGCGTCACGTACACGCCCACGGACTCATCGCCGATTCCTGCCTCCCGAAGCATGTCTCGCAACTCCACGACATCCTGCTTCTCCATCTCCCAGCCGCTGGCGGTGATCTGCGGTCGGTGACCTGCCTCAACCTCGTACCGCGACTCGTCCAACTCGCTTTGTTGGAGAGCCTCCCTGACTTCGCTGGCCATCTCCTCGCCGAACTCGTCTCGCCCACCGTCCGCCGCGTCGTCACCGTGGAGGTACTCGTACCACGTCACATCGCCGGGTTTCTCGGTCATACCAGAATCTGTGCCACCAACCCCAGATAAATGTCCGCGTTCAAAACCTGCCGACGGCGCGGCCACCGGGGCATCAGAACCCACGACGCGTCGTTACTCGCCTCCGACAGCCTCGTTGAGTTCGCCCTTCACCGCTCCCATCGTATCCTCCAAATCCTCCTGCACCTGCGTCAGCTCGACGAAAACGCTGTACTCGTCCACAGGGATGTGATCCTCATCAGGAATCTCCGCAATCTTGCCCTCCGAGGAGCGCGGCGTGACAAACACGCCAACAGACTCATCGCCGACCTCGCCGGCAAGCACGTCGCGCAACTCCTCCGCGTCCTTCTGTTCGTCCATCAGCCATTCATCGTCCGAGCCCACATACAGATGGGTGCTAATCCTCGTCTGGTACCTCGACTCATCCAGCTCGCTGTCATCGAGAATCTCTCGGGTTTCGTCTGCCATCAGCGCGAAGAACTCGTCCCGCAAGTCGCCGCGCTCATCGGCGGTGAATTCGTCGCTGTACAGGTACTCGTACCACGTCTCGTCGTCCGATTTCTCGACCATTTGCACCGCAATCTGTGCCACCTCACCCAGTTAAACGGTTGCGTTCAAAACCTGCTGACGGCGGCTCGGTCACTCCCACGGCTCCTGCATCGCGCGACGCTGTGCCTCCTTATCCTCGCTGATGTACTTACGCGTCGTCTCGATCTTGTCGTGGCCCATCACGTCCTGCAAGATGTGGATCGGCGTCTCCAGCACGTTCGCGTGGTGCGTAGCGAACGAGTGGCGGAGGGTGTGACCAGTGATCTTCCAACGCTTCTTCCCGGCCGCGTCCACGTACAGCACCTCGTTGATCCCCGCGTTCCGTGCCGCGTCCTTGACGATCCGCGACACGTGAGACGCCCGCATCTGCTCCTTCTGATGCGTCAGGAGCAGGTAGGGCGACTCGTGAGCGTAAGGCGACAACGCCGACCGCCTGTACCCCAACCACTCGTTCAGCAGCGGCTCCAGCCGACCGACGGGATACCACACGTCGCGGTAGTCACCTGTCTTCTTGGCGTAAATCCTGATCCGCCCCTCGTCGCGGTCGATGTCGTCGATTTCGATGCGCACGATCTCGGACGAACGCATTCCCGTGTACCACAGCAAACGGATGATGATCTCGTTACGCAGAGCCGGTGACGGGAGGGCATCGTCCTGCCAGAGTTCCTCGACTTCTTCCCGGGGAATGGCGACATAATCCTTGTTCTGGTTCAACGCCTCCGCCTGCAGGGTGCGCGACTTTCCGTTGACGTAGTTCTCCCAGTCGAACTCGGCTGCTGGGTCGTCGTCAATCACCCCCTTCCGATACATCCAGTCGTAGAGGTGCCGCACGCTGTCGAGTTTCCCACCGAGCGTCTCCGTGGAGTCGAACTCACCGGAGATGTACTCAAGGTAGTCGTCAAGGTCAGACCGGCTCGCCTCTTCGAGATTGATGTCGTAGTGCTCCTCAAGCCACCGGGCGCACGTCACAGCACCACTGACCCACGTCTGGGCACTCCCGTCTGCCTGTGTGCGCTCCATTGAGGCTTTGAATCCGCTCAGAATCTCGGCGTTCCGCTCACCGAACTCCTCGACGTAGTCTTCGTACGGCTTGACGGCGGCCCCCGGAATACGACGAGCCTCAACCATCGTATCCCTCCACCCGATAGATGCGCTTGTCGGACTGCTCCTGCGGGCGCGCGAACGTCGCCTCGATGCCCTTCACGTCGTCCGCCAACTGTTCGATGATGCCCTTGATCTCGATGGGAGTGTACCCCTCATTCTGCAAGATGCGGGCGAGATGCGATGCGCTCCCGGTGCGTCCAACCACATCCTCCAGTTCGTCCTCCGGTGTCTCCATCGGCGGCTTCTCGGGCGTTCGCCTGAGGATCTCCTCCCGATCACCGGTCGGGATCAAATCCTGCACGAGGCCCTTGAGTTCGGTGTAGTCAGCCATCTCCTCGTTGCGGGCGAGCATGTACGTCTCGTCGATGGTGTCGCCCATTTCCCGCATCTCGTCGCGGATGCTGTCCAGCCGCTCGTGGACACCGTTCATGTCGACGTCGACTTCGCCACCGGTGTCGGGTTGCTCGCCGAGTTCCGCCTCCACGGCCACGGCGATGAGGTGGGTCAGCGATCGGTACTCAGGGTTCTCTTCAGCAGCGGTCTGCCACCGCGTTTTCGTATCGGGGTTGACTTTGATCCCGATGTAGCCTTCCGATTCGGTCACACCACCCCCGTCACCCGTCCTCGCTTATGAATGTAAAATCCGTTTAAAAGAGGGATGTCTGCCGAACGCGAGGGCTCGTCGGCAGGTCATCTCGCTTCTCGCCACCACCTCCCGCCTTTACGAACACACGAGGACTAAACCGTCCTCTATTCGCCGGGTCGTAAAACAGGGATTCGATAGGAGGGGTACTTCAACTCCTGTACCTTCAAAGAACGCTATTCTCCGCGTATTCGGGGTACTCGGTGTAAACGTAGTCGATTAGCTTCTGGAGCGGGACATCATTAAAGTCGTCCTTGATTGCCTCAGTCGTCTCTGCAAGCCCATCGGGACGCCGGTCTTCCAATTCTTCCCGTACAAACTCTCGCCCTTTCGACGTCAGGACGTAGTCGTATTGGATAACATCATCGTCGAGATGTTGTTCTCGCTCTTCGACGAGACCACGACGGCGTAGCTGATCCAAATCGTCGTACAACTCCTTCGCGAAGGGGCCGTAATCGTATGCTTGGAAAGGATAGCCCCAATCGAGCGGGTCGCCTTGTTCCTCCATTCGTTTCTGGATGAGGAACATAAGCTTCTGCAGGCGCGTTCGACCCTCCACAGGTTCCTCATCCTCTGCCCCTAAGAGGACGAGAGGAAGGAATTGTCTACGCCTCATTGTTAATCTCGTTTCCGTTGTTATACATATCTTCAAACTCCTCCGTCATAACGCTCCCGATGAAATCATCCTTGAAAACTACTGTTGACTTACCGCTGTTCGCGTGGAGCAATAGATACTCGCCATCCGCCACATAGAAGGAGGTCTTTTGCGCTTCATTCACGAGTCGGACATCGGCACCAGCATCCGCGAGACGACTCAGGCGATCTGTGGCGTTTGATCGTCCTACAAGACGGACTTCGAGACCATTCTCAGTCGTTTCCACGAGGCCATCTAGCGTCTCTGGGGTGGTCAAAGGGAGACGATTGTCAAATCCGATGAGATGCTCTTCAGCGAGATCGATCAGACGTGCCAGTTGACTGTTCATCCCCTGCCGCCCGGACAGAACCCACGCGTGGCTTTCCGAGGGTGGAGAGGAATCCTCCTGAATTTCCCATGCCTCCTGCAACTCCTGTTCGACATCGCCGAGTTGATCGTTGAACTCGGCCCGCTCCTCCCGGATGACGTATCTCGGATTCTGTGCCGCGTATCGCTTTGGGTCACCGCGTTCCCTCACGTATCCCCGATTGACTAACTTCTGCATCTCCGAGTACACCTTCGAAGAGGGGATGTCGACGATGGTGCTGATGTCGCTGGCCTTGAGTTCGCCATACTCAACAAGCGCACAGTAACATGCCGCCTCATTCTTGCCCCAACCGATCTCTCGAAGGACTTCCTCGGCTCCGTTCATGGTACTACTACTCAATCGTCGTAGTAGGATACTACATCTAAGTATTAATGACTTGGGTACTAATCGTAGTTGTCCAAAAATCTTCATTATCACACCGCCCTATATGTCCACACGTGAGTGAGAAAGAAGCCGACGTAGATGCAGGCGAATCGACCGTCACGTTCACCGTCAAGTCGGGGCGTGGCGACGCAGAAGAGTTCACCTTCCAGAAGGGCACCAAGGTGGGTGAAGCCGCCGAGGAGGTCGCCGACGCGTACGGGTACGATCCCGACGATCCTACGTTTGTCCATCCGGACGAGGGAGAACTCGACCGCAACAAACCCCTTGCCCGGTACCATCTCGACGGCGGCACAGTCAATCTCGTCAACGAGGAGCAGGGCGTATAGACGTGCAGGCGGATGTCACTCGGGCGCTGGTCGAGCGCCAACTCGAGGATGTGAAAGAGCTGTGCCAGACGAACGGCTGGGAGGTCGAAGCCGACCTCGATACACTAACCGTCGAGGTACGTATGGAGAGCCCGGAAGACGGGGAAGAGTACGTCGTTCAGTTCGACTGTGAGGGGTACGACGAGGAACCTCCCTATGTGGAGATGGTACATCCCGAGACAGGAGAAGTCGGCCACTATGAGGCGTATTTCAATGACAGAGGCAAGAGCCAGAGTCTCATCGCGTTTGGAGACGGAAAAGAAGACCCTGTCCTCTGTCACCAATACAACCGTCGAATTTACGAGGACGATGCGACTCCTCATAGCGACTGGACGATGGGCGACTGGCAATCCGATGCTGGGAATCTGACCACGCTCGGCGACATCCTCTTGGACATCTACCGCCGCATCAGCGAACCAGAACGTTATCAGGGACGGTGGGACGGCCAGCGATGAGCTTCATCGCTTCTATCCGCATGGCTGCCCGGCGCATCCTTACTCCCCAGAGCGACGACGCTCCCGAAGAAGACTGGAAGCCACCGGGACTTCTCGTCACCGAGGAGGTTTGCAGGGAGACGCGGCGCGGTCTTCGCAGCCACTCTCCCTCACACGAAGACCACGAGGGGGTCGTCTACTGGGCCGGTCAGTCTCTGCCGGACGAGTCTACAAGAGTCGCTCTCACGGTCATCGTCCCGGAGGCCACTACATCTCCGGGATCCTATGACATCTCCCCTGTAGCGAATGCGGCGGTGATAGACGCCATCCACGACCACGACCTCGAACTCGTGGCCACCGTCCACAGTCATCCCGGCGAGCGAACGAGCCACTCGGAGTTGGACAGCGAAGCGGCCCAGCTTCCGCACGAGGGGTACTTCTCGATCGTCGTTCCGAACTACGCCGTAGACGGCGTCCGCCCATATACCGACTGTGGCGTCCATGTCTACCACGATGGTGACTTCGTGGAGCTGGAAGCATCAGCGGTCGAAAAACGGGTCGAGACACTCCCCTCGGCACCATCTTTCATCGACAGTAGAGACCGATGACCACACTACCACCTCCAGACGAGTTTTACGCCGCACGTGACGATCGGACGAATAAGATCAGTGATGGAACGGATTACCGGGATGCAGCGATACTCGTCGCTGGTGAACGTGATGTGTTGTCGACGTACGCTGGTCGAGTCGCCGCCCGGACAACTCTGAACCTCCTCAGTCGGTTCGCCCGGAACGTCGACGTGGCTTTCCCCTCCGTCCCGGCCGACGACGAACTGGCACCGACTGCATCGACGCTTGCCGAACAATCGATAAAGCAAATGCGGGCCGCCGATCCTCACGGCCGCTTCGGTCTGACGCGCACCCCAGACCCCTCATCGTACGACTGCATCGTTGCCGTGGGCAACCCTGACCTTGAATCGGGAACCACGCCGACGATTCGACTCGACGGTGGTGGCTGGCTTGCTCGCGTCGTGAGGGACGCGCCCGTAGAGCCTCTCTCCACTAGAGACGAGAACCCTATTGGGCCCGCTGTAGCCGCGTGCCTCGGAGGGGCGGAGGCGTTCAAGACTGCCGTTGGAGCATCTGAGGCGTCCCTGACCCACGCGGTGACCTACGACGCGTTCCACCACGAAGCACGCGAGGTTACAGCCGAGCCAGCCAACCCGAACCTTCCCTCGTCGATCGATCTCGGTACGGCACGAATGGTTGGCGTTGGATCCGTGGGTTCCGCAGCTGCATACTTCCTCGGACGGCTCCCGGTTGAGGGTACCCTCCAGTTGGTCGATTTCGATCCAGTGGAGTTGGTGAACCTTAATCGATCGCCGCTATTCACTGCCCGCCATGCTAGCGAGGGGACTGCGAAGGTGGACGCCGCAGCCGAGTTCCTCGCCGACCAGATGGAAGTCCAATCCTTCGAGGGAGACTACGTCTCCTTCACTGCGACCGACCCGGAGCCTGCAGATGTGGTTCTTCCACTTGCAAACGAGCGGAACGTCCGCCGTAGCATCCAGCACGATCGGCCACCTCTGATGGTACACGCTTCTACGGGCCAGTCGGACGTGTTCATGCGACGTAATATCCCGCTGAAAGAGCCGTGCCTCCTGTGCCACTTCCCACCCGATACAGCTGATACTGACGCGGCCTGTGCCGAAGGAGAGGCACCAACCCGCGACGAGTCGGAGGATAGCGGGCCAGACGCTGCCTTCCCGTTCGCGTCGTTTCTGGCTGGCTGCTTCGTGGCCGGCGAACTCGCTAAAATCACTCTTGATGGCTACCCATCTGTCAAGCCCATTGCTCTCGTCCGAACGTTGACTGATTTGGGCGGTGTTGGCGCTGTGACGCAGTATTCCCCCAATCGGGACGGGTGTCCCTTCTGTCCGGAGGACTATCCCGAGGTGCATCGAAACACCATTGCCGAGACTCGGTTTGCACACCTTACGGGGGATGACCCGTGATGTCCCTCCTGATCAAACGATACTACGGCGCTGGGATTTCTCGCTTTAGTATCCAACAGACGAGAGATATGGGGTGCTGATACGCGATGGGAGTAATGAGTAAACTCATCGGTGCAATCGTCTATACCATCAAGACACCGTTCACGAACGGTCTGAACGCGTATAGGTATGGCGAGCCGATTGCCGCACTTCTCGTGTTCGATTACTTCCTGTTACAGGGACGGGTTACGAAGGCCGTCGTCTCCTACGCGTCCATCCGGATTCTACCACCCCTGACCCTCGAAGACCTCAAGATAGTTGGTGCGATCGTGATAGGGGCTGCCGTTTTGATGGGCACGAAGTATTTCGTCGCGATGGTGGCCCGCGATTTATGACCGAGTCAGACCAGCCTCAAGTGGTACTGAAGGGCGAAATTCACACCAGCGAAAGCGACCTTGCAGAGGAGCGCGAACTTCTCGTCGAAGGAGTTGATGCACTCGTACTTGAAGGAGAACGTGAAGACGCGGACTACGGGCTGCTCCGAAGCTGGTACGCAACTGCTATGTCGATTGTTGGGCTTGTTCTATTTGATACGCTCTATACTGACCATCGCGTTCTGGTTGACTTAGCGGAAGCCCAAGATGCCGAACTGGTGGCCACTCGCGAATCGGATGCTGAACTCGTCGAAAATGCGAACCCGGTTGTAGAAGTAGTTGCTGCTGTCCTCTTCTACGGTATCTTTGTCAGTAGCGTCTTTTATGGCCTCTTTACCGGGAATACGCTTGGAGGCGCTTTTCTGCTTCTCGGGGCAGCACTCCTTCCCGTCCTCGTTCTCCGGCGGCATAGCATGAACCGAACTACCGACAAATTGAATCGTGACCAGATCATCGCCGACAAGGTCGCCGAAGCTACAGAGGAGGCCGACCGAGTAGTCGCAGTAGTTGGAGGAGATCATCTGGACAGTGTCGCTGAGAGACTCCCCGACGAGATCAACCCAGAAAAACGGACGCCAGCCTACGGAATCTACTCGTGGGAGCACGCCAAGGAAGTCGCAACGCCAGCCTTTACTGCCGTCAGTGTGCTGTTCGTCCTGTATTTAGTAATTCTTGAGCTGTTCCGATGGATGCTGCTACTGGCCTAAACTCGGGGTGGCCTCCATCATCCTTCTTGGCCGTAATGTTCCCTACCTTGGGACTCTTTGATTGACGACCCGCTATTCAAATTCTGTTTAAATCTCAGCGTATAATGCGCCAGATGTTCGGCAACGAGTAACGAACATCTGCACTTCTTTCCATTATTCGGCCGGTGAGCGACTGCTTCGGGACTCGCACGAACGACGTGTAACTCTCCAAAGGCTTTCCTATCTTCACCGGGAACCGTCGGTCAGGTGGTGTCCGACGTGACGCCGAAGGAAGACCGACGGTCGTCGACCGCTGTCGGGGCGGAGTTGGAACGCAACATCGGCTTACTCGGCGCGACGGCAATCGGCGTCGGGACGATGGTCGCCGGTGGCATATTCGTCCTGTCGGGACTCGCAGTCGCCACCGTCGGCGCGGCGGCCGCCCTATCCTTCGGGTTGGCGGCGCTCGTGGCGTCGTTCACCGCGCTCTCGTACGCCGAGTTCGCGACTATCTACACCGTCGACGGGGGCGGCTACGCCTACGTCGCGGAGGTGTTCGACTCCGACTGGTCGTATCTGGTCGGGTGGTTGATGATTCTCGGCTACCCCGCCAGCGCGGCGTTCTATCTCCTGAGTTTCACCGACTGGTTCGCGCGGTTCGTCTGGCCCGCGCTGTCGCTCCCGGCCGCCGTGCCGTTCTGGGGGCCGGGACTGGCCGTCCTCGGCGTCCTCGTGAGCATCAACCTTGCCGGTGCCGAGGAGAGCGGTGAGTTCCAAATCGTCGTCACCGGATTGAAGATTGCGCTGATTGGGCTCTTTCTGTTCGGTGGGCTGCGAGCCTTCCAGACGGACGTGGTCGTCACCTCGTTCTCGACTCACGCTACGCAGTTCGGAGACGTCGCGCTCACGTCCGCGCTCGTGTTCATCACGTTCTTCGGCTTCGAGGCAATCGCCACCAGCGAGGGCGAAATCGAGTCGCCGGAACGGACCGTCCCCCGGGCGATATTCCTCAGTATCGGGAGCGTGACCGTTCTGTACGTACTGGTCGTACTCGTCGTCGTCGTGGCTATCAACGACGGCGCCTTTCTCACGTTTCTCGCCAATCGGGCGGGGCTGGACTCTCGGGCAGCCGCCACGTCCTTCGTCGCCGAACACGGCGAGGTGGCGATGGCGCGGGCCGCCCAGTACTATCTCGGCCCGGCCGGCTTCTACGTCTTCGTCGGCGGTGCGCTCCTCTCGATGATATCGGCGACCAACGCGACGGTACTGGCTGGGTCCCGCGTGAAACTGGCGATGGCCGAGCGCGACCACCTCCCCGCCCCGGTCGAGCGGATAGACGACCGGACCGGGAGTCCCACCGTCGCGGTGGCCGTGACCGGCGGCCTGATTCTCTGTTTCTTCTTGGTGTTCGGCGTCGTCTTCGGGACATCGCCCGGCGAGTCGGCACAGGGCAGTCTCGTCCTCGGACTGGAGTCGCTCGCCCACTTCGCGGATTTCATGCTTCTCGGCGGATTGTCGTTCGTCAACGTCGCACTCATTCAGTCCCGGCGGAAACACCCCGACCGGGAGCGCCGCTTCCGTGTCCCCGGCGTTCCGTGGACACCGCTTCTGGGTATCGCCTCGACGCTCGTCCTCTTGGCGAGTCTGGGTCGCGTGAGCATTGCGCTCGGAACCGGGGCTGCGGTCCTCGGAGTCTGCTTCTGGTTCGTCGTGCTCGACTAGTCACGACAGCGCGCCAATCGTTCGGTTTTCAGCGCTCGATGTGCGCGAAGAATAGCACCCGGGTTTTACTGCGGCCGGCGTCTCACACCGGACATGGCGCGAACGTGTCACTACTGCGGTGAGGGCTCGTCCGCGGAGAAGGGAACGCCGGCGTACTACGACGAAATCGACGGCTACGCACACGTCGACTGCGCCCACGCCAACGGCGTGTCGGACTAATTATCCCCCTGCCGGACGAACTTAGACTATGCCGACCGTCACGCCTCGGTGCTGTGGCTCCTTCCTCGTCGACGCGAGCGTTCTGGTGCAGGGTGCGAGCGGCGTGGTCGAAGCGCCGTCTATCGTCTACCTCGTCGAGGGCGAGCGGACGATACTCGTCGACACGGGCTTCGGTCCCACTGATTTGATGGCCGAGTACCACCCGAGTTATCGCTGTCACCGCGAACCCGGACAGAATTTGCTCGCGATTCTGGACGACGAGGGGTACGCACCCGCAGACGTCGACGCCGTCCTCCTCAGCCACCTCGACTGGGACCACTGTTACGGGCTCGATGCCTTCGAGAGCGCGGACATCTACGTCCAGCGCCGCGAACTGGAGTACGCCATCGCGCCCTACCCGATTCACGCGGAGCGATACGACGCCAAGTCGCTGGGTCGGGAGCCGCCGTGGCTGTCGGTGGACCTGACCCCCATCTCGGGCGAGACGGAACTCTGTCCGGGCGTGACTGCCTTCCCGACGCCGGGACACACCGTCGGACACCAGTCGGTCGCCGTCGACGAGGATAGCGCGACGACCGTCGTGGCCGTCGACGCGGTGCAGACGTTCGAGAACGACCCGGACGACGGCGACCCGATTCCCGGCCAGCCGATGGACGACTTCGCGTGGTGGGAGAGTGCGACCGACGTTCTGGAGCGGGCCGACCGCCTCCTGCCGGGGCACGAGTGGTCGATTCTGGACGCGGAGCCGGCGGGGTTGGCCGACGCGTAGTTTAACTCGCTGCCGTGCGCGGGTCGGCTATGGACATGGACGCCGTCTTCGGCACCGCCCGGCCGGTCGTTGGGATGGTCCACCTGCTGCCGCTCCCCGAATCGCCGCGCTTCGACGCGGACGCGGGACGTGAAGCGCTCCACGAGGCGGCGCGCCGGGACGCGACGCGACTCGACGCCGGCGGGGTCGACGCCATTTTGGTCGAGAACTTCGGTGACGCGCCTTTTCACCCCGAGTCGGTGCCGCGGAGCGTCGTCGCCGACCTGACGGCGCTCGTCGACACCGTCTGCGACGCCACCGACCGCCCGGTCGGGGTGAACGTCCTCCGCAACGACGGTCCGGCGGCGATGGCCGTCGCCGCCGCTACGGGCGCCTCGTTCGTCCGCAGCAACGTCCACGTCGGCGCGCGGGTGGCCGACCAAGGCCTGCTCTCGGGGCGCGCACACGAGACGACGCGAGTGCGGGACCGCCTCGATGCCGACGTTCGCATCCTCGCGGACGTGGCGGTGAAACACTCGACACCACTCGGCCAATCGGCTGACATCGACGCGGTGGTGAGCGACGCCGTCGAACGGGGCCTCGCGGACGGCATCGTCGTGAGCGGGTCGGCGACGGGGCGGGAGACGGCGTCCGAGACGGTCCGGGAAGCGGTCGCGGCGCGCGACGACCACGGATTCGACGCGCCGGTGTTCGTCGGCAGCGGCGTGACCGCCGAGACGGTCGCCGATACCCTCACCCTCGCGGACGGCGTCATCGTGGGGAGCGCGCTCGAAGCGGGGGGTGAGGCGGGCAACCCGGTGTCGGTCGAGCGGGTGGAACGGGTGGTCGCGGCGGCGGACGAAGTTCGATGAGCGTCAGACGCCCCAGAGCGCGACGATGCCGGCGACGGTGACGAAAGACAGGAACAGTTGGAGGGGGCCGCCGACCCGGATGTAGTCCGAGAACTTGTACCCGCCGGGACCGTAGACGAAGAGGTTCGTCTGGTAGCCGACGGGGGTGAGGAAGGCCGTCGACGCCGCGAAGGTGACGGCGAGGACGAAGGAGAACGGGTCGGCGCCAATCTGTGTCGCCGCCTCGACGGCGACGGGAAGCATCAACACGACGCTCGCGTTGTTCGAGATGACGCCGGTGATGAGACCGGTCGCGACGTAAAACACCCAGAGGACGCCGATGGTGGGGAGGACGGTACTCGTCGACGCGACGAGCGTTCCGAGGAGGTCGGCGCCGCCGGTCTGTTCGAGCGCCATGCCGAGGGGGATGACTCCGGCCAGCAGGAAGATGACGTCCCACTCGACGGCGTCGTAGATTTCGGTCGGGTCGAGGACGCCCGTGGCGACCATGGCGACGACGCCAGCGAGGGCGGTGATGAGAATCGGGAGCGAGAGTGCGGCGAGCGCCTGAAAGCCAGCGACGCCCGTCACGCTGGCGAGCGCGTTGCCGACGGCCCCCCACGGAACGGCGGCGACGCCGACGACGCCGGCCATGATGGCGATGGCGTGGGGAATCTTCTCGGTTCGGTAGTGGGGTTCGTCGGGTTCGTGTGCGACGATGAAGTCCTCGTTGTCGGAGAGTCGGTCGATGCTGTCGGGCGCGGCCTGAATGAGGAGCGTGTCGCCCACGCGGATGCGGCGCTGGTCCATGTGGTCCCGGACCGTCTCGCCTCGGCTTCGGAACGCGAGGACGTTCGCGTCGTAGCGCTGTCGGAAGGTGGAACTCGCGAGCGACTTGCCGGCGAGGACGGAGCCGCGCGGGATGACGACTTCGACGAGCGTCTGTGCGGGCTCTGAATCGGGTTCGAGTTCGTCTTCGCTCCGGGGCGGGTGCCCCGTCAGCGTGAGGGTGTCGCGCTCGAGTAGTTGGTTGACCGTATCGCGGTCGGCCCGGAGACGGAGCAGGTCGCCCGCGCGGATGGTCTTCGGCCCGAGGGGTTCGATGAACTCCTCGCCATCGCGGACGACCTGCAGGATGTCGGCGTCGAACTCGACGCTGTCGATGGCGGTGGCGACTGTCTTGCCCACGAGCGGCGAGTCGGGTTCGACGACCACCTCGGTCAGATACTCCTCGATGGCGTACTCTTGGACGTAGTCCTCCTTGACGGGGACGCGTTCGGGGAGGAGCCGGTGGCCGATAGTCATGAGATAGAGGCTCCCGGCGAGGAGGACGATGACGCCGAGCGACGTGAACTCGAACATGGAGAAGGGGTGGCCGAGGAGACGCGCCGACACGTCGCTGGCGAGGATGTTCGTCGACGTGCCGATGAGGGTGAGCGTCCCGCCGAACATGGAGGCGTAGGAGAGCGGCAAGAGGAGTTTGGAGGGAGAGGTCTTGCCGGCGTGTGCGAGGTCAGTGATGACGGGGACGAGGATGGCGACGACGGGCGTGTTGTTGATGAACCCGGAGACGGGGCCGGCGACGCCGATGGTGGCGAGCAACTGTCGGTCCCGGTCCTCGCCCGCGAACGCGGCCATCTTCCCCCCGAGTATCTGCACCAGTCCGGTTCGGCTGATGCCCGAACTCAGGATGAGCATCGCGAGGACGGTGATCGTCGCGGAGTTCGAGAACCCGGAGACGCCCTCGGCCGCCGAGATGTGCGTGAAGTTCACGACGCCGTCGCTACCCAAGACCATCAACAGCACCATCAGGAGGATGGCGGTCACGTCGATTGGCAGGAGTTCCGTCACGAACAGGACGAGCGCGAGCAAGACGATGCTGAAGACGACGAGGGCGTCCGTCGACACTGTCGTGACGGCGAGCGCGACTGTCGAGAGCGACGTTCCAGACGAGAGCACGCTTCGATGGATGGTACAGAGCGGGCGCTTTCAAGATACCGGAGCGGACACCGTGTGTCGGGTGCCCATCCTCAATAACAATCATGAAGGTTTATTATGGATGGGCGCTATGGACGAACTACGATGCAACGCGTCGCACTCGTATGCTGACCGTGGTTCGATGACGCAACGCCGTTCGACCACCCATTCAGCATACGACCCAACCCAATGAGCACGTCCCGACGCACGACACCGAAGAACCGCACGACGATAACCATCGACCCGGTCATCCCGCTGCAGCCCCGGTCCGGAACCGGTCCAACGACCGACGGCCGGCGCGACCGACCGGAACCGGACACGGACACCGAGCCATCGACCATGGTCCCGATGATAGACCGCGGCGGCCTCGGTCCGAAGCCGAACCAGAACTGACGACTGCCCGTTTCGTTTTTTGCGACCCGTAGCGACGCTCCGACGCCAATCCGGCAAGGGTTTTGCCCGCCGAGGCGCAACTACCACCATGATGGACGAATCCGAACTCGAGACCGAACTTCGAAATTTCGGCGTCGACGTCCACGACATCGACGACGTCGACCCCGTGGAACTGTCGTACATCACCGCCTACCCGGGCGACGAGGTCAACCACATGGAGATGGGGAAGGTGCTGAACGCCTTCCTCGACATGGAGGAAGAAGACGACTGGGAGCCAAAGCGCGTCGAAGCGACGGTGCTTCGATTCGAGGACGAGGTGCTGAACACGTGGTACGCGAAAGCCGAGTGGTTCACGGGCCTGCGCGAGTACCGCATCTCCGAGACGGAGTTCTCGACGCGCGTTCTCGAAACGCTCGACGAAGACCTAGAGTGAGAGAGCCGTGACCGCGACCCAGTCACGCCGTCGGTTCGACGTCGCGACGACCACGCTCGCGTTCGAGAGCGAGGGCACCCGGTGTCGCGGTCGACTCTATCGCCCCGACCGGCCGTCGACGCCGCCCGTCGTCGTCTGCGGCCCCGATATCGCCGCCGAGCGAACCTTCGGCTACCCGGCCTACGCCGAGCGACTCGCCCGCGCGGGCTACGCGGCCTTCGTCTTCGATTACCGTGGCTTCGGCGAGAGCGACGACGCCGACCCATCGGGGCGGTTCGGTGGCGACACGCACCACTTGGTCGACCCCGCGGCACAGGTCGCCGACTGGCACGCCGCAATCGACCGGGTGCGGCGTCTCGACGGCGAGCGCCGCCCCGTCGCTCTCTGGGGGTACGGACTGGGCGGCGGGCACGCGATTCGCGTGGCCGCGAACCGACGTGTCGACGCCGTCGTCGCCATCGCGCCGTTTCTGGACGGCCGCGCCTTCGCCCGCGCTCGCTCACCCGGCTATCTGGCGCGAGCAGTCGCCGCCGGCGTCCGTGACCGCCTCGCGAGTGGGGTGGGGCGCTCGCACACCGTCCCCGTCGTCGGCGGGCGCGACGAGTTCGGCGTCCTGCCCCGACCCACGGGCGACGCGTATCTCGACCACGTGCCCCGCGAGAGCGACTGGCTCAACGAAACGCCCGCGCGGTCGCTCACCTCACTCGTTCGCTACCGACCGCTCGTGGACGCCGGCGACGTCGCCAGCCCGACGCTTCTCGTCGCCGCCGACACAGACGACATCTCCCCGGCCGACACCGTCGCCGAGGCGGCCGAGCGAATCGACCGCTCGACGTTCCTTCGCCTTCCGGTGGACCACGTCGACCCCCTCGGGCGCGCGTTCGAGGCGACGGTGGCACACCAACTCGTCTTCCTCGACGACGTCTTGGGCTAGCGGTAACGCTAGCGGCCGTTTCAGTCTCCCCAAAGGCTTTGCCGGGGCCACGACTTGACTCGGCCATGCGCCGTGAAACAACGCTTGCCGTCGGTGCGGCGGGCGTAGCCCTCCTCGCCGTCGTCGCCGCCGTCGTCGTCCCCGGTGCCCTCGCCGACCCCAGCGAGGACCGGCCGGTCCGTCCCGGCCCGGTCGATATCGCTGGCATGGACATCTCCGCGGGCGACGTGACCGGTGACACGGTCACGCTACAGGTCGAGACGCAACTTGCACACCGCGGGCCGCCGACGCGGAACGTGACCCTCCGCGTACAGGCCATCGACGCGGAGTCGGGGCTGGTGGAGACGACACGGACCGTCGACGTCGGTAATCTGACCGAGGAACGCGAGACGGCGGTGCCGACGAACCTGACCGTCGAGCGCGAGGGCGGCTATCAGGTTCGGGCGGTCGTCTACCGCGACGGTCAGCGCGTCGATAGCGGGATGCGCGAACTCCAAGGGCTAGAGGCACTCCAGCCGCCCTACGCTCAGAGCGACGTCCAGTTCGCCGAGGCGAGCGCCCTGCCTCCGGTTTCGTTCTCCATCGCCGAGACGCAGGCGAATCGGACGACTCTCGACCTGCAGATGGCGCTGACGAACACGGGCGACGAGCAACCGGAGGACCTCCGCGTGACGGTGACGCTCCGGCAGGCCGACTCGAACATCGTCGCGAACCGCGCGTCGGTCCCGGTTGGCTCTATCCGGCCGGGGCGGACGGAGACGGTGTCGACGCAGTTGACCGTCCCCGGGAACTACAACTACTACATCGACATCGTCCTCTGGAAGGACGGTGTCGTCATCGACAGCGCGCGCGGCGCCGCGAACCTCGACCCGACCGAGACGATTCGCGTCAACGAGACTCGGCGCGACGTGGAACTGCGCGTGAGTGACTTCGACCGCGACGGCGGGGACGGCGGTGCGCCGGTTCGAGACACAGAACAGGCCACCGCCGGCGGCGGCCCCGGCTTCGGCGTCGGCGTCGCCGTCGCGGCCCTTCTCGCCGTTGCGCTTCTCGCCCGGAGGTACACCAATGAGTGAATCCAGCACCCAATCCGAGAGCCAGTCAGAGCGTACCGAATCCAAGGCCGACACAGACACCACCAGCAACGTCCGGCGCTACGCCAACTACGCGATTCTGTTGGTGCTCGGCCTCCTCGCCTTCGTCGCCGTGATTCGGCTGTATCTCAGCGTCTCGAACGTCATCGGGACGTGGATAACCGACGAGTATCGCTCGCTGTTTCAGGCGGTGTTCAATCTCGTCGTGTTGCTGGCTGCCGGCGTCGGCATCTCCTATCAGCTCCGACGGCTGTACGGTTAGCTGACGAGGAGCCACGCCAGAAAGACGACGGTGCCGCCGAGGCCCGTGCTGAGGACGGCGTGGATGCGCAGTCGGTCCAGTAGTTCGTGTGCGTCGCCGGTCACCGTCAGGAGGTCGTGAACGTCGCTCCCGATTTCACACCGGGGAAGGAAGTCCATGGCGACGTGGAGGAAGATGCCGGCGGCGAAGCCGAAGACGATGCCGCGAACCACCGGGGCGGCGGGCAGTTGAATCAGGCTCGCGCTGAGCGCCGTAATCCCGACGCCCGCGGCCGGAAGGAGCAGTAGCGTCGGGTCGCGGTCGCTGGCGGAGAGGCGGCGGGCCGCCGCGTACCCCGCCGGTCCCTTGTGCGAGACGATGGCGAGGCCGAGAAGCGGCCCCAGTTCGGGCATGTTACCGTAGACGACGCCGATGATGATGCCCGCGGAGAGCGAGTGCGCCGAAAGCGCCGCGACGGTCCGGTCGAGTGGGAGGTCGTAGTGTGCGAGACGGTGACCGATGGTGTGGCCGGCGAACCCGATGAGGAGGCCGAGCGCGACGCCGAACCCGCCGAATGTGGCGTGATGCGCAATCGCTTGCGGGAGGAGGAAGACGGCGGCGCTCGTCACCATCGCGCCGGCGGCGAGGCCGTACCCCCACACGAGCGCCCACGAGCGCCCGCCCCACGTCCGCTGTCCGAGGGGGATGCCGAGCCCCATCGCCAGAAACGCGACCCACGAGATGCCGAGGAGTTTCCACGTGCCGGCAGTCGCCGCGAGCGCAGAGAGCGCGACTAGTACGCCGACTGCACCACCGCCGACGAGAGAGAGTCTACCCATATTAACAACGAATAACCAGAAATTAATAATACGTTCGGTCTGACCACTCGTGGTACGCTCTAACGGACCGTTTGTCTGTGAATATTTGCCAAAGGACGGGTTTGCTTGGGGGTTCGCCAACTTTACTTCGGAAATTTTAATCAGTCCCACCGACTACCTTCATTTACATGAGCAACTCAACTACGAGCGACCGACCCTCTGACGGCGACTACTACCTCCCCGGCGTCTCCGCGCCGTCGACGGCTGGCCCCGTCGAGCGACTTCTGACGCGCCTGTTCCGTCGTCGCGGTCGCTTCTGAACCGAGACTACTTTGAGTACCCGGCTCCCTCCTTCGAGGGATGAACCTTCGTTCGTTCGACCCCCTCCACATCGTCGCGGCACATCTCGTCGTCATCGTCGCCGTGATTCATCTGGCACTCGGCGTCAGTAACTGGCTGACGTATCTGAGCGGCGGCATCCTCTTCCCGCCGGACCTCCGCTGGCCGCTCTTCGTCGTGTCGGGACTCGCACTCGTCGGCGGGCTGGTCGCCGTCATCGCGGGCGCCGAGCGCCGCCCGCTCTATCTCGCTGGCATCGGCCTGATGGTGGTCTATGTCGTCGGCTACTTCGCGTGGCACGCAGGCGGGCATCGCCCGCTGTTTTTCGCCGGTCCCGGAACCCACCACCACGGCTCGACGCTCGCGTATCTGGCCGCACACGTCGTCGCCGGCCCCGCCGAGACGCTCGCACTCGCCTCCGAGACGGCACTCGCCGTCGTCCTCGGCTACCTGCTCTACCGGGAGTGACGCGGCCACGCTTTTGTCGCTCGTCCCCGTCTCGCTTGCATGGCACACCCGTTCGTCGTCGTCGGCGGTGACGCCGCCGGCCTGAGCGCGGCGAGCAAGTTCCGGCGCGAAACCGACCGCGACGTCGTCGTCTTCGAACGCGGACAGTGGGTGTCCTACGCCCACTGTGGCCTCCCTTACTTCGTCGAGGGGTCGGTCGACCGACTGACCGACCTCCTGTCGCTCTCGCCGAGCGACATCGCCGACCGGGGCATCGACCTGCGGCGTGGCCACGAAGTCGTCGCGGTCGACCCCCGGAGCCGAACCGTCACCGTCGACGCCGCGGACGGCCGGTTCGAACAGCCGTACAGCGAACTGCTGGTGGCGACGGGCGCGAGCGCGACGACCGGCGACTTCGACGCCACCCTCGACGGCGTCTTCACGATTCACGGCCTCGACAGCGCCGCGGCACTCGACGCCTACCTCGCCCCACCCGACGCGTACGACCCCGCTCGCCTCGGCGACGGCCCGGTCGACGACGACGCCGTCGCCAACAACGCCGCGCTCGACTCTCCGGACCGCGCGGCCATCGTCGGCGGCGGCTACGTCGGCGTCGAGATGGCCGAGGCGCTGACCGCCCGCGGCGTCGATGTCCACCTCTTTCAGCGGTCCGGGCACGTCCTCCAGCCGTTCGGCCCGGCCGTCGCCGACCGGGTGGAGCCACATCTCGCCGAACGGGGCGTGACGGTCCACACCGATACGGCGGTCGACCGCCTCGCCGGCGACGGCCGAGTGGAGGGGGTCGTCGTCGACGGCGACCGGATTCCGGTCGAACTCGCGGTACTCGGCGTCGGCGTCCGGCCGAACACGGCCATCCTCGACGATACGGACGCCGCCCGCGGCCCGAACGGCGCCATCCGCACCGACGCCTACGGCCGTACCTCCCTCCCTGCCGTCTACGCCGCGGGCGACGTGGCGACGGCGCGACACGCGGTCACGGGTCGGGAGACGTGGATACCGCTCGGGCTGACCGCCAACCGCGCCGGTCGAGCGGTCGGGGCTACCGTCGCTGGCACGCCGACACCCGTCGGCGACGTGGCGGGGACGGCAGTCGTGAAGGCCTTCGACATGGAATGTGGCCGCGTCGGACTCGTCGACGAGGCGGCGGCGACCGACGCCGGCTTCGACCCCGTCAGCGAGACGATAACTGCGGGGTCGCGTTCGGGCTACTACCCCGGAAACGAGGAGACGACGGTCACGCTCGTCGCCGACCGCACCACCGGACGCGTCCTCGGCGGCGCCATCGCTGGCCGGGACCGCGCCGCCATCCGCATCGACACGCTCGCGACGGCCATCGAGGCCGACCTGACCGTCGCCGAACTGACGCGTCTCGACCTAGCCTACGCCCCGCCGTTCAGCCCCGTCTGGGACCCCGTCCTCGTCGCCGCGAAGGTGGTCGCGGGGAATCTGTAACGCGAACCGGGCGGGCAGTATATAGGGGTCACGTCCCAACGGCGGGGCATGAACGGTAGCCCGCCGACGCCGTCGGTCGATGGTCGCTCGGTCGTCGTCGTCGGCAGCGGGTTCGGCGGCCTCTCGACGGCCTGCTATCTCGCAGACGCCGGCGCGGACGTGACGGTACTCGAGAAAAACGACCAACTCGGCGGCCGGGCGAGCAGGCTCCACGCCGACGGGTTCCGGTTCGACATGGGACCGTCGTGGTATCTCATGCCCGACGTGTTCGAGGACTTCTTCGCCGACTTCGGGCGCAAGCCCAGCCAGTACTACGGGCTGGAACGCCTCGACCCTCACTATCGCATCTTCTTCAAGGACGGCGACCGGGTCGACCTCGTCCCCGACATCGAGCAGAACCGTGACCTCTTCGAATCCTACGAACCCGGCGCGGGCGACGCCCTCGACGACTACCTCGACCAAGCGGCCTACACCTACGAGGTGGGGATGGAGCATTTCGTCTACGAGGACCGCCCTCGCCTCCGCGACTACATCGACCCCGACGTGTTTCGGTACGCCCGCGGCCTCTCGCTTCTCGGCACCATGCAGGGCCACGTCGAGGACTACTTCGACCACCCGAAACTCCAGCAAATCGTCCAGTACTCGCTGGTCTTTCTCGGCGGCGCGCCGGACAACACGCCCGCGCTCTACAACCTGATGAGCCACGTCGACTTCGAACTCGGCGTCTACTACCCCGAGGGCGGACTCGGGGGCGTCGTCGACGGCGTCGTCGCCATGGCCGAGGAACTCGGCGTCGACTTCCGCACGAACCACCCGGTCGCCGAAATCAGGGGCCAGCGAGGCGGCTTCGCCGTCCGAACCCACGACGGGCGCGAGTTCTTCCCCGACGAAGTCGTGTCGAACGCCGACTACGCTCACACGGAACAGGACCTCCTCGTGCCCGAGGACCGCCAGTACGACGCCGACTACTGGGAGTCACGCACCTACGCGCCCTCTGCCTTCCTCCTCTATCTCGGCGTCGAGGGCGACGTCGACGCGCTCGAACACCACACGCTCGTCCTCCCGACGGACTGGGACGACCACTTCGACACCATCTTCGGCGACCCGGCGTGGCCCGACGACCCCGCCTACTACCTCTGTGTCCCCTCGAAGACGGACGACACCGTCGCTCCCGAGGGCCACAGCAACCTGTTCGCACTCGTCCCCATCGCCGCCGGACTGGACGACGGCCCCGAGCGACGCGAGGCGTTTCGCGACCTGTTGCTCGACGACATCGCCGCCAACACGGGCGTCGACCTCCGTGACCGCATCGTCTTCGAGAAATCGTTCTGTGTCTCCGACTTCGCCGAGCGCTACAACAGTATGCGAGGGTCGGCGCTCGGCCTCGCACACACCCTCCGTCAGACCTCGCTCCTCCGCCCGCCCCACGCTTCGTCGGCCGTCGACGGCCTCTACTTCACCGGGTCGTACACCACGCCGGGCATCGGCGTCCCCATGTGTCTCATCAGCGGCCGGCTGACGGCGGAGGCGATGGCCGAATCACGATGACGCTGGCCTACCTCCTGAAACTCTCGCGCCCGCGGTTCTGGCTCTATCTCGCCGGCCCCGTCGCGGTTGGCGTCGTCTACGGCGCGCGGTCGCCCGCCGACCTGTTCACGCCGACCACGATTGCCCTCTTTGCGTACTTCCTCCTCCCCGCGAACGTCCTCCTCTACGGCGTCAACGACGTGTTCGACGCCGACGCCGACGCCGAGAACCCGAAGAAAGCGGACCGCGAGGTTCGCTACGGCGGCGAGCGCGTGGTCCCGCTGGCCGTCGTCGCCAGCGGCCTTCTCCTACTCCTCCCCACTGCCCTGACGCCGCCGGCGGCGTGGCCGTGGCTCGCCGGCTTCCTCGCTCTCGGCGTGGCGTACAGCGCGCCACCGCTCCGCCTGAAGACCCGCCCGCCGCTCGACTCGCTCTCGAACGGACTGTACGTCCTGCCCGGCGTGGCCGCCTACACCGCCGTCGCGGGCGCACAGCCGCCGCTTCTCGCCGTCGCCGGCGGGTGGCTGTGGTCGATGGCGATGCACACCTTCTCCGCGATACCCGACATCGACCCCGACCGGCGGGCGGGCATCGAAACGACGGCGACCCGCCTCGGCGAGCGCCGAGCCTACGCCTACTGCGCCGCCTGCTGGACCCTCGCCGCCGTCGCCTTCGGCGCTCTCGACTTGCGACTGGGCGCGCTCCTCGCTCTCTACCCCGTCGGCATCGCCCTCGTCGGCTGGTCAAGTGTCGACACCGCACGCGCGTACTGGTGGTTCCCCGCCGTCAACACCGTCGTCGGCGCGCTCATCTCCATCGGCGGCCTCTGGAGGCTCGTTCATGGCTGACGGCGAACCAGTCACCGCGACGAACCGCTCTCGCGCCGACGTGCAGGCGCGTCTCGACGCCCTCGTTCGCGACAACCGAGTCACCATCGCCGTCGTCTTCCCGCTCGTCGGCGCCGTCCTCCTCGTCGCCAGCGCCGAGGGCGTCGTGCCGGACCCGCTGGCCTTTCACCCCCTGCTCATCCTCCTCGGCACCCTCGTCATGCGCTCGCCGTTGCTCGTCGGCGTCGCACCGCTCGTCGACCGGCGGGCCGGCGTCGGCATCCTCGCACTCGCCGGCTACGCCTACGCCATCGAGTTCGTCGGCCTCCGGACCGCGTGGCCCTACGGCGAGTTCCACTACGCTATCGACCTCGGCCCTACCATCGCAGGCGTCCCAGTCGGCCTCCCCGTCTTCTTCCTACCGCTCGTGTGCAACGCCTACCTGCTTTCCCTGCTCTTGCTCGGCCGCCGAGCGCGGTCGGCCGCGATTCGTCTCCCCGCCGTCATCGGGACTGTCGTCGCCATGGACCTCGTCCTCGACCCCGGTGCCGTCGCGCTCGGCTTCTGGGCCTACACCGACGGCGGCCCGGTGTACGGCGTCCCGCTCTCGAACTTCGCGGGCTGGGTGCTCTCGGCGACGGTTACCGTCCTCGTCCTCGACGCCGTCCTCGACCGGACGGCGCTCCGTGACCGCCTCGAAACCTGTGAGTTCGCACTCGACGACTTGGTGAGTTTCGTGCTCCTCTGGAGCGGGGTGAACGTCTACTTCGGCAACTGGGGCGCCGCCGCCGTCGGCGGCCTGTTCGGCGTCGGCCTCCTCCGCGCCACCCGCTTCGACGCGACGCCCTTCGTCCCGGCGCGACTCAGGTGAGACGGCGGAGGCTGTCGACGGCGCCCTGCAGGAGACGGCGCGCGAGGCCGGGCGTCCGGCCGCGGTCCGTCGTCGCCTCGGGCCGGTCGGGGATGGCGCTGACGCGCCGAAAGACGGTTTCGGGGTCGCGGTTCCACGCCCAGTGCCAGCGCGTGCGCGCGACCAGCGCCAACTTTCGCGCCGTGCCTATCTGTGGCGTCGCCGACAGCACGTCGTACTCCCGCGCCCGGATGAGCCGGTGGTGGTCGGCGTAGAGCACCGCGGCCACCAGCACCGGGAACTGACAGTCCTCGGGCAGCGCCTCAATGCCGGCGACGCCCTCGTGATACAGCGCCTCCGTCCGTCGAAGCTCTCGCTCCATCGCCTGCTCGAACGCCGGACTCATCTCGAAGTCACGAATCTCGCGCTCCGAGACGCCGTACTCCGCGAGCGTCTCCATCGGCAGGTAGATTCGGTCCCGCTCGACGATGTCTTCGCGCACGTCCCGAAGGAAGTTCGAAAGTTGGAACGCCTCGCCGAGCGCCGTCGCGTGCGGGAGCGCTCGCTCCGGGTCCTCGGGGTCCATCACCGCCGTCATCATCCGGCCGACGGCGGCCGCCGAGCCGTCCATGTACGCCCGCAACTCCTCGAACGTCTCATACCTGTCTTTGCTCACGTCGGTCAACATCGCGTCGACGAACGTGTTCACGTCCGCGTCGGGGATGTCGTGTGTCTCGCGCAGGTCGGCGAAGGCGGCGAGCACCGGGTCGTCGGTCGGCTCCTCGCCCAGCGCCGCCGCCCGGAGGCGTTCGAGTTCCGCCCGTTGCTCGGCCGGGGGCACTCCCTCCGCGTCGTCGACCACCTCGTCCGCCACCCGGAAGAAGGCGTAGAGAACGTACGTCGGCTCCCGAACTCGCTCGGGCAGGAGCCGGGTCGCGAGGTGGAACGTCTTCCCCGTCCGGCGCTGAATCGACTTCCCACGGGCAACGCCGTCGTCACTCACCATCCGCGGGCCTCCGTTGTCGTGACCCACGTACTGCGTGGGCTATCAGCGGCGCGACGGACCATGTTACCAGAAGGTGTCGCTGCAGTCGTAGACGACCCCGTGATTCGGACAGACGTACTTGCAGTGACGGCGATGCATCGCCGTCTCACAGCTAGGGCAGGGACGGCCACTCCGTGCAGACATGGCTTTATATGACTACCACAGCGACATGACTGTTCCGCCCGTCGGCAGTTCGATTCACGAATCGGAAGATTGCGACATCGGAGGCGCTCGAACGTTCTACGGCCGTCGCTACTGCCGTGGAAACGGTCGACTTGACGGGCGAAAAAACGGAAATCGTCGAACGACTAGCGGCTCAGCACTCGGACCAGCCGCAGGACTCGCAGGTCTTGCAGCCTTCGGAGTAGTAGAGGTTCATCTCGCCACACTCCGGGCATTCGGGGCTCTCGCCGGCGGCGAGGAGGTCGGCGGTGTCGTCGTCGACGGCCGTCCCGTCCGCTCCCTCGGTCGGTGCCGCCGCCGCGGCCTCCATCTCCGCGTCTTCGAGTTCGGAGAGGTTCTGCTGTTTGGGGTAGGGCTGGTCGATTTCGCCGTCGAGATAGCGGCGCATCGCCGTCCCGATGGCGTCGGGGATGGAGTTAATCTGTTCGCCCTTGTCCCACGCGACTTTCGGCGAGCGGATGCCCTGCAGTTCGGAGGCGATTTCGCGCGGGTCGACGCCCGAGCGAAGCGCCGTCGAGATGGTCTTGGCCAGCGCCTCGGTGAAGGAGGCGGTGAAGCCACCGGAGTTGCCGATGTTGGCAAAGAGCTCGAACGGCTGTCCCGCGTCGTCCTCGTTGATGTTGACGTAGAGCTTCCCGTAGCCGGTGTCGATGCGCTGGGTGACGCCGTGGAGGACGTCGGGGCGCGGGCGCTTCGTACCGAGTTCGCGCTCGCCGTCCGCGGCGGCGAGCATATCGTCCAGTTGCGAGTCGAGCGCCGCCTGCACGTCCTCGTTGTCGAGGAAGCCTTCGAGCCCGCCGAACACTTCCTCTATCTGTTCGACCAGCATCTCCGCGGCCTCGCTCTCGTCGGAGAACTCGGTGTTTTTGGCGCGGGTCGTCAGAACCTGCTTCGAGCGCGTGCCGTCGCGGTAGACGGTGACGCCTTTCCCGCCGTTGTTGTAGATGTAGCGATACACCTCGTCCATGTCCTCGACGGACGCGGAGTTGGGGAAGTTACAGGTCTTCGAGATGGCGGAGTCGACGCCCTTCTGACACGCACACTGGACCGCGGCGTGTTCCTTACCGGCGAGGTCACCGGTCACGACGAACAGTTCGCCGATGGGGTCCGGCACCGTCTCCAGCCCCTCGACGCCGTCGAACTCGTTGGCGGCCATCTGCTCCTGTGCCTCCTCCTTGACCGCGTCGATATCGAGGTCGTTTGCCTCCAGCGTCCGCAGGAAGTAGTCGTCGAACTCGACGAGCATCTCGTCGCCCTGCACGTCGTCGGAGACGTTCTTGTAGTAGGCGACGTTGTAAATCGGCTCACAACCGCCGGTGGTGTTGCCGACCATCGACGTCGTCCCCGTGGGCGCGATGGTCGTCGTGTTGTGGTTGCGGATAGGGAAGCCGTCGGCCCACTCGTCGGCGTCCAGTCCCGTGTGATGCTCGAACCACTCGCGGTAGCGCGTCGGGTCGGCGTACTTCGAATCGTCCCAGTCGGAGAAGGTCCCGCGGTCTTCGGCGAGTTCGTGCGAGGACCACTTCGACTGGTGGTTGATGTGTTTCATCAGCTGCCGGGCGACTTCGTTCCCCGTGTCGCTCCCGTAGCGGATGCCGAGTTGGACGTACAGCTGGGCCAGCCCCATGACGCCCAGTCCAATCTTTCGCATCTCCCGGACCTTCTGCTCGATTTCGTCCACCGGGAAGTCGGACATGGTGACGACGTTCTCGAGGAAGCGCGTCCCGTAGTCGATGCGGTGGTCGAACGCGTCCCAGTCGATGGCTTCCTCGAGGAAGGCGTCGACGGCTTCGGCCTCCGTGTCGTACTCGTCCGCGTGTTCGTCGGCCCAGACCCGCCAGTCCGGCGCGTCGAGGTCCGCGAGCGTCGAGAGGTTGATGTGCCCGAGGTTACAGGCCTCGTACTCTTCGAGTGGCTGCTCGCCACAGGGGTTCGTCGCGAGGATGCGGTGGTCGGGGTTCTCCTCCACGTCGAAGGAGTGTTGCTTGTTCACACGTTCGAGGTAGATGACGCCCGGTTCGCCGTTCTCGTGGGCGCCCTCGACGATGTCCTCCCACAGCACCTCGGCGGGCATCGAGAGTTCCTCGCCGACTTCGACGTACTCGGCGAGGCCGAACATGTCGTAGAGTTCCTTCGTCTCCGGCGTGGCGATGTGTGGCTCGCCCGTTCGCGGGTTGGTGAAGGTGAACTCCCCGCCCTCCTGCAGCGATTCCATGAAGTCGTCGGTGATGCCGACGGAGATGTTGAAATTCGAGAGGTGACCCTCGACGGCGTTGCGGAGGTGTTTCGGCACCTTCCCCTCGTCGTCGATGAGTTCGCGGGCCTCCTCCAGCGCCTCGTTGAACGTGGTGTGAGTGTAGTCGTCCGGGTCGTTGAGGCGTAGCGTGTGCGCCAGCGAGACGTCCTTGTTCTTGGCGTGGATGAACTGAATCACGTCCGGGTGCGAGATGCGCATGACGCCCATCTGCGCCCCGCGGCGCGCGCCGCCCTGCGCGATGGTTTCGCACATCTGGTCGAACGTCCGCATGAACGTGATGGGACCGGAGGCGATGCCACCGGTCGAGCCGACGGGGTCGCCGTAGGGTCGGAGCCGCCAGAAGGCATAGCCCATCCCGCCGCCGGACTGGAAGACCTGTGCCGCTTCCTTGGCGGTCTGGTGGATGTCGTCGATGTCGTCCTCGGGCGAGTCGACGAAACACGCCGACAACTGCTGCAGTTCGTCGCCCGCGTTCATCAGCGTCGGCGAGTTCGGCATGAACGAGAGGTCGCCCATCAGCGTCTCGAACTCCTCGCGCGTCTCCTCGACGGTGGCGCGTACGTCTTCGGGGAGTTCGGGGACGACCGTCTCGTAGGCGAACTTGTTGACGTTGTGCTCGGAGAGCGACGTCTCGACGTCGTCGTCGACGGTCGTACCCTTACCGAACACCTCGGCGGCGAGTTCGTCGCGTCGGGGATGGTCGGGCTTCAACTGGTCCGGCGTGACCGTGATGTCGACGTCCTGCTTGCGCGCCTCGAAGACGGCCTCCGCGAGCGCGATGTTCTTCGCGACGCGCGGGAAGAGGTCCTCCGGGTCCTCTATCAGGTCGCCGTTCGCGTCCTTCCGAAGGTAGCGCGCGGGGAGGATGTTGTGATACGCGTTGGCGGTGAGTCGCTCTTCGAGTGTCTCTCCGTCGGTGCGTTTGATTGGTAACTCCACTTCGTCGGTGTCGATGTCGTACGTACTCATGTCTGGTGAAGGTCGGCGGGTCCCCCGCCCGGCCCGATAGCTGGCGTGAATCCGCTCGTGCATATGTGGAATCGAGAGGTAAAGGCGTTGGTTCCGCCCGCCAAACTGTCCGATTCCTGTCTACTTCCCTCGATGGGCCGGGACACGATGCCGCCTGTACAACTCAATCTTCCCGGGGCGACGCATATAACGCTATGTAGACCGGAGCGGAAGTGGAATATGCGAAGAATATCGCCCGACAGCGGCGGTGTTCCAGTCGAACTGGTGGTTGGTCGATTGCGGTGACCGTGTGCTGGCGATGCCCACAGCTGAGTGACACGAGAGAACACACCGTATCACACGGTCACACGCCGGCCGTCGTTACGTGTCCAGATTGTGATACATAACCGAACCGCCCGAGCGGCGGCGTACTGCCCACAGACTTATGCGCCCGCTGTGAGTCGATATCAGATATGTCGCTCTCGCCGCAAGTGGCGCTCCAACTGGGTGGCCTCCTCGGTGGACCGCTCGGGCAACTGCTACTCGCCATCGTCGTCATCGGCGTCGTCGTCCTCGTCGGGCGCGTCGTCCTGAAAGTCGCGTGGCGACTGGTGACCATCGCCGCCCTCGTGGTCGGCGTCCTCCTGCTGGCGTCGATGTTCCTCGGCTGAGCGGTCAGGCCGTCGGCATCGCCAGTCGGTGCAGGAAGTTGTCGATGATGTCGTGGCCCGCGGCAGTGAGGACGCTCTCGGGGTGGAACTGCACGCACTCGATGGGGTGCTCGCGGTGTCGGATGCCCATAATCAGGTCCACCTCGTCGTCCTCGGTGACGTGTGTCGTCGTCGCCGTCACGTCGAAACAGTCGGGGACGCTCGTCGCCACGAGCGAGTGATAGCGCCCGGCGCGAAAGCCCTGTTCGAGCCCCGCGAACACGCCCGCGCCGTCGTGGTCGACGGGGTAGGCCTTGCCGTGGATTGGCTCCGGCGCGTGGCCCACGCTCCCGCCGTAGGCGTAGACGGCCGCTTCGAGGCCGAGACAGACGCCGAGCGTCGGCACCGTCGGACTCACCTCGCGAAGCACGTCGAGGGTGACGCCCACGTCGCGGTCGTTTTTCGGGTGGCCCGGACCGGGACTGATGACGATAGCGTCGGGGTCGATAGCCCGCACGTCCTCCAGCGACGCGGTGTTTTTCAGCACCTCGACCGTGATTGGCTCGCCGGTCGCCGGGTCGGGGTGGTCGGAGATGTACTCGACCAAGTTGTAGGTGAAGGAGTCGAAGTTGTCGACGACGAGTACCTTCATCGCGTTGCCTCCGGTTCGGTGGCCTGTTCGATGCGGTCGAGGGCGTCGAGGACGCCGCCCATCTTCTGCTCGGTTTCCTCGTACTCGCTCGCGGGGTCGCTGTCGGCGACGATGCCAGCGCCGGCCTGTACCGTGATTCGGTCGGGGTCGCCGTGGGCTATCGTGGCCGTCCGGATGACGATGGCGAACTCGGCGTCGCCGGACCACGAGTAGTAGCCGACGCCGCCGCCGTAGACGCCGCGGGGGTCGCGCTCCAACCGGTCGATTATCTCCATCGCCCGCACCTTCGGCGCGCCGGTGAGCGTCCCCGCCGGGAACGTCGCGCGCGTGGCGTCGAACGCGTCGAAGGGCGGGTCGCGCTCCCCGCCCGCGCCGGGGGTGTCGTCCGTCGCGAGACGCCCCGTGACCGTCGATTCGATGTGCTGGACGTGGGAGTATTTGAGTACGTTCATGAACTCCTCGACCCGGACCGAACCGGGGTCGGACACCCGGCGGACGTCGTTGCGCGCCAAATCCACCAGCATCGTGTGTTCGGCGCGTTCCTTGCCGTCGGCGAGCATCTCGCCCGCGAGACGGCGGTCCTCGACCGGGCTGGTGCCGCGCGGGCAGGTGCCCGCGATGGGGTTCGAGACGACCCGGGTCCCCTGCACCGACACCAGCGTCTCGGGGCTGGCGCCGACGATGGAGCGGTCGTCGTGGCGCAGGAGGTACATGTACGGCGAGGGGTTGACGGCGCGAAGCGACTCGTAGAGCCCCAGCGCGTCTATCTCGCCCGTCAACTCTCGCTTCCGGGAGATGACACCCTGATAGATGTCGCCGTCGAGGACGTGGTCTTTCGCCGTCCGCACCGCGTCCTCGTACGCCTCGCGCGGGCCGGCGGTCTCTCCCTCTCGAACGAACCCGCCCGTCTCGGGGGCCTCGGCGTCCGCGAGCGTCTCCTCCACGTCGCGGGCCTCCGCGACGAGAGCGTCGTACACTGCACCGGGGTCAGAATCGGGGGTGACGACGGGCGTGAACACGAGTTCGATGGCGTCCTCGGCGTGGTCGAAGGTGACCGTCCGGGTCGTGAGGACGAACTCCGCGTCGGGGACGACGGGGTCGGGGCGGTCGACGCCCACCTCGTCGAGCCAGAGGTCGTAGACGGCGTCGTACGCGAGAAACCCGACCAGCCCGCCGTCGAGTTGCTGGCGATCGGCCTCTGGGAAGCCCACTCGCTCCAAGTCGGGGAGGGTAGTTCGGAGGGCGTCCAGAACGTCGGCATCGTCCGCGTCGGCGACGCCCGCCCGCTCCGCGACGAGTTCGGCCGTGGGGCTGCCGAGCGAATCGACGGTCACGTCGGTTCCGGTCACCGAGACGACGGCGTCGGGGTCGTAGCCGACGAAGGAGTAGCGCGCGTGGCGGTCGGCGCCCTCGCCGTCGGCGGTGAACGCGCCCTCGGGGTCGCTGGAAGGCGTCTTCTCGGCGCTCTCCAGCAGGAAGCCGTAGTCGCTCCGGTCGTCGAGGGCGGCGTAGGCAGACAGCGGCGCCGTCTCGGCGTCGAGCGTGACGGCGAGGCGAGCGACGACCGGGTCGGTCCGGTCGGCCAGACAGTCGACGAACGCCGCTCGGTCGTGGTCGGGGGTCATGCAAACACCTCCGCCGCGTTCCGGACGAACGCGGCGACGGCGTCGTGGTCTTTCTCCCCGCCCGTTTGCTCGACGCCGCTGGAGACGTCGACGGCGTAGGGGTCGACCGTCTCCACCGCCTCGGCGACGTTCCCCGGCGTCAACCCGCCCGCGAGAACGACCGGCGTCGAGAGGTCCTCGACGAGCGCTCGGGCGGCGTGCCAGTCGTGCGTCTCGCCCGTGCCGCCCGCGCCCGACTCGGTCGTCGAATCGAGCAAGAGGGCGTCGGCGACGCCGTCGTACCGGCGCACCCGCTCGGGGTCCCCGGCGTCGACGGCGGTGATGACGTCCGCGCGCGCCTCGCGCCGGATGTACCGGATGTCGGCGTCGTCGAACTCGCCGTGCAACTGGATGGCGTCGGGCGCGACGGCGCCCGCGAGTTCGACGGCGCGGGTCGCCGTGTCGGGCATCGCCACCAGCACCGTCGAGAGGAAGGGCGGAGCGGCGGCGACGAGGTTCGCGGCGCGTTCGGGCGCGACTTCCCGCGGCGTGTCGACGGACACCTCGGTGATGATACCGACGGCGTCGGCGCCGGCGTCGGCCACCGCCTGCAGGTCCGTCTCGCTCGTCACGCCACAGATTTTCGAGCGGACCATCAGACGCCCCGCAGGTCGTCGAACTTCGCGGCCGCGGCACCGGAGTCGATGGCCTCCCGCGCCGCGTCGACGCCGGCGGCCAAGTCGGGTGCGGCGCCCGCGATGTAGATGGCCGCGCCCGCGTTCGCGAGGATGATGTCGCGTTTCGGCCCCGTCACGTCGCCGGTGACGATACCTTCGAGGTCGGCGGCGTTCGCCTCGGGGTCGCCCCCCGCGACGGCCTCGACGGGCGCCTGCTCCAGTCCCAAATCGGCCGGCGTCAGCGTGTACTCCGTCACGGTGTCGCCGTCGACTTCGGCGACGGTCGTGGCGTCGTGCAGCGCGATTTCGTCCATGCCGGAGCCGTGGACGACGAGCGCTCGGTCGACGTCCATCTGCGAGAGTGCGCGGGCGAGAACGGGGACGAGGTCCGGGTCGTAGACGCCCACCACCTGCGCGTCGGCGCCGGCGGGGTTGGTCAGTGGGCCGAGGACGTTGAACACCGTCCGCATCCCGAGTTCCTTCCGTGGACCGATGACCGCCTTCATCGCCGGGTGGAAGACCGGCGCGAGCATGAAGCCGATGCCGTCGCGTTCGATGGCCTCCTCGACCGCCGGCGGTTCGGCCTCGACGTCGACGCCCGCGACTTCCAACACGTCCGCGCTCCCCGACGTCGAGGAGACGGAGTAGTTGCCGTGCTTGGCGACGGCGACGCCCGCGCCCGCGGCGACGATGGCGCTCGTCGTCGAGACGTTGATGGTGTCGTAGTCGTCGCCGCCCGTCCCACAGGTGTCGACCAGCGGCGTGCGGTCGGGCGTGATGGTCCGTGCCGCGTCCCGCATCCCCTGCGCGAAGCCGGCAATCTCCGTCTCCGTCTCGCCTTTCGCCCGAAGCGCCGCCAGCAACGCCCCAATCTGAGCCTCGGTCGCCTCTTCGAAGACGGCCCGGGCCGCATCCCGTGCCTCCTCGCGTGTCAAGTCCTCACCCTCGGTAACGCGCTCGATATAGTCCTGCATTAATGAACACCAGTGTATTAGTTCGGCTTGCAATGAACAAATCTATACACTTGCTTAAACCTGTCGTCGGGAGGCGGGGTGACCACGCGCCGCTGTCGTCGTCGGTCATATATTCCCCGGAATCGACGCGCGGGTCGCGGTTCCGAAAGGTTCAATTACCAGCCAGCGATACGTAGAGATGCGTTCGAAAGCACGTCACGACCGGGTTGGTGGTCTAGTCTGGTTATGACACCTCCTTGACATGGAGGAGGCCGGCGATTCAAATTCGCCCCAACCCACTTCCGTTTCTCACCGAACTGCTCGTCGAGCCGTCGGCTGGTTCGCTCCCACATGATTTCCCAGAAGACTGATGTCGACCCCGAAGCGTCCGTGTGGCGATGAGCGTCACGTACCGGTTCGGGATACTTCTCCTCCTCTTCGGTGGCTTTCTCTCCCTCAGTAGCACGGGGCTGTTTTCGGATATCGGACTGTGGGCGCTGTTCGCCGGTGCCCTGATTGGTGTTCTCGGCCTGCTCCGCTCTGGGCTACCGGAATCGAAGTGAGTGAGTCACGTCCAGCCTGTCCCGCTTCCCGGTCACCACCGCTCCAGCACCTGCTCACCGCCGGCGACTTCGGGGATGATGACCTCGTCGGCGCCGGCGTGGCGCGCCACGGACTCGTAGGTTTCGTCGCCGACGCGGACGACGACGGTCAGATGCGGCGCGAGCTGTGTCGCGAGCAGCGCAATCTGGATGTTCGCGTTCGAGTCGTCGATGGCGGCGACGAGCGACGACGCGCGGTCGACGCCCGCATCCTGCAAGACGCCCTCGTGTTTGGCGTCGCCCTCGACGCCGAGGAAGCCGTCGTCGAGGACGCGTTCGTACTGCGTGGGGTCGCGCTCGATGACGACTACTTCGCGCCCCTGTTCGCGCGCTCGCTCGGCGACCGTCTGTCCGAACATCCCGTAGCCACAGATGATGACGTGGTCCTCGACCGAGGCTCGTTCTCGTTGGTTTTTCACGCGTTTGAGTTCCTCCTGTATCTGCCCGCCGAACGCCGCCGTCAGCGCCGTTTCGCCCGTCCAGAGCAGCGCGCCGACGAGCGCCACGCGCACGACGATGGCGAACGTCTTGACGCGGTCGACCGGTCCCGAGGCGGTCTGGTAGTAGAGCGCGATGCTCGACGGGTCGAGGAGCCAGAACGCCGCCTCGACGAGGCTGACGCCGCCGATGTAGACGAACCCACCGACGCCACAGGCGACGACCCCGAGCAGCGCCAGCACGGGGCGGGCGACCCGGCGGAGCAGCCACCGGTTCGCCACGATGGGGACGTTCGAGCGGGCCACCACCGGCACGACGCCGCTCCCAATCAAAAGCGTGGACCTCCGTGCAAACGTTACCGGGTGTTCTCACCAGTTAGGCCGGAGGAACAACTTTCAAGCCATCGTGCGATGCACGTACACCTATGGATATCTCCGAGATTGCCATCTCCGAGTACATCGAAGTAGACGCTGGCGAGCGACTGGCGAAGGTCCGCTCCATCTTCGAGCGAGAGAACCCGAAGGGGCTCATCGTCACGGAGGACGGCGAGTACGCGGGCGTCATCGGCGAGCGTGACCTCGTCCGCTCGCGAATCGAGGACGACACGAAAGCGAGCGTGCTGATGAAGCCCGCGCCGCGAGTCGACCGAACCGAAGACGTCCGCGAGGTGGCGCGGGTCCTCGTCGAGGGCAACACCAAGATTGCGCCCGTCTACGAAGGCGAGAAACTCTGGGGCATCGTCACCGCCGACGCCATCCTCGAGGCGGTCCTCGACAGCCTCGATGCGCTGACCGTCGAGCAGATTCGAACCGAAGACGTCGTCACCGTCGGCGAGCAGTCCCACGTCGGACAGGCCATCAACCGCCTGCGCAAACACGGCATCTCGCGGCTCCCCGTCGTCGACGAGGACGGCTCGCTCACCGGCGTCCTCACCACCCACGACATCGTGGACTTCGTCGTCCGCGACGCCGACCGACAGGGGCGGGAGGACCGCCGTGGCGACATCGACCGGATGCTCGACCTTCCGGTTTACGACCTCATGACCAGCCCCGTGCTGACGACGACGGCAGACGAGACGGTCGAAGACGCCGTCCGCCGAATGCTCGACAACGACATCTCCGGCCTCGTCGTCTCCGACGGGGAGAACGGCGACACCGTCGCCGGCGTCCTCACCAAGACCGACGTGCTCCGGGCGCTCACCTTCACCGAGGAGGGCCAGATGGACGTCCAGATTACCAACGTCGCGCTGCTGGACACCATCACCCGCGAGGAAATCGTCGAGGACATCACTAGCGTGGCCGACAAGTATCAGGAGATGCAGGTGCAACACGCCCACGTTCGATTCCACGAACACAAGGAGAAACTGCGCGGCACGCCGCTCATCCAGTGCCAGATTCGACTGCGAACTAACCGCGGGCAGGTCGCCGGCACCGGCGAGGGCTACGGCGCCGACCACGGCTTCCACGTCGCCCTCGATACGCTCGAACGAAACGTCCTCGAACTGAAAGGACTCATCGCCGACGAGGAGTACCGCGGCCAGCTCCTCCGGAAACTCGGCGAGCTATAGGTCTTCGCCAGCAGCCAGCCCCTCGCCGGTGATTCGGAACGTCGCCGAATCGCCCGCGGGTTTCGACCGATGTTTCTCTAACGTCGCTCGGCGCTTCCCGCCGCGGAACCGGTCGAGTCTGAGTACCGTCCCCGTCCAGTGGTCGAGCGTGTGACCGCCGAGTCCTCGCGCTCGCTCACCCTCGGGGTCGGTGAACACCTGATTCGTGATGACCGCCGCGAGGTCGTGTTTGCGGGCGAGCGAGAGGAGATGCGTCACCTGCCCGCCAACCCGGCGCAGCGTCTCGCCCTCGTCGTCGTCGTCGTGGCGCTCCAGACGGTAGAACCCCGTCGCGCTGTCGAGGACGATTAACTCGGCGCGCGAGGCGAACTCCGCGGCGTCCCGGACCGCTTCCTCCTGTTCGGCGAAGTCGTGGGCCTCGGAGACGACGATGCGGGACGTGATTTCCTCCACGTCGCCATCGGCGGTCGCTTCGGCGAGTTGGCGAAAGCGCTCGATGGACAGCCCCTCGGTGTCGATAAACACCGCCGTCCCGCCGTCGGCGGCGACCTGTACCGCCGCCGAGAGCGCGAGGTTCGTCTTACCGGCGGCTGGCGGGCCGTACACCTGCGTGACGGTGCCGCGCTCGAACCCGCCGCCGAGCAGGTCGTCGAGCGGCTGACAGCCGATGGGGACTGGGTCGGACACACACGAACTGAGTCGCTGTGGGTCATAAACCCTCGACACCGCGACACGCTTTAGCGCCGCGGGGGAGAAGGACTGGCGTGATTGTCGTCGCCACCGCCGATTTCGCACTGTACCACGAGGTCGTCGACCGCCTCCGACAGCGCGGCGTGACGTTCACTACCGTCGAACCCGGCGACGACCTGCCGGACGGCGCGTCCGTCGTGCTCACCGCGCCGGACGACCCGGCTCCGAGCGGAGACGTCCAGCACGTGACGGCCACGGCGGGCGAGGCACGGCGCGCCGTCGACGAGGCGCTCTCCCGGCTCCGCGGCGGCGAGGGTCGGACCGTCGTCGGCGTCGACCCCGGCCCCCGCCCGGGCATCGCCGTCCTCTCGGGCGAGACAGTCGTCGCCGCGTTTCAGGTGCCGCTGAGCGACGCCGTCGAGACTATCCGACAGGAGGTGGCAGACGCCGTCGACCCTGTGGTCCGAATCGGCGACGGCGCTCGACTGCAGGGGGCGCGACTCGTCGAGGACCTCGACGACGTACCCGTCGAACTCGTCGACGAGACGGGGACGACGCCGTATCTCGGGAACGGCGCGCGGGGCATGGACGACGTTCTCGCCGCGGTCAACATCGCGCGACTGGACGGCGAGCGCGTGGAGTCTCGCGATATCGACCCCACGGCGGGCGAACTCCAGCGAATCAAGGACCGCTCCAGAGAACTGTCGGGCGACGACCGGACTATCGACGACACCCTCGCCCGCCGCGTCGCCACCGGCGACCTGACGATAGCGGAGGCGCTGGCCGAACACCGCGACCGCTGACCTACCGCTCGATGGCCGCCTCCGCCCGTCGCAACACGTCGCGAACGGACAGAGCCGTCTCCGCCGCGACGGCGAGAGCGTCGTCGTACTCCGCGCTCACGTCGTACACCCGCCCGTCGCTGTCGGTGGCGACTTTCACCTGCACCTCGTGGGACGCGCCGTCGATATCGAGCCGGACCGTCTCGAACGAGCGGTCGGCGACCCAGCGGTGGCCGGCGCCCCCCTCACGAACTCCGAGGGTACCGGTCTCCTCGGCCAATCGGCGCGCGACGCGTTCGGCGTCCGCCGGGTCGACGACGACTTTCACGAGGTGGCCCGGCCGCGATTTCTTCATCGTCGTTGGAACGATAGAGACGTCTCGCGCGCCCGCCTCGGCGAGCGTCTCTTGGAGGCCGCCCAGCACCTCCGGCGTCACGTCGTCGACAGTCGTCTCCAACACCGAAATCTCCTCGCGCCGGAGGCCGCCGGCGCCGTCGCCGACGAGGACTCGGAGGACGTTCGGGTGGCCGGGCACGTCGGCGTCGCCCGCCCCGTAGCCGACGGCGTCGACGTCGAGCGAGGGCAGGCGTTCCACGCCGTCGGCGAGTTCGGCGAGCAGGGCCGCTCCCGTCGGCGTGAGGAGTTCGCGCTCGACCGGGCCGCCGCGGAGCGACCAGTCGGCGTTCGCCGCGATTTCGGCGACGGCGGGCGCGGGAACGGGGTAGGTGCCGTGGCTCATCGACACGGTTCCGTCGCCGGCGGCCACCGGCGTCGTCACCACGCGGTCGACGTCGAGGTCGGCGAGCAGGCAACACGCGCCGACCACGTCCGCGATGGCGTCGTCGGCGCCCACCTCGTGGAAGTGGGTGTCGTGGAGGTCGGTCCCGTGGACCGTCGCCTCCGCCTCACCCAGTCGGCGGAAGACCGAGAGCGTCGTCTCCTCGACGCCCGCCGGGAGGTCCAGCGACTCGACGATGGCGACGACTTCGGCGTACGTGCGGTTGGGGCCGTGGCCCTCGGCGGGCGTGGGGTCGTCGTCGGTGTGTTCGTGGGCATGGTCGTCGTCGTGAGTGTGCTCGTGGGAATGCTCGTGAGAATGACCGTCGTGACCGTGTTCGTGGGCGTGGTCGTCGTGAGCGTGCCCGTGAGAGTGGTCATCGTTCCCGTGAGAGTGGTCGTGAGAATGGCCGTCATCCGCCGTCGTCACCACGTCGACGGTGGTCGCCTCGATACCCGCTTTCGTCGTCGACCCGACCTCGTAGCGGATGTCGAGGGCGGCGGTGACCGCATCGAGGGCGGCGGGGTCGGCACCGGCGGCGAGCAGCGCCCCGCAGAGCATGTCGCCGCTCGCTCCCATGCGACCGTCGAACGCGAGCGTCTTCATACGCGCTCGTCGGGCGCGACGGGCAAACGGCTTGCGACCGGTGCTTGAATCGGTAGGGGTTTGTACGGCCCGTTCGTATGCTATTGCATGACACAGTTTGGAGCGGCATCCCGGCACGTGATTCGGGGTAGCAACAAACTTATCCCGCACCACCGCGGAAACCTCACCATCCTCGCGGGATCATCATGAACGAAGTGCAACTCGAAGTGGCGAAAGCGTACCCGAACGACTCGGGACGTGGTATCGCCCGACTCGACCCCGACACGCTGCTTCACCTGAAGCTGTCCCCGGGTGACATCATCGAAATCGAAGGGGCCGACCGGACGGCGGCGAAGGTGTGGCGCGCCGACCGGCAGGACTGGAACACCGACACGGTCCGAATCGACGGGTTCACTCGACAGAACGCGGACGTCGGCATCGGCGAACGCGTCACCATCCGCAAGGCGGAGGCGACGAAAGCCGAGAAACTCGTCCTCGCGCCGCCGGAGGAGGCGAGCGTCCAGTTCGGCTCCGACGCCGCCGGCATGGTGAAACGGCAGATTCTCAAGCGCCCGGTCGTCGAGCGCGACATCGTGCCCGTCATGTCGAGTACGAACCACCCGTTCATGCGCTCGCCGGGACAAGCCATCCCGCTCATCGCCGTCGAGACGGAACCCGACGGCGTCTGTCTGGTCACCGAAGACACCGACGTCGAACTTCGCGAGGAGCCGATTTCGGGCTTCGAGAAGACCGGCGGCGGCATCACGTACGAAGACATCGGCGGCCTCCAGAGCGAGATTCAGCGTGTCCGGGAGATGGTCGAACTCCCGATGAAGCACCCGCAAATCTTCAAGAAACTCGGCATCGAGCCTCCGCAGGGCGTCCTCCTCCACGGCCCGCCGGGGACGGGGAAGACCCTCCTCGCGAAGGCCGTCGCCAACGAAACCTCCGCGAGTTTCTTCTCTATCGCCGGCCCGGAGATTATCTCGAAGTACTACGGCGAGTCCGAACAGCAGTTGCGCGAAATCTTCGAGGACGCCAAAGACGAGTCGCCGTCGATTATCTTCATCGACGAACTCGACTCCATCGCGCCCAAGCGCGAGGACGTGACTGGCGAAGTCGAGCGCCGGGTCGTCGCCCAACTCCTGACGATGATGGACGGCCTCGAAACCCGAGGACAGGTCATCGTCATCGCGGCCACGAACCGGGTCGATAGCGTCGACCCCGCGCTCCGTCGCCCCGGTCGGTTCGACCGCGAAATCGAAATCGGCGTCCCGGACGAGGCGGGCCGGAAAGAGATTCTCCAGATTCACACGCGCGGGATGCCGCTCTCGGACGACGTGAGTCTCGACCACCTCGCAGACGAGACTCACGGCTTCGTCGGCGCCGACATCGAGAGCCTGACCAAGGAAGCCGCGATGAAGGCACTCCGGCGCTACCTCCCCGAAATCGACCTCGACGAGGAGGACATTCCGCCGAGTCTCATCGACCGGATGATAGTCAAGCGCGACGACTTCGGCGGCGCGCTCGGCGAGGTGGAACCCTCCGCCATGCGCGAGGTGCTGGTCGAACTCCCGAAGATAACGTGGGACGACGTGGGCGGACTCGACCAGCCGAAACAGAAGGTGCAGGAGGCGGTCGAGTGGCCGCTCTCCTCGCCCCAGAAGTTCGACCGGATGGGCATCGACCCGCCGAAGGGCGTCTTGCTGTACGGCCCGCCGGGGACGGGGAAGACGCTGATGGCGAAAGCGGTGGCCAACGAGACCAACGCCAACTTCATCAGCGTTCGCGGCCCGCAACTTCTCTCGAAGTGGGTCGGTGAGTCCGAGAAGGCCATCCGGCAGACGTTCCGGAAGGCCCGACAGGTGGCCCCGACGGTCATCTTCTTCGACGAACTCGACTCGCTTGCCCCCTCGCGAGGGAACGAGGTCGGTAACAACGTCTCCGAACGTGTCGTCAACCAGTTGCTCACCGAACTCGACGGCCTCGAAGAGATGGGCAACGTGATGGTCATCGGCGCGACCAACCGCCCCGACATGATAGACCCCGCGCTCCTGCGCTCGGGTCGGTTCGACCGCCTCGTGTTCATCGGCGAGCCCGAACAGGAGGGTCGCGAGCAGATTCTGAAGATTCACACGCAGGACTCGCCGCTCGCGCCCGACGTGAGCCTGCGCGAAATCGCAGAGATAACCGACGGCTACGTCGGCTCCGACCTCGAAAGCATCGCCCGCGAGGCGGCGATGGTCGCGCTCCGCGAGGACGAAGACGCCGAGGCAGTCGAGATGCGCCACTTCCGGCAGGCGATGGAGAACGTCCGCCCCACCATCACCGACGACATCATGGACTACTACGAGCAGGTCCAAGAGCAGTTCAAGGGTGGCGGTGGCGAGAACTTCGCCGGTCGCAGCAGCGGCGGCCGCATCGGCTTCCAGTAGCGACCACCCCCGTTCTTTTACGCTGTCACGTTGCACTTAGGGCGTGGTCTGGGACCCGACGCTCTACACGGTTGTCGGACTCGCAGGTACGGCGCTCTTTCTCTTTATCGCCGCCGCCGGGTGGCAGTACCGCTCGGAACCCGCGGCCAAGGCCTTTCTCGGACTGCTCGTCGCGCTCGGGGGTTGGATAGGTCTCTACGCCGTCGGACTCGGCTTCACGAGCCTCGCCGAACAGCTCGCGTGGCAGCGGACCGCACTCGCTATCGGTGGACTCGTCCCGACGCTCTGGTTTCTGTTCGCAGTCCAGTACACCAACCGCACCGCGTGGCTGACCCCGCCAGTCAAGGCGTTTATGATTATCGACCCGTTGCTGTTCGGCCTGTTGACGCTGACGAACCCGTCACACGGGCTGATTTGGCGGGAGACGACGCTCGTCTCTTACGGGTTGCTCACCACGATACAGGTGACGTTCGGTCCGGCGTACGTCGCCCATCTTCTGTACACGTACGTAATCACGTCGCTCGGCTTCGGGTTCTTGGCGCTTGCAGTCGTCCGCTCGGCACTGTATCGGACACAGGCCACGTTGCTCGTCGTCGGCGCGATACCGCCGCTGGTGGCGAACGCGGCGTACGTACTCGGTGCCGACTGGGGCGTCGTTCCGGCCCTCGATTACACGCCGTTCGGGTTCTTTCTCACGGGCCCCTTCTTCGGACTGGCGCTGTTTCGGTTCGACCTGCTCGAACGCGTCCCAGTCGCGCGAAAACGCATCGTCGACGACGCCGAAGACGGCTTTGTCGTCCTCGACGAAGCAGCGCGCATCATCACGGCGAATCCGGCGGCCGAGCGAATCCTCGACGGCGCTGTCGAGGGCGAGTGCATCCACGCGTGTCTTCCGGAGTACGTGCTGGCAGGGTCGTTCGACCCGGACGCCATCGAGGGGCAGACGATGACGACGGTCATCGACCGGACGGAACGCGCCTACGACCTCGCGTGTTCGTCGCTCTCGGACCACCACGGCCGAGTCGTCGGGTACGTCCTCCGATTTCGAGACGTGTCCGACCGGCATGTCTACGAACAGCGGCTGAAAGTGGCCAATCGAGTGCTTCGGCACAATCTCCGCAACCGGATGAACGTCATCAGCGGCTGGGCTGAAGAGCTTCAGGACCACGACGACCCGGCCGTCGTGGACGCGAGTGAGCGAATCGCGACGGCGGCACGGGAGTTGACCGACGTGGGCGAGCAGGTTCGACTGCTGGTCGAGACGGCAGACGTCGCCGGCGGAGCGACGACAGTCGTCGTCGAGACGCACCTGACACCGCTGCTCGAACGCGTGCGGGCGGACTACCCGGCGGCGACCGTCGAATCCGACCTCGACCCGGACGTGACGGTAACGGTCCCGAGCGCGAAACTCCTGACCGTCGCGGTCCAAAATGCCGTCGAGAACGCCATCGAACACAACGATTCGGACCACCCGTGGGTGCGAATTACGGCCCAGCCAGCCGAAGGTGGGACCGGCGACGCGCCGTACACCGAAATCTGTGTCGCCGACGATGGGCCGGGCATCCCCGAGGCAGAGCGTGAGGTGATTCGAAGCGGGACGGAGACGGCGCTCGAACACGGCAGCGGACTCGGCCTGTGGCTGGTGCAGTGGATAGCCACCGCGGCAGGGGGCGACGTCGAATTCGCCGATAGAAACCCCTGTGGAACGGTCGTGACGCTCACACTGCCGACGGACCCCCCCACCAACGCGTATTAGTGACTCGTTGGCGTAGTTCGAGGCGGAAGGGTGGCTCAGTGGTAGAGCATCCCCGCCGATGGGGACGGCCGCTTTGCGGCCGGCGATGGCTTCGCGTGGTTCGAATCCCGCCCCTTCCACTCGGCGCCGGTGTCAGTCGCCCGGGGAGCGGGCGTCCCGAAGCACGTCCTCACAGCGAGGACAGACTCGCGGTTCGTCGACGCCGCTCGGCGTGAACGCCCGAGCGTACGCTCGGGTGACGAACGCACTACAGTTCTGACACTCGGGCATCGGCCGCCAATCACGTCAGATTCACCATAAGTTTTGGGACGCGACTGGGGACACCGGTCGAAAGTAATTTTAATAACCGTTGGTTATTACGCCGTATGGAGTTACCGACGTCGCAGGACCTGCGGGAACGACGGAACTCGCTGGACCTGACACAGAGCGCGCTCGCCGAGATGGCGGGTGTCTCCCAGCCGTTGATTGCCCGAATCGAGGGGGGAGACGTCGACCCACGACTGTCGACGCTTCGCCGAATCGTCGACGCCCTCGACGAGGCCGAAGGCGGCGTCGTTCGCGCCGAGGACCTGATGAACGAGACGCTGGTCAGCGTCGCGCCGGACGACTCCGTCGCCGACGCCGAGCGCCGGATGGAGGAGGCCGCCTTCTCGCAGTTGCCGGTGTTGCAGAACGGCCTCCCAGTTGGCTCGATAAGTTACAGCGACATCCGCCGCGCCGGGGAGAACGTCGGCCAGAACGCCGTCGCCGAAATCATGAGCGAGCAGTTTCCCACCGTCTCCCGCGGCGACTCAGTCGACAAAATCAGCAACCTGCTCGACTATTACAAGGCCGTCATCGTGACCGACAGCGGCGAGGCCGTCGGCATCATCACCGAAGCCGACATCGCGGCGGAACTCTCCTGACCGCTTCTACAGTTCGAGGCCGCGAATCGAGACGCCCTCGCCCGACTCGACGTGACCGATGACGCGGCCGTCGACGGCGTCGGCCAGCGATTCGGCGTCCGCGGGGTCGAGCGCCGCGACGAAGCCCGTTCCCATGTTGAACGTGCGGTGCATCTCCTCGTCGGAGACGTTGCCCGTCTCCTGAACGAACTCGAAGACTGGCTGGGGGTCGAAGGGGTCGTCGACGACGTAGCGGAAGTCGCCGAGTCGGTCGAGATTGGTCCAGCCGCCGCCGGTGACGTGGGCCGCCGCGTTGACGCCGTGGTCGCGCATGGGGTCAAGCAGGTCCGTGTAGATGCGCGTGGGTTCGAGTAGCGCCTCGCCGAGCGTGTCGTAGTCGCCGAACGGACAGGGGTCGGTGTACGACCCGTCGCGCGTGACCGCCGTCCGCGCCAGCGTCAGCCCGTTCGAGTGGATGCCAGAGGAGGGGACGCCGACGAGGGCGTCACCCGCCTCCGCGCTCCCGGGAAAGAGCGCGTCTTTCGCCGCGAGTCCCGCGCAGGTGCCGGCGAGGTCGAGGCCCTTCACGACTTCGGGCATCACCGCCGTCTCGCCGCCGACCAACTCGATGTCGGCGCGCTCGGCGCCTTCGGCCAGTCCGTCGCCAATCTGCTCGGCAAATCGCTCGTCGGGTTCGTCGACGGCGAGGTAGTCGACGAAGGCGACGGGACGAATCCCCGCCGCGACGAGGTCGTTGACGTTCATCGCGATGCAGTCGATGCCCACCGTCGAGTAATCAGAGAGGGCCTCCGCGACGAGGAGTTTCGTCCCGACGCCGTCGGTCGCCAGCCCGAGATATCGGTCGCCGATGTCGAGCAGTCCCGCGTAGTCGCCCGAACTCTCGCCGACGGCGCCGACCAGCGCCGCCGTCGCCGCCTCGCTCTCTTCGATGTCGACGCCGGTCGCCGCGTATGTCAGTTCGTCAGTCGCGTCCTCGCCCGCGTCGTCCATGCGCCACATCGCGTCGGCCGGACGCAAAAGCACACCGTTTGCCAGCACTACCAGCCGATAGCCTTTGGTGGACGCCGTGTGTGGATGGCGCATGGACCGGACGTTCATCGTCGGTTTCCTCCTCCTCGCCCTCGGCGTCTGTGGCTACGTCGGCGGCGTGTTCGTCGCCTATCCGGGACGCGGGTTCTCGGTCACGGCGGTCATGGTCGGCATCACGCTCGCCGCCATCGGCGACCATCGGAGGGCGGCCGCGTGACGATTCGTACCCTCGTCTACGACGGCGACAGCGTCGAAACCAGAGGGGAGACGGACGCCGAGTCGCTCCGGGCGGCCCGCAACGCGACCGGCACCACGTGGATTCGCGCCTCCGACGTGACCGACGCCGAACTCGACCAGTTGAGCACCGCGTTCGGCCTCCACGCCTTGGAGATAGAGGACGTCCGCAGCAACGTCTCGCCGAAGGTCGAACTCTTTCCGGAGCACACCTTCGCGCTCCTCAAGACCGCCAGCCTCCGCGGCGGCGAGACGACCTTCGAGGAGGAGATTCGCGACCAGCCCATCGGGGTGTTTTTCGGTCACGACTGGCTCGTCACTATCGCCATCGAGGAGACGGGCGCCGTCCAGACGGTTTGGGACCGGGTGCGCCGCGAGGAGCCGCGACTCCTCGAACACGACGCCGACTTCACCGCCTATCGCGTCCTCGACGCCGTCGCCGACGAGTATTTCGCCGTCCTCGACGAAATCGGGCGCGACATCGAGGCCGTCGAGGACCGCATCATCGACGACCTCGACACGGAGACGCTCGAAATCCTCAACAGCCTGCGCCGGGAACTCCTCTCGATTCGGCGAATCGTGTGGCCGACGCGGGACGCGGTGAGCGTCCTCTCCCGTGGCGACGCCGACCACGTGCAGGAGTCGACCGAGAAGTACTACCGCGACGTCTACGACCACCTCGTCCAGCAGGTCGACCTCGTGGAGACGTACCGCGATTTGGCGAGTGGCGCGCGGGACATCTATCTCAACACGCTCTCGCAGTCGACCAACGAGGTGATGAAGCGGCTGACCGTCGTCGCGACCATCATCCTCCCGCTCACCTTCGTCGTCGGCGTCTACGGGATGAACTTCGGGGGCGGCCCGTACAACATGCCCGAACTCGGGTGGCGCTTTGGCTACCCCGCCGTCCTCGTCGGGATGGCGCTCACCGCCGCCATCATGCTCCAGTATTTCCGTACCGAGGGCTGGCTATGAGTTACATGTACATCCGGTCTTCGGGCAGTTGCTGGTCGTCGACGGTTTCGAGGCGCTCGGCGAGGTCCTGATAGTACTGCTCGACGGTCTGGGCGAAGGCTTCGAGCGGCCCGGCGTCGATGCCGAGGTCGTACACCCGGTCGAACGTCTCCACGAGACGGATGGCGGCGGAGACGTCCGGGGCCTGTGCGTGGACGGGCGTGATGAACGTCGCCGTTCGGAGCGGTGACTCGATGCCGCGATACATCAGCGCGCCGTTGATGCCGTCGAGAAACCCCTTCTGCATCGGCGGCACGTCGACGTCGCGGAGGCGATGCTCGCGATAGTCGTCGGACGCGACGTAGAACGTCTCGTGTTCGTCCGGGCCGTGGGCGTAGGGCACCCCCGAGAGCACGGCAACTTCCAGCACGCCGTTGTCGTCGGTCCACGACAGCAGGGCGTCCGCGAAGGAGTCAACGACGGGCGCGGGCAGGAACAGTTCGTTGACGAGGACGGTCAGGTCGAGGTCGGGGCGCGAGAAAAACCGTGAGTGGTGCCGCGGCCGCCCCGCCTCGAAGGGGGTAATCGAGGGCAGGGACTCGGCCGAGACGTGACCAGTCTCGGTCAGGTCCAGATGGTCGACGAGGAAATCTGCCGCCGTGAGCCCCGCCAGCCCGAGCGCGGAGAACCCGGCGACGACAGTCGTCGACGGCTCGGCCCGGTTCGAGATGCGGAAGTCGGTGCTTTGGTCTGTTGCCATACACCACGGTACGCCGGAGCGGCCTTAGGCGTTGCCGGCGGTCAGTCGTCGGCGATGTCGACGCTCGTCGACTGCGGGTTGCCGGAGCGCCACGTCCCGCGCCGGAACCACGCGTAGGCGAGGACCGCACCGACGATGTTGGAGATGAAAAAGGAGAGCCAGATGCCCGGCGGCCCCATGAATCGCGATGCGACCCACGCGATGGGGAGACGGACGAGGCCGAGCATCGTGACGGCGATGGCCGCGGCGGTGAGCGTCTTGCCCGCGCCGCGGAAGCCGCCGTTGTACGACCGCATGATGCCGATGAAGCCGAAGGAGGGGGCGACGTAGCGGAGGAAGTTCGCGCCCACGTCGACGACGGCTTGGTCCGTCGTGAACAGCGAGACGATGGGGTCGGCGAAGACGAACGTAACCACGCCGGCGGCGGCGAGGACGACGAACGTCGTACGCGCGGCAACCGTCGCCGCGAGTGCGGCCCGGTCGGGTTTCCCGGCGCCGATGTTCTGCCCGGACATCGTTTCGACGCCCCGCGAGACGGCAATCGCGGGGAGGAAGATGACCGAGAACACGCGGACGCCGATGCCGAACGCGGCCACGACGGGCGTCGAGAACGTGCCGACGATGAACATGAGGAGGTTGATGGCGATGGCCTGCCCCGTGCCCTCGACGGAGGCGGGGACGCCGATGCGGACGAGTCGCCACCCGTACGAGGGGTTGGGAATCACGTCACGGGGGCGAATCCGAACCCCGCGGCGGCCCGAGAGCATTATCCAGAGGCCGACCACGAGCGCGAGTCCGCGAGAGAAGACGGTGGCGATGGCGGCGCCTTCGATACCCCACTGGGGGAAGGGTCCCCAGCCGAAGATGAGGATGGGGTCGAGGACGACGTTCAAGGCGACGGAGCCGAGCATGACGAGCATCGGCGTGATGGTGTCGCCGTACCCCCGCATGAGCGAGATGAAGACGAAGAAGCCGAACATGAAGAAGATGCCCAGCGAGATGATTTCCATGTACGCGGTGGCGAGGGGCAACACGTCGGGCGCGGCGCCGAGCAAGTCGAGGACGTCGCCGACGAAAGTGTAGGCGACGGCGCCGAGGAGGACGGAGACGACGGCGGCGAAGCCGACGGTCTGTGAGGCGGCGTACTCGGCCTCCGCTTCCTCCTCTGCCCCCGTGTACTGGGCGACGAGGATACTCCCGGCCACCGCCAGCCCCATCCCCAGCGAGATAATCAGAAACACCATCGGGAAGGCGAAACTGATGGCGGCGAGGGCGTCCGTGCTGTACTGCCCAATCCAGAAGGTGTCGGCGAGGTTGTACGCCGTCTGGAGCAGGTTCGTGACGACGATTGGAAGCGAGAGATAGAACAGCGGTTTGCCGACGTCGCCGCTGGTCAGGTCGAACTCGTCCCGCGATTTGAAGATATCGGGGACGTTCATCCGTCTCCCTCCACGAGGAGGTCGTCGACGAACGCGCGAATCGCGTCGGGAACGCCGGCGTCGTCGCCGAGGGCGACGCGCCGCGAGCGCGCGCCGTTGACGAGGGTCACGAGTAGCGTCGCCGTCGTCTCCGGGTCGATATCAGACCGAAAGGCACCACTCTCGACGCCCTCGGCGACGATGGCGCGAATCTCGCCCTGCAAGTAGTGGTCGAACCGCTCCAGTCGCTCGCGGAAGCCGTCGTCGTGGGGCGCCTGTGCCTTGACCTCGAACAGCGCGGTTCGGAGTTCCTGTGCGCTGTCTGCCCGCGGTGGGTCGAGGGCGTCCGCGAGCAACGAGCGGAGTCGCTCCGGCGGCGTCCCCTCGCCGTCGTCGGCGACCCGGTCGGTGTAGGAGTCGAAGAGATAGTCGAGAAAGGCAAGGAGCAGGCCGCGCTTGGTGTCGTAATGGTAGTGCAGGGCGGCCTTGCTCTTCGACCACTCGTCTGCGATGTCCTGCATCGTCAGATTGGCGTACCCGTGCCGACAGAGCGCGCGATACGTCGCGCACATGATATCGTCAGTGGCGTCGGACGAGTCACCGGTCACAGCGTAACTGACCGGTCAGTCAGCAAAAGCCTTCGGAACCTGTCGCCCACGCCGATGCCGATAAACATCCCCGCGCGCAATCGGGCGCCATGTCCCGACGTGTGCTGGTTCCGCTCACCAACTCGACGCTCGCGATGCGGGCACTCGAGTACGCACTCGACGAGTGGCCGACGGCCGACCTGACCGCGATTCACGTCATCGACCCGCACGACGCCATCTACGGCGCGGGCATCGAGGACGTGAGCGGTGCGGAGGCGTGGTACGAGGCCGAACGGGAGGCTGCCGAGACGCTGTTCGACCGGGCGGCGTCCAGTGCCGCTGCCGTCGGTGTCGACCTCCAGACCGAAACTGTGGTCGGCGACCCGAGTCGCGAAATCGTCCGCTACGTCGACAGCGATATCGACCACGTCGTCATGGGCAGTCACGGCCGGGACGGGTTGGCGCGTCTCGCTCTCGGGAGCGTGGCCGAGCAGGTGGTTCGGCGGGCGGACGCGACGGTGACCGTGGTTCGCTGACGCTCGGTGATTCCTTCGACTGAGACTCTCTCTCAGGGGGTTCGCTGACCGACGGGTTGTAGTGTACGGGCAGTTCGGCACGGAGTATGGGTCTCCGTTCAGAGTTTCATCCTGCGGTACTGGCGACGGCAGTCGCGACGTTCGTCTGCTTTCTCGGCATCGGCATCGTCGACCCGATTCTGCCCAGCATCGCCCAGACGATGGGCGCGAGTCACTTCATGGTGGAGTTTCTGTTCACCAGCTACCTGCTGGTGATGGGTGGGTCGATGCTGTTTGCGGGGGCGCTCGCCACCCGAATCGGGAGCAAGAAGACGCTGTTGCTCGGTCTCGGCATCGTCGCCGTCTTCGCCGGCGCCTGCGCGCTCGCGTCGACGGTCGAAACCCTCGCCATCCTCCGTGGCTTCTGGGGGATGGGCAACGCGCTGTTCACGACGACGGCCCTCGCCATCATCGTCGGCGTCTCCACGGGCAACAGCGAGCGCGCCATCTCGCTCTACGAAGCGGCGCTCGGGTTCGGTATCGCCTGTGGCCCGCTGGTCGGCGGCATCCTCGGTGCCCAGAGTTGGCGCTTTCCCTTCGCCGGCACCAGCATTCTGATGGTCATTGCCTTCGCCTTCGTCGTCACGACGATTACCGAACCCGAGTCCGAACGACAGCAGAGCGTCCGCGACGTTCTCGGCGCGTTCCGCCACCGGGGCGTTCGGACGAACGCGCTCGTCGGCCTGTTGTACACGTTCGGCTTCTTCACCCTCCTCGCGTACACCCCGCTCGTGCTCGGGCTCCCCTCGTTCCAACTCGGGCTCGTCTTTTTCGGCTGGGGGACGTTCGTCATCGTCGGCTCGGCGCTTCTCTCGCCGCGTCTGAACCGGCGGTTCGGGACGCCCAGAGCCACCGCCGCCGGTCTCGCCGCCTTCGCCGCCCTGCTCTGTCTGATGTGGCTGTCGAGCGGCCGGAGCGACCTTCTCGTCGCTCTCGTCGTCGTCGGGGGCCTGTTCTGTGGTCTCCTGAACGCCAATCTGGCGACGCTCGCGATGGGCGTCTCCGCGCACAGTCGGTCGATGGCCTCGGGCGCGTTCAACAGTTTCCGGTTCGTCGGCGGCGCCTTCGCCCCGATTACGGCGGGGTATCTCGGCCAGCACTACGGCGCGACGCTCCCCTACGCGCTCTCGACAGTCGTCGTCCTCCTCGGTCTCGGCGTCCTACTCTCCCGGTTCGGCGCGTTCGAGTTCGACCCGTCCCACCACTGACGGTCAGAACCCGATTCCGAGGACGAACACCACGAGGATTGCGAGGGCGGCGGCGGGGACGAACGTACAGACGAAGACGAGTTTGCTCCAGTCGAGGACGGTCCGCCCGTCGAGCGCGCCGAAGGGGACGAGGTTGAACGCCGCGAGAAAGAGGTTGATGGCGACGCCGCGCGCGCCGACGAGCGAGAGCAGCGGCGACCCGACGGCGAGGCCGACGACGTACATCGGCGCAAAGACCAGCGCGAGGAGGCCGTTCGTGACCGGGCCGGCGAGTGCGATGAGGCCGTGTTGGCGCGGGGTGAGTCGTCCCCGGTGGTGGACGGCGCCGGGCGCGGCAAAGAGAAAGCCGACGAGCGCGCTCATCACGGCGAGAAAGAGCATCCCGTAGTCGGCGCGGAACTCGGCAATCTGGTCGAATCGCACCGCGACCACCTTGTGTGCGAGTTCGTGCAGGAGGAAGCCGAGGCCGGCGGTGAGCAGGGAGACGAGCAACGGGCCGACAAGGCCCTCGGTCAGAAGGACCGAGAGGGCGCGGCTCCCGCCGCCGGCGAAGAAGATGGCGAAGGCGACGCCGAGGGCGACCCACGCCACCGCGAGGTCACGCAGTTCGCGCGAACTGAACGAGATGTTCACGCGATGGCCCTCCAGAGGAGTTCGGCGCTGTTTCGCGCGCCCTGAACCATGAGTCGGGTGACGCCGTCGACGCCGCCCACTTCAGTCGCGAACAGCGGCAACACGTACACCGCAAAGAGCAGGCTGGCAATCATGCTCCCGATGTTCGTCATCGCGACTATCATGATGAGACGGAAGAGCGGCACGTCGAACATCTGCCCGATGAGGGTGCGAATCGGCGTCTCCTCGTCGCTCAGGAGTTCGTTCAGCCGGCCGATATCCGCGACGTTGACCGCGGTGTGCCGGAGTTCGACATAGCCGGTGAACCATCCCGGCGCGAGCAGGGGGTTGACCGACGTCATCCACGCCACGAGGCCGCCGACGAGCGTCGAATCCCAGCGCGCGCCCGCGAGTCGGGCGAGCGTCGCCGCGAAGAGACCGTTGACGACGAACCACGCCGCGAACAGGCGGAGGAGGAAGCCGTCGCGAACCCCTGCCATCGCGAGGAGGACGAAGAAGACGACGAAGCCGAGCGACATGACGACGCCGACGGCCTTCAGCCACGGAAATCCGTTGCCGGAGTCGGTGCCGACGAGCGACTCCCACGGCGGGAGCGTCTCCGGCGCTTCGAGATAGGTTTCGATGCCCTCGCGGTGGCCGGCGCCGACGATGGCCACCACGTCCGCCCCGGATTCGCGGAGGCGGACGAGTTCGTGGGCGATGTAGGCGTCACGCTCGTCGATGAGCGCGCGGGCGCCCTCCGGGCTGAAGGCGCGAAACTCCTCCATCATGACGCTCACCACGTCGGCGTCGGTGAGTTCCGAGATATCTAGCTCCTCGAACTCGTCGTCGGCCGCGGCGCCGTAGCCGAGACTGGCGGCGAGGGTGCCGGCGACGAGGCCGACGGTCACGCCGCCCACGAGACCGAGCGTGAGACTGCCGACGACTCGGACGACGAACGGGCCGAGCGAGGTGACGAGGCTGTCGGCGAGGCCGAGGCCGACGCCGCCGAGCAGTCCGGCGGCGAGGCCGACGCCCACGGCGACGACGAGGCGCCGGTCCGGGTTCCGAATCCCGGCCACGTCGGCGAACGTGTGGACGAGGAAGCCGACGCCGAGCGCGAGTGCGACGCCCCCGGTGACACGCGTCAGGACGAACGTCGAGAGACCGAGCGACGAGCCGAACAGCCCCAGTAGCGGGCCGGCGACGATGCCGGCGAAGACGCCGAGCGCGACGCCGATACCCCGCGCATCGGTGAGACCGAAGGCGAGGCCGCCGACGAGTCTGAGTTTCTCCAGTATCCCCATCCGGGACCAGAACCGCTGAATCGTCGTCTGGATGTCGCGGTCGACGAGTGCGACGTCTATTCCCAACTCCTCTGCCGTCTCGACGGCGGCGAGCATGTCGGCACCGGGTTCGATGTCGAAGCGCTCGCCCAGTCGCGACTGCACGTACGAGAGCATCCAGTAGGCGAGAAACTGGAAGACGGTGTTGCCCCGGAGCAGGTCGCCGGGTTCGATGTCGTCGGGCGTCTCGCCCTGCATCTGTCGGTAGCGACCCTCGTCGAGTTCGACGGCGACCACGTCGGGTCGTTCGGCGTCGATGACCTCCTCGACCTCTCGGACGCTGTCGGCGGAGACGTGCGCCGTGCCGACGACCCGGACGCTCCCCTCGCGACCGGTCGACGTGGCGGGGTCGCTCATTACCGCTCGCTACTATGGCACGCTTTTTACCCTTGTCGGAGAGACGCGAGGTATGGTCAGTATCGAGAACGAAGGCGCGCTGGCATCGACCCGTGGGCGAGAGACGGCCCTCGCCTGCGTCCGCGCGGGCATCGACGCCGCCCGTCCGGGACACGTCGTCGCCGAGTCAGTCCGTCTCGACGGCGACCAACTGCACGTCGCGGACGCGACGTACGACCTGACGGACGTGGACCGAATCATCGCCGTCGGCGGCGGGAAGGCGGCCGACGGCGTCGCGGACGCCCTCGAAACCGCCCTCGGCGACCGCCTCAGCGCCGGCGCCGTCGTCACGCCCGACCCCGGAACCGGCGAGCACATCGAGCGCTTGCAGGGCCACCACCCCGTCCCGAGTCAGGCGGGCGTCGACGGCACCGACCGCATCCGAGAACTCGTCGCCGACGCGGACGAGCGAACGCTCGTCATCGCCATCATCACCGGCGGGGGGAGCGCCCTCCTGCCCGCGCCCGCCGAGGATATCTCGCTCGACGACCTGCAGACGACGACCAACGCGCTTCTCGATGCGGGCGCGGAGATTGGGGCGCTCAACGCCGTCCGCAAACACCTCTCGACGCTGAAAGGCGGCGGCCTCGCCGAACTCGCCGCGCCGGCGACAGTCGTCAGCCTCGCCTTCAGCGACGTGGTCGGTAACGACCTGAGCGTCATCGCCAGCGGCCCGACCGCCCCGGACGAATCGACCTTTGCCGACGCGCTCGACGTGTTGGAGCGCTACGACGTCGACCCGCCGGCGGCGGTCAGGGAGCGACTGGAGGCGGGCGCCGCGGGCGACCTGTCCGAGACGCCCGGCCCGGACAACCCCGTCTTCGACCGCGTGACGAACCACATCCTCGCCGACGGCTTCACGGCCATCGAGGCGGCGCGGGAGGTGGCCGCCGACCGGGGCTACGACACCTGCGTCCTCTCGTCGTCGGTCCGGGGCGAGGCCCGCGAGGCCGCCCTCACTCACGTCGCCGTCGCGGAGGAAATCGGCTCGACGGCGAACCCGCTCGACGCGCCGGCCGTCGTCCTCTCAGGCGGCGAGGCGACGGTGACCGTTCGCGGCGACGGCGTCGGCGGCCCGAACGCCGAGTTCGCCCTCGCCGCCGCCATCGAACTCCCCGAATCGTCGACGCTCGCCTGCGTCGACACCGACGGCTACGACGGGAGCAGTGACTTCGCTGGCGCAGTCGTCGATGGCGACACCGTCGACGGCGCCCGCGACGCGCGCGAGGCGTTGGGCGAGAGCGACGCCTACGGCTATCTCGACGGTCGCGACGCGGTCATCGAGACGGGTGCGACGGGGACGAACGTCAACGACCTGCGAGTGCTGGTCGTCGAGTAAGCGCGAAAAATCGGTAGCGAGCTGAGCCCCGTTCGTCTGCAAGCCGTTGGTCGATTACTCCAACACTAGCGTGTCGTCTTCGAGGTAGTGCTCGATGTGGTGAGCGTGTTCCTCGAGTTCGACGAGTTGCTCGCGGAGCATCTCGGCCGTCGCGTGGTCGCCGAGGCCCTCGGCGAGTTCGACGTGGTCGCGCACCGTCTCGATGATGTCGCCGTACATCTCCATGTCGTTGTGGAGCGAGGTGCGGATGTCGTAGACGTCGTCGCCTTCGGGTTCGACGGGGGCGTTCTCCTCGAGGTTCTTGCCGCCGGCGAGCGGGACGCCGCCGAGCGCCTGTGCGCGCTCTGCGAGTTCGTCCGCCGCCTCCTCGGCGTCCTCCGCGGCGTCGCCGAGGAAGAGGTGGAGGTCACGGAACTCCGCGCCCTCGACGTTCCAGTGGTGCTTTTTCAGCTGGTGGTAGAGGACGTACGTCGCGGCGAGGTCGGTGTTGAGTGCCTCGACGAGCTGTTCGGTCTTCTCTTGGTCGAGTCGGAGTGCTTCGCTGGCTTCGACGGTACCGGCCTGCTGTCGGACGGACTCTTGCGTGCTCATTACGTCTTCACGTAGGACCTCCACCCACTTACCCTTTTTCGCTGTGAGCGCTTGCCACGGTTTGAGGCGGCGGTATTCGACACATTCAGGTTCTCTACGGCCCGCTCTCATGCGGCGTGTCCGAGCGCAGAGAGGAAGATTTGTACCCCCCGGGAGTGTAGCCGGACGTATGGCAGACTTGCTGCCCTCACGTCCCGACACCGCCGCGGCGGAGGAGGCCGACCCCCGCGTCATCGGCCTCGACAGCGAGGACGCCGACGACTTGCTCTCGGCGCTCTCCTCCGACACCGCCCGCGAGGTGCTCGCGACCCTCCACGAAGAGCCCGACACGCCGTCGAACGTGGCCGACCGTGTCGACACCTCCCTCCAGAACGCCCAGTATCACCTCGGCAACCTCGAAGACGCGGGGCTCATCGAGGTGGTCGACACCGTCTACTCGGAGAAGGGTCGCGAGATGAATCGCTACGCGCCCGCCGACCGCCCGCTGGTCGTCTTCGCCGGCCCCGAAGAGGAGAGCAGCGGCCTCCAGAGCGCGCTCACCAACCTCCTCGGCGCCATCGGCTTGCTCGGCATCGGGAGCCTCCTCGTGCAGTGGTACGTTGAGGGTCCCCCGCTGCTGGGTCAGACCGGTAGCGCCGACGGCGGCAGCGAGGTTTCGACGATGAGCGTGGAGACGACGACGGCCGCCGCTTCGTCCGGCCCGCCGCCCGGACTCGTCTTTTTCCTCGGCGGCCTCCTCGTCCTCGCCGTCATCGGCGTGGCGTGGTACGTCCGGCGATAGCGATACGGTTCAGTGTAGTACGTTCGAACTGAAGACACCTCGAAAGGGGCGACTCGTCATCGGGCGGCTTCGCCGCCCGATTGCCCGAGGGAGCTTCGCTCCCTCGCTGCTGGGGGAAGGAAGCCGTCGCAAGCACCGCAGGCCGAAGGCCGAGGAGCGCAGCGAGGGGCGCGCACGGCGTGCCGTGCGCGGCTTCGAGGGGCTCTGCCGCCTCGCTACTCCCGACTCCAGCGAGTCGGGGCTTTCGAGGTGGTCCCGATTTCATCCGCGTATCTGAACACTTCCGCGATAGCCGCCCGTACCTATTCATACTCCCCGGCCCAAGCGGAGGGTATGGAGCACACCGCCGAAGTGACCGGAATCGGGGTGGGCACGAGCGAGGATGGGTCGAACGTCCCGGCGGTCTTGCTGGCCGCCCGCGATGAGTATCTCCCTATCGTCATCACCGCCGATCAGGCGCGAGCCATCGAACTCGGTCTCTCCGGCGAACCGTTCGAGCGCCCGCTCACACACGACCTACTGGTGCAGATGCTCACCGAATTCGGCGGCGCCATCGACGGCATCCGCATCGATGACCTCGCGGACGGCACCTTCTACGCCAAGGTCGACGTCGAGAAGTACGACCGGGGCGAGCCCCAGAAGTTCGTCTTCGACGCGCGCCCGAGTGACGCCATCGCCCTCGCCGTCCGCGTCGACTGTCCCATCACCGTCACAGACGAGATTCTCGACCACGCCGGCCGACCGGCCGACGAGTTCGAACCCGAGCGCGTCGACGACTTCGACGACGACCCGCGGTGACGATTGGCGGGACTTTTCACGGCCCACACCGACCCGTCAGTCATGGCCGACGAAACCGCGACCCTCGCGGAATCGCACACCGAGATGACGGAGATGGTCCTCCCCAACGACACGAACACGCACGGGCGAGCGCTCGGCGGCGTCGTCCTCCACTGGATGGATGTGTGTGGCGCGATTTCGGCGATGCGCTTCGCCAACGAGGGCGTCGTCACGGCGTCGATGGAACACGTCGACTTCAAACGCCCAATCGACCTCGGCGAGGTGGTCGTCGTCGAGGCCTACGTCTACGACGCGGGCCGAACGAGCATCGACATCGCCGTCGAAGTGCAGGCGGAGAACCCCCGGACCGACACCGAACACACCGCCACCACCTCGTTTTTCACGTTCGTCGCCGTCGACGACGACGGCAACCCCACGCCCGTTCCGGACCTCGAGTGTCCGACCGAGGGCGAACGCCGACTTCGCGACGCGGCGCTCGACGACCGGGCCGCCCAACTCGAACGCCTCGTCGAGCAAGTCGAGTCGCTGGACCGCTAATCGTCGACGAGTTCCGGCATCCCGTGGAGGATACCCCGCATCCCCGTGAGGGGTTCGCCCACGACGATGCCTTCGTCGGTGATTTCGAACCGGCGGAGCGTGCGCTCGAAGTCGCTGGTTCGCTTTTTCAACACGCCGATGGCCTTCCGCAGTTCGCCCTGTAGTTCGAGATGGCGCAGGAAGACGATGTTGTCGGCGAGGTAGCTGATGTTTTCCTGTGTCGCGTTGAAACTGCCCGTGATGTTTTTCGTCTCGTCGATGAAGATAGCAGTCACGCCGACGTTCTTGAGATAGCGACCGAGCGCGTGGAGTCGTTCGAGCACCGTCTCCGACGCGCCTTGGAGGGTCAGGCGATAGCCCGCGATGCCGTCAATCATGACGATTCGGGTGTCCTCGGCCTCGACGTCGGTTCGGACCATCTGCGCGAACTCCTGTGGCGAGCGTTCGAGCGCGTCGATTTCCCGGACCGCCAAGGTCCCGCGGTCTATCATCTCTCGCACCGGGATGCCAATCGACTCCGACCGCCGGAGGAAGGTGCCGTGATTCTCCTCGAACAGGTAGACGACGGAGCGCTCGCCCCGGTTGGCGGCTTCGCTCATGAACTGCGTGCCGAGGGTGGTCTTGCCGACGCCCGTCGGCCCGCTGATGACGCTGACCGTCCCCCGTTCGAGTCCGCCGTGAAGGAGGGAGTCGACTTCCGGGACGCCGGCGGATAGCTGCTCGGCCTCGAACGGCTGACTGTACTCGCCCGGCGCGAGCGCGGGGTAGACGTGCATCCCTTCACCGGTGATGCGATAGGCGTGGTCGCCGCTCTGAGTGCCCGACCCCCGGAACTTGGGCACGGATATCTGTCGCCTGTCGCCGTCCGTCGACAGTCGAATCGTCCCGTCGGCGATGAACTCGAGGTCCCGCGTCGAGTTGTCGCCGGTCTCTTGGACAGTGAAGGCGATGGTCGCGCCCGCGGCCTTGAGATACCGCATGAAGCCGACGACCTGCTTGCGGAACTGGTAGTCGTCGGGCGAGAGATAGCGGAGTTGGGTCAGCGGGTCGACGACCACCCGGTCCGGGTCGAGTTCGCTCACCGCCTCGACGATTGCCTCGCGGAGCGGTTCCTGTTCCACTTCCGCGGCGTCGAACACGTCGTAGGCGCCGCCCTCGACGAAGACGTCCGCCGTCGGGCTCAAATCGAGGAAGTCGATGCGGTCGGTGTCGAAGCCGAGCGAGTCGACGTTGTCTATGAGGTCGGTCAGATGCTCCTCGAAGTTGATGAACAGCCCCGTCTCACCGGCGTCGAGGCCGGCGTCCAGAAAGTGCAGGCCGAGCATCGTCTTCCCGGACCCCGGCGGGCCACAGAGCATGTAGTTTCGACCGGGGAGGTAGCCACCGCGCAGGATGTCGTCCAGTCCCTCGATACCGGTCGAGAGTCGTTCAGTCGGGGCTGTGGTCATGACGGTGCCTTTCGCACCCAGTGCCATAAAGTAGGGACTGACTTGTCGGCCATGTATCTAGAACGGTGACAGCAGACCTGTGAGACACCCGCGCGAGAAACACGTTCGAACCGAACTACCGTTCATGTATTTCGTATAGCAACAACAGTTAGGGGTCCGGACTGTCTGGATGGACACGGACCGGTTCCAGCTCACACATGTCGAACCGCTCGGACCAGCCGACGACCGCTGGCGACGACGGTGCAGGGGCCGCCGAGAAGCCACGGGTCCTGCTGTTCATGCGCGAGGGGCAGAACCGCAAGCTGTTGCTCGACGCGCTCGGCGACCGGTATCGAATCGAGACGACGACGGACCCCTCGGACCTCGGCAGCGCCTTCGACTGCTGTCTGGTCGGCCACACCGAGTTCTCCCGCATCGCGAGCGCCATCGAGCAGGAACGGGAGAGCGCCGACCACGTCCTCCCGTTCGTGCTGTTGGTGCCCGAAAGCGACGCCGACGCGATGGGGTCGTCAGTCTGGAAGTACGTCGACGACGTCATCGAACTCCCGGTGGCGAAGGCGGCGCTGCGGACCCGAATCGGCAACCAAATCGACCGGCGCCAGACGGCCGCGGAACTCGCCGCGCGAACGGGAGAACTCGAACGGGTGGTCGAGGACCTCCGACTGAAAGAGCGGGCGATGGATGAGGCGACGATAGGTATCGTCGTCACCGACCCGCATCAGGAGGATAACCCCATCGTCTACGTGAACGAGCGATTCGAGGAGATTACGGGCTACGACAGTACGGAGGCGTTCGGCCGTAACTGTCGCTTCCTGCAGGGTGAAGACACCGACCCCGAGACGCGGCGGGTTCTCAGAGAGCACATCGACGCGGCGGAGCCAGTCTCTGTCGACATCGTGAACTACCGCAAGACGGGCGAGCGCATCTGGCAGAACATCGATATCTCGCCGGTCCACAACGACGAGGGCGAGGTGACGAACTTCGTCGGCTTTCAGTCAGAAATCACCGACTGGAAGCTCAAGGAACGCCGTCTCGACGTATTGAACCGCGTCCTCAGCCACAACCTGAAAAACAAGATGAACGTCATCGAGGGGCACGTGGAACTGCTCCGCGACGAGTTCGCCGACGGGGAGGAGCCCCGGTCGCTCGATATCGTCACCGACGCGGCGGTCGATTTGATGGGGCTGGCCGAATCCGTCCAGGAGATAGAGCGCATCATCTCCGTCGAGGGGTCGTCGCCGGCCGCCATCGACCTGACGGCCGACGTCCTCCGCATCGTGGACATGCTCAGCGACCACTATCCCGACGCGACGATTTCGACGGACCTGCCCGACGAGGAGTGTCTGGTCGAGCTACCGGGCATCGTGGCCGCAATCGAGGAGGCAATCGAGAACGGCATCAAACACAACGATTCGCCGACGCCGTGGGTGGCCGTTCGGATGACGAAACGCGACGACGGCTGGATAGACATCGAAATCGAAGACGACGGGCCGGGCATCCCGGACCACGAGATAGCGGTGTTGAAAGGTGGAGAGACGCCGCTCGAACACGCGGAACGCCTCGGCCTCTGGATGATTTACTGGGTCATCACGAAGGCGGGCGGCCGATTCAACGTCGCGACCACCGGAACCGAGGGAAGCGTCATCGAACTCTCCGTCCCCGGCCACGACGTGAGTTAATCACTCGAAGTCGGGCAGGTCGTCGGGCGCCTCGTAGTCGCCTTCCCAGTCGATGTACTCGTCAAGGAGGACGTCACAGACGAGTTGGCCGAGTTCGGTCATCGTCGCGTTGATGGCGGAGACGGTGCCCCACGAGTCGAGGTCCGGATGGTAGTCTCGCTCCTTCCAGTCTTCGGGGATGCCCGGCGCGTGGTAGCCGACGCGTTCGGCGAAGGAGTCCCAGAAGAAGTCGAACTGGCGGAGCATCCCGAGGTCGGTGACGATGTCGAACTCCTGTTCGTCGAGGTCAGTCTCGTCGGCCCACTCGGTGAACGCCTCCTCCCACGCTCCTTCCTTGAGGAACGCCTCCAGTTCGTCGCGCCGGTAGTCCGTCTCACCGACGACGTCGGCGTCGTCGTACTCGTTCGGGTCGATGTGGTCCAGTTCTGGCGGAGGTGGCACCTCGACGTCGAGTGTCATACCGTCTAGTGGGCGACGGCGGCGGTAAAGGCGTTCGGTGCGTGTCACCGCGCGACGGGGGGTTCCGGTTCGAACAGTCTTTTCGGCGTCGGCACCCCATCCCGAATCGATGGTTCTCGACGCAACTCCACTCGACGGACAGGTCGCTCTCGTAACTGGCGCATCCTCCGGTATCGGCGAAGCGACGGCGGAAGCGCTCGCCGACGCGGGCGCGAGCGTCGCACTCGCGGCGCGGCGCGAATCCGAACTCCAAACCGTCGCCGACGGTATCGAATCGGCGGGCGGCGAGGCGCTCGTGGTGCCGACGGACGTCACCGAAGAAGAGCAGGTCGAGTCGATGATAGACGCCACCGTCTCGGAGTTCGGCGGCCTCGATATTCTCGTCAACAACGCGGGCGTGATGCTTCTCGAAGCCGTCGAAGATGCGGACACCGACAACTGGCGGCAGATGATTGCGGTCAACCTCACCGGTCTCATGAGCGCGACGAAGGCGGCCCTGCCGGCGATGAAAGAGCGGGGCGGCGGCCACGTCGTCAACGTGTCCTCCATCGCGGGGCGGAAGGCGATGGCGACGGGTAGCGGCTACAACGCCACCAAGTTCGGCGTCAACGGCTTCACCGAGGCGTTCCGGCAGGAAGTGACCGACGAGGGCATTCGGACGACGATTATCGAGCCGGGACTGGTCGACACCGAACTCGCCGACCACATCCCCGACGAGGAGATTCAGTCCCAGACCGAGGAGTGGGTCGACTCTATCGACCCCCTCACCGGCGAAGACATCGCCCGCTCGATTCGCTTCGCCGTCAGCCAGCCCCAACACGTCAGCATCAACGAGATGCTGATTCGGCCGACCCAGCAGGAGATGTAAGCCCGCGCGCGACCACCGTTTTGATATACGCGCGGAAACTGGGTCGGGTATGGACGATGTCGACGACGTCAGCGACCAGTACACCCCCGAGGACGTCGAATCCTCGGTGAACACGTACTGGGACGAACACGACGCCTACGAGGCGGCGACGGAGGCCCACGCGGACGACCCGACGTTTTTCTTCGTCGACGGGCCGCCCTACACGAGCGGCCAGATGCACCTCGGCACGGCGTGGAACAAGACGCTCAAAGACGCCATCCTCCGCCACAAGCGGATGTCGGGATACGACGTGACCGACCGCCCCGGCTACGACATGCACGGCCTCCCCATCGAGGTGAAAGTTGAGGAGGAACTCGGCTTCGACTCCAAGAAAGATATCGAGGAGTACGGGATGGAGGCCTTCATCGAGGAGTGCAAGTCCTTCGCGGAGGAGAACCGGCAGAAGATGGACGAGGACTTCCAATCCATCGGCGCGTGGATGGACTGGGACGACCCCTACCGCACCGTCTCGCCCGAGTACATGGAGGCGACGTGGTGGGCGTTCAAGCAGGTCCACGAGAACGGCCTCGTCGAGCAGGGAAAGCGCGCCATCAGCCAGTGTCCCCGGTGTGAGACGGCCATCGCCGACAACGAGGTCGAGTACCACGAAATCGACTCGCCCTCCATCTACGTCACCTTCCCCCTGCGGGGCCGCGAGGGGTCGCTCGTCATCTGGACGACGACGCCGTGGACCATCCCCGCCAACGAGTTCGTCGCCGTCGACCCCGACATGACCTATCAGGCCGTCGACGCGGAGCGAGACGGCGAGCGAGAGGTACTCTACATCGCCGAACCCTGCGTCGAGGACGTCCTGAAGAAGGGTCGCTACGACGACTACGAGGTGCGCGAGGAGTTGAGCGGCGCGGACTTGGTCGGCTGGGAGTACGACCACCCCCTTGCAGACGAGGTGCCGGACCACGCCACCGGAGAGGGCGTCGGGCAGGTGTACAGCGCGGAGTACGTCGAGGCCGACCGCACGGGTCTCGTCCACTCCGCCCCCGGCCACGGGCAGGAGGACTTCGCCCGCGGGCAGGAACTCGACCTTCCCATCTTCTCGCCCGTCGCCGGCGACGGCACGTTCACCGACGCGGCCGGGAAGTACGCCGGCGAGTTCGTCCGCGACGCCAACGACGACATCATCGCCGACTTGGAGGCGAACGGCCGACTGCTCGCGTCGGGGACCCACTCCCACCGCTACGGGCAGTGTTGGCGCTGTGATACGGACATCATCTATCTCGCGACCGACCAGTGGTTCATCACCGTCACCGACGTCAAAGCGGACCTCCTCGACAACATCGACGACAGCGAGTGGCATCCGGAGTGGGCGCGGGACAACCGCTTCCGCAACTTCGTCGAAGACGCCCCGGACTGGAACGTCTCCCGCCAGCGCTACTGGGGCATCCCGCTCCCGGTGTGGGTGCCGGAAGACGACCCGAACCCGAGCGCCGAGGACATCCTCGTCGTCGGGACGCGCGAGGAACTGGCCGAGCGCGTCGACCAAGACGTCGATCCCGAGTCAATCGACCTGCACCGGCCGAGCGTCGACCCCCTCACCATCACGGAGGGTGGCACGACCTACGAGCGCGTGCCCGACGTCTTCGACGTCTGGATTGACTCCTCGGTGGCGACGTGGGGCACCCTCGACTACCCGAGCGACGACTCCCGGTTCGACGACCTCTGGCCCGCGGACCTCATCGTCGAGGCGCACGACCAGACCCGCGGCTGGTTCTGGTCGCAGTTGGGCATGGGCACCGCCGCGCTCGGCGAGATTCCGTACGACGAAGTCGTCATGCACGGCTTCGCCAACGACAGCGAGGGGCGGAAGATGTCGAAGTCGCTCGGCAACATCGTCACGCCGGAGGAAGCCATCGACCGCTTCGGGCGCGACCCGCTCCGCGCGTATCTCATGAGCCACGACCAACACGGCGTCGACCTCTCCTTCGAGTGGGAGGGACTCGGCGAGACCCAGTCGACGCTCAACATCTTCTGGAACGTCTTCCGGTTCCCACTCCAGTACATGCGCCTCGACGACTACGACCCCGCGGACGCCGACCTCACTGATGGCGAACTGACCGTCGTCGACGAGTGGGTGCTGTCGCGGCTTCAGTCCGTCGAGCAGGAGGCCGCCGAGGCGTGGGACGAGTACGCCGTCCACGACGCGCTCAACGCCGTCCTCGAGTTCGTCACGGAGGACGTCTCCCGATTCTACGTGAAGGCGACTCGCGAGCGGATGTGGGAGGACGCGGACTCGGCGTCGAAACGCGGCGCCTACGCGACGCTCGCGACGGTCCTCGACGAGGTGATTCGACTGCTCGCGCCCATCACGCCGTATCTCGCCGAGGAGATGTACCAGACCCTCGACGGCGAGGCGACGACGGTCCACCAACTCGCCTACCCGACGGCCGACGAGTCGTGGCACGACCCCGACCTTGAGTCGGAGGTGGCCGTCCTCCGGTCGGTGGAGGAGGCGGCGGCGAACGCCCGCCAGCAGGGCGGGCGCAAACTCCGTTGGCCCGTCCCGCGCGTGGTCGTCGCCACCGAGGACGACGGCGTCGCGTCGGCGGTCGAGTCGCTGTCGGACCTGCTCGCAGAGCGGGTGAACGCCCGGCGAATCGAGGTGGTCGACACCTTCGACGAACTGGTCGAGTACGCAGAGCCGGAGATGGGCGCCATCGGCCCCGCCTTCGGCGGCGACGCACAGGAGGTGATGGCGGCGGTGGAGGGCACCCGTCGCGACGAACTGGAGACGGCCGACGGCTACGCCGTCGACGTCGACGGCGAGCGCTACGAACTCACGGACGAGATGGTGTCGTTCCGGTCGGAGCCACCCGAGAACGTCACGGGGACGGATTTCGACGTCGACGCCGACACCGGCGGCACCGTCTACGTCGACACGTCGCTGACGGACGACATCGAGTCGGAGGGCTACGCCCGCGACGTGGTTCGGCGGATTCAGGAGATGCGCAAGCGCCTCGACCTCGACGTCGAGGAGGGCATCCGGACCCGCATCGACGTCGAGGACGACCGAATCGCGGCCTTCGTCGACGAGCATCGCGAGCTAATCGCGGAGGAGACGCGGACCGAGGCGTTCGACGCCGACGCCGACGACTTGGTGGAGGCGTGGGACGTCGAGGACACGACGGTCACTATCGGCATCGAGCGACTGGCGGCCGAGCAGCGGGCGGCCCAAAACGAGTGACGCCGCGAGTTACCAGGTCAGGCCTTCGTACGTGAGGCCGTCGCGGCGTTCGATGATGTGTCGACCGTCGATGACGACGTCGCTGGACATGAGGTCGAACTCCCGGTCGAGGTCGGCGAACTCCGGCCAGTCGGTGACGACGAGGGCCGCTTTTGCTCCCGAGAGCGTCGGCGACGCGGAGGCCAGATACTCCACGTCCGGGAATCGCTCGGCCATGTTGTCACGCGCGGCGGCGTTGGGGTCGTAGGCGATGACCTCCGCGCCCCGCGCTTGCAACCCCTCGATGATGGGGATGGCGCGCGAGGAGCGCACGTCGTCGGTGCCGGGCTTGAACGCCAGACCGAGGACGGCCACGCGCTCGCCCTCGACATCGACATGGCTGTCGAGCAGGTCGAGCATCCGTTGGGGCTGTTGGTCGTTCACGTCGATGGCCGCCTGCAGGAGCGCGGGGTCGTACCCCTGCTCGCGGGCGGCGGCGACGATGGCGTTCGTGTCCTTCGGGAAGCAACTCCCGCCCCAGCCGGCGCCGCTGCGGAGGAACTGCTCGCCGATGCGGGCGTCGAGGCCGATGGCGTCTGTCACCTCGTAGGCGTCGATGCCGAACTCCTTGCAGATGTTCCCGAGTTCGTTGACGAGGCTCACCTTCGCGGCGAGGAAGGCGTTGTTGGCGTATTTGACCATCTCGGCGGTGGAGAGGTCGGTGTCGACGACGGGCGCGCCGTCCTCGATGAGCGAGGCGTAGACGCCTTCGAGGGCGTCGCGCGCTCGCTCGTCGTCCGTCCCGAAGACGAGTTTGTCGGGGTTCGAGAACTCCTCGACGGCGTTGCCCTCGCTCAGGAACTCGGGGTTGACGGCGAGGCCGAAGTCCTCGCCGATTCGGCCGCCGGACGCGAGTTCGAGCGCCGGCCCGATGACGTCTTCCGTCGTGCCGGGAACGACCGTACTCTTGACGACGACGACGGGGAAGCCGTCGATGTCGGCGAGCACTTCACCGAGCGCTTCGGCGCCGGCCTCGACGATGCTGGTGTCGATGCTGCCGTCCTCGTTCGCCGGCGTCGGCAGTGCGAGGAAAACGACGTCAGGGTCGAAGTCGGCGAGGTCCTCGTAGTCGCTCGTCGCGAACAGCGACGACCCGGCGTGTTTTTCGAGCAGGGATTCGAGGCCGGGTTCCGAGACGGGCGCCTCGCCATCGTTCAGCGCCCTGACGATTGACTCGTCGATGTCGACGTTCATCACGTCGTGGCCCAAATCCGCGAGACAGGCCGCGACGGTCGTTCCCACGTAGCCGCTCCCGACGATACCGATCTGCATCGTGTACGGGTGGGACCTGCCGGGGCAAAGAGGGTTCGGATGCGTCTGCCGGTAATCTTCAGATAAGTGGATGAATTTGGAACCACCTCGAAAGCCCCCGGCGTCTCGACTCCCGGGACTCGCTGTCGTTCGAAAGAGTGCAACGCACTCTTTCGTGATGTCGTCAGAACTCGTAGAGTTCTGACTGCTAACCAGAACCCGACGGGTTCTGGTAATGACGAGAGAGCTTCGCTCTCTCGAACCACGCTCCTCACTCCGTTGCGGTGCTTGCGTCGTCGACGGATCGCAAAGCGATCCGTCTGGCTCGTCAGACCTTCGGTCTGACGACCGTCACCAGAACGCTCCGCGTTCTGGTTTGCTCACGAGAGCTCCGCTCTCGTGAACGTCCGGGTACGCCGAGACACCGGCCCCTTTCAGTCCCGCCCGGGTCGACTGGCTGACCGGCTGCCGCCGGGCGGGACTGAAAGGGGCGACCCGCTGGAGGAAGGCGGCCGACACAAGGACCGCAGGCCGTAGGCCGAGGACCGCAGCGAGGCCCCCGACTCCAGCGGGTCGGGGCTTTCGAGGTGTCTTCAGTTCGAGCGCGCTAATCTGAACACTATCCATCCGCCGAGCGTCAGTTCGCGGGCGCGTCGACGCCCAAGTCCGCTCGAACGGCGTCGACCACGGGGTCGTCGGCACTGGGAAGCGGTCGCTCTACGGTGTGACAGGCCGCGTCGACGCCCAACCGTTCGCACACGCGGTCGGCGGTCACTGCCGCCATCCGACGGTGCGTGGTGAGTTTGCCGCCGACGACGGTGACCAGTCCGGCCGCGCCCTCGTCCGCGTGGTCGAGGAGGGCAAAGCCGCGCGAGATGGCGCGGGCGTCGCCGCGGGCCGCCTCGTCCGGCGCGTAGAGTGGGCGGACGCCCCAGTACGTCCGCTCGACCGGCCCGTCGACGCCGGGACACATGGCGGCACACTCGGTGACGGTGCGCTCGACTTCTGCCTCCGTCCGCTCGAAATCGTCGGGGTCGTCGACGGCGACGCTGGTCGTCCCGAGGACGGCCGTCCCGTCGCGCGGGACGACGATGTCACCGTCGGCTGGCGGTCGACACCGGTTCAAGACGGCGTCGACGCCGGGGTTGTCGACGGCGACCATCACGCCGCGAGTCGGCGCCATCGGGACGCTCACGCCCGCGAGCGCGGCACACCGTTCGGCCCACGGGCCGGTCGCGTTCACGACGATATCGGCGTCGACCCGCGTATCGAGGCGGCCGCCGACGGTGGCGCCGGTGACCGCACCCTCCGCGACGTGGATGTTCTCGACCGGCGAGTGGGTGTAGAGCCGAGCGCCGGCCTCGCGGGCCGCGGCGGCGGTGGCGACGAGCAGACGGGCCGGCGAGACGACGCCGTCGGGCACGGCGAGTGCGCGCTCGACGCGGTCGCTCACCGTCGGTTCGCGCGCTCGCATCTCGTCGCCGGACAGCGTCTCGACGGCCATCCCCAGCGCCTCGCAGGCCTCGCGCTTGCGCTCGAAGTACGCCGGGTCGTCGCTGTCGAGATGGAGGAAGTAGCCGCCCGTCTCGCTGATGCAGTCCGGAGCAATCTCTCGAAGGATGCGATTCTCGGCGAGACAGGCCGCGGCGTCGTCGGCATCGGCCTCGGCGTACCGGGCGCCGCTGTGGAGGACGCCGTGTGACCGGCCGCTCGTCCCCGCGGCGAGTGCGCCTCGCTCGACGAGGGTGGTGTCGACCCCGCGGAGCGCGAGGTCACGGGCGATACCGACGCCCGTCGCGCCGCCGCCGATGACGAGGACCGTCGTGTGCATGGCGGGGCGTGCGTGGCCGCGGCACTTCACGGCGTCGCTCGCCGTGTGACGCGTCGTTTATCACGCCCCCGCTACAGGGTCGGATATGGTGCCGCCGCTCGTACTCGATATCGACGGGACGCTCACGACGCCGGCCGGCGGGCTGGACCCGCGGGCGTTCGAGGCGTTGCCGGCGTGGGACGCCCCCATCGTCCTCGCGACGGGCAAGGCCTTTCCCTACCCCGTCGCGCTCTGTCACTTCCTCGCGATGCCGGAACTCGTCGTCGCCGAACACGGCGGCGTCGTCTACGCGAACGACGAGGTGCGGGTGACGGTCGACTCGGAGCGCCCGGAGGCGGCGGCGCGGGCGTTCGTCGAGCGCGGTGGCGACCTCGGATGGGGCGGGGCCGACACCGTCAACCGCTGGCGGGAGACGGAGGTGGCGGTCAGCCTCGACGCCGACGAGAGGTTGCTTCGCGACGTCGCCGACGAGTTCGGCCTCGACGTGGTCGACACCGGCTACGCCTACCACCTCAAGACGCCGGGCGTCGAGAAAGGTGACGGCGTGCAGGCGGTGGCGGCGGCGCTCGGCATCGACCCCGCCGACTTCGTCGCCGTCGGCGACAGCGAGAACGACGTGTCGACGTTCGACGTGGTGGGCGAGTCCTTCGCGGTGGCCAACGCCGACGACCGGGCGCGGGCCGCCGCCGACCACGTCACCGACGGGGAGCACATGGACGGCACGCTCGACGCGCTCTCGACGCTCGACCGATGCTAAGTCGCCGTCGCCTCGGGACCAGCCTCTACGCGGGCGTCCTGTTTACCGTCCTCGGCGCTGTCGCGTGGCTCAGCGGCCAGCCGTTCGTGTTCCCCAGTCTCGGCCCCTCGGCCTTTCTCCTCGCGTTCGAGCGGACGGGCGACCGGGGACGACTGGCGCGTATCGTCGCGAGTCACGGTATCGGTGGCGTCGCCGGCCTCCTCGCGTACTCCCTTTTGGGTGCTGGTGCGGCGCTCACGGCGACGCCCCCGCCGCACTCGGCGACCGGGTTGCATCTCGTCGCGAGCGGTGTCTGCTCTATCGTCCTCACGAGTTGGGGGTTGATAGCCACCGATACGAACCACGCGCCGGCGTGTGCGACGACGCTCATCGTCTCGCTCGGCCTGCTGTCGACGCCGGCACAAGTCGCAATTATCGTCGCGAGCGTGGTCGTTCTCGTCGTCGTCCACCACGTCGTCATCGCTGGATTCGAGCGACTCGTCGACTAATCTTCGACGGCGTCGGCACACCACGCGGCGAAGTCGTCGGTGGCGTCGTCGGCGTCGATGCGTTCGACACAGGGGACGTCGTGGGGGTGCCACGCGACCAGTCGCTCGGCCAGTTCGGGGTAGCGCTCGTCGGTGGTCTTGGCCAGCAACACCGACTCCTCGTCCTCCCGAACCACGTCGTCCCAGCGATAGGTAGAGGTACAGGGGACGACGTTGACGCAGGCGGCGAGTCGCTCGTCGACGAGGCGGCGCGCGAGGTCGGTCGCGGCGTCGCGGGGCGCGGTGACGTACGCGGTCACCGGCGCGTCGGCCGCCATCCTACGCGTCGGCGGCGTCGGTGTTCGATTCTAGCGGGACGAACGTGCCGTTGATATCCCACTCGTGGATGCAGTACACGCGCCCGGTGTGTCGCTCGCCGTCGTCGTCGCGCGCGACCCGCCACGTACTCGTCGTGTCGTTCCAGACCTCCTGCCGACCACAGCGCTCACACTGCCGCTCAGTCGGCTTCCTGATAGTGACGCCCATACGCCGACTAGCATCTGGCGGGGATTTAATTTTGTCTCATACTGGCCGTTCCAGCGCGCGAGCAACGCCCCGAGACGTTCGTCACGGTGGGTCGACTGAAGACGTGAGTTACGCCGAGACGGCGATGCTGTCGGTGTAGTGTTCGACCACCGCGATGAGTACGGCGCCAACGAGCGCGGCGACGCCGAAGGCGAGGAGCGCCTCCGTCGTCCACCCGGCGGGCAGGTCTTCGGCCGCTTTCACGACCGGCGCTCGCAACCCGCCGACCACGAGGCTCACGAGAAAGGAGAGCGTCGCGTACCGGTAGTTGACGAGCGCCCACCGGACCACGTGCGCGACGGTGAACAGGCCGACGACGGCGCCGACGAGGAAGGCGCCGACTGTCGTCGCGGGGTCGAGGACCGCTTCGACCGACCCGCCCACGAGCAGACCGAACAGGGCGTCGACGAAGGCCGTTAGCCGCTCGACGAGGAAGGCGTACTGCCCGAGGATGACGAGAAGGAGCGAGCCGGAGATGCCGGGCAGGACCATGGCGCTGATGGCGACGGCGCCGACGGCGACGGTCACGAGTGGCGAGGAGGGTAGCGCCGCGGCGGCCTGTCCTGCCGAGAGGAAGGCGAGCAGAAAGCCGGCGACGGCGGCGGCGACGCGGCCGGGCGTGTCGAGCGACGCTTGGTCGGCGAGGACGACGGCCGAGGCGGCGATGAGGCCGAAGAAGAACCCGAAGGTGGGGACTGGCGCCGATTCGAGCGCGACGTGGAGGACGCGCGTCGCGACGAGGACGGCGGTGAGGACGCCACACCCGAGCGCGAGGAGGAAGGGGCCGTCGACGGCGAAGAAGGCGGTGCGGGCGTCATCACGTCGCCCCGGAACGGGCGCGGCGAGGACGGACAGAATCCGCCCGGGCGTGACGGCCGTGAGCGCACCGAGCAGGCGCTCGTAGATGCCGGTGATGAGCGCAATCGTCCCGCCCGAGACGCCGGGGACGGCGTCGGCCGCTCCCATGCAGACGCCCTTGCAGTAGACGACCAGCAGGGAGCGAAGCGGGTGCATCCGCTACTCTCGAACGGCGGCGGCGAGTTGCGTGGTTGCCGCGCGGTCGGCGGTGGTCGATGTCGAATCGGGGGTGGACCCGTCCGTCGAGTCGGACGTCTCACCCGTCGTCGGCTCGACCGGCCGGAGCGATTCGGCGGACTCGTTGCCGCCGCCGAGGCTCAGATTCTGGAGCGGGTTCGTCTGGTCCAGCGACACGTCTCGGGCGCCGTCGATGTCGCCGTTGACGCGGCCCTCCTGAATCTGGACCTCGCCGCGGTACTGGACGAGCGACTGGTTCTGGGTGGCGAGTGCGGATTCGAACGTGTACGGCCCGGTGGCGCGGACGCTGACGTTCGTGTAGCCGTTAGACGGCCCGTACTCGTCGTAACCCGTCGTGGCGTAGGGCAGCGTCATCTCCAGTTCGCCGTCCGCGTTCGTGGTCGTCTCTTGGCTGTAGGTAAACGTCTCGTTCGTCGTCGGCACCCGCATCGGGACGCTGGCACGAACCGAGGTGTTCGGTGGCAGGTCGTCGGCGGTGACCGTCGCTCCGGGCACCTTCTCGAAGGTCTTCACCCACGACGGCTCGTAGAGCCGCTGACTCGACGGCGGCACGCCCGTCGACGAGAAGGTTCGACGGGTCGTGGACTGGTACTGCGACGACGAGGTGGCCGACGAATTGCTCACCTTCACGAGCCGGTAGTGTTCGAGCGCGGGCACTCGCTCGGAGGGGAACGGCCCGATGCCACCAATCTGTGACGTGCTGTCGTTGGCGACGTAGGCCTCTGCGGCAGACATGTTGTTGAACTGCCGTATCGGCGACTCACCCTCCGGAACGGCGTTGACGGTAACCGTCTCACCGCTCTGGGTCTGGGCTCGCTGTTCCTCCCAGTCGATGACGACTGACTGGGGCGACATCGAACTCCCGTGGTAGGCGTAGAGCCGGACCATCAGGCTGTCGTAGTAGCGCTGGTCGCGGACGAGGAACTGCCCCCGGAAGTTGTTGGTGTACACCGGGTTGTAGAAGTCCGACGACGAGACGTTCGCGGCGTCGTAGAAGACGACCGGAGCGCCGAACTTCGCCTGCGGGTTGACCATCTGCCAGTCGACCATGACGTAGCGCGTTCCTGCGGCTTCCCGGTCGCGCTCGCCGAGGGCCTGCTGGGCCGCCGTCTCGTTCGGTGCGAGCAGGAAGTTCGCGGCGTCGGTCGTCCCCTGCTGGAACGGGTTGGCGTTCGGGATTCGCTCGCTGCGGACGGTTATCCAGTGGCCGTAGTCCCACCACGACTGCACGCCGTAGGTCCCCGCCGGATAGTCGAAGTCACTCGTCTTGTCGTAGGTGCCGTAGTACTCCATCTCGTTATCGGCCCCACCGAAGGTTCCGGGCGCGGGCGTGTTCGACTCCATCCACTGGAGCGAGCCGTCCCACTCCGTGACTGCGTCTGGTTGGTTCGACTGGGCCGACTCCCACGCCGTGCTACTCTGGTCGAACGACGGGTTGCCGGTGTTGCGAACGCTCATCGGCACGAGCAACACCGGCGTCACGATGAGCATCGCCGCCGCGAACACGGCAAACACCTGATATCCTTGGATGTTCCGGACGGTGTCGAGCGACGCGGTGTCCAAATCGAGGTAGGCGAGCACCTGTCCGAGGAGGTAGGCGTTGGCGATGGCGACGACGGGCGCGAGGTAGTAGTTGAACCGAACCTGCGTGAACGCCGCCGAGGTGATGAAGGCCGCCCACACGACGAAGAGGAGTTTCTCGGGGTCGTAGTCGTGCTGGAGGACGGCGCCGAAGAGGATGGCTGCGACCAGCGCGATGCCGACGATTTCGGAGACGACACCGAACACGTCGCCGATAGCTCGGAACGGCCCCGGCACGGCGAACAGCAGCCCAATCAGCGCCAGGCTACCGACGACGTAGCCGACTCGCTCGGTTTCGCCGTCACGAACCAGCGGTTTCGCGAGGAGCCAGATGACGGCGGCCACGCCAGTAAAGAGCGTGAATCCGTAATTCGAGAGGATACGCCCCGTCGGAGTCATGTAGTTCTGCTGGAGTACGTCGGGCGAGAGGTACGGCTGTGCCTCCGAGATGGTCCGGGTCGCCGCGCCGGCGCTGAACCCGACGATTCGAAGCACGTTCGATTGAATCGACCCGAACAGCGACGGGAGCGCGATGGAGACGACGCCGATAGCGACGACGACGGACCCGACCACCGCGACGGGGTAGTACTGACGGTCGATGTCTCGGTCGTCGAACAGGCGCGCCAGCCCGGCGAGGAAGGCGGCTCCGGCGGCGACGCCGATGGCGATGCTGGGCTGTAGCAGGCCGAAGTCCGTCGGCGAGAACGACACTTCCTCGAACTGGAGAAGCATCAGGACCGACGCCACGGTCATCGACACGACGCCGACGAATGCGACCGGTTCTGGCGAGTCGCCGGCGACGTAGTTGCTGGTCGACTGATAGAGCAGATAGACGCCGAAGATGCCGACGAGCAGAACGCCCGGCGGCCACACCCACATGTAGACGGCGACGGCGGCGCCGGCGCCGGCACTCCAGAGGAGGGGCTGGCGGAGGGCATCGATATCTCGGTCGAGCACCAGTTCCCACACGGGTTTCTCGCGCGTGGCAACCGCGAGTGCGACCATCAGTCCGAGCACCGCAATCGTCTGGAAGAGAGGCTCGGCGACGTTGTGGTCGGCGAAGCCGACGAGGCCGCGCCGGAGGAACTGTCCCGGGAGGAGAAGAAGGACGAAAGCGCCGAACAGAGCGGCGAGACGCCCGGAGAGGCGCTTCCCGACGGCGTACACCGGCACGGCGACGAGCGCGCCGAACACCGCGGGGGCGACGAGGAGGGTCTTCGATATCAGGCTACTCGATGGGCTTCCGAGACCGACGACCAGCGCCGCCGTGGCGATAATCTGGTCGTACAGCGTGCCGAACTGCCCTTGATTCGTTCCGTACGGGAAGTTCGACCACGGGTCGAACGGCATCGTGAAGGGCCAGTTCTGCACCGTGTACTCGACCTGACGGAGGTGATACCAGGCGTCGTTCCCGGAGAAATACACTTGGCCGCTCTGGACGAAGTTGTCGTACGTCTGGAGTCGAATGGCGAGCATCCCCGCAATAACGAGGACGAGCGCGGGGACGTGATACCAGTCGAAAAAGAGGTCTACGACTGACGAGGACCCCTGACTCTTATCGTCACTCATTGGCCGAACGGTCTGGGATTACGGGCATAAACCTTGTTATCTGGGGCGGAATGAGGCGCTAGACCGGTTTCGTGTGCGACACGAGTATCGCCGCGAGTACGGCCAAGTCGACACGGTAGCGGTGTGAGAGTGGGGCTGGTCCCCCCCACCGGCGTCACTCGACGTTCAGCACGTCGCGCCACGCCGGATACAGGTCGTCGAGCGTCCCGAGGACGGTTTCTCGGAACCGACGGCTCACGGCGAACAGGACCGTGAAGTAAACCACCGCCCCACCGCCAATCATCCCACCGAGAATCAGCCACGAGTCGACCCGGACGACCGTCTTTGCCCCGACGAGGACGCTCCCCATCAACACGCCACTGAACAGTTGGGCGATGAGCGCTCGCGGAAACAGGGAGAACACGGGCTGGTCGCGCCGGAGATACACGGCCAGAACCGCGTATCGGAGCGTCTCAGCCAGTATCGTCGCGATGACGACGCCGATGGCGCCGAGCCAGAGCGTGAACCCGACCCCGATAATCGTGTTCACGACGAGTAGTAACGCGTACACGCGAGTCATCACGTTCGGCCGGTCGAGCGCGCCGACGACTTTCTCGAGCGGGCTGGACTGAGTCCTGACAAGCTGGAAGAGGAGCAGTCCGGTGAGAAGCGGTGCGGCGGGGCCGAACTCGCTGCCGTACAGCGTCACGATGAGCTGTCTGTCGAGGACTGCGCCGCCGAACAGCATCGGAATCGCGAACAGGCTGGTGAACGACAGCGTGTTGTGGACGTCCTCGGCAATCGGCTCGTCTTTCGAGCGGAGGTTGCTGACCCGAGAGAACAGCCCCGAACTCGCCACCATCGCGATGAACATCGCCGGAATCGAGAGTCGGAAAGCGACTCCGTAGTGGCCCGCCGCCGTCTCCGTCAGCAACACGCCGAGGATGAGAATGTCGAGTTCCGAGTACGCCCGGCTCAGATAGCGGTTCGGAATGCTGTATTTGGCGTACTCCCAGATGGACTTGGCTGTCTCCAGCGTTGGCCGTTCGAACGCGGCGGCGGCGTTGAAGATGGGGACCAGAAGTATCGCCGTCGCGATGGCCTCGCCGTACGCCATCCCCGCGGCACCGAGCCCAACCCACACCAGCGCGAGTTGTGCGGGGAGCGTGAGATAGGACCGGGTCGTGTCTATCCACCGGGACCAGCCGATTCGACCCGTGGCCGAGATTGCCCCCTGATAGAGAATGAACAGGTTCAGCGTTCCGAGCAAGACGCCGAAGGCAAGCACCGCGTCCTCGAAGCCGACGAACGACTTGAGCCGTTCGCGGAGGAGATACGCGACGCCGACGTTGAGTGCGGTCCACGCTAGCGCCGCGGACGTGGTTATCGTCATCGCCTCGCCGACCGCAAACCCGGATTCCGAGAGGCGCTTCTGGACGGCGGTGCTGAGCCCACCGACGGGTCGCGTACTCAGCCGAATGACCGTCATGAGCAGATAGTAGCCACCGATACCCACCGGACCGAGGAGGCGAGCGAAGACTATCGTTCCGACGAGGCCGGCGACCGCCATCGTGAACTTCGCGAGCGTCGCCTTCAGCGTCTCGCCCCCGAGGCTCACGTCGCTGGCTTCCGTGTCACTCATCGCTTTCGGTCACGTAGGCTGTCCCGGAGACACGCGGTCGTGCCCCGACACACCTGCCAGTCAAGCGTATCCCGTCTTAATTCACCGTTTACCGGCCTGTGGAATCAGTTCCTGCCGGTGACAAGAGAAAGTGTTAACTTTGGTTTGGTTGAGATACCCGTATGGCAAGACGGTATGGCGTGATCGGCTGTGGTGGTGCCGGTGTCAACCGCCATCTCTCCAACGCGGTTTCTCATCCGAAGCTGTCCGTTCGCGCTGTCTGTGACCTCGACGAAACGGTCGCTCGCGACACGGCCACCGAGTTCGGCCTCGCGGCGTACACCGACGCTCGCGAAATGATAGAGTCAGAGAAACTCGACGCCGTGAGCGTCGCGACGCCGCCGGGAACTCACCACGGCGTCGTCACCGACATCGCGCCGACCGGTGTGGACATTCTCGTCGAGAAACCGTTCGCCCGAACGCTCGCCAACGCCGAGGAGATGCTCGCTGCCTGCGAGCAGTCGGGGTCGGCTATCACGGAGATAAACAACCAACTGTTCCGCCCGCTCGTTCGGTGGGTGACCGAGCGCGTCCAGAACGGCTACGTCGGTGACGTCAACGCCGTCATCTCCTACGTGGGCGTGAACGAGGCTGCCGGCGCGGACACCGTGAAGGCCGACTGGATTACACAGATAGACGGCGAGCGGTTCGGCGAGGACATGGAACACCGCATCTATCTCACGCGGAACTTCATCGGAAACATCACGGACGCCTCGCTCGTCGATTCGGTGACCGAAATCGAAGGCCTGCCTTACGACACCGCCGAGGCGACGGCGCTCGTGCGGGCCGGGGACGCTTCCGGCTATCTCACCATGAGCTTCCGGTCGAGCTGTCCCAACGTGTTTCTCATCATCGGAAGCCGTCGCACGCTCCTGATGGACATGTCCTCTCGTATCGCCATCACCCTCGACAAGCCCGACGGCGGCTCGGAACTGCTTCAGGGGAACATCGAGAAGGTCATGGAAATCCTCTCTCAGAGCGCGAAACGCGCGGGGATTCACGCCCGAACGGTCGCGCTCCGAAAGCTGGCCGACTTCGGCGTCACGCTTGACGGCGCGTACGCTACCTCCGGGCACTACCAACAGTTGTCCGAACTCGCTCGCGGCGACCCCGACCAGATGACCGTCACGCCCGACGACATCCGGAACAACGCGATGGCCTACGAGCGAATCATCGACGAAATCACCGCGGAAAAGTAGACGCGTATCGCCCTCTGCACTGAAACGTGGCTACACGTAGCCAAGTGCCTCTAGCTGCGAAGTCATCTCCTCGGAGTAGCCACCTTTGTCCCCAATCGGCGTCACCGGTGCGTCCTCTTTCAGCGCTTTCAGTTCGGCCTCGGCGTCCCTGTCTGTCGTGCCCCGCTCCTCGAACCCGTCGGGGGTTTCGTAGCCGTAGTATCCGCCGGGAAGCGCGACGCCACAGTACCGTGAGTCGTACGTTCTGATAGTCTCCTCGTGGACCCCCGCGTCCCGGAGTCGCTCGTACGTCGGCTCGTTACAGATTCCGTGATACTCCACGAGCCGACGCTCTGCCGCGTCACTCTCTCGCGGTTCGAACAGGCTCGTTCCGCGGGTCTCCGAGTCGCACCCGGCGAGGTCCAGTATCGTCGCGTGCACGTCGAGCAGACTGACTGGCGCGTCGCCGATAGCGAGGTCCCGCTCCCCGGCGACGTGAAGCGGGATGTTCGTGAGTGGGGGTGCGACGCCGAAGTTGTGGCCCCACATCCCGTCCTCGCCGAGGTGTTCGCCGTGGTCGCTGACCGTTATGACGTAGTCGAACTCCGCCCGGAGTTCCGAGAATATCTCTCGGTACACGTCCGAGAGATAGCGCGCGCAGTCGTCGTACGCCTGCCGAGTTATCTCGGGGTCGAAGTTCTCCCGTTCGATGAGCGTGGCAAACGAGTATCCGCCGTTGTCGATGCCGTCGGTTCGGTACTCGACGGGTGGGTTGTACGGAATGTGTGCCTCCATCAGATTCGCGAAGTAGAACGACGGTCCGTCGTCCCAGTCTCGGTTCCGAACGTCAGACAGAACCGCCTGCGCGCCGTGGTCCTGATATCGGTCGGGAAGGTCGAACGACGTGTGGTTTAGCTTTCGCCGAACGCCGTCGTCCAGCGATTTCCACACCGAATGGTCGGAGGTGAACAGCCGATACAGCGCCTCCGGATACCGAAGCGGGCCGTCGAAGCGCTTGTTCGAGACGAACTCGCCCCACGGGTAGATGTCGCTGTCGAGTCGGCGCCCGACCCAGTTTCGGCGCAGGTCGTCGAATCCCCGCGTAAATCCGAACTCGGGGCTCAGGTGGGGGTTACAGCTGAATCCGGCGGTTTCGTAGCCGCTGGACTGAAGCCGCTCTGCGAGCGTCGGCACCTCGTCGTGAAGTCGGGGATTCAGGCTATGAACGCCGAGTTCGCCCGCATACTGGCCGGTGAACAGCGACGCGTGCGCCGGAACGGTCCAGTGACTCGTCGACCACGCGTGCTCGACTGTCTCGCCGGGCATCCAGTCGAAGTGTTCCCTGAAGGTGTCCGCCCGGAGCGTGTCGAGAACGACGAGTGCGACGCTTGGGGGCTCCCCCGTTTCGCCGACGGCCGTTGCGGTGGTCATTCTATCACTGCCCTTGTCATCTATCTAAATGAGCCTTACCACTCTCGAACGAGAGCGAGAAATCAGTCGTCGGAGAGGGCTTACTGCGCCACGACCAAGTGTTGATACTTGTCTATCTTCTCAAGTCCCGGAACCCGAGCGAGTATTCGTTCTACCTGCCGCCATGCCCTATCGAGGGGTGTCACGCCGACACGGTCGAAACCCCACGCTTCGTAGGCTGTCATCTCCAACTCATATCGATTCAACAGGTGACGAAGGGTTTCTTTACAATACCACGCGACATGGTCATGATTGGGGTCGATGCCTCCGTGTAGCTCTCGGAGCAGATTCTGCGGCGTGAACGTGCGTGGCGTCGTAATGACGAGTTGCCCCTCATCCGTGAGATGGTCCTTCGCAGAATCGATCATATTTCCAGGGCAGTTCAGGTGTTCGATAACGTTTGCCGCGACGACTGTATCAAACTCCTCGCCGAGGTCGAAGTCCTGTGCGTCCTCAACCCGACAGTCATACCCCTCCTCTCGGGCTCGTTCGATGCCCTCTTCATCAAGGTCGATACCGACGATCTCTTCGGCTTGTGTCCCGAGCCAGCGGTGGAACCAGTCCAAGCTCTCATCCACTCCCGGTCCGATACAGCCGATGTGTAGCACTTTCCCGTGAAGATGTGGTTCCATCACGGAGTATTTTGCCTCTATCTTTCGCTCGTTGTTGCGTGATTTGACGCTCATGTATGCCTCATCTTCCGATACGCCGGTGAAATACGGGATGTATCGGAGTTCTTATACTCCGGTACGCCGGCACGAGCATTAATCTACTGCTTCCATCCCTCTGTCGACTCGTCAGTCGATATACCCCAAGTCCCGCAGTCGGTCTTTGACCTCCGTCTCGCGCTCTTCGTCGCCCGACACCCCTCCTTCGGCGATGGCGTCTTCGCCGGTGAACTCGTATCGTTCACTCTCTCGCTGTCCGGCGTCGCTCTCGGAGTCGAACACGTCGAGAACAGTACCGGACATGTACTCCGGAATCCGCATCCCGAGTCCGTGGAGTACGGTCGGCGCGACGTCGATGAGGCGTGCGTCGGCGAGGGTGCCGTCTCTGAAGTCGGGACCCTGAGCGAAGAAGATGCCGTTCATCGCGTGGCCGCTCGAATCCTCGTGAAAGACCGGGCCGTCGACGTCGAATCGCGAGGAGGTGTACACGCCGCTCGTTCGAACGGTCATCTTGAGGTCGGGCGTGTGTACGCCCGTCCGCTCCGTGCGCGTGAACGTCACGTCTATCCCTGCGGCGGCAGCGGCGTCTCCGAGTGCCGACTCTATCTCGTCGAGGACGCGCCCACGCTCGTCTGCATCGTCCTCGAACGCGTAGATGAGAGCGGTCTTCCCCCCGGAGTCGGCGAGCGCGACGGTCTCGTCCCAGTCGATGCGGCCCAGACTGAGGGCGTTGTCGAGGCCGAGCGTGCTCCCACTGGGGACGCTCCGGACCGTCTCCTCGGGCACGTGGCGCCGGACGAACGTGAGCAGTCCGACTTTCGAGAGCGCTCGCCGCGCGGCGACGCGCAACTTTCCGAGGGCCGCGCGCCCGGTACTGCCGCTCTCGGTGAGCGTCGCGAAGCCACGCTGTTCGAGGACGTGATTGACCGCGAAGTACGTGTCCATGGCTTCGAAGCCGTGGTCGCTCATGATGACCACGTTCTCGTCCTCGTGACGGTCGAGGAATTCGCCGAGCCGACGGTCGACGGCCCTGTACACGTCGAGCAGGTCGTTGTCCTCGGACACCTCCTCGTCCCAGTAGTGGTGTGCGATGCGGTCGGTCGCCCGTATCAGGCCGACGGCAAGGTCGGGGTCCTCCTCTTGGATGAAATGCTCGAACGCCGTGAACCGCTTCTCGACCAAGTCGAGTCCCTGTTCGACGTACTCGTCGGTTCCGGATTCGGCGTCGATACGGAGTTTGTACCCGTCCACGAGGTCGACGAGTTCGTCCCAGCGCTCCTCCGGATAGGCGTACGATTCCTTGTACTCGGGCGCAGCGGCGATAATCGTCCCGTCTATCTCCTGCCACGGGTACGACCCCGGAATATTGAAGACCACCGACCGTCCCCCTTGGTCGCTCACCACGTCCCACAGCTTTCCCGACACGTACTCGTCGTGGGTGAGTTCGAGTTCACGAGTTTCGCGGTTGAAATGTGTGAACCCGTACATATCGAGGTCTTCCGGAGTCCGACTCGTGGCGAAGGTCAGCCACGCCGGAATCGTGACCGGTGGCTCGGTGCTCTCGAGTTCGCCGTGGACACTCTCCTCGAACAGCCGTTCGAAGGTCGGCAGTTCGCCCGCCTCGGCCCACGGACGCAACAGCGAGAGCGTGGCGCCGTCCAACCCGAGAATTATCATGCCGAGGTATCGTCCGCTGGCGATGTTATTTCTTCCGACTCTCGATACGCGTTGGGCCGCGTACGGGTGGCTACTCCACGTATCCCAAGTCCCGGAGTTCCTGCATCGGGAGGTCGACGTCGTCGCGGTCCGGTCGAACGTCGTGTTCCGGGAGCCGCGTCCGCACCCAGTCGGCGACGTCCATGACGTCTTCCGGCACCGAATCCGCCGTAGTGCTCGCGAACGCCCGCCACGAGTGTCCCCGTTCGCCGTCGTAGAAGGGCGTGTGCATGCCGTGGTCGCTCACGATGAGCACGTCGTCGTCCGGGCCGAGCGCCGCGACCAGTTCCGCGACGAACTCGCTCGTCCGCCGATACATGGCCTCCAAATCCGACTCCGACCCCGCGTAGGCGTGTCCTGCGGCGTCGAGCGTGTGAATGTGCACGCCGGCGAGTCGGACCTCGTGGTGGAGCATCTCCCGTGCCCAGCCGAACTGCTCGGCACAGAGACCGAGCAGTTTCCGCTCGAACTCGTCTTTCGGCATGTCCTCGGCGACGTCGTACATGAGGTCCCACGCGTACTGGAGGTCCGACCCCCCGTGGACGCCCGGCCAGTTGCGGACCACGGCTCCCTCCTCGTCGAAGATACTCGCTACGTCGGTGGTCGCCAACTGCTCGCGCTCGCCCGTGTAGTTTCTGACGAGGCGACCGAGCTTTCCTCTGGTCCCCTCGGCCAGACGGCCGGTGACGCGCGACCCGAGTTCGAGTACGGGGTTGGACCACTCGCTCGTCCCGGCGTCGACGATGCCGTGTTCGTCCGGGCCAACGCCCGTCGCGACTGAGGGCCAGACCTCCAGAGTGTACGGCACGTCCCGGCTGTACGCGTACGTCTCGATTTCGGCCGACGTTTCGAGTTTGAAGCCGTCGAGACCGAAATGGTCTATCAGTCCGGCATCGAGCGCGTCGAGCCCCAACACTACCAGAGTCACACGTAGCCGAGCGCCTCCAGATCGTCGCGGATGGCGTCCTCTTTCATCACACCGGAGCTCTCGAACCGCTCCAGCTCTCGGGTTAGGTCGGGGTCCTCGGCGGTGTCACCGTCGAAGGTCCACACGCCGTCGGTGGTGGCGATGTGCTCCGCGTTCATCGCCGCTTTCATGTCGGCGTACGTCGCGAAGGCGGTGGCGCGGTCGAACGTTCCCGCACCGTGTTCACGGCCGAGAAGTATCGTCGGGATGTCGACGTGAGAGACGACTTCCCCGACGGACGGCGCGTTCCGCGTTCCGAAGGGAATACGGAGGAGTTCCGACCGCGGCTCGCCCGGATGCCCCCACAGACCGTCCTCGCCGAGCATCTCCCCGTGGTCGGCACAGAACACGACGCGCGTATCGTCCGGAATCGACTCCCAGAGCGTCGCGAGGCGCTCGTCGAGTTCCTCGACCTCCTGTCGGTACAACTCCCGGACGCGCTCTTCCTCCTCGTCCGTTCCGTCCCCCGAAATCACTGTTCTGGTGAGCTGTTGGGCTTTGGCGCGGCTCAACGACATTCCATCGGGGTCGTAAGGGTAGTGTGGCTCCATCAGGTGGAGCCAGCCGAACCACTCGTCGTGGGGCTCGACGCTGTCGAGAAACTCGGACACCACGCTGTCGGCCGGTCGGAACGACTTTTCGACCCCGCCGAGCGACTCGCGGACGTTCTGAATCTCTCCCCAGAGTCGGTTTGCGAGCCGATACGGGCGACTGCCAATCGTGAACCGCTTTGCCAGCGTCTCCTTCAGCACGCTGGTCGTCTCGTCGTTGTGAGGCGACGTGAACGCGTCGAACCCCTCGTCGTAGCCGTAGGGCGGCGAGAGGAGGTGATTCGTCGTGATGCCGACGGTGTGACATTGGAACTCGTTGGCGACGCTGGTGCCGGCTGTCAGCGCCCCGTCGGTGGCGTACTCGCCGCCGATGATGCTGGGAAACGACCCGAGCGTCGCGGTACAGGCCGCAAACGCCCGGTCGTGGAACTTGTCGAGAAATGAGCGGGTGGCCGGCATATGCTCGAGATGGTCGGCTCTGAGAGAATCGACCGTGACCAGAAGTGTTCTGTCGTCCATAGCTCCCTCGTTAGCTGCGCGTAGGTCCGATACCAACCTAACTCTTTCCTTGTCGCACCTGACAGCAACTCGCGAGTCGGCCGATACTTGGGCCGTCGTCGGTCGACGGACCGAGTCGATACTGTAATGCCCGCCCGTTCCATCGCACCCACCATGGATGTGGCCATCGCCCGGCCCGTCGACGCTCGCGCGAACACCGCGTTCGAAGGCGAGTTGCGGTGTTACGAGCAACTCGTCCGCGAGCGAGACGTCGACATCACCGTCATCGCTCAGGAGGGTCACTCGTTACGCACTGACCACGTCGAGGTAGCGACCTGTTCGCAGACGTATCTGGAACGGGGCCGTCACCTGTGGCGACAGGGGACGAAGCGACTCACCGGCGCGGACCGCGTCGTGATGCCCGCGTTCTCCGAACTCGCGACCGTGATTCGGGCGGCCGACTTCGACGTGGTGGAGACAGCCGACCCGACGCTGTACCCCGGCGCGCACGCGGCGTACACGGCCTGTCGGGAAACGGGGACGCCGCTCGTGTCACGCGCGTCGGCGACGAAACACCTCCCCAACATCGTGCCACGCGCCAAAACGGAGGCCGTCGTCGACTACGCATCCGGATTTCTCTTCGTCTCCCCGATGACTCACGACCGCTACGTCGAGCAGGGGTATCTCGACGCGTCTGACGACCGCGCCGTGTACACGGGCCACCCCGTCGACACCGACCTGTTCTCCTACGAGGAGCCGCGCCCAGACGGCGACTCAGTTACCGTTCTCAGCGTCGGCGTGCTCGAAGAACGGAAGGGGTACAAGGTGCTCGCGGAAGCGATGCAGCGGCTCCACGAGACGAACGTCGCCGTCCAGTGGGACATCGTCGGCAGCGGCGAACTGGAGTCGTGGCTGCAGACGTTCGTCAGCCAACACGGGCTCGAAGATACGGTCACGTTGCACGGGCAGATTCCACACGAGGAGATACACGAGGCGTACGCATCGGCTGATGTCTTCGCCCTCCACTCGCTGGAAACGCCGACGTGGGAGGAGTACTTCGGGGTGGCGTATGCGGAGGCGATGAGCTCCGGACTCCCCGTTGTCGGTAGCGACTCCGGCGCGATTCCGTGGGTCGTCCGAGACGACGTCGACGGGATGTTAGCGCCCGAGGGGTCGGTCGACGACGTTACCGAGGCGCTTCGCGAACTGGCCGACTCTCCCGACCGGCGGCGAGAGATGGGGGCGAACGGCCGGGAGAACGTCGAGGAGCGGTTCCACATCGACAGCGTGGCGCAGTCGTTTCTGGACGGCTGGTCCCGACCGCTCGACCGGGGCGACTGAGGGTCACGTGCGGTCGCCGGCCACGGAGCGCAACAGGTCGACGAGTCCCTCCCGGTGGCGCTCTGGGTCGAGGTCCGACGCGGCGTACTCGTAGCCCGCGCGCCCGAGTGCGGCCGCCCGGTCGGGGTCATCGAGGAGTTCGAGCATCGCGGTCCCCAGTTGCTCGATATCGGTTGCCGGGTACACGATGCCGCGCTCCCCGAAGTCGAGCATCTCCGGAATGCCGCCACGGTCGCTTCCAATCACCGGCCGACCCAGCGAGAACGCCTCCGAAATCACGGTCGGGAAGTTCTCCATCCATATCGAGGGGACGACCACCGCGCGGGCGTTCGCGACCAGCGACCGGAGTTCTGCCTCCGAGAGATAGCCTTCGAGGGTGACGTGGTCGCCCAGACCCGCGTCCTCGATTCGAGTCGCCAACTGTTCCCTGAGGGGGCCGTCCCCCGCAATCCGGACCCGGAGCGACCGGTCGCGCTCCTCGGCCACCCACTCCGCGGCCCGCACGAGGTTTTGAATCCCCTTCTTCTCGGCGTGGGTCCCGACGTACGCGAAGTACTCCTCGCCGGCCTCGAACGACGGGTCGAGGTCGAACTTCCGGGAGCGGGGATTGGGAAGCGTCTGCGTGTCGAGGCCGAACCGGTTCAGATACTCCCCGAGTGCGCGGCTCGGTGCGGCGTGTTTATCGATGACTCGCCGTTGCAACGGCAGCCGCGCGGCGTGGCGTGGGCCGTGGTACATCGCCATCTCGGCCGCGGATTTACAGCCGTGACGCACGCATTTCGGCCCCGGTCCGCCGGGACAAATTTCGTTCGTGTCCTGATACACCGCCCACCCCGAGGGACAGACGTTCGTGAAGTCGTGATGGGTTTTGAGGACCGGGTAGTTTCGACAGGCCAAGAGGACCGTCGTCGGGTAGTTGACGTTCTTGTGAACGTGGACGACGTCCGGCGAGACGGAATCGAGGAGGTGCCGGAGGTCACGATATATCCCCGGTTGCAACACGACTTTCTCGGCGATGCGGCGGACGCGGTTCGACGACTCGGTCAGCACGTGGTCGGTCACTTCTTCGCAGTCCCCACCGGGGCGGCGGAATCCGACCGTCGTCACGTCGTGTCCGGCCGATTCGAGAAGCTCCGTCTGGAAGTGAAGTATCTCCTCTGCCCCACCTCGAACGTCACAGTAGTCGTTGATAACGAGAATCGAGAGAGAATCCCGGGCCATCTTACGGGCCATTGTGACAGTGCGGAAGTGAGTGTTTGGGTTTTTCTGACCGGCAGTGAGGCAACCGGAATATACAACTTCGCACGTCAAGTATGCGGGCTTATGCCACCGAATATCGTCTTTCTCCTTCTCGACGCCGCGAGAGCGGACCACTTCTCCTGTTACGGTCACGAGAACTCGACGACGCCCTTTATCGACAGTCTCGCGGCCGATGGCGTCCGGTATTCGCGGACGTTCTCGAACTCGATTTTCAGCCTGCCGTCGTACGGGTCTATCTTCTCCGGCGAGTACCCCTCGGAACACGGCGCTGTCGACTGGTCACAGCGTATCGACGAGAACACGCTCGTCTCGAACCTGAACGACGCGGGCTACGCGACCCGTGCGGTGTCGACGCATCTCGTCTCGGACCAGTTCGGCATCGGGGAGGCTTTCGACGAGGTGGACATGGTGTCGGTCGGTTCGCGTGACCTCGTCTTTGAGGACGACCCCGTCACCGAGAAGATGTCCGAATACGGGAACAAAGAGGGGTGGGACTCCGAGCGCGAGAAATACACCTACTTTCTGCGACTATTGCTCCGGCATCCGTCCTACAAGAGCATCGTCAACGGCGGCGCACAGCTCTACCGGAAAAAGAGACGCGACTGGGGATGGTGGGACGACGACGGCGGGGAGCAAGCCATCGAACGGGCCAAGTCCGTCGTTCGCGACACCAGCGAGCCATTTTTCCTCTTTCTCAACTTCGTCGAAACCCACGACCCGTATCGGCCGCCACGGGACTACATCCGCCGGTTCCTCCCCGATGACGTGTCGTTCGACGAAATCAAGGCGGCGCTCGAATACTCCTCGGTGCGCGCGACGCTCGGCCTCGACGAGATTTCGCCGGCCCGGCGCGACATACTCAAGGGTCTCTACGACGCCGAAATCGCCTACGTCGACGACCTGATTCGGTCGTTCTACGAGTTTCTGGAGCGTGACGGCTCCGCCGAGAACACCGTCTTCGTCATCATCTCGGACCACGGCGACTTCTTCGGCGAACACGGCCTCTGGGGGCATCAGGGTCGCGTGTACAACGAAGTCTGTCACGTCCCGCTCGTGATAAATTACCCGTGGGAGACGGGGCGAACGGAGACGGGCGTCGCCGAACTCAAACAGTTGTGCCAGCATCTGACGGACCTCGGAAACGGACAGCAGACGGAACTCGACCCGCGCGGCGAGGCGCTCGTCGAGTACTACGGGCTCGACACACAGCTTTCGTTCGTGCCGTGGGAGGAGTATCCGAACGTCGACCAAGCGGAGTGGGGGGCGTACGAGTGCGCGCTCGTGACGGACGGAACGAAGCTGCTCTGGAACGCCGTGTCGGGCGTGGAACTGTACGATATGGTGTCCGACGAGGCGGAGACGGAGGACATCGCCGACGACAATCGTGAGCGGGTCGAACAGCTCCAGACCCGCATCACCGAGCTAGTCGGGACGCCAGCCGACAATCACGACCGGTATCGGCGCACCGATGCGGACCGCTCGTTCGACTTCGAGGGCGAGACGGGTGCGGACGTACAGGACCGGCTCCGAGAACTCGGATACATGGAATGACGTTCGGTCCGCGACGGTGATGTTTTAGCACCGGGGAGAGAGGACACCAGCAAGCGATGGCGAATCTACACCAACGTGCGCGTCAGGGGCAGGTCCTCGAACTGGGGGCCGGCGAGTCGCCGTACCCCCAAGCGGACACGACCATGGACATCAGAGAGGACGTAGACGGCATCGACGTCGGCGGCGTCGACGTGGGACGCGACCGGATTCCGGTCGACGACGAATCCTTCGACGTCGTCGTGATGTTTCAGGTTCTCGAACACATCCCCCCGGACCGCGTCGGATTCCTGTTCCGGGAGTGCGACCGGGTGCTCCGCGCTGGAGGACTGCTGCACATCGAACTGCCACACGCCGGGACGATATCCGCACAGACCGACCTCACACACCGAGGCACCGGGGGCACGACCCCGGCTGTTCGTCGGTACTTCGACGGCGGGAGCCAGCAGTACTGGCCGGACCTCGAGTGGGACGTCGAGACGTGGGCCGAACTGAGCGCGCCGACCATCGTCGCCGGCTCGCGGCGCATCTCGTTCACCGTCAGCAACGCCGCCCTATCCCACGCACTAACACAGGTCCCGTTCGTGACGGGGGCGGTCACGATTCAGGCGCTCAAGCGGCAGTAATCGGGGTCAGTCGGCGTCGAAAATGGGACGGTACAGGGCGACCGATTCCTCGCCGAACCGGTCCCAAGTGAGTTCCCGCGCGTACGCCGCGGCCCGCTCCGAGAGGTTGGCTCGCTTCTCGCTGTCGGAGAGAAGTGTGGCCAGTGTTCGCTCTAACTCGTCCGTTCCTTCGTACGTCTCGGGACAGCCGAACTCCGCCCGTAGCTCCTCGAACGGGTCGAGCGCCGTGGTCAGGACCGGACGCTCGTAGCCGAGCGCCATGTTGAGAGTCCCGCTCTGACTCACCCGGTTGTAGGGAAGCACGACGACGTCGACGGCGCTGAACAGCGTTTGCACGTCGTCGTCGTCGACGTAGCCGAGGTGATGGACCCGGTCGGCGACGCCCCGCCGCTCCGCCAAGTCCAGCGTCCGTTCGAGTACGGCGCCAGCGGCTTCGTCTCTCGGCTCACCGGCAATCAGATACTGCGCCTCCGGGAGGTCCGGAAGCACGTCGACCACCTGCTCGTAATCTTTCTTCTCCTCTATCCAGCCGAACGTGAGCAGTAGCGGCCCGTCGAATCCGAGTTCCGACCGCGCCGTCGACTGGTCGACCGGCGTCGCGTCGACTTCGACGGGGTGGTGCATCTGTACGATTCGCTCCGCCCGGCCGTGGCGGTCCGTCAGAATGTCTTTCGCCGTCTTCGTGTGGACGACGGTCCGCTCCGAGGCCCGGATAGCGGCGCGCTCGATGACGAAATCCCGGGCTCGCAACAGCCGGTCCCCAATCGGATTCTGATGGGAGTGGGTGCGGTGGACTTCGTGAAGCGTCGTGACGACCGGTGGTGTCATGGACGCGGCGGCCCGGAAGAACGAGGGCGCGCAGACGCCGCTCATTCCGAGTCGTCCGAACAGGCCCGCCTCGAACTGGACGTGGATGACGTCTGCGTCCGACGGAATCTGGTCGAGAATGCGGTTGAACCGGCGGGGATTCGCGGTGTCGGAGTGCTCGATAGGGACCGGCGTCACCTCCGCGCCGGCTCTGCGTAACGCGCCGGCGAACCGCTCGCTGTAGTCGGCGATGCCGCCTTTCCGGTTCCACGAAGTGACGAGCGCGACGTGGGGCTCACCCATCGTATCGAACCCCGAGGCAGAACGTGGCCCTTCCATTCCGTGTCTCTCGCGTCGCAGACGAGCCGTTCGACCCGGTTACCGATGGCATTTGTCGCACGGAGTTCGCCCGAACGGATATAACTATCAGGTCCGCGTCACCGTTTCGACCCTTTTTACCCCTCCAAACTGCTCTAGGGGGATATGCAAGCAGTCGTTCTCGCTGCCGGCAAAGGGACTCGTCTCCGCCCACTCACGGACGACACGCCGAAAGCCCTCGTCGAAGTCGACGGCACGCCGCTCGTCGAACACGTCTTCGACGACCTCATCGACCTCGACGTCGAGGAGTTCATCGTCGTCGTCGGCTACCTCAAAGAGCAGATTATGGAGCGCTACGGGGACGAGTACCGGGGCGTCCCAATCACGTACGCCCATCAGCGCGAGCAGAAGGGACTCGCTCACGCCCTCCTCACCGCCGAGCCGTACGTCGACGACGACTTCATGCTGATGCTCGGCGACAACATCTTCGAGGGAAATCTGGGCGACGTCGTCAATCGCCAGCAGGAAGACCGCGCGGACGCCGCCTTTCTCGTCGAGGAGGTCCCGATGGAGGAAGCCTCGCGATACGGCGTGTGCAACACCAACAAGTACGGCGAGATTATCGAGGTCCTCGAAAAGCCCGACGACCCGCCGTCGAATCTCGTGATGACGGGCTTCTACACGTTTTCGCCGGCCATCTTCCACGCGTGTCATCTCGTCCAGCCCTCCGACCGCGGCGAGTACGAACTCCCCGACGCCATCGACCTCCTCATCCAGTCCGGACGCACCATCGACGCCATCCGACTCGACGGCTGGCGCATCGACGTCGGCTATCCCGAGGACCGCGAACAGGCTGAGCAACGCCTCGCTGACGAGATGGCGGACACCCTCGATGACGAGTCAGGCTCGTCGACCGACTCCTGACCGAACACGTACTTCCTGAGGTTCGTACCTTTGGGAAACAGTTATTTTCCTGAGCGAGGTGATTCGAAGTATGTCTGCCTTCTATCGGTTAGTTCAAGACATCTACAACCGGACCATTCGAGATTATTTACCCCGAACGTGGGCAATATATCGAGGAGTTTCTGTCAAAAACGCTCGTCTCCTTGACCTCGAAGCACGAGACCCGGACTACAAACAGGGTTTACTCGATGCAATCCACGAACATGTGGAGGGACAGGAAGTCGAAATCGTCGGACTCGGCCGTGGGGTCAGCGCAATCCATGCGGTCTGGGCCGGTGCAACACACGTCACCGGATACGAAGCAGCTAGCGAGATGATTCGGGAGGCAGAAACAACACTGGAGGTGAACAAGTGTGACAGGTCTCGAATTTCGGTCGAACACGCCCTTGTCGGGGAAGCTGTCAACGTCTTCGGGTCTGCTGAGGGGGCGAAACGAATCTCTCCAGCTGATCTGGCCACGGGAGATGTTCTGATTCTGGATGCTGAGGGTGCAGAGCTGCAAATATTAGATGGTCTTGGGACGTGGCCGACGACCGTCATCGTCGAGACACATCCTGCTCACGGCGCTCCGACGGATGCCGTCGTGGACCGACTCACCCCTGAGTATTCGAATGTCGAGACCAGACAGCACAAACCGGGGGCGCCACCGGAGAAGCAGGTAGTCGTCGCCAGCCGAACCCCGGTTTGAGGTTGACACACCAATTCCTGTCCGTCAGCCGCTCTCGCAATCGCGTCGCCTCGGGCCGCACGTCACGGTGACTCGTACACCCGACGAAGCTGATTCGTCACTTCCTGCCACGAAACGAGTCTGGTCGGCGACGGCTGAGTACCGTCTATCGAACCAATCGCCCGTGCCACTGTCAGTGGGTCCGTCTCGCCGAGGCCACGCACGCCCTCGGCCGCCACCCAATCGCTCAGCGCACCGGCATCTCGAACGACACACGGCGTTCCGGCGGCCAACGCCTCTGCAACCGTCATCCCGTAGGCCTCGAATTCGCTCAACGTCACGTACACGTCGGCCCCCGCGTACAACCCGGGCAACGCTTCCTCGTCAACGTAGCCCAAGAACTCGACTCGGTCCTCGATGTCTTCCTCGTGAGCGATTCGTTCCAGTTCCCCTCGATACGGTCCGCTCCCGGCGACCAACAACTCGTACTCCGGGAGTTCGGGCATCGCTCTGAGCAGATGCTGGACGCCCTTGTACGCCTCCAGACGGCCGACGCTCAGTAGATACGGCCGCTCTCGCTCGACGGGGTCGGCGTCGGCGAATCGCTCGACGTCTATCCCGTTCGGAATCACCGTGGCGTCCACGCCGAAATCCGACGCCAACTGGTCGCGCTCCCACTCGCTGACGGCGACGACCTCGTCCGCGCGTCGGACTGCCCACCGACCGACTGGCCGGTACAGCGACAGTAGCCGGTCCAGAAGCGAGTTCGCACTCCCGCCGTGGTAGTGTGTCGTCACGACGAAGCGACTCGTGCCCGCGCCCAGCGCGGCGAAAAACAGCGGGAACGAGTGGTAGTTGTGCGCGTGGACGACGTCGGCGTCCGACCGGCGGACCGCGGCCGAAATCTGTGGACAGACGTGCATCGCCCCACCCGGTGCGACACCCCGATATCGGCGGACCGAAACCCCGTTACGGCGTTCCCGCCGTTTGCCGTCTTGCCCCGCGTCGGCCGTGACGACGACCACCTCGTGGCCGCGTTCGACGAGGTCCTCGGATATCTCCGCGACGTGTGTCTCCACGCCGCCGGACTGTGGCGGATACCGCGGCGTCACTTGCAGAATCTTCATCGGCAGTCACTCGTAGGCGTCGCGAAGTTCCTCGTCGACGTCCCAGATGGCCGACCCCTCGCCGCGGCACAGCTTTATCGCCGCAAAGAGCAGCGACACCTGCGTATCGAACACGGCGTAGATGGGCTGAAGCGGTCCCAGCCGGTCTCGCGACCCCAAGAGCGTGAACAGACCGACCCCCGCCGGGACGGCCACGCCGAACACCCCGCCAGCGAGCAGGCCGGCCACCGTCGCCAGCGCGATGCCCCCGGCCAACAGCCACGGCGAGACGAGCATGAACCACCAGTTGAACGGCAGCACGACTCGGCCGTACAGGCCATAGCCGCCGAGCATATCCCGATTTCGGAGCAGCAGGCGTATCAGTCCCATCGCCCGACGGTCTTTCTGTGTGCGGCGCTTCCCGAACTCCGAGTGCGACGCTTCCTTGTACTGAATCGCCGGGTCGAAGACGGCGCGTTTGCCCCCTTTTCGAATCTTCAGAGCGAGTTCGGTGTCGTCGGCGATTGAATCGGGGTCTATCGGCACTATCTCGTCGTTCTCGAACGCGGAGAACGGCCCGTGAAAGATGAGCGTCGAATCGAGGTGTGACTCCAGCGTCTGGATGGTCGCCTGCACGTCGCGGTAGCTCTCCTCCACGTCGCTGCCGCCGAGTACGTCGACGTTCCGGCCAGTCACGGCGCCAACGTCCGGGTCCGCGAGGTTCGCGGCGGCCTCGCGGAGCGCGTCGGGCGCGAGCTTCGAGTCGCAGTCCGTTTTGACGACCATCTCGTTCGACGCTTCGGCGTACGCGTCGTTCAGCGCCGGCGCCAGCCCGCGCCGCTCGTCTTCCTCGATGAGCGTCAGTTCGGGCGTCTCACGGTCGGCGAAAAACGTCCGAATCGTCTCGCGGGTGCCGTCGTCGCTCGAATCGACGATGACGACTTCGACTCGGTCCATCGGATAGTCGAGGGCGACGATGTCTTCGAGTTTGTTCTCGATGATGCGTTCCTCGTTGTACGTCGGGAGAACGATACTCACGGCGGGCTCTGCCGGGCGTTTCTCGGCGGGCGACCCCTGCGGATTCCACACCTTTGCCAAGAGGAGATACACGGCGTAGGGGAGGCCAGTGAGAGAGAGAAGTACGGAAATAGCGGCGATGAGCCGCCGAACGAGCCTTCGCATACCTCCCCCTTCAATGACCAGAATAAAAACACCGACGGTTCGGGAGTTTTCGCCACGTCTGCCGACGCTCCGAGCGACTCTCTCGTTCGAGAGTGTTCCGGAACCACTTTTATCGAGCCGGGTCCCAATCCCAACAATGGACTCCGTCTGCGTCCTCATTCCGACCCTCGACGAGGCCGAAACCATCGGCGACGTGGTCCGAGACTTCCGCGACGCGGGGTACGAGAACATCCTCGTCGTCGACGGTGGGTCGAGAGACGACACGCAGTCCATCGCTCGCGAGGCGGGGGCGCGCGTCGTCGAGCAGACGGGTGTGGGCAAGGGGCAGGCGGTCCGAGAGGCAGTGACCGAACACGTCGACGCGCCGAACGTCCTCATGCTCGACGGCGACGGCACGTACAGCGCCGACGACGCCGAGACGATGCTCGAACCGCTCCGGTCGGGGACGGCCGAACACGTCATCGGCAACCGATTCGCCGACATGCGCTCGGGCGCGATGACGCGACTCAACCGCATCGGCAATCGCCTCATCAACCGCGCCTTCGGCTTCATCCACGGCGAGTCGTTCGACGACATCCTCTCTGGATACCGGGCGTTCACCCTCGAATCGTTCGACCAGATGCACCTGACCGCCGACGGCTTCGGCATCGAGACGGAGATGGCCGTCGAGTGTGCCAAACGCGACATCCCGACGGCGGTGGTGCCGGTGACGTACTACCCCCGGCCCGCGGGGTCGAACACCAACCTCCACCCCGTTCGCGACGGCGGAATCATTTTCCTCGAACTCTACCGGCGGGCGAAGACGAACAACCCCCTGTTTTACTTCGGGAGCCTCGGCACGCTGTCGACGGTGGCGGGCGTTCTCGTCGCCATCTACGTCGCCGTCGAGTGGGTCACGCGACAGGTGTCTCACGAGGTGTTGGCCGTCGTCGCCGGCTTCGCCATCCTCGTCGGCGTCCAACTCCTGATGTTCGGGATGCTCGCCGACCTGATACTCTCGCTCCATCGCGAGCAACTGCGGGAACGGGAGTAAAGGGCAACGTTTAGGCCGATTCCGCGGGGTTGTGCCACTATGTCAGAGACAGTCCTTCTCGTCGGTGGCGGCGGGCGGGAACACGCCATCGCGCGAGCGGTCACGCCGGACGCAACCCTCTATGCCTGTGCGAGTAACCGCAATCCCGGCATCGCGGCGCTGGCCGAGGAGATTCGGCTCGTCGACGAACGCGACGTCGAGGATATCGTCGCCTTCGCGGAGGAAATCGACGCGACCCTCGCCGTCGTCGGCCCGGAGTCGGCGCTCGCGGCGGGCGTCGCCGACGCCCTCGACGACGCCGGTATCTACACTTTCGGACCCGAATCCGATGCGGCTCGCATCGAGACGGACAAGGCCTATCAGCGACGCTTCATGCAGGACGAGGGCATCCCCGGCTGTCCGGATTTCGAGACGTTCGAGGATATGGACGCCGCCTGCGACTACATCGACGCCTACGACGGCGATTTGGCGGTCAAACCTGCAGGTCTCACCGGCGGCAAGGGCGTCCGCGTCACGGGCGACCAAGTGACCAAGGCCGAAGCCAAGGCGTATCTCCGCGAGGAAGACTACGACCGCGTCGTCTTGGAGGAGCGACTCGTCGGCGAGGAGTTCACGGTGCAGGCCTTCGTCGCGAACGGCGAGGTACGCCCGACGCCCGCCGTTCAGGACCACAAGCGCGCCTACGAGGGCGACGAGGGGCCGAACACCGGTGGGATGGGGAGTTACAGCGACGCGGGACCGACGCTCCCGTTCATGGACGCGGCGGACTACGACGCCGCCGTCGAGATTCTGGAGGCGACGGTCGACGCCCTCCCCGACTACAAGGGCGTCCTCTACGGGCAGTTCATGCTCACCGCCGACGGGGTTCGGGTCGTGGAGTTCAACGCCCGCTTCGGCGACCCCGAGGCGATGAACACGCTCCCGGTTCTCGACACGCCCTTCCTCGACGTGTTGACGGCGGCGCGCGACGGCGAATCTCTCCCGCAACTCGCCTTCGACGACCGGGCGACGGTGTGTAAGTACGCGGTGCCCGCGGGCTACCCGACGGACCCCGAATCGGGCGCCCACATCGCGGTGGACGAGGAGAGCGTCGCGGCGGCGGCGACGGAGACGGGCGACGCCCTCCTCTTCTACGCGAGCGTCGACGCCCGCGAGGACGGCCTCTACACCACCACGTCGCGGGCCTTCGCCGTCGTCGGCGTCGACGAGACTATCACGGCCGCCGAGGAGATTGCGGAGGCGGCGCTTGCGGCGGCGGGCGACGGGTTGCGCGTCCGTCACGACATCGGCACGCCCGACTTGGTCCAGCGCCGAATCGACCACATGGCCGACCTGCGCGAGTAGCGCGCTCGATTACGGAAGCAGACGCGTATGACGGGCGTGTGACGGGTCACGAACCTTTATTTCGCCGCGACGCGTCGGTCCGTTAATGGCGACGCTACGGGATTCCCTCGGCGACCTCGTCGACGACGTCGACGGACTGTTTCTGTTCTCTCCGTCGGCGGCGTACTACGAGCGATTCGCAGATGTCGACGCAGACCGGGTCGTGATTGCCGCCGAGAACACGGTCGACGCCGACGCCTTCGTCGAACTCCCCTTGGATTTCGACAACGTCCGCGACCGAATCAAATTCGGCATCGAGGGTGCGATGGAGAACGAGTACGTGACAGAGGGCGACGTCGTCGCCTGCACCGTCTCGATGTTCGGCGACGACGTCGACGCCGACTCGGTGATTCGGGTGCGCGTCGACGAGTCGATTCGCTCCGGCATCTACGCGCTGTTCACCGACTCGCGGGCCGAACCGGGCGTCATTCGCGACGTGTTCGAGGTGGCTATCGACCTCGGAAAGAAAGGGCAGAAGGGGAAGCCGGTCGGCGCGCTCTTCGTCGTCGGCGACGCTGGCAAGGTGATGAACAAGTCGCGCCCGCTGAGTTACAACCCCTTCGAGAAGAGTCACGTCCACGTCGGCGACCCCATCGTGAACGTGATGCTCAAGGAGTTCTCGCGACTCGACGGCGCCTTCATCGTCTCCGACGCGGGCAAAATCGTCTCCGCGTACCGCTATCTCGAACCCTCGGCCGAGGGCGTCGACATTCCGAAGGGACTCGGCGCGCGCCACATGGCCGGCGGCGCCATCACGCGAGACACCAACGCCATCGCCATCGTCCTCTCGGAGTCGGACGGCATGGTGCGGGCGTTCAAAGGCGGCGACTTGATTCTGGAGATAGACCCGGAGGAGTACTGAGATGCAGGGCGGCACGCTCGGCCGGGCCATCAACGCCGTCCCGGTTCGGCTCTGGCTCGCCTTCGGGACGCTTTTCGTCGGCATCCTCTGTGGGTGGTTGACCCGCATCGCCGCACGCCGAACGCTCGAACGCATCGGCGTCCCCGACGCCATCGAGGGGACGGCCTTCGAGCGCACCGCCCGCGATTTCGGCACCTCGACCGTCGAGATTCTGGCGGCCATCGCGGGCTACTTCGTGTTCGGCATCGCGGTGTTTGCCGCCGTCGCCGTCGCGGAAATCGAGTACGTCGCGCAGTTCTGGAACGCCGTCGCGGGCTTTCTCCCCCAGTTGTTTTTCGCCATCGTCGTCCTCATCGTGGGCATCCTCCTCGGTGACAAGGTGGAACTGCTCGTCTCGGAGCGGTTCCGCGGCGTGAAACTCCCCCAAATCGGGATTCTCCCCCTGATGGCGAAGTACAGCATCTTCTATCTGGCCGCGCTCATCGCACTCGGACAGGTTGGTGTCGCCACCGCAGCGCTCATCGTCCTCCTCGCGGCGTACGTCTTCGCACTCGTCTTCCTCGGCGGCCTTGCCTTCCGACAACTGCTCTCGGCGGGCGCCGTCGGCACCTACCTCCTCCTCAACCAACCCTACACAATCGGCGACGAGATTCGCGTCGGCGACGTTCGCGGCATCGTCCAAGAGATGGACCTGTTCGTCACTCACGTCGAAACTGACGGCGAGGAGTACGTCTTCCCGAACAGCAAGGTGTTTTCCGACGGCTTCGTCCGCATCCGCTCCTAGTCGCGCCGGTCGACGCCGCCTTCGACCGGTCGCGCCGGCACGCCCGCCACCGTCGTCTCCGGTGGCACGTCCTCCGTCACTAGCGAGTTGGCCGCCACTTTCGCGTCGGCCCCAATTTCGACGCCGGGGAGGACGACGGCGCCCGCACCCACGAGCGCTCGTTCGCCGATGACCACCTCGCCGGTGCGGTACTCGTCCTGCAGGAACTCGTGACAGAGGAGGGTGGCGTCGTAGCCGACGATGGCGTCGCTCCGCAGGGTCACCAGTTCGGGCCAGAACACGTCGACGGTGGCTTCGAGGCCGAACGCGACGCCGGAGTCGACCGTCGCGCCGAGGCGGCGAAGCAGCCAGTTTTTCAGCCGGAGGCTCGGTGAGACGCGAATCAGCCAGACGGCGAGATAGTTCAGGGCGACCCGAATCGGGTGCCGCGCGCGCATCCAGTGCCACAGCGAGTTGCGCGGCCCGGCGGCCGGGTGCCGGTCGAGTCGGTCGTGTCGCCAGTCGGCGTCCGAATCGGTCACGGTCGGGGTTCGCGCCCCGATACCTTGTTACTGCCGACGACGGGCGAGCGCGAGCAACGTCACGAGACCGACCAGCCCCGCGAGGGCGCCGAAGCCGGCGCCGTCACCGGTCGTCGTCGTCCCCGCCGGCTCTGCGGCGGCAGTCGTGCCCGCCGCGGCCGAGTCATCCTCGGCCGGCGTCGCGGCGTCGTCCTCGGTCGTCGCCGGTTCGTCGCTCCCGTCAGGCGTCGCCGTCGTCACTTCGACGGTGGTCGACGCTGACGGCTCAGTCTCGACGACAGCGAACGTCGAGAATCCGGGCGCCTCGGCGCTCAAAACAGTCGTCGTGCCGCTCTGACTGTCGACGCTCGTGTCGAGGATGTCCCACGAGTCGGTCGACTCGTCGTAGTGAACGACCTGCAGTCGCTCGGGGTCGACGTCCGTCGCCGACGCGTCGACGCTCATCCGAAGCGTCGCGGGCGTCGTCGCCCAGTCGTCGGGCATCTGAATCGAGACGACGCCGACGGTCCGGTCGTCGGGCGCCGAGACGCCCTCGGGGGGCGAATCGAGCGTCGTCGCGCGGGCGAAGCCGGTCCCCGAGGCGTCGCTGCTGACCTCGACGCGACTGACGCTTCCCGACCCGAGGTCGAACGTCACGCCGCCGGTGCCGCCGAAGACGGTGACCGTCTCGGAGGAGACACGCGAGGTGAGCGACCCCGGCGCCGACGGGGCGGCACTCCCGCCGCCGCCGTCGGAGAAGGAGACGCGAGTCGAGTTCTGCTGGCCCGACGCACCGTCGTTTCCAGCGTCATCCGCGGCAGTCTGGAGCGTCGCCGTGTACCGCCCCTCGCTGGACGGGTCGTAGGTTAGCGTGTGGACGTACGGCCCGTTCCCGGAGACGGCGAAACTGGAGAGCGTCGCCGACTCGGGGCCGCTCAGGTCGACGCTCACGTCGCCGAGCGACTCCGTGGCCGTCACTTCGACTTGGACGCGCGTGGGTCCGTCGATGGTCGTGACCGAGACGTTCGTGACGACCGGCGTCGCGCCGTCCGCCTCGGACACGTCGCCGGCGTCGACGGCGGCGACGAGGTTACCGCTGTCGTCGGCCGTCGACCCCGGCGTGTACGTCACCTCCGCCGTGCCGGTTCCCGACACCCCGGTTCCCGTGAGTCGAAGCTGAACTCGGTCGTCGTCCGCCGCCGACAGCGTGTCGACCGAGTCGACGGTCGTGCCGCCGATGGTCCAGTCGCCGGCCGAGACGGTCGAGTCGTCGATAGCGCCGGAGAACGTCACGTTCGCGGCGTCGACGTCGCCGTCGCCGTCACGGTCGAGCGTCGTCACCGACTCGACTGCGGGCGCCGCGCCGCTGGTCGTCCCGGTGAACGTCGATTCGAGGTTGGCGTTGCCGAGCGGGTCGACGAGCGTCCCGTCCGCGACGGTCACGTCGGGCGTCGCGTCGCTCCCCGAGAGCCCGGAGACGGTCAGTTGGAGGCTGTCGTCGTCCGCCGTTCCGGTGTCGACGCTATCGACCGAGCCGGACGAGAGCGAGAACGCCGACGCGTCGAGCGTCGACGCGCTGTCGTCGAGGGGTTCCGAGACCGTCAGGTCGATGCGGTCGACGGTCCCGTCATCGTTGCCGTCGGCCGTCGTCGCCGCGATGATGTCCGGCGGTGCGCCGTCGGACGCCGTCAGCGTCTGTTTCGGACTGCCTTCCGAATCTCCGGACGCGCCGTAAACCCCCCCGTCAGCGACAGTCACGTCGGGCGTGACGCTCGTGTCGTTGGGGAAGCCACTCACCTCGAGCGTCGTCTGGTTATCTACCGAGAGCGATTTCAGGACAGAGTCGACTTGACCGGTCGACAGGGAGAAGTCCCCTGTATCTACGGACGAGTCGTCGACGGGTTCGGTGAACACCACTTGCAGGAGGTCCACGGTCCCACCGCCGAGCGACTCCGTCGTCACCGACTGCATCAGCGGCGAGGCTTTGTCCGTAACCGACAGGTCCGAGACGGAGATGGCCGGGTTCGAGCCGTCGGTGATGCTCCCCGACGTTCCCGCCGACGCGTCGTACGAGAGCGTCAGGTTGAGACCGGTGTCGTTGGCCGGCGCGGTGACGTTGAGGACGACCGCCGAGTCGTTCAACGAGGCTTGGTCGGTGATGGAGGCCTTGTCGATGGTGACCGCGTCGGCGTCGCTCCCGCCGAGCGAGTAGTCGCCGACCTCCGGCGAACTCGCCGACACGTTCTCGGAGTAGAGAACCCCGATACTGTCGACCGTCCCGTCCGGCGTCGGGCCGTCGGTCATCGTGATTTGGACGGGGTACGGCGCCGCGCCGTCAGTAGCGGGGTCGGACGTCACGTCGGCCATCTGGTTTCCGGCGGCGTCCTGCACGCCACCGGTCCCCGAGGCGTACGCGAGTGTCGGATTCGCTCCCGTATCAGCCTGTTTGCCCAGCGCCCCGTGGTCCAGCGTCACGTTCACCGTCGCGTCGCCGTCGTCGCCGGTGACTCCCGAGACGGTCCCCGAGAGACCGTCGGCCGTGCCGATGGAGAAGTCGCCGGCGTCGACCGACCCGCTCGCGACCGCTTCGGTGAACGTCACGGTCAGGTTGTCGACGGTGCCGTCCTGATTGGCGTCGATGGTCGTCACGCCGTCGAACGTCGGCGCGGCCCCGTCCTCAACTGTGAGCGTCTGTGCGGGCGCGGCGTTCTGTCCGTCGGTGACGCTCGTCCCCGCGTAGTCGACTTCCGGGGACGTGGCGCCGCCCGTCGTGTTCGCCGCGCCGGTGACGTCGATGCGCACCTCGTCGGTCGAGATTGTTCCGCTGTTGTCCTTGGCGATGTCGACGCTCCCGCTCTGGAGTATCGACCAGTCGCCGTCGGCGTAGGACGACGCCGACACGTCCTCCGAGTAGCGCACGTCGACTCGGTCGACCGTCCCGTCGGCGTTCGCATCCCGATACGAGGCGTTCAGCGCGATGGGCGCCGCGCCGTCACTCGCCGTGACCGTCTCCGAACTCCCAGCAGGACCGGCGTTGCCGTTCGTGTCTTGGACCGCGTTCTGCGCCACCGTCACGTCGGGCGTGACCCCGGTGTCGTTCACCGGTGCCGAACCGAGTTCGAGACGGAGTGTGTCGTCGCCGTCGTTGCTGGCGATGCCCGACACCGTCGCGTTGTCGACGGTGAAATCACCCGTCGAGTACGCCACCGAGCCGTTCACCTGCTCGTCGAACGTGACGTTCACGGCGTCGACGGTGCCGTTCTCGTCGGTGTCGAGCGTCGTCGCTGCGGTCGGACTGGGGCCGTAGTCGGCCGTGACCGTCGCCGTGCCGTTGTCGCCTTGGCCGTCGAGGTCGACGGACACGGTGGCCGTCTCATTGTCTTTCAGCCGCAGTCGGTCGTCGGTGTCGCTCGTCGACGACGCGGAGACGGTGAACGACCCCCTGTACTCGCCGTCGCTGTCGTTGTCCTGCACTTCGACGTTGATTTCGCCACCGCTCTCGTTCGACACGACGGCCGTCTCCGTCGTGCCGTTCACGTCCGAGACGTTCGCCTGAATGTACACCGTCTGCCCGGCGCTCGCGGTGTCGATTACGTTTCCATTCCCGTCCTGAACCGAGACGTTCTCGGTGGCCGCGGCCGCGGGCATGACCAGCGGCGAGCCGAGACTGCCGAGAACGACGACTGTCGCAACGAGGACCGTTACGAGTTCGATTCCCATGACATCGGACCGCTCTCCCCACATCGATTAAATCACTACCCGTGGCTCTTGAGAGAATCCCTGTAAGAGTTGGGGAACTGCTTAGAACAGGCCCGCGAGGAGATACGCCACGGGAAAGGCGGCGACGAACGTGGCGCCGCCGACGACGGCCCACGCGTACAGGTTCGGCGGACTGAGGAGGAGTGCGACGGTGGCCGGCACCGCCGCGAGAACGAGCGCCCAGACCAACCGCTCGGACGAGACCATCAGTCCAGTCGCTTCGAGACGTACGGGCCGTCCTGATGATAGCCGAGTTTCTCCCGGTAGTACTGCCGGGCACCGATGCCGCTGATGACGCTCACCTTGCGGTAGCCGGCGTCGGCCGCCATCTCCTCGGCACGTTCGAGGAGGCGCCGCCCGTAGCCCCGGTGTTGCCAGTCGGCGTCGCCCGCCTCCTCGAATCCCGCCTCGCTCCCGTAGACGTGGAGTTCGCGAACCAAGGCGGCCCCGTCGAGTTCGCGTCGCACGGGGTCGTTCGGGAAGCGAAGCCGACAGAAGCCGATGAGCAGGTCGGCGACGGGGTCCTCGAAACTGATGAAGTGTTCCGTCCCGCCGCCCGCCTCGTAGGTGAGCACGTCGAGTTCGATTCGCTCCGGGTCCGGGTCGGCGTCGTTGTGGCCCACCTCGCGGGCGCGGATGTCACGCGGCGTGATGCCTTTCTCCTCGGCCCGCTGTTTGGCCAGTTGTCGCAGGTTCGACTTCCAGACGCCGGCGTCGATGTGGTCGGCGGGGATGTCTCGCTGCACTCGCTGGAGCCGCGTGTACTTCGGGATGCGGTCCATCACTTCCGCGACGAGTTCTGCGGCCGCCTCGTTGTCGAGCGGGTCGAAGTCGTCCCGGCGCCACATGTCGTAGGTGCGGGTGCCGCGGACGACGAGCGTCGGGTAAATCTTCAGGTAGTCGGGCCGCCAGCGCGGGTCCGAAAACAGCTGTTCGAAGTCCTCCAGACACATCTCGTAGGTCATCCCCGGCTGGCCGGGCATCATGTGGAATCCGACTTTGAACGCGGCGTCGCGGAGCCGGCGGTTGGCGTCGATTGAGGCCTGCACGCCGTGGCCGCGGTGCATCTCTCGGTTGATGCGCTCGTAGGTGGTCTGGACGCCCACTTCCACCTTCGTCCCGCCCAGCCGGAGCATCCGGTTTATCTGCTCGGGGTCACACCAGTCGGGCTTGGTTTCGAACGTCGTGCCGATGTTGCGGACGTCTGCCGTCTCGTTCTCGGTGATGACGTCCTCCAGATAGCGGAAGGGGGGCGTCTCGTCGGGCGCGAAGCTCTGACCCTCCGCCGGGTCCGGCGTCGAGTCCGTGTCGTAGTCGTTGAGCGCCTCCAGCGCCCGCTTGACGAACCACTCCTGATAGTCGTGACTCCGGGCGGTCATCGTCCCGCCCATCAGGATGAGTTCTACCTTGTCGACCGGGTGGCCGATGTGTCTGAGCTGTTCGAGCCGAAGCGTCACTTGGCCGTAGGGGTCGTAGTCGTTCTGCTCGCCGCGTGCCGCGGCGGGTTCGTGACCCGTGTAACTCTGGGCGCTCCCGAACTCCGAGGCCGGCCCGCCGGGACAGTAGAGACACTTCCCGTGTGGGCACATGTGCGGCGAGGTCATGATGGCCACCGGCGACACGCCAGAGGCGGTGCGGACGGGCTTGCGCCGGACGACCGCTTCTACCTCGTCGCGTCTATCGTCGGGGGCGTACTGCAGGATGTCTGCGTTTTTGGGCACCTTCGGCGAGGAGTGGGTCGAACAGGCGTCGAGTTTCGCGGATTCGAGGTCGTCGCGCTCGATGTCGCCCGCGAGAATCTGCTCGACGAGGGTTTCGCAGGTCCGCTGGAAGGCGTCGGACTCCTCTGTCGGCGTGTCCGTGCTCATGGAACCTCACTCCCGGTGCCGGTCATCGTCTCGCTCTCACGTCGGCGGGTCGCGGGGTTAAGGGTGTCGGACGGCTCAGGCCAGCCGGTCGACAGCAGCGTCGATGACGGCGTCGACGGCGGCGTCGCGGCGCCCGGACAGGAACTCGATGCGGCCGTCGCGGATGCTCGCGGCGGTGATGCCCGCGTCGTCGACGGCTTCGGCGGCGTCGCCCGCCACGCCACGCACGTCGAGGTCGGCCGCGGTCCGAACGTAGAGGTCGTCGGTGCCGATGCCGACTATCAGGTCCGCGTCGTCACCGCGACGACGCTGGAGTTCGTCGAGGAGGAGGCTCGTCGGCGGGAAGTCGAAGCGGTGGGTGTAGGCGTCGGTGTCCAGCACCTCGACCGTCAGGCCGCCTTCCTCGCGAGTGTCGATGTTGGCCGTCGCGGTGTGAACTTCGGCGTCGAGTTTCTGGCGGAACTGCTCGCTGATGTGGCCAGCGAGGCCGCCCGCGTCCTCGAACAGGAGGTCGGTGATGAGTTCGCGCTTGTCCTCGTAGGACTGGTAGTACGCCTCCAGCGCGATGGCCTCGCGGAGTTCGCTCGTCCGGTCGGCGTCGTAGCCCGCCTCGGCGGCGAGGTCGACGTACGCTTCGGGGGTGTCGCTCCAGTAGGAGACGGCGGGGAGATGCGCGAGGTCGGACTGGACGTCGTCGTTGACCGTCGCCGCGAGCGTCGCGGCGAGCGTGCCCGTCGAGAGGTCGGCGGCGTCGGCGCCGGCCAGCCCGGGGTTGACGATGGCGTCGCAGTCGTCGGCGACGGCGGCGTCGGCCACCTCGGCGTCGACGACGACGCGTCGCGCGCCGTAGATGCCGAGCAGGCCCAGCCCGTCGCTGGATTCGACCGTGCTGCCCGTGCCGACGAGCAGGACCAGCGGGAGCTTCTCGTCGTGTCGGTCGCGGTCCTGAAGCATCCGCGTCACGTCGTTGGTCGCGTCGTCCATGTCGTAGACGGACTCCTCCAGCGGCCGGCGGGTGAAGTAGTGATACTCGGCGTCGGCGGCCGCGTGTTCCTCGTTGATGAGCGGGAGGACGGCACGCTCGATGGCCGCGCCGGCGACGTAGCCGTCGGCCGTCGCGGCGTGGCGGACGACCACGGGTCGGGATTCGAGAACGGCCCGGCGGATGGTCTCTGCGGCGTCGCGCAGGTCGTCGGCCACCGCGTCGATGGCGTCGTGGTCGACCAGCGGCGTCACGTCGTCGGGACGGGCTTCGGCGGTCAGCGCGTCGGCCAGTCGGCGCTCGACCGTCGCCGCCTCGTCGCCTTCGAGAATCGAGAGCGCTTCCGTCTCGACCTGCAGTTCGTCGTAGCGGAGTTCGACTTCGCCGTCGAGGCGAACGACGCTACCGACTTCGACGTCGGGGTAGGCGCGAACGCCCGCCTCGACGAACGCGGCGCAGTCGACGACGCCCGTGGCGTCGCGAAGTTCGAACACGGTCGGGCCGCTCGTCTGACGGACGCTGACGATTTCGCCTTCGAGTCGGACGGTGTCGCCGACGTGGTCGTCGAGCGTTTCGACGTCGACGCGTTCCCCCTCACCCGTCGCTTCGGGAGCGGCGGTCGTCTCATCGGCCGTCGTTTCCTCGGTCGACTCCTCGCTCGCCGTCTCCTCAGTCGTCGGCTCGGGTGCGGACGTTTCCTCGGTCGACTCCTCTTCGGACACGTCCTCGGCCTCGCCGTTCTCGCTTCGCTCGGGCGTCGGCGTCTTTCGGACGGGGCCGGACTCTTCGTCCTCCTCGTCCTCGGTTTCGATGGGTTCGCCGTCGGCGTCGCCCTCGGGGTCGTGAATCCGGGCGCCGCGGAACTCGCTCTCCGACTGTCGAATCGACCACGAGAGGTCGACGTTGCCGTTGTCGCGGACGTTCTTTACCTGTACGAAGACGGTGTCGCCGGGGTCCCAGTCCAGACTCTCGAGTCGCTGGTCGAGTTCGCTCCGGTGAAGCAGTCCCGTTACGCCGGGCGAGAGGTCGACGAACACGCCGAATTCGGCGAAGCCGTCGACCGTCCCCTTGTAGTAGCGGCCCGAGACCAGTTGATCCGGGCTGGAGCCGCGGAAATCAAACCAAACGTCTTCTTCGTGGGTGATCCAATCCATTGAGCGAATCGAACATCCCCATCCTAAAACGATTGTCGAAACGATACGGCATCCGACATCGACTCAGCGTAATGCAAGGTGGAGCCTCCGACCTTGAGGAGTGAGCGTAGCGAGCGAGTAGGTCGGAGAGGAAACCGACACGGGACTACGCCCCAACTCGATGGCTGGCCGACTCCCCCCACGAGCCGTTACAGCGGTAGCGAGGCGAAAGCCAACCCCTTCGGGGAATCCCACGGCTTTAGCCGTGGGAGGAGGTCAAATGATGTACCACGCCCGGAGCAGGGTAACGAGCGCGTCGAAGCCGCCGAACCCATACCCAAAGAGCAGCGCCGCCGGCAGCGCCCCGGCGATGGCGGCCCGCGCACCCGTCGTCCGATGCACCGTCGCGATACCGACCAGTAGGAGGGCCGTCCCGTACAGACAGGCGACGACCCGCACCTCCGGTATCGGCACCGCCGCGAGCGGACCGGGCGCCGCCGCGTAGGCGAGCACCTGCACCGTCTCGCTCACCCCCGCCCGGTCGCGGACGACGGCCAGCAGACACAGCGTCTGCAGCGCCGCGAGGAGGTGGAGGAGCGCGGGCGCGACCAAGAGCGCGACCAGTAACACGATTACTGCCGCCCGGAGCGGCCCCGAGGCCGGGAACCCCGCCGGGTCGAGCAGCGCCAACAGGAGCGCGTACGCGACGGCCATCACGACGGCAAAGACCAGTCCCGGCGCTTGGTCACCGGGGGCGACGCCGTTCTCGAAGAAGCGTTTCGGCCGCCCGAGCACTTCGACCCACGCGCGAGCGATGCCACGCGGGCCGCGTTCTCGACCACCGCGGGGGTCCTCGACCCAAGTCGTCACGCGTGAGCCTGTCTCAGCCGTCGATAATGGACGTTGTGATTCATTCGCTTCGGGACTCGATGTGTGCGAATTCGACGACTCGACGTCCCAGCGTCTCGACGCGGCCGGCGAGTTGCTCGTCGGCGAAGTCGTCGCCGTCGAAGGCCGACGACGCTCGGGGGATGCCCGCCTGATGGGGGACCACCCACGCGTCGAGTGTCCGACACACGACTCGCAGGTGGTCGAGCGCCGAGACGGGGAACGCGCCGCCCGAGACGGCGAGGAGTCCGACCGTCGCCCCGTCGAACTCGTCGCGCCCGCAGTAATCGAGCGCGTTCTTCAGCACCCCGGAGTACGAGCCGTGATAGACGGGGGTGCCGAGCAGTATCGCGTCGGCATGGCGGACCTGCCGGGTGAACGCCGCGCTGTCGCCTTGGTCCGCTACGTCCGGATTCAAAGGTGGCAGGTCGAACGCTCGAAGGTCGAGAAAGTCAGTCTCGGCTCCCCTCTCGGCCGCGGCGTCGAGTGCGTGTCGAAGGGCGACTCGCGTGTGACTCCGCTCGCGCAGACTCCCCGCCACGGCGACGATGGTAGTCATTCGTCGGGCACCCGGACCGCGGCAGTCGGAGTCACCACTCTAGACCACCGTTGACGCCGAGCACCTGTCCGGTCATGTAGCTGGCGTGGTCGCTGGCGAGGAATCGGATGATGCCGACGATATCTTCCGGGTCGGCAAACCGGTCGAGCGGGATTTCGGCTCGAATCCGCTCCCGAACCCGCTCGGGCACCTTCTCCAGCATATCCGTCGTCACGAAGCCGGGCGCGACGCAGTTGGCCGTCGTGTCGTGGGCCGCGAGTTCGAGCGCGAGCGTCCGCGTGAACGCGAACAATCCCCCTTTCGAGGCGGCGTAGTTGGCCTGCCCGTAGTTGCCCTGCTGGCCCACCACGCTGGAGATGTTGATGAGGCGTCCGTGGTCGGAGTCGCGAATGTCGTCGAAGAAGGCCTTGGTGCAGTTGAACGTCCCGCCGAGGTTGACGTCGATGACCGTCTGCCAGTCGTCGTGTGACATCTCCGAGAACGTGCGGTCGATGGTGATGCCGGCGTTGTTGACCAGTACGTCGACGGCACCGAGTTCGTCGTGTACCGCCTCGGCCATCGCCGCCACGTCGTCCGGTTCCGACACGTCCGCCTGTGCACACATCGCTGTCTCCCCGTTCTCCTTGATTATCTCGCGGACTGCCTCGGCCTCGGCGGCAGAGCTCCGGTAGTTCACGACCACGCTCGCACCACAGCGCGCGAGTTCGAGCGCGATGGACCGGCCGATGCCACGCGACGCGCCGGTGACGAGGCAGGTTCGGTCGGCGAGTGGGCGCGGGTCGAGTGGGTCCAGCGTGACGGTCGAGTCCGGCGACATGCACACTACGTGTGGCCGCTGGATGTTAATTATTCGCGCCCGCTACGCTCGCAGGCGCACCACGGCCTCGTCGCCCTCGCCCTCCACTTCGACGAGTTCGTCGTCGGCCAAGTCCGCCAGCAAGCCCCGAAGCCACTCTTGGCCGTGGTCGCCGCCGTAGTCGACGCGAATCCGCGGCCCGAGTTCGTCCAGCGCCAGTTCGTCGTACTCCTTCAGCGTCCGGACGACCCGCCCGCGGAACTGCCGGCGACTCCCCTCGAAACTCGGCTGGGTGGGCACGTCGGGCGCGGTGAAATCACCCGTCTCGTAGGCGTGACACCACTCGCGCCACGGACACCCCTCTTCGTCGCACCGCGGCGTCTTCTGGCAGGCGACGCCGCCGAGTTCCATGATGGCGTTGTTCCAGACGCGAGAGGCGTCGTCGGGCATCAGGTCTTGGGCCACGCGTTCGAACACGGCGTCGTCGTCGGGAACGTCGAACGCCCGATACAGCACGCGCTTGACGTTGGTGTCGACGACGGCGTCACCGTTGTTGAACGCGAAACTCGCGACGGCGTTGGCGGTGTAGGGGCCGACGCCCATCAGCTCCGCGAGTTCGTCGGGCGTCTCGGGGAACTCGCCGTCGAACTCCTCCAAGACCTGCCCAGCGGCCTCGTGGAGGTAGCGGGCGCGGTTGTTGTAACCGAGGCGCTGGTCGGACCAGAACCCGACCACCTCGCTCCGGTCGGCGTCGGCGAGGGCGTCGACGGTCGGCCAGCGGTCGAGGAAGGCGTCCCACGCCTTGACCACCCGGTCGAGTTGGGTCTGCTGGCTCATCACCTCGGAGACGAGAATCTCGTAGGCGTCGTCGGTCCGACGCCACGGGTAGTCGCGGTGGCCGGCCTCGTACCACTCGACGAGGGCCTCGCGGACGGCGTCGCGGTCGGCCGCCTCGAGGGCGTCCTCGGTCCCAGTCTCGGTCATCGACCATCGGTACGGCCGAGACGGATTAAGGCGTGGGGTTCGAGCCGCGGGATACTGTCCAGAGGAGTGCGTCTGAACTGTGGATACCTCGAAAGCCCCGACTCTCTGGAGTCGGGGGTAGCGAGGCGGCACAGCCGCCTCGGAGCCGCGCACGGCAAGCCGTGCGCGCCCCTCGCTGCGCTCCTCGGCCTTCGGCCTGCGGTGCTTACGTCAGCCGCCTTCCTCCAGAGAGTCGCCCCTTTCAGTCCCGCCGGTACCGGCTGGCTAACCGGCCATCGCTGGGCGGGACTGAAAGGGCCGGTCGTTCGAGGTGGTTCCAGTCACACCGACTCACCTGAACACTACTGAGTCGTAGAGTCGAAAGCCGTATTCCGCGCCCGGGCGTTGCCCCGCCCATGAGTCTCGACGACCTGACCGCGGACGTGACCGCAACTTACAGCCGCCTCGGCGACGAGCTGTCCGTCGAACTGGACCGCGAGACGCGCAACGAACTCGCGATGCTGTCGACGGCGCTCGGAACCGACGACGAGTCCGAACTCGTCCGGCGGGCCATCCACGCCCTCTATCGCTCGACGGTCGACACGGGTGACCTCGATTTCCACCTCCGACAGGGGTACGACGTGACCTACGACGAGTATCTCTCGGGGATGACCTACGACGAGATGAGCGGCAACAGCGTGTCACAGACGGACCAGACCGACGAGCGGCGGTATCAGCAGTAACGGTTCGATTAGCTGAGTCGCTCGGTCGCGCGCTCGGCGCCCTCGACCAGCGCCTCCAACTTCGCCCACGCAATCTCGGGGTCGACCATGCCGAGGCCGGCCTGCGTGCTGAACCCGCAGTCGGGGGCGGCGACGAGCGTCGTGTCGTCGTCGACGGCCTCCGCAACGCGTTCGAGTCGGTCCGCAATCGTCTCCGGGTGGTCGATGATGTTCGTCTTCACGTCGACGACGCCGGGCATGAGCGTCCAGCCGTCGGGAAGCGGCTGTTCGGCGAACGCGCGATACTCGTGCTGGTGGCGGGGATTCGCCTGCTCGACGCTCAGCCCCGAGATGTCGGCCTCGTAAATCACCGGCAGCATCTCCACGAGGTCGGTGTCGAGGTGGTGCGGTCCCTCGTAACTCCCCCAGCAGGTGTGGAGCCGGACCTGTTCGGCCGGCACGTTCGACAGCGCCTCGTTGAGCGCGTCGACGTGGAGCCGCGTCGCGGCCTTGATTTCGTCGAGCGGTTCGTCGGCGTAGGCCGCCGTGTGCCCGATAGTGAGCAGTTCCGGCGCGTCTATCTGGATGGTCAGTCCCGCGTCGGCGACGAGTTCGTACTCCTCGGCCATCGCGTCCGCGACGGCAAAGAGGAACTCGTCGTAGGAGTCGTAGTAGTCGTTGACGTGGGTGGCGGTGACGACGCTCGGCGACGCCGCGGTCATGAACGTGTCTTCCGCGTCGGCATCGGCGGCATCGAGTGCGTCCTCGAACTCCGCGAGTTCCTCGGTGGCCCGTTCGTGGCCCGTGTACTCGACGGGACCGGTGACGACGGGGTGTTCCGCGAGGTCGATGACGTCTGTCTTGAACGTCTCCTCGGCGTAGTCGGGGAACTCCTGCAGGTCCGCCCAGAGTTCCTGTTCGCGCGTGCCGTCGATACCGCTGAGGCGGTCCGCGACGTACCAGTTGAACGAGACGCGGGACTGCTCGCCGTTGTTGATGCTGTCGAGGCCCACGTCGGTCTGGCGCTCGACCACGTCGTGCGTGGCGTCGACGACGGCTCGGTTCCAGTCGTCGGCGTCGACGTCCTCGTCGTTCTGTCGTCGCTGGAGGTAGTCGAGCAGTTCCGGCGGTCGGGGGAGACTTCCGATGTGTGTCGTGCGGATTCGGTCGTCGGTCGCCATACACGCGTGGTCGGCGCCGATTGCAATATGACCCACGATGTTCGCCGTTCGAGCGCCGCGGGTAGCGGACGGTTTTTGTGCCGTGACGCCCCCGTAGGCGTATGGACACTGCGGACGTCGAGCGACTCATCGAGGAGGGTATCGAGGACGCCGAGGCGACGGTCACCAAGCCCCGAGTCCCGGACGAGGACCACGAGGACGCACACTTCGCCGCCGAAGTCGTCTCGCCGGCGTTCGAGGGGCTGTCGCTCGTCGAGCAACACGAACTGGTGTACGACGCGCTCGAAGGCCACATGACGACCGACATCCACGCGATGGAGATGAAGACGTACACGCCGGAGGCGTACGCGGAACACGGGTCGGACGCGTAGCGGTAGCTTTTACGAGCCGGCTGTCGTTCGCTCGCGCATGAGCGACGACTCCGAGTTTCGCGTCGAGCGGGACAGTCTCGGCGAGATACAGGTGCCAGCCGACGCGTACTGGGGCGCCCAGACCCAGCGCGCCATCGAGAACTTCCCCATCAGCGACGCGAGGTTCGGGCGGCGGTTCGTCCGCGCGCTCGGCATCGTCAAGAAGTCGGCCGCCCGCGCCAACCGTGACCTCGACCTCCTCGACGCCGACGTGGCCGACGCCATCGTCTCGGCGGCGGACGAGGTGATTGCGGGCGACCACGACGACCAGTTCCCCGTCGACGTCTTCCAGACCGGGTCCGGCACCTCCTCGAACATGAACGCCAACGAGGTCATCGCCAACCGCGCGGCGGAACTGATGGGCGCGGAGGTGGGCGACCGGGTCGTCCACCCCAACGACCACGTCAACTTCGGGCAGTCCTCGAACGACGTCATCCCCACCGCGATGCACGTCGCGGCGCTGGAGGCGGTCGAACGTGACCTCGTGCCCGCCCTCGAAACGCTCGCGGACGAACTCGACGAACAGGCGACGGCCTTCGACGGCGTCGTCAAGACGGGACGCACCCACCTGCAGGATGCCACGCCCGTCCGTCTCGGGCAGGAGTTCGGCGGGTATCGAACGCAGGTGGAGAAGGGCATCGAGCGCTGTGAGTCGGTCACGCCCCGCCTCGCCGAACTCGCTCTCGGCGGGACGGCGACGGGGACGGGTCTCAACACCCACCCCGAGTTCCCCGAACGCGCCGCGGAGTACATCGCCGAGGAGACTGGCCTGCCGTTCCGCGAGGCCGACGACCACTTCGAGGCGCAGGCCGCTCACGACGCGATGAGCGAGGCCCACGGCGCGCTTCGGACCGTCGCGGGGTCGCTGAACAAAATCGCGAACGACCTCCGACTGCTCGCGTCCGGGCCGCGAAACGGCTTGGGAGAAATCGAACAGCCGGAGAACCAGCCGGGGTCGTCGATTATGCCCGGCAAAATCAACCCCGTCGTCGCCGAGGCGGTGAATCAGGTCCATACGCAGGTCGTGGGCAACGACGCCGCCGTCTCCGCCGGCGCCGCGGGCGGGCAACTCGACCTCAACCTCTACAAACCAGTCGTCGCCTACAACTTCCTCCAGTCGGCGAGCCTCCTCGGGAACGCCGCCGAGACGTTCGCAACGAAGTTCGTGGCGAAACTCGAAGCCAACGAGGAGCATTGTGCCGACGCCGTCGAGCGCTCGATGGCGCTCGCGACGGCGCTCAATCCCGCCATCGGCTACGACAAGGCGTCTGAGGTGGCCAAGACGGCGCTGAAAGAGGGCAAGACCGTGCGCGAGGTGGCCGTCGCGAAGGGGTATCTGACGGAGGCCGAGGCCGACGACGTCCTCGACCCGGAGCGGATGACCCACCGCGGGATTCTGAGCGCGGACGACGACGGCGAGTGACCCGCTGAGCGTGGTACTGAAACGACACGTTGATGGTAGATGCGGCGGATTTTCGGCGTATGCAGCTGCACGTCTCCACGCGTCGGGACCTCCTCGTGTGTCGGAAGTGTGACGCGGAGTTCCCGGAGGGGCGCGCCACGAAAGACGGCTGGACGTACGAGTGTCCCGAGTGCGGCGAGGCGTCGGGACTCGGCGACGGCCTACGGCGCGTCCGGTCCTGACCGTCGTCCGAGGGCGATTGCGAGCGCCGCGAGCGCTGCCAAGAGTGTCACGGCGCCGAATCCGGGCGCCACGCCGCTCGTCTCGGGCGACTGCTCGCCCGTCATCTCGGCGTCGGTCGTCGCCTCCGAATCGCTCGCCGTCGACTGTTCTTCGCTCAACCGGTCCCGTGCTTCGCCCTCGACGAACGGGTGGCGGTCGGCGTCGAGTTCGGCCCCGCTCGCCATCCCGTCACCGTCCGGGTCGAGCGACGGGTCGGCGACGTAGTACGCGGGGTCCGTCGGCAACGGCGGTAGGTCGTCCGTCGTCGCGTAGCGGTCCAGCCACGACCCAATCGAGTCGTCGCCGGTCACCTCGATGACCGCCGCGCGGAAGGCTTGGTAGTTTTGGAAGGGTTCGGACCGCCCGGCGAACACGTCACTGAGCGACTGTTCGCCGTCGGTTCGGCGCTGTATCTCGGCGTCGAGCGCCGCGAGGACGTGGGCGCCCTTGTCGTAGTTCGCGGAGGTTCCCCGCCACGTCTCGCTGTCGGTGAGGACGGCCGACCGGCCGTCGGGGCCGTACTCGTCCGCGCGGAGGCCGTCGAGGAACGAGTCGTAGGTGCCGATGCCGTCGTTGAAGGCGAAGACGCGGCCGTAGTACTCGGCGCTGGCTTCGGTGAGCCACGTCGCGTCGCTCCGTCCGACGGTCCCCAGCCGAGTGTGGACGTACTCGTGGGTAAACACCGACCCCGTGGAGTCGAGGCGGACACCGGAGCGCCCGACCCAGAACGCGGTGTCGACGGTGGCGGCCTGCACTGGCGCTTCGTCCAACCCGCTCAGCGGGAGGACGAACACGGTCATCGAGTCACGCTGGACGCCGAAGTCGAACCGTCCGTCCGCGGTTCGGAGAAACTCGATGGCGCGCCCGGGGTTGGCGTCCGCCGCGCCGAGGACGAACGTCGCCTGCCCGTCACCGACGGTGACGTTCCGTCGCTCGTGTGCCCCGACGTACGCGAGATGGCTCCGGGCAAAGCCGTCCTCACCCTCCGCGATGGTGAGCGAATCGGTCTGGAGTGGGCGCGCGTCGGTCCGCACCTGCACTCGCGTGTTCGGCTCGGAGACGAACGCCCAGTCGTCGCGTTCGAGGCCCCGGACGCCACTCGCCATCGAGTCGCCCACCGCCATCCGTATCGAAACTGTGGGTCGCTCGGTTTCGGTGTCCCAGAGGAAGCGCCCGTCTTCCGTCCGCTCGAAGCCCTCCATCCCGTCGACGGTGATGCCGTCGAGGCTGACGACCGGAATCGCGACACGTAACCCCGTGACCGACGACGGCACTTCGTACTCGAAGGTGAGGGTCACGCTTCCGGGTTCGTCGTTGCGCGAGACGATGCCGCGCTGGTGGAGCACGGCCTCCTCGCTCGGCGTCGACGTTGCCTCCCCGCCGTGATTGGGCAGGGTCGTCCACGACTCGGATACGTCGGCGTCAGTCGTCGCGACGGCGGGCGCCACGCCGGCGACGACGAGTAGTATCACCACACCCAGCGTTCCACACACGCGGCTCCGGCGGGACGTCATGGCCCGCATTGGGAGTGGTCGACAAAGTATCTGTGGCCGCTACTCTGGATAGTGTTCAGATTAGCGCGCTCGAACTGAAACACCTCGAAAGCCCCGACCCGCTGGAGTCGGGGGCCTCGCTGCGGTCCTCGGCCTACGGCCTGCGGTCCTTGTGTCGGCCGCCTTCCTCCAGCGGGTCGCCCCTTTCAGTCCCACCCGGTGGCAGCCGGTCGGCCAGCCAACGCGGGTGGAACTGAAAGGGGCCGGTGTCTCGGCGTACCCGGACGAAGCAAGCACCGCAACGGAGTGAGGAGCGTGGTTCGAGAGAGCTTCGCTCTCTCGTCATTACCAGAACCCGTCGGGTTCTGGTTAGCAGTCAGAACTCTACGAGTTCTGACGACATCACGAAAGAGTGCGTTGCACTCTTTCGAACGACAGCGAGTCCCGGGAGTCGAGACACCGGGGGCTTTCGAGGTGGTCGCAATTTTATCCGTTTATCTGAACAGTGCTCTACTCCGCGTCGAGACGCTCGGCGGCGTCGCGTTCGAGAAGGGGTTCGGCGTTCGTCGTCGGGAGCGTCACCACGTCCTCGCTCGCGAGGTCGTACTCCCGCTGGTCGACGCCGAAAATCTCGCCCACGTCGCGGGTGATGCGCAGGGTCGTGCGCTCGGTGTCGGATGTCGACGTGTCGGCGTCGCTCGTTGGCTCCGCGTCGGTTTCGCTCGTCGGCTCCGAGTCCTCCCCAGTCGCTGGCGAGGGGTCGGCGTCGCCCGCTGGCGACGCCGCGACGGCGCTCCCGCCGTCCGGGGTCGGGTTGTCGGACGGCTCGCTCGGTGACGCCTCCGGCACCGAGTCGTCGGCCGGCGGTGCGGGCTCCTCGGTTGCCGCTCCGTCGCTCTCGCCGCCCATGGCTTCGGCCAGCAAGTCGTCGGGGTCGGGGGCGGAGCCGAGCGCTTCGTCGGGCGGCGACGGGTCGGACGGCGACGGGTCAGCCGTGGACTCCGCCGGCTCTGACGCGTCGTCAGCCGCGTTCGCGGCGCCGCCAGCGAGCGCGTCGAGCACCGTCTCGCGGTTGGTCTCGATGCGAGCGACGAGGTCCTCGAAGAGGTCACGCTCCTCGTGGGTGAGGCCCTCGTCTTCGGTGGCCATGCCCGCCGCGGCGAACGTCGCGCGCTTGACGATTTTGCCGATGCGGCGCTCGTAGATGCTCTCGACGACTTCCTCGGCCGTCTCGATTTCGTCCGTCAGGCGACTCACTTCGGGCGAGGAGAAGGGGTCGTCGGCTTCGTCGGCGACGCGTTCGCGTTCGGCCTTGCGTTCGGCGATGTACTCCGCAACGTCGCGATAGAACGAGTCCCGCAGGTGCTGGAGGCTATCTTTCTGTCGTTCGGTGCGCTGGACCGTGCGCAGTTCCTCCACGTTCATTCTTTGACCTTCCGGGCTCGGTTGCGCGTCATCAGGAACACGCCGACGCACTCCGGTATCGAACACTCACCGGCATCGAGTGTAAAGCTGTCGCCAGCCAGTTCCACCGTGCCCGGGTCGGTCACCTCGACCCGGACCGTGTGGCCGGTGAAGCGCTCGGGGACGGCGTCGACGAGCGGGTCGAAGTCGGCGACTGCATCGCGGTCGAGTCGGCGGACGACCAGCCCGCTTCCCCCGTGGAGACTGCCGGGGAGGCGGATGAGCCGGTGGGTGTCGGTCGTCACCGGTTCGTCGATGGGCGCCGTCTCCTCGGCCACCGTCTCCTCGGCGAGCGCCTCGACCAGCATCCGCGCGCCCGGCCCCCCGGCTTCGACGTTGCCGCGTTCGACGGCCGTCGGGTTGTCGACGAAGGCGTCGAGGAGCGTGCTCGCCCGCCCCTCGCCGATGCCGTCGAACGCCATCAGTCGCTCCATCGCGTCCGCCTCGTCTAACTCTTGCAGGTCGTCGACGAAGGCTTGCAGGCGTCGATGCGTGCGCTTCCCCCACCCGCCGCGGGTGCGAAGTTCGCGCCGGGTCGTCCCGCCGACCGCGCGGGTCCGAACCAGCCCCTCGATATCGAGGTCGACCGCGCGGACGTAGTCGACGATTTCGCGCCGCGCCTCGGAGTCGAGGTCGGCGAGGCCGTCGTCGCGGACGTGGACGTGATAGCCGCGCCCGCCCGAGAACACGACGGTCACGTCCTCGAAGTCGAAGTCGGTTTCGAGCAGGTCGAGCAAGCGCAGGAGGGCGTCCTTACACGCCGCGAGCATCTCGGCGTAGGTGGCGGCCTCGGGGTCGATACTTGGCAGGTGGTCGGCGTCGAGGTCGAACACGAGGTCGGCTCCGAGCCACCCCTTCTCGTCCATCGTCTGGGCGCCGGGGTCGTCGTAGCGCGCCGCGGAGAAGTAGACGTGTCGGGGCGCCTCGCGCGCGAGGAAGTCGCTTACGTCGCCGAGGTCGTAGATAGACTGGTGGCGGACCATCGTCGTCGACTCGCCGCTGGTCCACGGGATGTGTCCCCACTCGCGGGCGTCGGCGGCGGGCGGGAGCGTCGGCGCCGCGCCGCGGTAGTAATCACCGAACCGGCCGGCGAGGTACTCGCGTGTCCGTCGGTCCATTCGTCTACGCCCTGCGTCGCCGACGATTTAGTAGCTTCCGAACGCCGCCGACGCCGCGGCCCGTGGAAACCCTTTTTTCCGGTGCCGGAGAGGTACCGGCATGGATAGTGGGGCGGTCGGACAGACGATGCCGGAGCCACCGACACAGCCCGGAGCGCTGCTGGAGTGGCTGTGGACGCTCATGTCGGTTCGAATCGTCGTCGCCTTTCTCATCGTCGGCCTCGGCGTCGTCGTCTCGAAGTTCCTCGTGCGCCTGTTCGGGCGGCCCGTCGCCCGCCGATTCCAGCGCCAGAGCGTCGCCCAGACCGTCCTCGGCCTACTCCGTGTCTCGACTGTCGTCGTCGCGACGTTCGTCGCGGGGAGCATCGTCGGCCTCGGCATCGGCGACATCGTCCTCTCGGTGACCGTCTTCTCGGCCGTCCTCGGTATCGTCCTCGCCCCCATCGTCGGGAGCATCATCAACGGCGTGTTCGTACTCGCGGACAACCCCTACGAAATCGGCGACATGATTGAGTTAGAGAACGGTCGGCAGGGCTTTGTCGAAAACATCACGCTCCGCTACACCAAGATATTCACCCTCGACAACACCTTTCTGGTCGTCCCCAACTCCTCGATGCGCGAGCGTGACGTGACGAACTTCTCCGCCGAGGACGAGCGGACCCGGCTCTCGATACCCCTTCTCGTCACGTACGAGGGGGATTTGGACGCCGCCCGGACGCTCATGGAGCGGGCCGCCCGCAACTGCGACGGCGTCATCGAGGGGGGGCCGGACATCCGCATCGGGAGCGCGCGCTACCCCGCGAAGCCGACCTGTCTCATCGACGCCTACGCCGACAGCGGCGTCCGCCTCTCGCTCCGGTTCTGGGTGCGGACGCCCTACAAGATTTCGCGAATCGAATCGACCGTCCGCGAGCGCATCTGGGCGGCGCTGGAGGACGCAGACGTGGAAATCGCGTACCCGCACCAGCAGTTGCTGTTCGACGAGAACAGCGGGCAGGCACGGGTCGCCCTCGAAGAGGCGACGGCACCGGCCGAGCGAGAGGAGACGAGCGGCGTGACGGAGCGCGAACCGATGGAGAGCGACGACCTGTCGGACGACGCCGGCGCCGACGGCGGCGAGTGACTCACCCGGCGCTGACGGTAATCACTTCGCAGTCGAGTTTCTGGCGCAGGAAGCGGTCGATGTCGGGGTCGTCGAGGAGGCGGCTGAACGTGCGACGCCATCGGCTGACCTGCTTCGACCCGATGACGACCACGTCGGCGTCCTCCGCCGCCACCTCGTCGAGGATGGTCTCCTCGACGAGAAAGCCGCGGCGGACGACGTAGCGAGCGCGGTCGACCGAGCCGAACTCCGATTCGACCGCTCGCTTGAGGGCGGTCCGGGTCACCTCTTGGCCTTCCTGATAGAGGTCGACGTGGAGGACGGTGAGGTCGGCGTCACGCTCCTCGGCGATGCGGAGCGCCTCAGCGAGCGTCGCCCGTGAGTGCCGACTGAGTGGGTAGCGGACGGGGACGACCACCAGAGTCATACCCCGACGAACGTCGCCGGGGCGTTTCAATCTATGCGATTCGAGCGCTCAGTCTTCGAGTTCGAACGCGACTTCGACCTCGGCCTGATACTCCCGGTCCGGGACGCTCGCGAGTTCGACGCCGAGTTCGTCTACCTCGACCCACTTCACCTTATCGAGCGTCGTGTCCGCGCGGTCGATAGCGTCGTCGACGGCGGCGTCGAAGCTCTCCGGACTCGTCCCTATCAGCGTGATTTTCTTGAACACCATGACCTGTCAAGGATTCGTCGAGCAGTACCTTAAAATCCCGTCCCTAAAACTGGCAGTCGACGAAGACCGGTCGGGTTTCGCCACCCCCAACATATATGCCGTCATTGACGGAAACGTGTGTCGTGTATCGAGCGCGAAAACGTGTGGAAGGGGGGACCGTTGGAGCAACTGTGCAGTAGTGTGTCCAGAGACTGCACACGCCGAGGGCGGCGTCGGCGCCGACTCGGCGGCGACGGCTTGCTTCGGGGGGACCGCCGACAGCGGACCGCGAGTGTGAGATGGGCCCGGAACTCAGTCAACCGGAGACGACAGAGCGCTCCCACGACGACCTGTTCTCGCTGCTCCGAAACGAGCGCCGCCGCGAGGTCATCCGGGCGCTTCAGGCGGCCGACGACCCACTCGACTTGCGCGACCTGAGCGAGCACATCGCGGCCATCGAGAACGACTGCGACGTGTCGGCCGTGACGTACAAACAGCGCAAGCGGGTGCAGACGGCGCTCTATCAGATGCATCTCCCGAAACTCGACGAGAGAGACGTCATCGAGTACGACCGCCGCGCCGGCCGCGTCGAACTCGCGCCGGGGGCGGCGGACTGCCTTCCGTATCTCGACGCGGAGACGACGGCCACGAGTCGTCGCTGGTGGCAGTGGTATCTCGGCGTCGCGGGCGTCGTCGTGGTCCCCGTCGGACTGGCCGCTCTCGGCGTCCACCCCTTCGCGTCGATTCCCGGTGTCGGCTACGCTACCATCGCGTGGGCGGCTTTTGCGCTGCTCTCCATCGCGTACGTCCTCTACGAACGCCCGGAGTAGCTAGCGGTCGAACCGCGCCGCGAGCGCCCCGGTCAGGTCCGTCAGGTGGGCCGTCCCCCACACCGCGACGACGACGCCGCCGAGCGTGTCGAACAGCAGGTCGAGCATCGTGTCGCCCAGTCCGTACTGCGTGAGGACGCTCTGGGTGCCGGAGAAGGAGGCGACACCCGCCACCGCGAACTCGATGACCTCCCAGAAGACGCCGAACGCGAGGACGAACAGCAGGATGAACACGAACATGAACCGGCCGGGGAGCGAGACGCTGTCGGAGTGGAGTTCGACGGCGCGGGCGGTGGCGTACCCAACTGCGGCGACGATGGACGACGACAGCGTGTGTGTCATGTGGTCCCACCACCAGATGCTCCGGTAGAAGTTGGTGGTCGAGCCGGGCAATCCGGCAGTGCCGAGGGCGTGGAAGAAGACGGCGACGGTAATCCAGAGCGTCAGCGCCGGGTCCATCGGGATGTGGTAGTCGCGTTCGAGGATGGCTGGCAGTTGCGTCACCGCGAGTCCGATGCTCGCGTTGACGACGATGCCGGGGTTCCCGCGTTCGAGTCCCAGTCCCACGAGGCCGACGAGTAGTATCTGCATCACTCGCGTGAGTTGCTCCTGTCGCTGGCGCGAGAGGCCGATGCGGTCACGAATCCGCATCAGTTCTCACCCACCCGTTCTGCGGGGTCGACGGGGTAGCGCGGCGTGTCGTCGGCGTATCGGCGGAAGTAGTACTCGAAGCAGACGCCGGCGACGACGCCCGCGACGGTTGCGGCGACGAAATCCCACATGAGCGCCGTCTCGATGGTATGTTCCGGGCGGCCGTCGAGGAGGAACTGCGTGCCGAAGAAGACGTCAGAGAGCCACCGCACTTCGGCCCACACGCCCGCGGCGGCGACGGTGGCGATGACCACGAACAGCACCGCGAAGGAGTAGCTCATCCTGACCGGCGTGAACACGTCCATCTCGACGGCGAGGATGAGCGCCGCGGCGGCGACGGCGACGTACGTGGTGATGCGCCCGGTGAGCGTCACGCCGCCGACGGTCTGCCCGATGACGAGAAGCCGTCCCAGCGCGGGGGCAGAGGCGAGCGCCAGCACCTCCCACGGAACCATCGCATCCGCGCGGCGAAAGGCGAGCGGCGGGAGGAGCGCGAGCGCGACCAGCGCGAGCGTGAAGCCGGCCCAGAGCGCCCGGCCGTTCCACACCGCCGCACCCCCGACGAGACAGAGCACGGCGACGAAGAGCCACGCCAGCGCGGCGTTGAGCCGACGCCGCTCGAACAGCTGTCGGAGCCCGGCATCGGGGTCGGTAATCGACATAGGGGCCGTTCGACACGAGACGTGAAAACGCTTCGGCGGCGGGGCGAAGATACAAACCGATGTCGCCACTCCTAGTAACTGATGCCGACCGATTCGTCCGGCCGGGCGACCGACGGGGAACAGACGTGGCTCGATCTCGTCGACGACGTGCTCGATACGGCCATCGATAGCGAGGAGGACCTCGAATGCACGTTCGAAGAGGTAACCGTTGACGTCCCGCTCCGGATGGACTCAGACGCCGAGTTCGCCCGGTGGCATCTCGACGGGACCGTCAGCGTGCACGTCGAGGGGATGCGCGGCCCGCTTGCAGACTGGCTCCGCTGGTGGTCGCAACAGCTCTCCTGAACGTGCCCGACGCCACGTTTCAGGTGTTCGACCACGACGGAGACGTCCGTTGGTGGCTCCGAACCGACGACGGGACGACACTCGCCGTGAGCGACGGCGCGTACGAGAGCCGGCACGCCGCGATGCGCGACGTCCAGCGGCTCAAACACGTCGCCGCGTCGGCCGGCGTCGAGGCCGGCGACTGACCTACCAGCCTTCGAACTTGTCGCGGCGGAAGACGTCGATTTCGTGAACGGTCGAGTGGTCCTGTGCCGCGGCGAAGCCGATGGCGTCCGCGATTTCTTCCGGCTCGCTCACCTCGCCCGGCTCGAACCGCTCGGCGAAGGATTCGCCGTCGTCGCCGCCGAAGTCGGTGCGCACCTCCGAGGGGTTGACGACGGTGACGCCGACGCCGTCTGGGCCGGCCTGTGCTTCCACGCTGTGGGCGAACCCACGAACCCACCACTTCGTCCCGGCGTACACCGGATTGCCGGGCCGGGGGTACTGCCCCGCGAAACTCCCGACGAAAATCAGGTTGCCGTCCGACTCGGTGAGATGCGGGAGCGCCGCCCGCGTCGCGAAGAAGACGCCGTCGACGTTCGTGTCCATCATCGCCCGGTAGTCCTCCGTCGAGAGGTCGGCCACGTCGCCGCCACGACCCAGCCCCGCGTTGTTGACGAGGACGTCCAGCCCACCGAACGCCTCGACTGTCGTCTCGATGAGGTCGTCGACGGCGTCCTCGTCGCGGACGTCCGTCGGGACGACGAGCGTCTCGGCGCCGTATTTCGTTTCGAGGTCGGCGGCGATGGCGGCGAGTCGCTCCTCGCTCCGCGCCGCGAGCGCGACTCGGGCGCCTCGGCTCGCCAACTCGTGAGCGGTCGCTTCCCCGATGCCAGAACTCGCACCCGTGACGACGGCCGCGCTGTCTTCGAGACTCATGCTCGTTCGGGCCGTCGCTCCCGAGACTCTTTTAGCCTTCGTGCGCCCCGACTGTCGGACGTGACCGGCTCTCATCCGCGACCCGAGATTAAGACCGTTTGCCATTACGTGGCTGCTCAAAAGCGTCCGCTAACTCGTATAACCCTGTATCTCCAAGATTCTCGACGATACCGTGTTCCTCCAATCGGCGCAATCGTTGGGTGATATACTCTCGCGACCAATCAATCCGTGTCGCCAAGAACGCGGCAGTTACTCGGCCCTCGTCAAGTTCCCCTAAGATTGCCTTATCCGCGTCGTTGAGCGGAGGGCTGGTCATACCTTATTCGGTGATTTCGGTGTTAATCAACACCGTTGGTTAATGATATTAATTAATATCATAAAATATTTGATTGCCCGTATCTACTTGTTATTGAAGGCCCGCACACAAGGTGCGTAACGACTACCCCGGTTGAAGACACAGAGATACGTAACTAAGCAATGCCGGACAAAACTCACCAAGTCACTTTCAATTCGCTCTCCGGGTCGATTGAAGCGCTTGAAGACGTAGATTGGACGTTCAAGAGCGCAGACACTGGATACCTCACTCACGGGCTTCACTCTTATCCCGCCCGAATGATTCCACAGATACCGGATACGCTTCTCAATTACTACAAGTCAGAGGGTGTTATCTCCGAAGGAGATACTGTCTACGACCCATTCAGTGGGAGCGGGACTACTGCCGTTGAAGGCCGTCTGCACGGTCTTCATGCCGAAGCTAATGACGTGAACCCGCTCGCCTGCCTCCTAACGCTCACAAAATCTATTCCCTTGGATTTGGTTGAGCTTAACTCGGCCCGCGACGACCTTCTTGATGGACTGGCTGACGAACTTAGAACTGTCCGTCACTCCTACGAAGACGGGACATTGGAATTTGACGAAGTACCGGAAATCCGCGACGGGTGGTTCCCTGAACCTCAACTGCAAGAGCTGTGGCACATTCGCCAGCGAATAGATCGTATCGAAACGGAATATAGCGACCAGATAGCCCGGTTCTTCCGTACCACTCTCTCGGGGATCACCAGACGAGTCAGTTATCAACGGAACGGAGAATACAAGCGATATCGTCTTCCCGAAGAAAAGCGAGAAGAACACGACCCGGACGTATTCGACCTGTTCCAATCTGAATTGAGCGACAATGTTGCTCTAATGCGGTCATACAGCGAGAAGGTAGACCACTCTCTAAATACGGCTGTTCACTATGCAGATTCCCGAACGGCGACCGAAAACGAAAATGCTGTTGAGGAAGAGAGTGCTGATATTGTAATTACCTCTCCGCCCTACGGAGATCACCGTACAACTGTCGCCTACGGACAATTCTCGCAAGACCCGGCAATCATCGCGGGCGACTGCGGCTACGACGAGATGAAAGATGTGGATAAGATTGGTCTTGGAGGATCGAAGAGTGATCTTGAGCCGATAGAGGCGTTAGAAGACTGGTCGTCTGCATTTGGCGCAACGATGGAGACACTACGTGAAAACGATGGTCGTGCGGAAGATGCCCTGAATTTCGTCCGAGACTATTTCGAGGTCATGAAAGAAGTGGCAAAGATTCTGAAATCGGGTCAACCTGCCGCGTGGGTTGTAGCCAATCGAACTATGTCGAGGGTGAATATCCCGACCCATCTGATTACTCGTGAACTTTGTGAGCATATCGGCTATGAACACGAAGTTACGCTACCCCGCGAGATACCCACCAAGACGCTCCCGTGGGAGAACGCCCCGGAGAACGTCGAGGGAACAAAAGGCGATCTGATGGCCAACGAGAATATTGTAATTATGCGATCTCCGTAGACGATTATACGTCGTCCAACGTTTCTTGCCCCGGTGGGACAGAGGGCGACGGATCGGGAGAATCTATTTCAGACGCGTCCTGCTCACCGAGTAACGGTATTCTTTCCTCGAACGCTTCATCCAATCGGCTATCGTCCATAATCCGCCACGCAGTCCCTCGATTTCGATTTGCCCCACTTTCTTTCAGGTGCATACGAAGATCGAGCGTGATTTCCCCGTCTCGCATTAGACGTAGGAAGGCGTCTCCGTCGAAGCCGTCCAACAGATACGCTTCGTTGTACCAGAAGTATTCTCGCCCGTCAACTTTCTTCGTATCTGCAAGAACCATCACCAGCGCGGGGAATTTCTCCTCGAACCGCTCTTGAAGATAGTCTAATGGATACGTTGCACAGACGCCAACTTCCTCGTGGACAACGGATACTGACGTGTTATCGTAGTCGAGAGAGAATCCTCGTGAGTTTGGCGTACTCGGCCTAATTGTCACCTTGAGGGCTTCTCTACCCTTATCATCAACGTAACCGAGCTCTTTCACCATCTTCGTCCCCCAAAAGGGGCGCTCGTCTTTCGGCGGCTCCTTCGTGAACAGAGTAGTGAGATTGTGGGAGTCGCGCCGGGTGGATTTCAACTCAACTCCTACGGCGTCCGGGCCGGGAATATTGTTTTCGTCAATGCCGAGCAGGTCTTCAAGCGTCTTCCCGATCCCCGTGTTCCCCGCACGATGTGTTTCGATATATCCCTGCTCGCTTATTTCTCGCAAGCGTTCTACGAAATCCTCAAAATCCTCCATTTGTAGGACCTCGATAGAGTAAGGGAAGAGTAATTACTTTGGTGAATGATGTGTATTAATAGTGTGAAGTTTTCTGCGACACCCGGAGACATAGCGACGACGTTCGTACTCGGAGCAATCTCAGCGGACTTTGCGTGGCATATTAGCGACTTCTGATCTACTCCCCACTCTGCTCACAGGTAGAAGTAGAGAAGGAGAACAGAGACGATAGTAACGAGTGCGACGATGAACACTACGAGTTGAACAACCGAGGTGCCGGCCGTTGCTATCGCCGCCGCTGAGGCCACGAGATAGGCGATGATCTCGGTTAACTCGGACACGCGGCTCAAGCTCTCCCAATGTTCGCGGTACTGACGGGTTCAGCGGTGTTATAAAACTGTATTGGAGGCCGCCTATTCATCACCCGCCTTTTCGACGCAATTTGCTGTCTGCTTGCTTGTTGGCGGAAGGGTCGCGGGTTTCGGTCTATTTGGATACGTTGAGTCTGTATCAAGAGCAATTACAATCGGGTTACGGCGAGTTGAAGTTGCTGACGAAGCAAAAAAACAGGGCTTATAAGCAATCGGTACATCGAATCTACTGTGGAAGCCCCGAAGGGCACTACACATAAAAACTGAGGCGTGAGCCGAAGTTTGCTCCGATAGTGTAGTCCGGCCAATCATATTGCCCTCTCACGGCAATGACCAGGGTTCGAATCCCTGTCGGAGCATTCTGTTGATTTCGCTTCGGGGAGCGGCAGTGCCGTGGTTCGTATCAAATTCCGAGGTGTCGGTACTGTCTTCGAATCGCGCTCGCTATCGCCGAAAACTCGGCACATCTCCGACAATCTGCACTAACGCTGCTCGATGCTCGATTTCTCGTATCAGTATAGTTATCTCTGATCAAGTCGTCTGATGCGGCATGGCTCAAGAGTCCGCTAACCGTCTCGTGGAGTTCCTCGAGGACGAGGCGAAAGAACACCTACGAGGCGCGATTCACTACTCTGAGGAGGGCTACGAACTGCTGTACATGCGCGAAGATGTCGACGCGATGTACTCCGATGACGACCTGCTGAATCTGAGTGCGTACTACCGACAGCAGAGCGACGTCCAGACCACCGACGAACCGTTCACGCTGGGGAACTGCCACTGTAACGTCTCGTTCTACGACGAGGCAATCCTCTTTCACTTCGGGCAAGGGGACAGCATCGGGACGGTAATCACGCTGGAACCGGAAGCGGGCCGAAACATTGTCGGCTTCATCACCGAATGCCTCAAACTCCTCCACTTCGACACGCCCCAATCTATCGAGAACGCGCCGAAGTGGATTGGCGCCTGACGCCTATCGCTCGTCGCCCTGAAACACCGTCTCGCCGGGCGTCGTCGTCGCGCCGCTCCCGAGTGTCACGCCCGGATTCAGACTCGTGTTGACGCCGGTCCGGACGCCGTCGCCGGCGACGACGCCGAACTTTCGCCGGCCGGTCGACACTCGCTCCCCGCGGACGACCATCGTCACGGGCTCCTCGTCGTGGCGCAGGTTGGCGACGTTGGTGCCCGCGCCGACGTTGGCGTCTCGGCCGAGGACGCTGTCGCCGACGTAGGAGAGGTGTGCGACCGACGTGCCGCGCCCGACGACGCTGTTTTTGATTTCGACGCCGTGGCCGACGTGGACACCAGCGGCGAGATACGTCGCCCCGCGGACGTACGCGTTCGGGCCGACGGTGACGCCGCTGGCGAGATACGCCGGCCCGGCGACGACGGCGCCGGCGTCGACGCTCGCTCCCGCCTCGACGACGACGGCCCCGCGCACGTCGGCGTCGTCGTGAACGTCGCCCTCGATGGACCGCTCGACGTCGCCGAGCCTTCGCTCGTTCGCTTCGAGCAGTTCCCACGGCCGGCCTACGTCGAGCCAGCTATCGAAGGGCACGACGGCGACGGCTGTCCGCTCACACACTCGCGCGAGTACGTCGGTGAGTTCCTGTTCCCCCCGCTCGCTCTCCTCGACGGCGAGCAAGTCGCGTGCGGACGCCGGGAAGACGTAGGCGCCGGCGTTCACCTGATTCGACGGCGGGTCGGCCGGCTTTTCCACGATGTCGACGAGGCGGTCCCCCGTCTCGTCGGTGGCCAACACTCCGTAGAGGTGGGGGTCGTCGACGCGATAGGACCCGACCGCTGGCCCGCGGTCGTAGAGCGTGGCGAGCGACGGCACGTCGTAGAGCGCGTCGCCGTTGAGGACCGCGAATGGCCCGTCGTCGAGTTCGGGGGCTGCGACCCGGAGAGCGTGTGCGGTCCCCCGTTGCTCGGACTGGGTGACGAACGTCACCGGCACGCCGGCGAGTTCGTCGCCGAAGTGGTCGGTGACGACGTCAGCCTCGTAGCCGACGACGATAATCAGCCGGGAGGCGCCGGCCTCGACTGCCGCCGTGGCGGTGTGTTCGAGCAACGGCTTGCCGGCGACCGGTAGCATCGGCTTCGGAACGTGGTCGGTCAACGGTCGCATCCGTGTCCCCTGACCCGCGGCGAGAAGGACCGTTTGCATGGCCGAACGAGCGTCGCCCGCGGTGATAAATTGCCCTACCCCTCCTCGGTGACCGTCAGCCAGAGGTGCGTCTCCCTGTCGGCGCTATCGAGAGCCGGATTCGCTGGCGCCTCGCCCTCGTACAGCAGGACCAAGAGACGGACGTGCTCGCCGGCGAAGGGCGGGGTCACGGCGTGCGTTCGCTCCCACGTGTCGCCGGGAGCGACGGTCGCCGTGTACCGCTCCAGTTCGGTCTGGCTCTCGACGTCGACGGTCGTCTGCGGCTGACTCGATAGCACGTCCTCCTCGAACTGCGCGGATTCGGTGGGGGCCGTCGTCCGCTGGACCGCGACGACGACGGTGTAGGTTCGCGCCCGCTCCGCGTTGTTCCGAACCCCGAGCGTGAGCGGGTCGGTCTGGCCGACGCTCGTGGTTTCGGGGAACTCCGCCGCGCCGTCGAGATACAGTTCCGAGAACGGCTCGTCGCCGGGCGATTCGAGGACGGCGTAGCCACCCCCGACGACCGACGCGACGACGAGAACCGCGAACGCGACGTTCAGCGCCCGATTCGGGGCGTCTTCGTCGGTGAACGGTGCGGTCACTCGGTGTAGGCGGATGTCGGCAGACGACCGGTCCGTCTCCGGCCTGCGTCTCACGGCGACGACTGCGCCAGCCGCCGTCACCGCGGTCAGCGCAAACAGGAGCGGCACCAGCCGAACCCCCGCGAGCGGCGTCAGCGCGAGTCCGACTAGCGGGCTAACCACTGCGCTCACGCCGATAGAGAGTGCGAGGCGCTCGCTGCCGGTCAGCCCGGTCGCCGCCTCGCTTTCGTCCGTCGCCGCCCCCTCACCCGGCGGAAAGAGGGCGGCGACGAGGACGTAGCCCGGCGCGAACAGGACGAACGCGACGCCGAGGACGGGCCGGAGCGGCGTCTCGCGAAGCACGGGCGCCAGCGCGACGGCGTTCGCGAGCAGGGTCAACAGCGCCACGGCCGCGATGTCGGCGGGGAGTCGGTCACCCCTCATCTCGTTCGACCCTCCCGTCGGCGAGCGTGTAGCGCGTCTCGAACCGCGATTCGAGCCGGGGGTCGTGGCTCACGACCACCAGCGCGGTGTCGACGGTTTCGTAGACGGCCGTCAGCGTATCCAGCACGGCGTCGGTCGTCTCGGGGTCTAGCTGCCCGGTCGGTTCGTCGGCGAGGATGACGCTCGGGCGGTTCGCGACGGCCCGAGCGATGGCGACTCGCTGGCGCTCCCCGCCCGAGAGCGTCGGCGGCGTCCGGTGGGCGAGGTCAGTGATGTCGAGTCGCTCGAACAGCGTCTCCAGCCACGCCTCGTCGACGTCGCCGGCGTGTTCCTGTGGCACCCGCGCGTTCTCGAAGGCGGTCAGGTCGTCGACGAGTCGGAAGTCCTGAAAGACGAAGCCGAGGTGGTCGCGGCGGAACGCCGCCCGCTCGCGTTCGGGGAGTCCCGTCGCGTCCGTCCCGCGAACCCGGACGGTCCCCGAGTCGGGCGTCGTGAGCAGGCCCAGCACCTCGAACAGCGTCGACTTGCCGGCGCCGCTCTCGCCGCGGACGAGCAGGCGTCCGTCCGCCGGAATCGTCATCGAGAGACCGTCAAGGACGGCCCGCTCGCCCCGTCGCACCGTCACGTCCGTCGCCTCGACGACCGGTGGCGTCACGGGCGCACCTCCGTCTCCGGCCCCCGGCACTCGCCCTCGCCCCACCGGAGGACGATGCGCTCGTCTCCGCCACCCGCGTAGACGACGTCGCCGCTCATGACCCACGCGTCGTAGGTCCGCGGGGATAGCTGTCGCGGTCCGGTGCCGGTCGGCGCGCCCACCGTCGTCCACGACTCGCGGGCGAGCGTCGGGCAGTCGGGTGGGCCGGTGTCGCCGCGGACCCACGCCGTCGTCGGCGCCGACGTCGCCCCGCCCTCGCGGTAGTTGGTCGCCACGAGCGCAAGATGCTCGTCGGTCGCCCAGCCGGTCGAGACGCGGTCGCTTGCGAACGTCGCCGCCGCGAACTCGTCGGATTCGGTCACTGGCTCGAAGGGCATGGCCGCCAGCCCGGCGAACGGAAACGCCGCGGAGACGACGATGACAGCGACGGCGGCGACGGCGGCGACCCGACCCGTCCGCGGCCGCTCCGCGGCGAGCCACGCGAGCGCGACGGCCGCCGCGACGAACACGCCCGGATGGAGAAAGGTCGCCGACCGGAGGATGAGGTCCTTGTGCAGCGGTGTGCTCCCCGCCGTCAGCCCGAACCCGATTGCGGCGAGGGGGCCGACGACGGCCGCCAGCACGCCGAGTCCCCGCTCGTCGGTCAGTCGGGGCAGGCCGAGAGCGGCCAGTAGCAACAGCACGACCCCCAGCGGGCCGATGAGCGCCACCATCAGCGGCGTCGTCGTCGCCGTCCCGGGGTAGATGGAGACGACGGCGTTGCTGACGAAGACGGCGAGGCCGGCGCCGAACGCCGCCAGCAGCGCCGCTCGCTTGATGGCGAGCGAGGTGGTGTCGAGCCATCGCCCGACGGCGACGGTGAGAATCACCCACGCGACGAACAGCCCCAGCGACGCCGTGACCGCGCCGGCTTTCGGCAGGCTGACCGCCTCGTAGTAGCCGACCGTCAGCACCCAGAACGCGGCCACGCCGAGCGCTCCGGCCCCGATGCGGGCGGCGGTGGGGCGGCGCGCGAGCGCCACCGCCACCAGCGTCGTGCCGACCAACCCGGCCAGCAGCGCGCTCAGGTTGTGGGCGACGGGCATCACTACCGCGAACGCAACCGCGAGCGCCGTCCACGCCCGTCGCTCGGTGACGAGGGCGCGGTGCAGGGCAAGCAGCAGGCAAAAGAGTAGCGCCATTCCGTACACCTCGCCGTTGACCGACATCGTCCGGAACAGGAAGCCGCCGTCGAGCGAGAGGCCGATGCCGGCGACGGCGGCCGCGGCCCGCCGATGGGCGCGCGGGCGGTCCGCCGTGAGCGAGCAGACGTACCCGACGACGACGAGCGACGGGACGACGGCCAGACAGGCGACGAGCGCCTGCAGGAGATACAGCGGCGCGACACCCGTCACCTCGCTGAGAACCGACGCGAGTGTCGCGAACAGATACTGGTCGGGGGCCGGAGCGGCCGCGCCCGTGAGCGCCACGCCGTCGGTTGCGAGGATGCGCTCTGCGGTGCTGGCGAACACGAACCCGTCGGTGTTGTACGGCAGCGGCGAGAGCGCGAGGGGGCTCAGTCGCACCGCCACGCCGACGGCGACGACGGCGAGCAACAGCGGCACGTCGGCGCGGCGGCTCATCCGCCACCTCCGAACAGCGCCGCGGGGTCGACAGCGCAGTATCGCCACGCGACGACGCCCGCGCTCGCAACCGAGAGCGCGAACGTCGCGAGCGCGAGCAGCGGGGCGATAGCGAGGGGGATGCTCGGCGCCAGTCGCACCCCGAACACGGTCAGGGTCCCGGTCAGCGAGAGGAGCGCGAGCGCGGCCCCCGCGAGCACCAGACTCCCGACGGCCGCAGGGAGACTGATTCGCGCCGCGTCCGCGAGGACGAGACGCACCACCTGTCGCGGCGTCGCTCCCACGGCGCGGTGGATACCGATGTCGCGGCGGCGCGCCTGCACGGCGTCGGCGAACGCGGCGACGGTGCTACCGACGGTCATCAACACGCCGAGACCGACGAGCGTCGCGAGAACGAGCGCTACGTTCCCGAAGGCGCGGGAGACGAGGCCGCCGGACCCGACGCCGCCCGACGCCCGACCGCTCGACGCGACGGCACTCGCCAGTCGCTCGTCGCCCACCACCCGATACTCGCTCTCGGCCGTCGCCTCGCCCGCCGTCGCGCCGACGCGATACGTGCCCGGCGGGCGGCGCGCGAGCGTCGCCGTCAGAGTCTCGCTCTCGCCCGGCGACAGCCGAACCGAGGTAGTGCGGTTCAGCCCCGGACCGGTCAGGCTGACGGTCCGCTCCACGTCTCGGTCCCACGGGTTCCTGACCCGGACGTCGACGGTGGGTCGCGTGTACACGCCCGTCTCTTTCGGCGTCACGACGCGGACCGCGGGGTCGCGAGGCGCGTCGTCCCGGACGGCTATCTCCCGTGTCGCCGACCGCTCGCCCGCCCGAACGTCGACCGTGTAGCGCCCGGCGGTCGCCGGCAGTCGGAGGGTGGCGGCACCGGTCGCGTCCGTCCGGACCGTCCGATTCCCGACCGACACGGTGGCGTCGGCGACGGGACCCTCCGCGACGGTGTCGACGCCGACGTGGAGCGTCGCGTTCGTCGGCCCCTGCTCCGGGAGGGGCGCGAGGACGAGCGTGTCGGCCGACAACACCCGGACCGTCCACGTCCGGTCGTCGACGACGACGCGCTGGTCGCCCGTCTCCCGCGCCTCGAAGGTGAGTTCGACGGTGCGGCGCTCGCCGCCGGAGAGCGTGACGCGGGTCTGGCGAACCTGCTCCCCGAACGTCGCCCGGACGGTCCGGGTGGCTCGGTCGGCGCCGACGTTCTGCACCCGGACGCGGGCGGTCACGTCCTCGCCCGTCGCCGCCTGCCGCGGCGCGCTGAGGCCGAGCGTGACGACGGTTTCGTTCGCCGACGCACTGGCCCCCTCCCGGAATCGGACGACGTTCGCGGCGCCCGCCGGGACGTCTTCCAGATGCCGGGCGAGCGGGAGCGACACGAGCAGATGGTCGTCGGCCGCGCCGCTCGCCTCGAACGTGCCGACGATTTCGACGGTCGCTACGGTCGTCGTCGTGCTTCCCCCGAGCGCGAGTTCGTCGCCGGGAGCGACGCCGAGCGTTCGAGCCAGCCCCGCGCCGACGACGGCTTCGTCCGTCGCGTTCGGCGCTCGACCGGCGACGACTCGCGCGTCGGACACCGACCGATACGCCTCGAAGTCGACGCCGCGAGCGGGCACGGCGCGGCCGTCGTAAGCGAGAAACAGGAGGATTTCCGGGCTCGCCGCGGCGCCGGTGCGGCGGAACTCCGACGCGTAGGCCACTGGCACGTGGCTGTCGACGGGGTGGACGGCGCCGGGTTCGACGACCATCCCGCCCGCGCCGCCGCCGCTGAGCCCGCCCAAGACGCCACCCAACGCGGCGACGACGAGGACGAACGCGACGAACACCGACAGCGTCGACAGCGTCGGTACGACAGTCTCCATCGACAGGAACTCGGGGCCGCCGGGCGGAGTCCACGCCGATTTCTCGCCTGCATCGAGCGGCGCCCCTCGGACCACCGACCGGGCGGCGAGCGCGCCCGCGCCGACGCCGACAGCGACCAGTCCCGCGAGTATCACGGTCACGAGTGCGGCGGCCTCCCCGTCGAGTTGGAGGGGTAAGCCGACGGGCAGGCCGAGCGTCACGGCCGCCGTCGCGGCCGCGTTCGGAACGACGAGGCCGACGGCGTAGCCGATGGCAACGCCACAGAGCGTGAGGAGGCCGGCCCGGGCGGCGACGAGCAGTCTCACGCGGCGTGCGGAGGCGCCCGTCGCGCGCAACACGGCGAACGTGTCCCGGCGCTCGCGGACGGTCATCCGGGTCACGCTGAAGACGACGACGCCGACCAAGACTGCGACGCCGGCACAGACCACGCCCAGCACCCCGAGCATCTGCCGGGTGCCGACGAGGAAGAAAGCGAGGACGCCCGAGAGCGGCGCGCCCTCGGCCGGAACGGGCGACGCCGCGTCCCGGAAGACGAGCGCGCGCTCGGAACCCAGCCGCTCGGCCGTCGCGGCGTCGGTCACTAGCCACCGGTCCGGGAACGGCGTCTGCCCGGTCGCCGGCGTCAGCGTCGTCGATATCGTCGTGCGCTCGCCGACCAGCGTGACCGTCTCACCGGCCGGCGAGCCGGCGGGCGTATCCGGCGGGTCGTATTCGGCGTCCTCTGGAACACCGACGACCGTCCGACGCTCGCCGTCGACCCTCACCGTCGCTAGCGGGAACGCCGTGCCGTCTTCGACGGCCGCCTCGGGAGTCGTCGTGAGGCTGACGGCGGTGTCGGCGCCGTGGTCGCCCGCCATCGCCGTCGTCTGGCCGGACACGGCGAGCAGGACGACGACGGCGCCGACGAGAAACGCCGCCGTCACGGCTATCACGAGGACTGCCAGCCGGTCCCGCGTCGACCACCGCGAGAGCAACGCCCACGAGTAGCTCATGACGCGCGGCCGTCGACCGGAGTCGTCTGAACGGCTGCCACTACGACGTTTTAGGAATACCTAAACGTTAAGCGTGGGGATTTCGACTCGCTCCGTATGCTGGTCGCCACGCGAGAACCGGCCCTCTGTCGAGGACGAGAGACGCATCTGCAGGGAGTCGCGTCGACGCGGCGGCCCGAGTAGGCAGTATGCCCCACGACCCGATTCGCGTCCTCCACGTCTGCAAGCATTACCACCCCTTTACCGGCGGTATCGAGAACGTCGTCAGACGGCTGGTCACCGGCATCGACGGCGTCGAGTTCCGGGTGCTGACGACCGCAGAGCGGGGCCGGGGGAGCGTCGACGAGGTGGACGGCGTGAGAGTGGTTCGCGCCGGGAATCTTGGCGACGTCAAGTCGACGCCGCTCGCACCCACTTTCCCCCTGCGCCTCCGCCAGCAACTCGCGTGGGCCGACCTCGCACACTATCACCTCCCCTTCCCCGTCGGGCCGGCGAGTCACGCTCTCGTCCGGCCCGACACGCCACACGTCGCGACCTTTCACGACGACATCATCGACAAAGGCCCAATCGTCTACCCGTACGAGCCGATTCTGAACCGCTTTCTCGACGACGCGCGTCGCGTACTCGTCACGTCGCCGAATATGCGCGACGAGTGCGACCGAATCAGACCCTTCGCCGACAAGACGACGGTGATTCCGCTCGGCGTCGACACCGACGACGACCCGATTACGCCCCGACGCCCCACCGACCGCCACGTCCTGTTCGTCGGGCGACTCGTCCCGTTCAAGGGTGTCGACACCCTCGTCTCGGCGATGGGGGACGTGGACGGACGGCTCTCGGTCGTCGGCCGCGGCCCCGAGCGACCGGCGCTCGAACGGCAGGCGGAACGCGAGGGCGTCGCCGACAGAGTCACCTTCGAGGGCTTCGTCTCCGAGGAGCGTCTCGAACACCTGTATCGGACGGCGGACGTGTTCGTCCTGCCTTCCGTCAGCGCCAACGAGTCGTTCGGCATCGTACAACTCGAAGCCATGCAACACGGGCTTCCGGTGGTCAACACCGCACTCCCGACGGGCGTCCCCTACGTCAGCGTCGACGGAGAGACGGGTCGGACCGTCGCGCCCGGCGACCCCGACGCCCTCGCCGACGCCATCGACGCCCTCCTCGACGACCCCGAGCGCTACGAGCGGTACTCGGTGGCCGCTCAGCGCCGCGTCCGCGACCGGTTCACCAGCGAGCGGATGCTCCGCGACACCCGGCGCGTGTACCGGGAGACGCTCGATGAAGCGTGACCCGCAGGTATTTGACTCGCTGTCTGCAACCCCCTCTATGCTGCTCGCGGCCGCCTCGGTCTGTCTCCTCTTTGCCCTCCTGAGCCGGCCCTATTCGACGACGTATCGCTACGCCGGCGGCCTCGCGCTCGTGGGCCACATCGCCTTCTCGGTGGGCGTCCTCCCCGTGCTCCCCTACGAGTGGGACATCGCGCTCTTTCACACGAACGCGCTCCGCATCCTCGCCGGTGGCGCGACCGACCCCACCTCCGCCGTCGACGCCTTCGCCACGTTTCAGGCGCTCGTCTACGCCGTCTTCGGCGCCGACACGACGACGCTCTCTATCGTCAACGGCCTCCTCGCCGTGTTGACGCCAATTCCGCTCGCGGAGGTTGCGCGCCGGCTCTACCCCGACCTCGAATCGACGGACGGCCTCGTCCTCGCGATACTCTTTTTCCCGCTTCCCTTCCTGTTTGCCTCGCTGCCGATGCGTGACGCGCTGTCGACGCTGCTTGCGGTATGGTTGCTCGCGCTCGTCGTCCGCACCTTCGACGAGCGGGACTACTGGGCCGGGGTGTCGGCCGTGCCGCTGTGGGGCGCGCTGTTCATGCTCCGCGAAGAACTCGCCTTCATCGCACTGGTGGCGGCGCTCGCCGGCGGCGTCGTCGCGCTGACCGCCGGTCGGGACGGGCTGTCGATTCGCGCGCTGGTGGCGGCGGCAGTCCCGGCGGGGCTCGTCGGACTGGGGCTGTTCGCGACGGTGTTTCCGGTCGACAGCCTCAACCGTCGCCTCCAGTATCGCGCCACGGGAAGCGCCGCGTATCTCGACGGGATGGCCTACGACTCGTGGCTGGACGTGGCTCTCGCCGCTCCGATTCGTGCGCTCTACTTCCAGTTCGCGCCCTTCCCCCTCCACGTGAGTTCGGCGTTCGACGTGCTGGCGGTGCTGTCCCTGCCACTGCTCGTCGTCATTACGGTGACAGGAGCCGTCTCGCTCCGCCAGCGACGGCACCAGTCCGTCGTGGCGCTGACGCTCGGGGTGTTCTACGTGGCCGGCATCGTCGGCTACGGCCTCGTCGACGCCAACTTCGGGACGACCGTTCGCCACCGGGGCATCTTCGTGTTCCTGCTCTGTGTCTTCAGCGCCCCCGTCTTCGAGCGGTGGTATCGGGCGCTCTACCGCCGAGTGGGGTCGGCGTTCGCCACCGAGCGGCGCTCACGCTCCGGCTTCGACGCGCACGCTGAGAACGAGTGACTGCGGGCCGTCGCCGAGAACGAACCGTTTAGTACCGTCGGAGGGCGACGGCGACCATGGCGCCGCTCTCCCTGCGAGACTGCCTCCCCGAGACGGCCGTGTTTCTGGCCTGTCTGGTCGGCTATCTCCCGAAACTTTCCTTCCCACTCTCGACGGACGAGGCGATATACTTCTCCGTCGCGCGTGAGATGGCACGCGACGGCCACTGGCTCATCCCCGTCTACACCGGGACGACCGACATCATCTCGGGGACGGTTTTTCTGGAGAAACCGCCGCTTGTCTTCTGGCTGCAGGCGCTCAGTATCGACGTTCTGGGGGCGACGCCCGCCGCCGTTCGGGTCCCCTCCGTCGTCGCGACGGCGGCGTGTGCCGTCGTCGTCGTCCGTATCGCGAGGACGTTCTACGACGACCGGACCGGCCTCGCCGCCGGACTGGTCTTTCTGACGATGCCCGCGATATTCTGGTACGGCAACGGTGGTCGGACCGCAACGACGGACATCTTCCTCCTGCTGTTCGGGACGCTGTTCGTCTGGTTCGGCTATCGCTCCCGAGCGTCGCCGCGCTACCTCTGGTACGCGGGCGTTGCCGGTGGCCTCGCCGTCATGTCCAAACAGGCCGCGGCGGGTCTGTATCTCCTCCTCGCGCTCCCCGTTCTCCTCCGAACGCTCCGAACGGGGCGCGAGGGCGTCCTCGGCGGTGTCGCCGCGGCGCTGGCGACGGCGCTCCCGTGGAACCTGTACGCGCTGGCGTCGTACCCGGAGACGTATCTCCGTCAGATGGTGTCCGAGCAGTTTCTCGGCCGCCTCGGCACCGGCCACGAACCGCTTCACGGACAGACCTACTCCACCATCGGCCCCTTCAACCCCTTCTACGTCGTTCGCTTTCCGGTCTATCTCGGCCCCTTCGTCATCTCGACGGCCGCCGGCGCGTACTTCGCGGCCGTCGACGCCCGTCACGGCGCGGCACGCGACGAGTCGCTGTTTCTCCTCTGGTGGCTGGCGTTCCCCGTCGCGCTCTTTACCGTCCTCACCTCCTCGACGTGGATTCACTACGTCATCGCGAGCGTCGTGCCGGCGGCCGTCCTCTCGGGCTATGCCATCATCCGAACGGCGCCGCTCGTCCGCGAGCACGCCGAAACCCGGGCCGTGGCCGCTCGCATCCCCACCGCGCCCGACATCGTCACGTGGACGGCGCTCGCCGTCGCCGTCCTCCTCGCGTACCCGGTCCACCAGAACGTCTAGTCCAGCCGCCGCTTCGTCGCCGAGCCGAGGACGGCAAACACCAGCAGAAAACTCAGGAACTTGAGTCCCGCGCCCAGATTCGAGGCGAGGACGGAGAGCACGCTCCCCACCACGAACAGCGCGATAAGCGCCTTCAACACGCGCCCGTCGCCGAGTGTGGCGACGACGACGCTGTGTTCGGCCCAGCGCTGGAGGGTGCAGAGCCCGCGATAGAGCCGCGAGTCGCGGACGGCCCGGACGATGCCCATACCGCGTCCACGCCGCCCGCGCAAATAACGTTCACGTCACGTGGCGTTCGAACAGCGCCTCGATACGGTCGGTGACGGCCTCCCACGTGTAGCCCGCGTCCAGCACGTAGTCCCGACAGGCCTCGCCGGCCGCCGCTCGCACCGAGGGCGACAGGGCGTGCCACGCGAGCATCCGCGCCGCGAGTTCGTCGGCATCGCCCGGTTCGACGAGGAGGGGTTCGGGAACGCCGGGACGGGTTTCGAGTCTGCCCAGAATCTCCGGCGTCGCCCCCGCTCGCGTGCCGATGACCGGTGTCCCCGACGCCAGCGCCTCGGTCGTGACGAGACCGAACCCCTCCAACTCCAGCGTCGGCAGAACGAACACGTCGGCCCCGGCGTAGGCCGCGGCGAGGTCATCCTCCGGGACGTAGCCGAGAAAGGTCACGTTCGCGGCGATGCCGAGCCGCGCCGCCCGTGACTGCAAGTCGTCGCGGAGCGGGCCGTCCCCGCCGACGTAGAGGTGGGCGTCCGGCGCCCGTTCGACGACCGACGCGAAGGCATCGAGCAGTGTTTCGAGGCCCATCCGCGGCGTGAGTCGCCGGACCGTCAGGAAGTTCGTCCCCGCGGTGTCGAACACGGCCGCGTCCCGCGCCGCCTCGGGTCGGAACCGCTCGGTGTCGGCGCCGCCGGGGACGACGACACTCGACGGCGCGTCGGGGTGGGCGCGTTCGAGGCGGTCACGCATGTACTCGCTCAGGACGACCACCCGGTCGCTGTGGGCGATGGTCGTTCCCTCGATTCGATGGCGGAGGCGACGGTTCAGCCAGTGCCACGGTTTCGACAGGGGGCCGCCCGACGCCCGCTGTGCGTACTCGACGGCCCATAGGCCGTGGAGGGTGTAGATTCGCGGTCGGTCGCTCGGAACGGCCCTGTCGACGCCGAACGAACTCAGCGCGCCGTGGAGGCTCAGCAGGTCTATCGGCGCCGCCGTCTCGGCGGCGTCCACGTGTCGTCGAATCGCCCGAAACGTCCGCGGAAGGCGGGGAGTCGACGCCTCGTATCGGTACACGTCCATCCCCGCGACGGTCTCTCGCGTCGGCGTCTCCCCGCGCTGTCTCGTGACGACCGAGACGCGGTGGCCGCGCTCTGCGAGGCGGCGTCCGACCTCGTAGTTGTACCGGCCGGAGCCGGTTGCCTGCGGGTCGGGATAGAGGTTGTTCGTCGCCGCCAGAACGTGCATACCACCGGAAAACCGGGGTTCGGAGTAATAGCTTTCCGTTCAACGAAAGACTGAATTTCGCCTCCCGTGAAGGCTCGGCCGATGGAGGCTCGCTCCCGACTGGCCCGCGCGCTGAACAACCCGGTCCTCTTTCTCCGGGGTGTCAATCGCCTGTTTCATCGGCGGTTCGGCACGCGCGACTACAACCCCGAAGGGGTGGACGTGTTCGCCGCGGACTGGGACACCCTCGTCGTCCTCGACGCCTGTCGCTACGATATGTTCGAGCGGCGCGCGGACCTCCCGGGTCGGCTCGAACGCCGACGCTCGCGCGGGTCGACCACCGTCGAGTTCCTCCGCGCGAACGTCGCCGGCCGTGACCTCACCGACACGGTGTACGTGACGGCGAACCCCCAACTTCACCAACACCGCGAGTCGATACAGCCCGCGTTTCACGCCGTCGTCGACGTCTGGCGCGAGGACGGCTGGGACGACGACCACGGGACCGTCCTCCCCGAGACGATGGTCGAATACGCCGAGCGCGCGGCGGAGCAGTATCCGAACAAACGGCTCGTCGTCCACTTCATGCAGCCGCATTACCCCTTCGTGAACGCGGACACGGGGTTCGACGAGGGGCATCTCGACGGCACCGGCGACGAGCGAGAGAACGTCTGGCACCAGCGACTGCTGGGCACGCTCGATATCGACCGAGACGAACTCTGGCGACTCTACGACGAGAACCTCGACTACGTCCTGCCACACGTCGAGACGCTCGTAGACGCCCTCGACGGCAAGACTGTCGTGACCGGCGACCACGGGAACATGGTCGGCGAGCGAGCCACGCCGATTCCGTTCCGCGAGTGGGGGCACCCGCGGGGCATCTACACCGACGAACTCGTCGACGTGCCGTGGCTGGTGGTCGAAGGCGAGTCGCGGCGGTCTATCACTCGCGGCGACGCCGAACCGGCCGCCGAGATGGACTCCGATGTCGTCTCCGAGCGCCTGCGAAACCTCGGCTACGCCGAATGACCGACCCGCTCGCCGTTGCGTTCGTCCACCCGACCGCCCTCCAGAGCGAGGGAACCGGCGCGACCCACAGCGCCTCTCGCATCGTCTTCGAACTCGCGGAGCGGGGCCACGACGTGACGGTCTTCTGTCGCGAGCAACCGGCCGACGGACTCGACACCGACATCTCAGTCCGCGCGCTCGACCTGTCCGGCCCGCCGTACCACACGGGATTCCAGTTGAACGACGCGTTGCGGGCGCGGGTCGACGACGGCGAGTTCGACGACTACGATATCGTCCACAGCTACGTCATGAACGCCATGCCCGTCCTCGGCGGAGCGATGTCGGCACTCGACGCGGCGACAGTCGTCACCATCAACGCCTACGGCGCCATCTGCCCGAAAAACGACCTCCGGTACATGGACCGCGAGCCGTGTTCGAGCAACGGCCTCGCCAAGTGTACGGCGTGCTCCCTCGCCACCAGCGGCGGGCACGACGAGTACAGCGCCCCCTATCGCGCCGCGAGCCGACTCGGCTATCTGGAACTGGTTCGCCGCGGCGAGGCGGTGGCAGACGACATCGACGGCTATCACGTCCTCTCTCCCCACTTGAAAGCCACGTACGCCGACTTCGGGTTCCCGAGCGACCGCATGACGGTGGTTCCGAACCTCCTCGACGAGCGCTTCGACCGGCCCCACGAGAGCGACTTCGCGCCCCCCTACGACCTGCTCTACGTCGGCTCACTCGCCGAACACAAGGGCGTCGACCGCCTCCTCCCGATTCTCGATGCCCTGAACCGTCGCTCCGAGTCGGCGTTCCGGCTGACAATCGTCGGCGACGGCGGCGACCGGTCGGAACTGGAGGCGCGAGCGCAGTCGATGGGGCTCGCCGACGCCGTCTCGTTCACGGGGTGGGTGCCGAACGCGGACCTCCCGGACCTGTTCGCCGCCCACGATATCTTCCTCTACCCGGGTCGGTGGGACGAACCCTTCGGCCGGGTGTTTCTCGAAGCGCTGGCGACGGGGACGCCGGTCGTCGCCAGCGACGTGGGGAGCGTGGCCTCCATCGTCGGCGACGGCGGGCGAACGACCGATGGCTCCGTCGAGGCGTTTGCCGAGACGATTACGGACCTCGTCGCGTCGGGGGCCTTGCCGCGGCTGTCGGCGCAGGCGCGCGAGAAGGCGCGCGACTATCGCGCGGACGCCGTGATGCCGCAGTTCGAGCGGCTGTACGAGCGGTGTCTCTAGCCCCGCGTCTGAATCGCGTACAGGTCCGCGTACGTCCCGTCTCGTTCGAGCAGTTCCGCGTGGTCGCCCGTCTCCGAGACTCGGCCGTCTTCGAGCGTGTAGATGCGGTCGGCGTTTTTGACCGTCGAGAGGCGGTGGGCGATGGTGACGATGATGTAGTCACGCTCCATCGTCTCGATGGCGTACTGCACCTCGCGTTCGAGATTCGAGTCGAGGTCGCTCGTCGCCTCGTCGAGGACGAGTACGTCGGCGTCGTCGAGCAAGGCACGGGCGAGCGCCACCCGCTGGCGCTGGCCGCCCGAGAGCCGGACGCCCTCGTCGCCGAGGTGGGTGTCGTAGCCCTCGGGCAGGTCGTCGAGGAACTCGTCGACGCGCGCGATTTCGCAGATGCGTTCCAGCTCTTTCTCGGAGGCGTCGCGGTTACCGACGGTGAGGTTGTATCGGAGCGTGTCGTTGAACACGTAGGGGTCCTGTCGGACGACGGCGACGTGGTCCCGCCACGCGTCGATGTCCATCTCGTGGATGGGCGTGCCGTTCGCCCGGATTTCGCCGCCGGTGGGTTCGTACATCCGCGAGAGTAGCGAGACGATGGTCGATTTCCCGGCGCCCGACTGCCCGACGAACGCGACGAACTCGCCGCGCTCGGCCTCGAAGTCGATGCCGCGGAGTACCGGCGTCTCGCCGTCGTAGGAAAACCGCAGGTTCTCCGCCACCAGCGACTCGACCGACTCCGGGGCGGGTTCGCTCCCTCCCGTCGGCTCCGTGTTGGCCGCCAACTCGTCGGTGAACTCTCGCGTGCGGACGAGATGCGGGAGGTCGTTCTCGATTTGATAAATCAACTCGTTGGCGCGGCTCGCCTTCGGGCCGAGTCGGAACATCGCGAACAGAAAGAGCCCGAGGTGGCTCAGGCTCAACTGGGCAAGGGACAGGGAGAGGTAGATGAGGCCGAACACGGAGACGGCGACGACGAGTTGGTAGAAGTTGGAGATGAGCGCCTCGTTGCGGCGGCGCGTGATGCGGGCGCTCGTGTACTGCTCGACGGCGTCACAGAAGTCGGCGTAGAGTTCGTCCGCGATGCCGAACAGGCGGATGTCGCGCATCCCCTTCGTGCCGGCCTGTGCGGCCTCCTGCCGCCGCTCGTTCGCCTCGGCGACGGCTTCGCCCACGTCGTAGCCGGAGTGGACGGCGTAGCGCGAGAGGTAGGTGGCGCCGCCAAGGGTGAGCGCCGTCACCACCGTGAGCATCGGCGAGATGACGAGCGCGATGACACCGTAGGCAAGCGCCAGCAGCGACTGCTCGAAAAAGAGGACGACGTTCTCGATGACTCGGCCCGCGTTGAACGCCTGCGTGATGATGGCGTTCAGGACGTCGTCCGACCCCTCGCGGTCGAAGTAGGAGATTTTCGTCTCGAAGGCGTTGGCGAAAGCCTCGGTCTGGAGGTCTCTGATGTAGTAGGTCCGCAGCGCTTCGCGAAACCACGCGACGAGAAAGCTCGCGGTGAAGCGTGTCGTCATGACGACGGCGACGCCGAGGACGGCGGTGCCGAGCGTGAGCGGCACCCCCACCCACTGGTAGGCGGTCACGAACACGCCGGCGGCGCCGCTGGCGGCGCTCCCGTCCGACTGCACCAGTTCGATGATGGGGAGGATGAAACTCAGCCCGACGCCTTCCAACGTCGCGGCGACGACGCCGAGGGCGATGATGCCGCCCGTGAGCCGTGGATTGTATCTGATGACGTCGACAATCGCGTCGAGTTTCTGCCGTCTCGTTGCGGCTGGAGGGTCTGAATCGGGCATGAACCGTCTTTCTACTCGAACGGTGCGCTGGGGCCAATATAAGCACACGCATTTACGAAAAGGATTAGTCCCGCCTGCCGGAATTGGTCGCAAAGTGCTTCTCGCTATCGGACTCTCACCATGACGCTCATCGACGAGGACGGTCGCCTGTTCGGGCGCATCAACGTCGTCGACGCCGCAGTCGTCCTCCTCGCTATCGTCGTCGTCGGCGCGGGGGCGTTTGCCCTCTACTCGCCGACCGACGACGACGGCGGTGGCGAGTCGGCGACGCGGTACGCGACGGTCGACCTCGGACAGCAGTCGCCGGCCGTCGCCGAGCGCATCGCCGACGGCGATGCGGCCGGCGGGGTCACGATTACCGACACGTACGTCGGCCCCGCCGCGGACGGAAACGCCTCGGTCGTCGTCCGGGTCCGGGTCGACGGCCAACTCCACGGGGACTCGACCTTCGAGTACGCCGGCGACGAACTGACTCGGGGCGACGACTTCGACATCTCGACGGCGGCGTACGACGTGAGCGGCGAGGTTCTGCGCGTCGACGAGGCGGGGACGACGCTCGATACGGGGACGCTACCGATTCTCGTCTCGACGAGTCTCCCGGCCGCGACTCGGGACGCCGTGGACGCCGGGGATACCTACCGAATCGGCGGGCGCTCGGTCGCGACGGTGGCGGAGACGGTGATACCTCCGGTCGGCAACGGGACGGCCCGAACCGATTTCGTCGGACTACGGGTCCGGACTATCAACCGCTCAGGGACCACGTACTTCGGGTCGACCCCGGTCCGATTGGGTGAGGCCGTCGACTTCAGAACCTCGCGCTACGCCTTTTCGGGGACGGTCGAGCGGTGGGGGAGTTCCTCGCCGCCGGGCGAACGGGGCACGACGGTCGCGACAGTCGTCGTTCGCAACGTCGACCCGGCCGTCGCGGACGGTATCGAAGTTGGTATGAGGGAACGGCGCGGAGAGACGACGACGGCGACGATAACCGACGTCGAACGCGCTCCGACGTCGGTCGTCCTCACCAGCGAGAGCGGGAACATCTACGAGCGAGAGCATCCGCGGAACCAGACCGTCACGCTCGCGGTCGAACTGCGGACGCGAACGACCGACGACTCGGTCCTGTTCCACGGGCGACCGCTCCGCGAGGGGGCGACCGTGACCCTCGATTTCGGCACGATACGCGTTCGAGGAACGGTGACGGCGCTCTCGGTTTGACGTGGGGGTCGAACCCCGCAGACCGAGAGGGAAGAATTTTAAGGCTTCCCTAAAAAATAAGCAGTAACAGAGATTCGTATGATTTCGAGCGCCACACTCAATTTCCTCGATGCTTCGAGACGCACGTCCGACCGACTCGGACGGGGCAGGGCCGTTGCGTCGCGCGACCGATGACGGGCCACAGGGAAGCGGTAAGCGCCGACTACAGCTTCTACACGTACGACGAGGACCTCGGCAAGTCGATTGGCTTTCGGGAGGTCGACCCCGACCGTGACCTCGGGCGCCTGCACACGTGGCTGAACAGCGAGCACGTCCTGCCCTACTGGGAGCAGAACGACCCGCTGCCGCAGGTCCACGAGACGATTCGCGAGCGGGCGGCGAACCCGCATCAAACCCTTTATATCGGCTATCTCGACCACACGCCGATGAGCTACTGGGAGTCGTACTGGGCCGCCGAGGACCGGGTTGCGGACCACTACGACGCCGACCCGGCCGACCAAGGGATTCACCTCCTCATCGGCCCGACGGAGTATCTCGGACAGGGTTATGCGGCGCCGCTGCTGCGGGCGATGGTCGAGTTCCAGTTCCAACACCCCGAAACTGACCGTATCGTCACGGAGCCCGACGCGCGGAACGAGCGGGCGATTCACGTCTTCGAGAAGTGTGGCTTCGAGCGACAGGGCGAGATAGCGTTCCCGGACAAGACGGGGCAGTTGCTGTTCCGCGAGCGCACGTCGGGTGAGCGCGCATGACCGACACCGACTACGACCTGCTCGGCATCGGCCTCGGCCCCTTCAACCTCGGGCTGGCGGCGCTCGCCGACGAGGCGCCCGGCGATATCGACGCCACGTTCCTCGAACAGAAACCCGAGTTCAACTGGCACGAGGGGACGCTCATCGAGGGGACGACGCTCGAAGTCCCCTTCTTCGCGGACCTCGTCACGATGGTCGACCCGACGAGCCGCTACACCTTCCTCAACTACCTCCACGAGCGGAGCCGGCTCTACGACTTCTACTTCTACGAGGAGTTTTTCATCCCGCGCCGAGAGTACAACGACTACTGCCGGTGGGTCGCCGACTCGCTCGACTCGCTTCAGTTCGACCGCCGCGTCACGGACATCGACGAGAACGACGGCGTGTTCGAAGTCGAATCCGTCGACCCCAGCACGGGCCAGCGCCAGACCGCCACCGCCGAGAACGTCGTCGTCGGCATCGGCACCAAGCCGAACATCCCCGAGCAGTTCGAGAACCACCTCAGCCGCGAGGTGTTTCACTCGGCCTCCTACCTGAACCACCGCGAGCAGTGTCTGGCCTCGGACTCCGTCACCGTCGTCGGCTCCGGCCAGAGCGCCGCCGAAGTCTTTCAGGACCTCCTCGAACGGCAGGGCGGGAACGACTACAGCCTCGACTGGATAACCCGGTCGCCGGGCTTTTTCCAGATGGTCGACGGCAAACTCGGGCACATGGTGTACACGCCCGAGTACACCGACTACTTCTACGACCTCGACCAGTCGCGGAAGGACGAACTCCTCGGCGACCAGGACCTCCTCTACAAGGGCATCGACGAGACAACCAGTGCGAAGATTTACGACACGCTCTACGAGCGCTCTATCGGCGCGAACGACCCCGACGTGGGCATGATTGCCGCCACGGAAGTCGTGGAGATGGGCGGGAACGACGCGGGCGGGTACGCCCTCCTCTGTGAGCAACAGGAGGAGGAGCGGCGGTTCGTCCACGACACCGACACCGTCGTGCTGGCAACGGGATACAGTCGGGAGGACCCGCCCTTCCTCTCGCCGTTGGAAGAGGACATCCACCGCGACGGCCGCGACCGGCTCTCGATAACCGAGGACTTCCGGCTCCGGACGGACCTCGACGGGCGGATATTCGTCCAGAACGCGGAGCTACACACCCACGGCATCAACGCGCCCGACCTCGGACTGGGCGCACACCGCAACGCCGTCATCTTCAATCAGGTCGCCGGGCGGGACGTCTACGATACGAGCCACGCCGACACGTTCCAGAGCTTCAAGACCAGCGAGTTCGTCGCTGAGCGCGGCGGTCGGTGGCCGGCCGAGTCGCCGCCGGAAGCGAGAAACTCCGACTGATGGTCGGGCTGTCGGGCGTCGTCGGCAGCGGCGCACCCAACTACGACCCCGAGACGGTGCCGGCGACGGTAGCCGGCGAGTCGGAGACGGCGTACCGGGACGCGACTGCCGCCGTTCACGGCGCGTTCCACGCCGAGGAAGCGAGCGAGCAACCGGTCGAGACGGCCGACGGCTCGCTCGTCTGGGTCTGGGGCGAGGTGTACAGCATCACCGACGGCGCGAGTCGGAGCTCGGTCGACCCCGCGCGGACCGCCGAGACGTGTGCGTCGGCGTACGACGACTACGGCATGGACTTCGTCTCTCTACTCGACGGCGAGTTCGTCGGCTGCATCTACCACCCCGGCGACGGGCAGGCGACGTTTTTCATCGACCGCCTCGGCGCCCGCCCGCTCTACGTCGCGAGCGGTGCCGACGGCCTCGCGTTCTCGACGAACGTCCAGACGGTGCCCGAGGTGACGGAGTTCGCGTTCGACGACGACTACCTCTCGGAGTATCTCTACGCGCGCCGGACTTTCGGCACGAAGACGCCCGTCGACGGCATCGCGCAGGTGCCGCCGGCGACGACCATGACCTACGACGTCGACACCGGTGCGACCGACTACCACCGGTACTGGCGACCCCAGTACCAGCCGGTCGACAAGCCGTTTTCCTACTTCGTCCGGGAGTTCGCCGAGCGCTTCGAGCGTGCTGTCGCGGACCGAACCGGCGGCGACTGCGGCCTGCTGTTGAGCGGCGGGAGCGACTCCCGCGCAGTGCTGGCCGCGGCCGAGTCGCCGCTCCGGACGTACCACTTGGCCGACGGGCAGACCCGCGAATCCGAGACGGCGCGCCGGGTGGCGGCCGCCGCCGACGCCCCCTTCGAACGCCTCGACCGTGGCCCCGACTACCACGCCACGCTCTTGAAGCGTGCCGCGCCGATTATGGAGTTCATCGGCGCGTTCCACACCGGCCATGCACTCGGCTTCGCCGACACCATCGCTGGCGACGTCGACGCCCTGTTGACCGGCCTGTACAGCGACGACCTCTTCGGGGCGTGGAGCGTGCCCCAGCACGAGATTTCGCTGCCCTTCGACGCGACGCTGTTCCCACCGCTCACCGACTTCCCGACGAGTCTCGATTCGTTCGTCGAGTCACAGGTCGGGTCCGGAGAGACCCGACAGCCGTCGTATCTCACCGGGTCGTCGTATGCCGACGTGCTTCGGTCGAACATCGCCGAGGAAGCCAACGGCCGGGTCGACTTCCACGGCGTCACCTACGAGTCGCTGTCGCAACTGGCGCTCCATCGCTCGCTGTTTCCCGTTACCAACGGCATCGGATTCGACCTCTACAGCGCCCTGCAGATTGCGCCGACCCGAAATCCCTTCCTCGACCGGCGGCTGGTCGACCTGCATCTCTCGATGCCGCTGAAGTATCGGCTCCGTCGCGATATCGTCCACGACGGAATCGAGGCGCTCAGCCCCGCCCTCGCTCGGCTGCCACACGCGTCGAGTCGACTCCCCGTCTCCTATCCGAAGGCCGCCCACGCCGTCGGCAAACGGGTGTCGAATCAGTTGGACAAACTCGGCCCGGCCTCCTATCGGACCGACGGGCCGTGGCAGGACAAGAACGAGGTGGTTCGCCGCACGGACTTCGTCGAGCGGTCGCTGGAATCCAACGCCGAGACGATGCGCGCGATTCCGTGTCTGGACGCCGACGCGGCGTTCTCGATGCACCGCCGGCACTGCGCGGGCGAGATACACGTCGGAGAGGAGCTGTATCGCCTGATAACCGTCCTCGAAACCCCGCTGGCCGAGCGTCTCGTATGACGACGAGCGTCGTCGTCCCCGTCTACAACGACCCCGAGGGGCTGACGACCACCGTCGAATCCCTGTTGGACCAGACGGCGACGGACTACGAAATCGTCATCGCGGACAACGGCTCGACGGACGACACGGCGCGCGTGGCCCGCGAGTTCGCGACGACAGACCGGGTGCGTCGCGTCGTCGAGGACGAGATTCAAAGTTCCTACGCCGCGCGGAACGCGGGCATCGACGCCGCCGACGGCGACGTCATCGGGTTCGTCGACGCCGACATGTGGGTCGAAGACGACTACGTGGCCGCGATTACGGAGCGGATGGGCGACCGGTCGTACATGGGGTGTCGCGTCGAACTCGTCGGCGACGACAGCACCGTGGCGCGATACCGGCGCGCGACTGGCTTCCCCGTCGAGAAATACGTCACCGAGGCTGGCTTCGCGCCCACGTGCTGTCTCGTCGTTCACAGACGACTGCTGGACGAAATCGGCGACTTCGACGCCCGTCTCGTCTCGAACGGCGACTTGGAGTTCGGGCGCCGGGCCAGCGAAGCGGGGTTCGAGTTGACCTACGAGCCGGAGATACCGATGTATCACCCGGCACGCTCGACGCTCCGAGCCGTCCTCGCACAGAACGTCCGCATCGGACACGGGCGCGAGCAGATTCGGCGCTTTCACGGCGACCGGTTCGAGGTTCGGGCGCCGACGAACCCGCGGAACTACCTGCCGGTGAACCCCGTCGGCTTTCTCGACTCGCTTGATGCGTCGGGGAGCGCGGTGGAGCGCCCGCTCTGGTACGGCCTCGCCTGCGTTCAGAAGTGGGCCAGAACCGCGGGGTATCTCCGTGCGCGCCGACGCGACGCCGTCTACGCGCCCGGATACCAAGAGAGCGGGTGATCGGCGATGAACTCGACGTCGACGGCCTCGCCCACTTCGAAGCGCTCGGTGTGATTGTGGAGGCAGTGGACGGTGTCGCCGCCCGCGGTTTCGACGCGGTAGACGAAGGCCGGTCCCTGATACTGACGGCGGACGATTCGCCCGTCGGCCTCTTCGTCGTTGGTGGGCGTCGCCCGAAGGTCGTCCGGCCGGACGAGGACGTCGACCGTCGCGCCCTCCGCGGCGTCGAAGTCCGTGAGTCGGTCGACGTCTATCGGGCCGATGTCGGTCACGAGCGTGTCGCCCTCGACCCGCGCCGAGAGGAAGCCGGCCTGTCCGAGGAAGGAGGCGACGAAGCGTGACGCCGGGCGGGCGAAGATGGATTCGGGGGTTCCAATCTGCTGGAGGTGGCCGTCGTGCATCACGCCGATTCGGTCCGCGACGGACATCGCCTCCTCTTGGTCGTGAGTGACCCACACCGCCGTCACGCCCGTCTCCTGAATGATGTCGCGAATCTCCTCTCGCATCGAGACACGAAGGCGAATATCGAGATTCGAGAGCGGTTCGTCGAGGAGAAGCACCTCCGGTTCGGGCGCGAGCGAGCGCGCGAGGGCGATGCGCTGTTTCTGGCCGCCAGAGAGTTCGTCGGGGTAGTGGTCGGCGTGGTCGCTCAACCCCACGAGTTCGAGCAGTTCGTCGACCCGCCGTTCCCGCTCTGCCTCGCTCCGGTCGGCCAGCCCGAAGGCGACGTTCTCCGCCGCGGTCATGTGCGGGAAGAGCGCGAAGTTCTGGAACACCAGCCCGATGCCGCGGTCCTGTGGGGGGACGAAGGTGTCGACCGTACCGTCGGCGAGCGTCTGTCCGTCGAGCGCGACGGTTCCCGAATCGGGGCGTTCGAGGCCGCCGATGAGGCGCAGGGTCGTGGTCTTCCCGCAGCCCGAGGGGCCCAAAAGCGCCAGAATCTCGCCGTCGCCGACCGAGAGCGACAGGTCTCGGACGGCGGTTTCGGTGGCGTAGGACTTCTCCAGTCCTCGAAGTTGTAGCACTGACGACTCGGGGTCGGGGCTCGGTGCGGGGTCCGTCATCGATTCCGCGGACGATTCGAGCGACTGGTCGAGTTGGCTGTGGTGTGACATGGGTTAATCCTCCTGTGAGAGTATGACGACCATCGAGAGGCCGGAGACGACGATGAGCACGAACGCCGGGACGGCGGCGGAGCCGTAACTCCCGGATTCGCGGATGTTCCAGATGTAGGTGACGAGCGTGTCGAAGCCCGTTGGCTGGAGCAGGAGCGTCGCCGGCAACTCCTTCATGGTCGTGAGAAAGACCAGTGCGGCGCCCGCGAAGACGCCCGGTGCGATGAGCGGGAGCGTCACTTCGCGGAACGACTGGGCGGGCGACCGGCCGAGGAGGCGCGCCGCCTCGGTGAGGTGGCGGTCCACCCGGAGCACCGACGACCGGGTCGACCCGACGGCCTGCGGGAGGAATCGGACGACGTACGCGAAAATCAAGAGCGGTAGCGTCTGGTAGAGATTGGGGAGATACTGGGCCACCGAGACGATATCGGTCAGCGACCGAACCACCGACTCGTAGGAGACGCCGAAGAAGACGAGTGCGAGGCCGAGGACGATACCCGGCATCGCGTAGCCGATGTACGTCGCCCGGTCGAACAGTTCCGAAACCCGCGAGCGGTGTCTCGCGGCGAGATAGGCCACCGGGAGGGCGGCGATGGCACAGACGACGGCCGCGGCGACGGATACCGTGACGGAGTTGATGGCGTACTCCCACTGGAAGACGAACTGGGAGCGGCCGGCGCTCGCGGACCCGCGGAGGAACCACACGGCCAGTACGCCGAGCGGCACCGCGAGACAGAGCGTGACGATGAGGCCACAGAACGCGAGCGCGGGCGCCGTCCACAGCCCCAGCGAGAGTTTGGCGTCGTCGCCGACGTTCGCGCCCGTCCCGACGTACGCGCCCTGTGTCGTGTCGCCGGCGCGCGACTGAATCGCGAGGATGACGGCGGTGATGGCGAGCAACTGCATGGAAAGCATCGCCGCCACCTCGCGCCCGAAGGCGTTGTATTCGACGTATATCGCGCGGGTGAACACGTCGAGCCGAAGTAGCGATGGCGTGCCGAAATCGGAGAGCGCATACAGCGCGACCAAGAGCGCGCCCGACGCGATGCCGGGGACGAGTTGGGGGAGCAGGACCCGGCGGAACACGTCCCAGCGCGGCCGTTCGAGAGTTCGGGCCGCCTCGATGAGCGTCTCGTCGAACGAGAGTAGTGACGCCCGTGTCGTGATGAAGACGTACGGAAAGGTGTAGAGGGTGAGCACGAGCGTCGTCCCCCAGAACCCGTATATGGAGGGGAGCGACTGGATGCCGACCGACGCGAGCGCGTCTGCGACGTAGCCGCGCGGGCCGAAGGCGGAGATGTAGGTGAAGGCCCCCAGATAGCTCGGGATGACGAGCGGGAGGGCGATGGTGATGGTCCAGAATCGCGGGAACGGGAGGTCGGTCCGGACGGTCAGAAACGCGGTCGGCACCCCGAGGAGTATCGAGGCGCCGGTCACCGCGACGACGAGCGCGATGCTCGTGAGAAGAATCTCGACGGTCGTCGGCCGCGTCAGCAGCGACACGGCGTAGTTGGTGTCGACCTGCAGGACGCGCAAGACGAGCCAGATGATGGGTGAGAGCACCGCGGCGGCGACGGCCCCGCTCAGCAGTATCAGCCCCGTCGACGACTCCGAATCCGGAGTGGCGTCACGGCGGCGAAGCGATTCGAGAAATCTCGTGAGACGGTCCATAGCTAGAGGGCGCCGACCTCACGGAGTAGCTCGAGCGTCGGTTCGACGTCGGCCAGTTCCGCGAGGTTGAGCTCCGGCGGGTTGAGTTCGTCGATGGTCGGCAGGTCTCCAATCGGGGGGACGCTCGGGAGGAGGGGGTAGCCGTAGCCTCGCGTGCCGAGGAACTCCTGAACTTCGATGGAGAGCAAGTGATGTATGAAGTCACCAGCCAGTTCAGGGTTTTGAGTGTTGCGAATAATCTCGGCGGCCGAGCAGTTGACGAGCGCGCCCGCGTCGTTCTGCGTGAACGCGAGTTCGAGGGGTGCGTCGGGGCGCTCCCGGTACACCAGCCGCGAGTAGTAGTGATTCGAGAAGCCGGCGCGGAGTTCGCCGCTGGCGACGGCGTTGGCGACTTGGAACTCGTTGCCGTAGGTTTCGACGCCGTGGTCCTGCATGCCTTCGAGCCACTGGCGCGTCGTCTCGCGACCCCTGAGCACGCGCATCGCCGTGATGAACGACTGGAAGGCGCCGTAGGTCGGCGCCCAGCCCATCGCGTCCTCGAAGGCGGGCGTCTCGGGGAACGAGGCGACTTCGGTCGGGATGTCGCTCTCGTCGAACGTGTCCGTGTTGTACGGGACGCTTCGCGCGCGACCCATGATGCCTATCCAGTCGTCGGTCGGGTGGTAGGTGTCGGGAATCGACTGCGTGACGTGCTCCGGAAGCGGGTGGGCCGCGTCGTTCTGGGCGACGATACCGACCGAGCCGGCGTCGATGGCCCAGAAGATGTCGGCCGGGCTCTGACCGGCCGTCGCCTCCTCGATAATCGTGTTCGCCAACTGCGAGGAGGAGGCGGTGCGGACGTTGACCGTGAAGTTCTGATAGAGGTTCTGAATCCGCTTCATCGCGTCGACGTAGAGACCACCCTCCCCGCCGCCGAGATACACCGTCAGTTCCCCGCGGAGGTCCGGAAGGTCGAGCACTGACAGGCCCGTGTACTCGTCCGGTCGCTCCTGCATGAGGGAGTTGTCGCCCCGCCACTCCTCCATGTTGTACAGGTCCTCGACAGCGTACGTCTTCGGCTCCGGAATCTCGCCCGGCGAGTAGCCGGACCCGGAGTCGCCACCGCCGCCGAGGATGCCGCTACAGCCAGCGACCGCAGCCAGTCCGGCAACAGAGCCAGCGCCCTTTAGAAAATCACGACGTCGACCGAGAGACAACCCGCGCCGCTCCGAATCTCGTCTGTCCATACCATCGTTTCTTTAGGCGAGCCTAAAAACTTTTATATCCTGCAGGATTTGGAATACACAATGAATTTCGGGACCGACCGCCGTCTCCGGACGCCCCCCCGACGGCGCTCCGGGGGCGCCCCGGTCCACGCGTTCCGATACGTGTCTCGGTCCTTTGGAGGTTTTGATGAGCGATAACGCTCACGATTCGGCTGCGCAGGGCGCGATGGCCATCGACACGGCGGTCGTTTTGGCCGCGGGGGAGGGCGAGCGCCTGCGACCGCTCACCGAGAACCGCCCGAAGCCGATGCTCTCGGCGGGGACCCGCCCCATCCTGTCCTACGTCTTCGACGCCCTCGTCGACGCCGGGATGACGGAACTCCACGTCGTCGTCGGCTACGAGCGCGAACGCGTTCAGAATCACTTCGGCTCTACCTACCGCGACACCGAACTGGTATATCACGAACAGTCGAAACAGCTTGGGACGGGCCACGCAGTCCTTCAGGCCCGCGCGGCCATCGACGGGGATTTCGTCGTCGTCAACGGCGACGAACTGGTGAGTGCCGACACGGTGCAGTCCGTCGTCGGGACACACGCGATGGGAACGGTCGCCACCCTCGCCGTCTTCGAGAACGACCACGCGGGCGAGTGCGGCGTGGTTCGCCTTGACGGCGACCGGGTCGTCGAACTCACCGAAGACCCCACCCACACCGACTACGGCCTGCTCAACCGCGGCGTCTACGCGCTCGGCCCCTCCATCTTCGAGACGCTCGAATCGACGGAGCGGGTCGACGGCGAACTCAGACTCACCGACGCGATAGCGCGTCACGTGGCGTCGGGCAACAGCGTCCGCGGCGTCCAGACCGCCGGCGTGTGGGAGGGACTCACTTATCCGTGGCATCTCTTGGCGGTCACGACGCAGGTCCTTCGCCGCGGGTCGGTCCGGTTGACGGAGCGCGACCCCGGCGTCTACGTCGCCTCGTCGGCCACCGTCCATCCCGACGCGACGCTTCGCCCGCCCGTCGCCCTCAGCGACGACGCGGTGGTCGAACCCGGAGCCGTCGTCGGCCCCAACACCGCCGTCGGGCGGAACGCGAGCGTCGGGTCGAGCGCCGTCGTGCGCGGGTCGCTCGTCGAAGCCGACGCCACCGTCGGCGCGAACGCCACGCTCGCCGATACGGTCGTCGCCGAGGGCGCGACGGTCGGCCCCGGCGCGACGCTTCTCGGCGGGCCATCGACCGTCCGCATCGGCACCGACGTCTACGAGGACTGCCCGCTGGGCGTGGTGGTCTCCGACCGCGCCCACGTCGGCGGGGGCGTCACCATCTCGCCGGGGACGCTCGTCGGCCCCAACGCGGAGATTGCACCCGGAAGCACCGTCACGACGAACGTCGACACGGGGACGCAGGTTCGCAACTGATGTGTGGAATCATCGGCTGTATCGGCACCGACCGCACGACTGAGACCCTGCTGAGCGGCCTCTCGAACCTCGAATACCGGGGCTACGACTCGACGGGTATCGCGCTGGGCGGCCCCTCGCTCGCCGTCGAGAAACGCGAGGGCGAACTCACGAACCTGCGCGACCACCTCGCTGACACCGACCTCCCCGGTTCGGCGCTGGGCATCGGGCACACCCGCTGGAGCACCCACGGCGCGCCGTCGGACGCGAACGCCCACCCACACACCGACGAACGCGGCCGCGTGGCAGTCGTCCACAATGGCATCATCGAGAACGCGGACGCGCTCCGCGACGAACTCCGGGCCGACGGCGTCACCTTCACCAGCGACACGGACTCGGAAGTCGTCCCCCACCTCGTCGCGGCGGCGCTCGCTGACGGCCACGCGCCGCGGGACGCGGTCCGTACCGCCGTCGACCGGCTGGAGGGGAGTTACGCCCTCACGATAGTCGTCGGGGGAGTCGAGGCGCTGTTTGCCGTCCGCAACGACATGCCGGTCGTCCTCGGCATCGGCGACGACGCCCACTACGTCGCCAGCGACATCCCCGCCTTCCTCGACCGGACCCGCGACGTCGTCTTCCTCGACGACGGCGAACTCGCCGTCCTCCGTCCGGACGATTGGGAGGTCACGGACGGCGGCGACCCCGTCTCGAAGACCGTTCGAACCGCAGATTGGGAGCCGGAACAGACCGGGCGCAGCGGCTACGACCACTTCATGCTGAAAGAAATCAACGAGCAACCGCGGGCGCTTCGGCAGTGTCTCCGGGGTCGCACCGACGACCTCGCCGACACGGTCGAGGTCGACGCCCTCGCCGGCCTCGACCGGCCGGAGCGCGTCCATTTCGTCGCGTGTGGCACGTCGTATCACGCGTCGCTCTACGGCGCACAACTCCTCCGCGACATGGGCATCCCCGCCCGCGCCGACCTCGCCAGCGAGTACGCCCTCGCCCCGCCACCGATGGACGCGGAGACGCTCGTCGTCGGCGTCACGCAGAGCGGCGAGACGGCAGACACCCTGAACGCGCTCCGGGCCGCCGAATCCAAGGGCGCCGCCACGCTCGCCGTGACGAACGTCGTCGGGTCGACGGCGGCCCGCGAGTGTGACACCCTCCTTCCCATCCGCGCCGGCCCGGAAATCGCCGTCGCCGCCTCGAAGACCTTCTCCTCGCAACTGGTCGCGCTGAACCTCCTCGCGGAACATCTCCGCTCGCAGGAGCGTCGGTGGGGCGGCGCGTCGAAGCTACGGGCGCTCCCGCAACAGGTCCAGCAGGTGTTAGACGACTCCGCGGCGCGCGACGTCGTCGACGCGTACCACGACAGAGACGCCTTCTTCTTCGTCGGCCGCGGCTACAACCGACCGGTCGCGCTGGAGGGGGCGCTGAAGTTCAAGGAGATAACCTACAAACACGCCGAGGGCTTCGCCGCGGGCGAGTTGAAACACGGCCCCCTCGCGCTCGTCTCGGAGCGAACGCCGGTCGTCGCGGTGGTGACTGGGTCGGGCCCGTCGGCCCAGAAGACGGTGAACACGATAAAGGAGGTCAAATCGCGGGGCGCACCCATCGTCGCCGTGACCGACGGCCGCACCGACGTGGCGCGCTACGCCGACGCCGTGTTGGACGTGCCAGCCGCGGAGCCCCGAATCGCGGCCGTCCTCGCGAACGTCCAACTCCAGTTAGTCGCGTACTACACCGCGCTCGGTCTCGACCGGTCGATAGATAAGCCCCGAAACCTTGCCAAGAGTGTGACCGTCGAGTAGGCCGCCGAGGACGGAACCTACACCTTTTTATTTTAGGTTAGCCTAAATCCAGCAAGTCACAACTGATGATGCGTCGGAAACGCGTGTATCGCACGCTGGGCTTTGCCGGGACGGTGCTTGCGACCTGTCTCGCCGGTTCGCTCGCGACGATTCAGACCGGCGGCTTCTCACCGGCAGCGCTCGCGCTGGCCGTCGTCGTGACCGCCGTCGCGATGCAACCGCTGTACCGGCCACGCTCCCAGCGTATTCTCGACACGATGACGCAGGCGGTGCGTTCGCTTCTCTTCGTCTTTCTCGCGCTCGCGACGCTGGGGTACTACGGGGTTCCGTTCCGATTGTCGCAGGCCGCGCTCCTGATTACCGTCGCCTGTCTCGGGGTCGTGCTTCCGACGTGGTTCGTCTGGCTTCAGCAGCGGTATCTCTCGGGCGACGACCGGACGCTCGTCGTCGGCCACGACCCGGTGCGCATCGAGACGGCGATTCAGGACGCGTCGGGCCCCGTCGCCGGCTACGCCTCCTCGACGGACGTCGGCAGTCGCTCGGGAAAGCGCGTCGGGACCGACGGCGGTCACGGGGGCATCGGAGCCGACCTCTCCGAGTACGAGCATCTCGGCGGCCTCTCGCGGCTGGACGAGATTCTGGCCCGCTCGGACGTCGGGACGGTCGTGCCGGCGCTTCCCCGGACCGACCGCGGCGAGTTCTTCGGCGTGCTGGATACGTGTTATCGACACGGCGTCGACGTCGACGTGCCCGCCGAACACGGGGACAGCGTGTTGCTCGCCGAAGACATCCCGGAGGGAGCGGGCCACTCGACTATCGACCTCCACCCGTGGGACTTGCAGGACCGCCTCTGTAAGCGCGCCTTCGACATCTGTTTCGCCGGCGCCGCGTTGCTCTGTGCGGCGCCGCTACTTGCCGCCGTCGCGCTCGCTATCAAACTGGCGGGTGAGGGGCCGGTCTTCTACAAGCAGGAGCGGACGGCGCTGTTCGGCGACACCTTCCACGTCTACAAGTTCCGGACGATGCTCCCCGAGAGCGAGTCGGCCTCGCCCGGCGCGGACGAGGACCGCATCACCCCTCTCGGGCGACTCCTCCGGCGTACACACGTCGACGAGATACCGCAGTTGTGGGCGATTCTCCGCGGCCAGATGAGCGTCGTCGGTCCCCGCGCGGCTTGGACCGAAGAGGAGACGCTCTTGCTGGAGGAGACTCGGACGTGGCAAAAGCGGTGGTTCGTGAAACCGGGGCTGACGGGGCTGGCCCAAATCAACGACGTATCGAGCGAGACGCCGGCGGCCAAACTGGAGTGTGACCTGACGTACATCCGGAAGCAGTCGCTGCGCTTCGACACCAAGATTATCGTCCGACAGCTCTGGCAGGTTGCGACGGACACGGCGTCGATTCTCATGTCGCGAGCGCGCTGATGCTGGACCGCTCGCTCCTCGTCGCAATCCTCGTCGGCGTCACGCAGGGCGTCCTCGAATGGCTCCCCGTCTCCAGCGAGGGCAACGTCGCGCTCGTCCTCACGGCGCTCGGTGAATCGCCGGAACAGGTCGTCGCCTTCGCCCTCTTCGTCCACCTCGGGACGGCCCTCTCCGCAACGGCGTACTACCGCGGCGAACTCCGGGCACTCGTCGCACTCCTACCCTCGTGGCGCCCCGGGACGGCCTTCGACGGCGACCACGCGACGGTCACGTTTCTGGCCCTCGGGTCGCTCGTATCCGGCCTCGTCGGCGTGACGCTGTACGTGTTCCTCGTCAGGTCCATCTCGTCGATTGCCGGCGGGACGCTCGTCACGCTCGTCGGCGTGTTGCTCGTCCTCACCGGCGCGTTCCAGTACCTCTCCGCGAGCGACGCCGGCGTTCGAACGGAGCCGGACTGGCTGGACGCGGTGGCCGTCGGCGTCGCTCAGGGCGTCGCCATCCTGCCCGGCGTCTCGCGGTCCGGGATGACGACCGGGACGCTACTCCTTCGGGGTCACGAGGCGACTCGGTCGTTCCGACTCTCCTTTCTGCTGTCGATTCCGGCCGCCGTCGGCGGCGGCCTCCTCGCCTACTCCGACTCGACGATGGCGCTCGGGACGCTCGCCGCCGGCGTCTCACTCGGCGTCGCCGCCGTCGTCGGCTACCTGACCATCGGCCTGCTGTTACGCACCGTCGACGAACTCCCCTTCTGGACGGTCTGTCTCGGGCTGGGAGCGCTCGTCACACTCGGCGGACTGCTCGCGGCGTGATTCCCGCTCTGAGGGAGGCCGGCCCCAAGTCCCTTATGCGTCGTCCGCCCTCAATCAGAGGAGGCAGTAATTTAATGGGACTTCTCGATTCGTTCGGTGCGTTAGCCAGTGGTATCGTCGCGGCAATCGTCATGCTGGCGTTTGCGATTCTCAGCTTCTTCGTGACGGTGTTTATCGTGCAGATGGGTGCCGGACTCGCCGGCTACTCTCCGAGCGGTGACTTCGTCGTGCTGTCGGCCGCGCTCCTCGCGACGGGTGCCATCGTCGCCGGCGCGACGCCGATGACGAGCCTCGGCGGACTGCAGGAATAGACTGTCCGAGCGACCCGTCGACCGCCGGGATTTTGCGAGCTGTGTATTGTTACAAGCCGCGCGGACTAGGACAATTCTCGTCGTCGCGTCGCATCTCACCGCAGCGACAGCCACGCCAACCACGCGCTGAGGAGCAGAAACAGTAGCGAGACGCCGATATCGAGCGGCGTGAGTCCGCCCTGAACTCTCAGGAGAAGTAGCACGAAACCGGAGAGGGCAGTGCCGGTCAGCAGTCTCATGAGCGCGCCCGTTCGCGGTTCGAGTCCGGCCACCCAAGACTGGAATTCGTCGAAGTAGAACAGGCCAGCTATCAAAATCACGATGAGACCTAACTCTCGGTTGACGAAGGGGAGGCTGCGGTCTACTGCGGTGAGTCCAGAAAGTCCCTGTTGCTTAATCGGCGCATACATAGCAATTCCATAGAGCAGTCCAGCGGTCACACCGTACTGGGTTACGAAACTGACCGGAATGACACGGTTGTCTCTACGCACCGACTGCGTGGACCGTAACACCTCTCCCCGGCTTCGAGTCCGGTACGCAACGAGAGCGGGGACGACAATCGATACTGCGACCACAGCCCCCAGAGCAACGGTGATTCTGAATGGAATGAGGTCTTGTGACTGCGTTTGGTGGGATACGAACCCGATGAGCGGAAATGCAACTGCGAGCACCGCGAGCGGGAGAAGCCCGGGGAGAATCCCGAAGATTGGCCTCGAAACTGGGAGTTCGGATGTCGACTCTTCCGTCCGCTCGGACAGGAACCCAGTGAGCCGCTTCGTGATACGAAACCAGAACCAGATGCCGTACGCGCCGGCGACAACGAGCGCCACCAAAATGAACGATGTAACGAGCCCCCTAGCCGTTGACAGCAGATAAACGACGTTGTTGACTGAGAGGATGGCAATGACGCCGAATCCGAGTAGATACGGCATTGCCGAGGCGAACAGGCCGAGGACGACCAGTAAAAGCGTCGGAAAGCCCTTTAGCGGCTGATGAAATGCTATTGACAGGAGATTGTAGAAGCTCTCTTCAACAGATAGCAGCCGATTGGAGCCGTTCATGTCTATCAACCCTGCTAGTACAGTCCACCCCAACACCGAGAGTTCGAGAAGCGGGAAAAACAATCCAAGGACGAGCAGGATTAGGGCAAGTAGCGCACACATAACCACCATCACAGCGGCAAAGAGCGTTACCAGAAGCCACCGGTTCGCTCGACTACGAATCGTGTCCGATTCGATATCGAGTTCGTCCCCCTCATCCGAGGACGCGCCGGGATGAATGTCTTTGATTCCCTTACCAACTTGATGAGCGTAGCCGTCGGGTCCCGCGAGCGGGTCGTCCTGCATACCAACGAAATACGCGACGAACCCAGCCGTCCCGAGCACTATCAGAACGATTATGCCGGTGGTAGAGTTCCCAGATGGCGTCTTGACGAGGCCGACGACGAGAGCCGTCGCGAGCAATCTTCCCGGGCGCTGTTCCAGCCACTGTCCGAAGGTGTTGGAGAACAGTCGTGGGACGAGTTCGTACGCGAGATAGGCGGTAAATACGACCCCCGTGACTTGACTGAGGATGCGGATTTCCGACGTCGTTCCGGCGAGTATTCCGGTGACGATGGCGACGGCAGTGCTACTGGCGAGCCAGTCGAATAGGTTGGTCCACTGGGAAGACGAAACGGCGGTCAACAGCGCATCACTCACCGCGAGGGCAGCGAGACGGATGCGAGTCGCGTCGAACGGCAGCCCGACCATGACGGGCTTTGATTGAGAGTAGCGTGATAAGTAACCGAGGGCCGCTCGACTGATATCTGACGACCAAGCCCCTACCTACTCCGTCCTCCCCAACGCGGTGCTGTTCGGCGCCGCACTCGCGTTCTCCGTGTGGCGAACGAAGGCCGAAACCAGAAACGTTCTTTTCGGATGCCACGTCTCGTCGGGTATGGTCTCCCGCAGAAGTACCCTCCAGTCCGTCGGCGTCCTCCTCGTCGGCGCTGGTGCCGGTTGTATCGGCTCGTCCGGCCCCTCCGCAGACCGGATTCGCTGGCAACGGAACGTCCGCGGCGCGCCCGTCCTCGACGGCGGCGTGCTGTACGTGATGGGTCGGCTCACCCTGTACGCGCTGTCGCCCGACGACGGAAGTACGCAGTGGACGACGGCGTACGAGGAAGACGACTTCGACCAACGGCTCTGTCTGGGTAGCGACATCGCCGTCGACGACGAGCGAGTCTACGTCCCCGGCTGTGACGCACTCCGCGCGCTCCGGCGGTCGGACGGCGGGCGGGCGTGGGCCGTCGACACGCCGATGCGACAGGGCGTCGGCGTCGGCGACGGGCGGGTGTACGCGAACGCCGACGACCTCCTCGCTATCGACGCGACAACCGGCGATATCGACTGGCGCGCCGACACCGGGGGCGAGCGTCTCACGACGCCCGCGGCGACGCCCGACGGCGTCGTCTTCACCAACCGCGTCGACGGCGTCGTCTCCGCGTTCGACGCCGACGGCGAGCGCCGGTGGCGGTACGAGACGGAGACGGAGACGCGGAGCCCGACCGTCGCCGACGACACCGTGTTCGTGGCCACGTCGCCGGACCCGGGTCGGCGGGGACGGCTTCTCGCCCTGAACCGCTCGGACGGGAGCGTCCGGTGGGACGTCGACACGCCGTCGCCGAAACGCGGGACCAGCCCGGTCGTCCACGGCGACACCGTCTATCTCGGCTGTAGCGGGCGCGACCACGGCACGCTCGTCGCCCTCGACCGGACGGACGGCGCCGAGCGCTGGTCGTTCACCGACGAGAACAGCACCGTCTACGAGCCGGCAGTGACCGACGACGCGGTGTACGCCGGGTCGAACGACGACCACATCTACGCGTTCTCGCGCGACGGCACCCCCCGGTGGCAGATAGAGACGAACAGCACGGTCGGAACCGTCGTCGCGGGCGAGCGGGGTCTCTACGCGGCGAACAACGAGCGAGTCTTCGGCATCGAGCGGTCGTAGCCCGCGGTTGGGTCGAATTTGGGCCTCTTTCGTGTCACACGGATGTGTAACCTCGGCAATCTGCTTTACCGCTCCACGGTCAGGGGACGTCCATGAGCGAGCGACGAGTCCGACACGGCGCGGGTGAAACTCCGGCATCTCGACGTATGGTACTAAATGACGAGGCGACGCGCGGAGTGAAGTCATGACGCGGGCCCGACTCTCGGCCGTCGTCCTCGCGGTGACGCTGGTAGCGAGTTGTCTCGCAGTCCCGATGGCGACCATCGGGGCGGCCCAGTCGGACGACGCCTACGTCACCGTCGGGAACGTCTCGGTGTCGCCGGAGACGCCCGAACCGGGCGAGCAGGTCACGATTACGGCGGAGTTGCAGAACTCGGAGAGCAGTAGCGGCGCCGCAGAGATTACCGAAGCCAGCCTGCAGCGAAGTGACCTCACTCAACTGAGCACGACCGGCGACCTCGGGTCGCTCGGCCCCGGTGACTCACTCGAAATTCCCTTCTCGGCGTCGTTCGATAGCGAGGGCGAGAAGCGACTCACCGTCGTCCTTCGCGGAACCACGCCCAGCGGGAGCGTCTTCGTCGTCGAGCGACCGGTGTACGTCGACGTCGAGCGCTCCAGCGGCGTCTCGCTCGCGTTCTCGACGGTCTACGACACCGACCCCGCCGCCGGCGCGGAGACGCCCATCAACGTCACGGTCGCCAACGGCGACAGCGAGGCCGTCACCGGCGTCCAACTCGACCTCAACGGGAGCGGCGTCGACAACCCGAACCGAATCAGAGGATCAATCGATGGCGGTTCGGAGCACACGTTCCAGTACGACGCGACGTTCGACGACGTCGGCACACAGACGCTCACCGGCGAAGTCACGTACACGACCAGCGAGGGCGTCACGCGGACCACCACGGCGTCGACGGAGATGGAAGTCGAGGAGCCGGAGATTCGCGCCGACCTGTCGGCGCGGACGACGGCGGACGGCGACACGAAACTCGACCTGACGAACTTCGGCAACGCGCCCCTGACCGACGTCGAAATCACGGCGACGGCGAACGACTCGGTCGTCGCTCGGAACCTGCTGAGCGACGTCGACCCCGACTCGAACGAGTCGGTGACGTTCGATATTCCGAGCGCCGTCGACGGCGACGTCACCTACACCGCGACGTACACCGCGGCGGGCGACACTCACTCGACGCACTTGCGCGGCCAGTCGCCCGTCTCGGGCGAGATTCGACTCGTCAGCGTCGAGTCGTCACCGACCGCGGGCGGCGTCACCATCCAAGGCGACGCCGCGAACCTCGGTAGCACCGCCGCCGAATCCGTCCTGCTCAGCGTCGCCAGCACGGAGCGCGTGGACCCGGCGGCGCCGACCGGCCAGTATTACGTCGGCGAAATCGAGGGCAGCGAGTTCGGCACCTTCGAACTCTCGGCGTCGACCCAGTCGAACGTCGACTCGATTCCCGTGACGGTCACGTACATCGTCGACGGCGAGCGAGTGACGACGGTCCAAGAAATCGAGTTGGCGTCGAACGCCGGCGGCGTCCAACGGCCGGTCGCCGAAGCGAGTGACGACGGCCCGCCGAGCGGGCAGGGCGAGTCTGGCGGCGGGGGGCTTCCGATGACGGCCATCGGCGCCGTCGTCGCGTTGCTCCTCCTCGTCGGCGTCGGACTCTACCGCTGGCGCAGCCAATGAGCGTCATCGAACTCACCGACGTCGTCAAGCGGTATCAGAGCGGCGAGGAGGTGGTCGTGGCGCTGAAAGGCGTCGACTTCCACGCCGAGCGAGGCGAGATGGTGCTCGTGACCGGCCCCTCCGGGTCCGGAAAGAGTACCATGCTCAACATGATTGGCCTGCTCGATACGCCGACCGAGGGGACCGTCTGCCTCGACGGCCGCGACGTGACGGATTTCGACGAGGACGAACTCACCGAGGAGCGCCGGTCGTCGCTCGGCTTCGTCTTTCAGGATTTCCACCTGCTCCCGATGCTCACCGCCGTCGAGAACGTCGAACTGCCCTCGATGTGGGACCGGAGCGTCGACCGCAACGAGCGAGCCGTCTCCCTGCTTCAGATGGTCGGGCTCGGCGACCGACTCACCCACACGCCATCACAACTCTCCGGCGGCCAGCAACAGCGCGTCGCCATCGCCCGCGCGCTCATCAACGAGCCCGACATCCTCCTCGCCGACGAACCGACCGGGAATCTCGACCAAGCGACCGGTGCGACCATCCTCGACGAGATGACGCGTCTGAAAGAGGAGGAGAACATCGCCATCGTCGCCGTCACGCACGACGAGCAGATGGAGTCGTACGCGGACCGCGTCGTCCGCCTCGTCGACGGGGTGATTCAGTCGTGAAGCTCCTTCGCCGGTTCCCGAGCGCGCTGATGGCGTGGCGAAACCTCGGCCGGAATCGCGTGCGGACCGGGCTGGCCGCGCTCGGCATCGTCATCGGCGTCGTCGCCATCGCCTCCCTCGGCATGGCCGGCGTCGCCATCCAGCAACAGGCAACGTCGAATCTCGGCGGACTCACCGACGAGGTGTCCGTCTCCGCCGGGCAGGACAGCACCGAGGACGGCGTGACCGAGGACCAAGTCGAGGAAATGCGGAGCATCGCTACCGACGCTCAGGTCGTCCCACAGAAGACGAACACCACGGAACTCGAAACGCGTAGCGGGGAGGCGTACGTGAGCGTGACGGGGGTGACGCAGGCGAGCGCGCTCTACGACGTCTCCAGCGGCGAGGCACCCGACCGCCTCGAGACGGGCGCGCTCATCAGCAACAGCACGGCACAGGAACTCGGCCTCGAAGTCGGCGACCCAGTCGAGTACGACGGCCAACTCTACCGCATCCGCGGCCTCATCGATTCGAGCGGCGGCTTCGGCGGCGGCGGGAACGAACTCGTCATCCCCGTCTCCGGGCTTCGGGACCAGCAACACTACGACACGGTGACGATTATCGCCGAAGACGGCGACGCGGCACAGGAGATTGCGGGCCAACTCGCACTCCGATTCAACGAGCAGGGCCGAGAGGGAGAGCAGGAGCTACAGGTAACCACCTTCGCCGGTGCACAGGAGAACATCAACTCCTTCATGAACACGCTCCAACTCGCTCTGCTCGGTATCGGGTCCATCTCGCTCGTCGTCGCGAGCGTGGCGATACTCAACGTCATGCTGATGAGCACCATCGAGCGCCGCGGCGAGATAGGCGTCCTCCGCGCCGTCGGTATCCGCCGTGGCGAGGTGCTCCGGATGATACTCACCGAGGCGGCGTTTCTCGGCGTCGTCGGCGGGGCCGTCGGAGCGGCGTGTTCGCTCGCCGTCGGACTCGTCATGTTCAGCCTCATCACCGGCGACCCGACGGGCGTCTTCGGCTGGCAGAGTTCGCAGTACCTGCTCTACGGGTTCCTGTTCGCCGTCGTGACGAGCGTCCTGAGTGGACTCTATCCGGCGTGGAAGGCCGCGAACGACCGCCCCGTCGAAGCGCTTCGGGGGTAGCCACGATGACGGGCACTCCGCGGATGGCGCGGGCGGGGCAACCCTCCGAGACACCAGAAGCTATTTCCGCGCGTTCGCCACCGACTACGGTAATGCGGCAGTTGTTGTGGTGGCTCATCGGCGGTTCGAGAGGCGGCGAAAACCGCCTTCGAATCGTCCGGACCCTCCACGACCGGCCCATGAACACGAACCAACTGTCCGAGGCGCTCGAACTCAACTACAAGACGGTTCAGCACCATCTGGAAGTGCTCGAAGAGAACAACATCGTGACGACACAGGGGGACAACTACGGGAAGATGTACTTCCTGACCGACCAGATGACGAACAACTTGGACATTCTCGAGGAAATCGCCGAGCAGGCGGAGCTAGATACCAATGGAGACTGACACCAACCCGCGTCTCAGAACGGCGCTCGTGACCGGTATCGGACTGCTCTTGGGCTTTCTCGCCATGCTCGCCGTCAGCCACTTCCCCGGCGTGCCCGGGCACGTCCCCGAAGTCTTCGTCTTCCTCACTCGCGTGCAGGTGTTCGTCACGACGTTCAACTTCGTCCTGCTGGTGGCGCTTCTGTGGACCTACGTCGCGCTCTATCGGAACCTCCCGAACCGATACACGCGGAGCCTGATACTGCTCAGCATCGCGCTGGTGCTGTACGCGCTGACGGCGAACCCCGTCGTCCATCTGGCCTTCGGCTTCCCGCCACTCGGCGGCAGCCCCTTCATCGTCATCCCTCACGTGTTCGTCGGGGTGGCCATCGTCGTCCTGTTCTATCAGAGCCAAACCTGACTCCATCCCCGGACATTCATACTCGTCGCTACCGCGTCCCGAAGCATGGACACCACACACCACTGGCGTCCGGGAGGGCGCTGATGCGCTATCTCGCTCGCACCGCCGACGGCCGACCGCTTCTCGGCGACGATTCGGGCTTCGTCCCGCTCCAATCCGTCTACCCCGACGCGTCGAGCGTTCGGGACGCGCTCCCACGGGCCGCGAGCGGCCTCGACGGCCCCGCGGCGGCGACGGCCGACCCCGTCTCGCGCGACGGCCTCGCGTTCGGTCCTTTCCTGTCGTCGCCGGGGAAACTATTCGGTATCGGCCTCAACTACGCCGAACACGCCGCCGACCTGTCGGAAGACCCGCCGGACGAACCGGCGAGTTTCTTCAAGCCCGCGACGGCGGCGACGGGGCCGGGCGGTCCGATTCGCCTCCCGCCGGTTGAGCAGTCCGACCGCGTCACCGCCGAGGCGGAACTCGGCGTCGTCATCGGGCGCACCTGTCGGAACGTGAGCGCCGCCGACGCCGACTCGGTCATCGCCGGCTACACGCCGATTATCGACATGACCGCGGAGGACGTCCTCCAGCGAAACCCGCGTTTTCTCACCCGGTCGAAAAGTTACGACACCTTCCTCGTCCTCGGCCCGCACGTCGCCGTCCCCGAGGAGGACGAACCGCTCGACGACGTCGAGGTTCGGACCGTCGTGAACGACGAGGTTCGGGCGCGAAACACCGTCGCCAACACGCACTTCTCGCCGCGCGAACTCGTCGCCATCCACTCCGAGGTGATGACGCTCGAACCGGGCGACGTCATCTCGACGGGGACGCCCGGCGCCCATCGCATCACGCCCGGCGACCGGGTGCGCGCCGAACTCGACCGGTTCGGGTCGGTCGGCGCCGACGTAGTGCGATAGTAGTGGTCGGATAAGCGACCGAATTTGGGAACACCTCGAAAGCCCCCGGCGTCTCGGCTCCCGGGACTCGCTGTCGTTCGAAAGAGTGCAACGCACTCTTTCGTGATGTCGTCAGAACTCGTAGAGTTCTGACT